>JAFWDI010000028.1 GCA_017513125.1 Lachnospiraceae bacterium | reverse complement strand
ACGTCTCGGTACTCTCGCGGTGCTCGCCCGCGATCGTCGGCTTCACGCCGATGTCTGTCGCGCCCGGGTACACGCTGTCGCCGACGCGCACACGGCTCGCGTAGACTCCGCGGGGCGGGCTGATCTTGCCGGCAGGGATCGGGACATTGACCGTCGGGAACCCGAACGCCGTGCCCATGCCCTCGCCGTGCACGACGGTCCCTATATACGAGAACGGTCGTCCGAGCAGGCGCTCCGCGGTCTCCAGATCGCCCGCTTTCACAGCCTCCAGGATACGCGTACTGCTGATCACGACGCCGTCCTCATCCTTCAGCTTCGGTTTTACGCAGAGCTCGTAACCGCACTCTTCGCTCATCTGTGCGAGCAGGGCGGCATTGCCCGATCTCTGATATCCGAAGCCGAAGTCTTCGCCGACCACCACGGCTTTCGCACGCAGATCACGGACCAGCACATCACGCACGAAATCCTCGGCGCTCATATGCCGGGAGGCGTAGTCGAACGTGAACTCCACGAGGTAATCCACGCCCGCGTCGTCAAAATACTCCCGCTTTTCCTCCTGCGTCATCAGGCGGGCGCCGTGATCTCCGTCGATCAGTTCCCTCGGCGGCACCGAAAACGTGAACACCAGCGCGGCGAGACCGTCCGCCTTCCGGCGCAGGACCTCATCCAGCAGTGTGCGGTGTCCGCGGTGCATGCCGTCGAACTTTCCGAGCATCACCGCGCAGTCTTCCGTGACCCAGATATCTTTTCCAGTGAGTATCCTCATGTCGTTCCTTTAAAACATCTTCGCCGCGCGGAATACGCGCGCGTTTTCTTCATATCGGTACAGGGCGCGGAACGTTCCGTCCGGCGCATAGACACGGACGAGCTGTCCGTCGGGAAGCGGTCCGGACCGCTCCGGTCCCGCCGCGGAGCGTGCCGACGTCGGCAGGACGGAGGTCAATGCCTCCGCCGGAAGCTTATTTCCGTTCGCGAGCAGCTTCTCCGCCTCCGCAGACACCGTGCGCTCAGGCAGCTCCGGAAACAGATCCTCCGGACGGATCACGGCCTCCGCGAGCCGGCCCGCATCCTTCAGCGACTGCAGCTCGCCGAGCGTACGGGCTTCCGCGATGCCGAAGCCGCCGACGCGCGTGCGAAGCAGACCGCTCATGCAGGCTCCGCAGCCGAGCGCCTCGCCGATATCCCGGCACAGTGAACGGATGTAGGACCCCTTCGAGCACCGCACCCGGAATGTGACTTCTGGAAGATCGATCCGCAGGATCTCCAGCTCATGGACCGTGATCTTCCGCGGCTCGAGCTTCACGGCTTTTCCCTCGCGGGCAAGGTCGTAGCTGCGCTTTCCGTTCACTTTCAGCGCCGAATACGCCGGGGGCGTCTGCAGAATCACGCCGGTGAAGCGCGCGCACGCCGCGCGGATCTCGTCTTCCGTCACGCGGACCTCGCGCTCCGCGGTCGTCTTTCCCCAGACGTCCTCCGTGTCCGTCGTCCGCCCGAGCAGCATGACCGCCTCGTATTCCTTGTCATGGTCCGCGAGCATTTCGACCGCCGACGTGGCTTTCCCCAGACACAGCACGAGCACACCTTCCGCCTGCGGATCCAGTGTGCCGGTGTGCCCGATCTTCCTCGTACCGAAGATTCCCCGCGATTTCGCGACGACGTCGAAGGAAGTATAGCCTTTTTCCTTATTTACAATGACCGCTCCGTCCATCCGCTGCCGCTCCGTTCGGATCCCCGGTCCGGCAGCCGCCGGTCCGTTTCAGTCTTCCGCGTTCTTTTCGATCGCCCGTCCGACCGCTTCGATCAGCGCCGCACGGACCTCGGCCTCGCTGCCGTGCATCGTGCAGCCGGCCGCCTTCACATGGCCGCCGCCGCCGAATTGCTCCGCGATGTCGGAGACGCAGAAATCCCCGTTCGCACGCAGGGAGACGCGCCACTCGCCGTTCTCGGACTGTCTCGCAAAAGCCGCGCAGACGGTCCCGTCGGTCACGCGCAGATCATCGATGACCGGCTCCATATCCATGGGCCGTCCTCCCAGAGAGACCATCTCGTCGAAGGTCATCATACTGATGATGAACTTTCCGTCCAGCTCCAGAGCCGCGTGACTCATGGCCGCGCCCAGCAGGCGGACCTGCACATAGCTCTTATGAGTAAACGTATCGCGGATCAGGACTCCCGAGCGCGCTCCGTGCCCGATCAGTCCGCCGGCGACGATCATCGTGCGCTCGGTGGTGTTGTCATGGCAGAAGCACCCGGTATCATGCACGATCCCGGTGAACAGGCAGTCCGCGGTGCGCGGGCTCACCTTCGCAGGATCCATCAGCTCGAAGAGCAACTCGCTGGCTGCCGAAGCTTTCGCGTCGATGACATTTACATCCGCGAACCCGGGATTCGTGAAGTGATGGTCGATGCAGACCGTCCGCTTCGCCCGGTCAAAGACTCCCTCGAAGTCGCCGAGGCGGTCCTTCGTGCTGGTGTCCAGGGCGATGCAGAGATCATATTCCTCATCGCCCCGCGCCTCGCCGAGGATCTTCTCCGCACCCGGCAGCGTATCCCTGAGGTCTTCCGTGAACGGATGCAGATATGCGGTCACCGAGATCTCCGGGCAATTATCCCGGATATAGTGGTACATCCCGAGCACCGCGCCGACACTGTCGCCGTCCGGGCGGATGTGCCCGAGGACCGCGCAGTTTCGGATGCCGCCGAGTTCTTCGTCAATCTTTTTCATTCCGCGTCCTCTGTTTCCGGCTTATCCGCTTCCTGCGGCGCGTCCTCTTCCGCCGGAGCGTCCTCCGCCAGGACCGCGTCGATTCTCGCGGCCATCCGGATCCCCTCGGCGATCGAACGGTCCGGGACGAACGTCAGCTCCGGAGTGATGCGGAGGTTCGCCGTGTGAGCGAGCTCGCGGCGGATATAGCCCGCCGCGCGCTTAATGCCCGCCATCGTCTCGTCGAGGTCTTCCTCGGACCCGATCACACTGATGTAGACCTTCCCGAACTTCAGGTCGGGCGTGATCTCCACGCGGGTGACCGTGGTCATCGGGCTGACTCCCGGATCGCTCAGGGAGCGGATGATCTCGCTCAGGTCACGCTGGACCTGCGCGTTCAGTCTGTGGTTTTTCACACTGTTCTTTTTCATGTCTTATCTCCGCCGCGCCGCCGGGCAGATAACGTCCGGCGCCGGCCTGGCGAACCCGCGTCAGGTGCGGGGCACCTCGACCATCGTGTAAACTTCGAACTGGTCGCCTTCCTGCAGGTCGGTGAAGCCCTCGAACACGATGCCGCACTCATAGCCCTTCGCGACCTTCTTCACGTCATCCTTGAAGCGCTTCAGGGAAGCGATCTTTCCGTCGAAGATCTGCTCGCCGTCTCTCGTCACCCGCGCCGACGAGTTCGAGGTGACCTCGCCGTCGGTGACGTAGGAACCGGCGATGATGCCCACGCCCGAAGCCTTGAACGTCATGCGAACCTCGCCGTGGCCGATGACGCGCTCCTCGTAGATCGGGGTCAGCATGCCCTTCATCGCGGCTTCGACGTCGTCGATGGCCTGGTAGATGACGTTGTACAGGCGGATGTCGACCTTTTCCTGATCCGCGATGGACTTCGCGGTGTTGTCCGGCTTTACGTTGAAGCCGATGATGATCGCGCTCGAAGTGGCCGCCAGCGTCACGTCGGACTCGTTGATCGCGCCCACGCCCGAGTGGATGATCTTCACGACCACTTCCTCGTTCGAGAGCTTCAGAAGGCTGGTCTTCAGCGCTTCGACGGAGCCCTGGACGTCGGCCTTCACGATCAGGTTCAGATCCTTCAGGTTTCCTTCCTTGATCTGATTAAACAGATCGTCGAGCGACATCTTCGTGCGGGTCTCCTCGATCAGCTTCTCGCGTCCCTCGCTGATGAAGGCGGCGGCGTAGTTCTTCGCTTCCTTATCCGACGGCAGCGAGACGATGATCTCGCCCGCGCCGGGGACGTCGTTCAGACCCTGGATCTCGACGGGGACCGAAGGGCCGGCGACGCTGACCTTCTCGCCCTTGTCATTGATCATCGCGCGGACCTTGCCGGAGCAGGCGCCCGCCGCAACGTAATCGCCGATATGCAGCGTGCCCTTCTGGACCAGCACGGAAGCCACCGGGCCCTTGCCGCGGTCCAGGCGCGCCTCGAGGACCAGGCCTCTGACGGCGCGGTCGGGGTTCGCGCGGAGCTCCTTCACGTCCGCGGTCAGGAGGATCATCTCGAGCAGGTTCTCGAGACCCTCGCCGGTCTTCGCGGAGACCGGGCAGAAGATCGTGCTGCCGCCCCACTCCTCGGGGATCAGCTCATACTCGGTCAGCTCCTGCATGACGCGGTCGACGTTCGCGCTGGGCTTATCGATCTTATTGATCGCGACGATGATCTCGACCTCGGCGGCCTTCGCGTGGTTGATCGCCTCGACGGTCTGGGGCATGACGCCGTCGTCCGCCGCTACGACGAGGACCGCGATATCGGTCGACTTCGCGCCGCGCATACGCATGGCGGTGAACGCCTCATGACCGGGCGTATCCAGGAAGGTGATATCGTGGTCGTTGATATTCACCATGTACGCGCCGATGTGCTGCGTGATGCCGCCCGCCTCGCGCGAGATCACGTTCGTGTTCCGGATCGCGTCGAGCAGGGAGGTCTTGCCGTGGTCGACATGACCCATGACGCAGACCACCGGGGGTCTGGGCTGCAGGGTCTCTTCGGGATCTTCGATATCTTTCAGAAGCTCGGCAATGACGTCGATCTTCTCTTCCTTCTCGCAGAGGATGTCGTACTCGACCGCAATCTCTTCGGCGGTCTCGTAGTCGACTTCCTGGTTCAGGGTCACGACCTGTCCGGCGAGGAAGAGCTTCTTAATGATCTGCGCCGCGGGGATCTTCATCATCTCCGCGAGGGCCTTGATCGTGATGGTCTCAGGCAGCGTGATCGTTTTGATCTTCTCCTCCTGCTTCACGACAGGCTTCTGGAAGGCGCCCTTGCGGTTCTGCTTCTTCGTCAGGCCCTTCAGGTTCTCTTTATCCTCGATATTCCGACCTCTGCGGTCGCCGGCGCCGCGGGTATTCTGACCGCCTCTGCGATTCTGGCTGCCTCTGCCCTGCGCACCGCCCGAAGGGCCGCCCTGCGCGGGAGCTCCGCCGCCTGCGGGTCTGCGGAATCCGCCCTGGCCGCCTGCGGGACGTCCGGCGCCCTGCGGTCTTCCCTGACCGCCTGCGGGGCGTCCGGGGCCTGCCGGCCTGCCGGTTCCTGCGGGTCTTCCCTGACCGCCCGCGGGACGTCCGGTCCCTGCGGGTCTTCCCTGGCCGCCCGCGGGACGTCCGGTCCCTGCGGATCTTCCCTGGCCGCCTGCGGGGCGTCCGGTCCCTGCGGGTCTGGGCTCACGCGGAGCTCTGCCGGGTTCGCGTGCAGTGCCTGCCGCGGGACGGCGGGCGGGAGCCTCAGCAGTCTCGGGCTGAGCCGCCGGTGCGGGAGCCTTGGCAGCGGGCGCAGCAGCCTCGACCGCAGCTTCGGGAGCGGTGCTCTCTGCCGCAGGCGTCTCCGCCGCGGGTGTCTCCGCAGCCTTCGCAGAAGCTTCTGCCGCAGCGGTAGCCGCCGCCTTCTCCTCTTCCGCAGCCTTCAGGGCAGCCGCTTTCTCCTCAGCGTTTCTGCGGAGGGTCTCGGCGTAAAGTTCATCCTGTTTTTCGGCATTATGAGCCGCCGCGCGGTCCCGGATCTGGTCTGGAGACTTCGCGGTGATAGGCCGGCGGGCGGGCGCCTTATCCGAAGGTGCCTTCCCCCTGCCGTCCGGACGGCTGCCGGCGGGTCTTCCGCCGCCGGGTCTTCCGGCTCCGCCTCTGCGGGGGCCGCCCTGCGTGTTCGGGCGGAAGACCGCAGTGATCTTCTTTTTCTTGGGAGCAGCTTCATTACCGTTATTATTCACATTCTCAGTTGCCAAGCCTTGACCTCCTTAAACTGAATACTCTTCGATCATCTTCTGAATGCGGGCCGCGAAACCTTCGTCCGTGACCGCTGCCGCGGACCGTTCCGCACCCGCGCCGAGCGCATGCCCGAGCGCTTCCTTGGTTCCGAATTCCGCCAGTTCGATATCCCGGAAACCGCACATGTTCCTCAGGTCTTTCTTCGTGCGGTCCGAGGCGTCGGCCGCGACCACCACGAGGAAGGCGCGGTAAGCCTTAATACACTTTTCCACCGGCAGGGACCCGGTTTCGACGCGGCCCGCGCGCTTCGCCAGGCCGAACATGGACCAGATCTTCTTCTCATCCAAGGCGCTTCATCTCCTCCGTGAGCCGTTCCGCGTCCTCTTCCGTGATCTTCATCCGGAACGCCGCGTCCAGGGCTCCTTTTTTCAATGCTTTCTTCAGGCACTCGCCGCCTGCGCAGACATACGCGCCGCGTCCGTTCTTCCGGCCCGACGGGTCGGTCTCGACCGTTCCCTCCGGGGTCCGTACGATCCGAACCAGCTCACTCTTATCTTTCGTTTCACGGCAGCCGACACAGGTCCGCTGCGGCTGTCTCTTCTCTGCAGACATCGCGCTCGTTTACCGTTCCTCCGATCAGGCTTCGCCTTCCGCGGGCGCTTCGCCGTCTTCGGCGTATCCCTCAGCATACTCCTCGGAATACTCGCCGTCTTCCTGGTACTCCTCCTCGGAATACTCGCCGTCTTCGGTGTAATACTCGCCGAAGTCGTCGTAGACGCCGCCTTCCATCTCGTAGTAACCGATCTCCTCGAGCAGGTCTCTGGCCTGGCTCTCGCTCTTAATATCGATCTTAAATCCGGTCAGTCTGGCCGCCAGGCGGACGTTCTGGCCTTCCTTGCCGATCGCGAGCGACAGCTGATGATCGGGCACGATGACCGTCGCTTCCTTCTCGTCGTCATCCGCGAGGACCACCAGGACTCTGGCAGGGCTCAGGGCGTTCTCGATCAGGATCGCGGAGTTCTCATCCCAGGGGATGATGTCGATCTTTTCGCCGTTCAGTTCATTCACGACGGCATTGACACGGGTACCGTTCACACCGACACAGGCACCGATTGGATCCACGTTCGGGTCGTTCGACCACACCGTGATCTTCGTGCGGCTGCCGGCCTCGCGGCTGATGCCCTTGATCTCGACGATGCCCTCGCGGACCTCGGAGACCTCCGCCTCGAACAGGCGGCGCACCAGTTCGGGATGCGTGCGGGACACGAGGATCTTCGGTCCCTTCGGCAGGTCGCGCACATCCACGATGTAGACCTTCACGCGGTCTCCCTGGCGGTAGGACTCGCCGCGGATCTGCTCACGCTCGTTCAGGACCGCATCCGCGCGGCCGATATTCACGCTGACGTTTTTGCCCATGCGTCTCTGCACGACGCCGGTCACGATCTGATGCTCGAGTTCCTTATAATACGAAAGCAGGGAGGAGCGCTCCTCCTCTGTGATCTTCTGGAGGATCACGCTCTTCGCCTTCTGCGCGGCGATGCGGCCGAAGTTCATCATCTCGAGCTCGATCTGCGCCACGTCGCCCAGGCCCAGCGACGGGTCGAGCTTCCGCGCCTCGTCCAGGCTGATCTCCAGCGCCGGATCCTCTACCTCTTCGACGACGTTCTTCATCGCGCAAACGTGAAAATCGCAGGTCTCGCGGTCGATGCTGACCTTGATATTATCGCTCTTTCCGTACTGCTGTTTGCAGGCGCTCAGAAGAGAATTCTCGATCGCCTCCAGCAGGACCTCACGGTTAATATCCTTTTCCTTCTCGAGGATATTCAGAGCTTCCATCAGTTCGGTATTCACGGTTTTTTCCTCCTAAAATGATCAAAAAGTAAATGACAGTCGGATCTGGGCGATGTTGTCCCGCTTCAGGACCGTCTCTTCACCCTCGAGATCCAGCGTGATCTCCGTGTCGTTCCATGCCGCGAGGATCCCGGTCAGTGCTTTCTGCCCGTCCACGGCCGAGAACAGCTTTACATCGACTTCCTTCCCGATGCTGCGCTGCAGGTCCCGGTCCTTCTTCAGCGCCCGCCCGAGCCCGGGAGAGCTGATCTCCAGGATGTACGCGTCGTCGATGAAGTCTTCCTCGTCGAGTTTCGCCTCCAGCGCGCGGCTCACGAGTTCGCAGTCGTCGATCGTGATGCCGTTTTCCTTGTCAATGTAGGCCCGCAGATAATAATTTCCGCCTTCCTTCACATACTCGACGTCCACCATCTCGAAGCGGTTCTCCTCCATGATGGGCTCGAGCAGTTTTTCGGTGCGGGCTTCAATGTCCGTCCGTTTGCTCATATCGTCCTCCGGCGCGCGCGGCCTGCACGGCCCCGCGCAAATACTATCGAAAAGGTGGGCCCTTCCGGGTCCACCTTTCAGAGTTACTTAATGCAACAGTAATTTAACACTGCTTTATGTTTATGGCAAGCGTTTTTTGCGAAAAAGCGCGGAAAAACCACGGTTTTTCGGGAGTTTCGGGAGATTTCGTCACTCGTTCAGCGCGAGCGCGGCATTAAAGCCCTCGTTCACCGCAAAACCGATGTTTCGCGGCGCCACGACGTCGCCGACGTAATAGACGTCGGTCTCTGCGATCACATGGCGGAATGTCTCCGCTTCGGCCTTCCTCGGCTTCATGCCGGCCGCCACGAGGACCGTATCGGCTTTGATCGTCTCCACGCTGCCGTCCGCGTGCTCCACGATGACGCTGTCGGTGGTGATCTCGCGGATCTTCACCTCGGCGCACTCGCGGACTCCGGCTGCCTGCGCGTGGTTCACGATGCTGATCGCCGCGGAAGACACGTTCCGGATGCCGGCTCCGGTGGGCAGCTTATCCAGCGGAAGGATATCGACGATCGTAACGTTCTTTCCTTTCCTTCCCTGGTCGATCGCGGTCTCGTAACCGACCTGTCCTCCGCCGATGATCACGACATCCTGACCCACCTCGACATTTCCCATATCCGCGTCCGGCGACCACGCCGCGCGCTCGATGCCGGGGATCGGCGGGAAGGTATGGTCCGCGCCGATCGCGACGATGACCGCATCGAACCCTTCCGCCTCGATCATCTCCGGCGTAGCCGTCGTGTTCAGCCGGATCTCACAGCCGCACTTCTCGGTCTGCCGGACCGCATAGGCATAATAGTTATGCAGGTCGACCTTCATTTCGAGCCAGCCGACCGGAATCATGTTTCCGCCAAGGCGGCCGGCTTTCTCGAACAGAACGACCTCGTGTCCGGCTTCGGTCGCGGTGCGCGCCGCCTGCATGCCGCCGGGTCCTCCGCCGATGACCGCGACTTTCTTCTTTACGCGCGTCTGCGGAACCAGTCCGCCAGGGAACTCGCTCTCGCGGCCCTGCATCGGGTTCACCGCGCAGCCGACGACCTGGTTCTTAATGATGCGGCCGTGGTAGCTGCAGCGCATGCAGGGCGCGACGTCCTCGGGGTGATTTCTCGCGCACTTTTTCACGAGGTTCGGGTCCGCCATGAACGGACGGAACATCGCGACCATGTCGGCGTCGCCGGCCGCGAGGATCTTCTCGGCATTTTCGATGTTCATGATCGAGCCGACGACCGACAGCGGTACCTTGATTCCGGCCTGTTTCAGAGCGCGCGCGTACTTGACATTGATGCAGTGCTCCTCATAGGTCGGAGCGATCATGAAGCGGACGTACTCAAGGACGTGGACCATGCCCGACGAAACATGCAGCAGGTCGATCTTATCTTCGATCATCTTCACGAATTCGATCGTGTCCTCGATATGCATGCCGTTTTCAGCATACTCTTCCGCCGCAATGCGGTACTCGATGACCATGTCGTCGCCGACCGCCGCACGGACCTTGTCCAGAGTCTCGATCACGAAGCGGGCGCGGTTCTCCAGGCTTCCGCCGTACTCGTCGGTGCGGTGGTTCGTAAACGGGGAGACGAACTGCGGCAGCAGGTTTCCGTGCGCGCCGTGGATCATGATCATGCGGAAGCCGGCCTTTTTCAGATTCAATGCCGCCGCCGCGAAAGCGTCCTGGACCTGCGCGATCATCTCATGGTCCATCTCGACGACTTCGACCCCGTGGGCATTGATGCATTTCGAAGGTCCGATCGGCGGCTTTTTCACGCGGTCCGGATCGTTCGGGACATGCATGCCGGGGTGGTTGATCTCGATGTTCGCGACCGCGCCGTAGCGCTCGATGCCCTCGACCAGCTCGTTCAGGCTGATCCAGGTGCGGGGATTCGTCAGGTCGATCTGACGCGACTCATCGCGGTAATTCTGCCCGTCGATCGAGGCGTTTCCGATCGTAACGACCGCGGCGCCGCCGCGCGCGTACGCGGCATGATAATCCCTCAGCTGAGGCGTGGAACATCCGTCGTTCGAGGCCAGCCCGGGTACGCCGGGGGAGTTGATGATGCGGTTCTTAAATGTCACGCCCCGGATGGTAAACGGCTCAAAGACATGTGTGTATTTCGATCCCATACTTGCTCTTCCTTTCCTTACCCTTATTCGCAGTTTACGATATCTGTGGTCTCAGGTCATCCGCCTGACGGTATTCAGGTCTGCTCCGCCTCCGGCGGATCGTCTTTCGTCAGGATCCGCACCCAGCGGTACCGGTTCGTGACGATGGAGTTCGGGATGCACTTGAACAGCTGGTCGGACTTCAGAATCATGAACGTCACGACCGGCGGCACATGGAACACGAACGCGCTGATCGCCGAAGCCGGGATGGTCCAGAGCCACATGAAAAGATTATCCACGAGCGGCGCGTATTTCGTCGTGCCTCCGCCTGCGATGATTCCGCTCTCGCACGGGAATTCGTAGCAGGATCCGACGGTCGTGACGCTCAGGACGATCAGAAAGCTCGTCGCGAGCGCTTTCGTTTCCGGCGAGACCGCATAGAACCCGACGATCAGGTCTTTAAACAGGAACAAAAGCACGCCGGTACAGACGCCGATGATCAGGAAGATCCCCTGCATGGTCTTCGAGTAGGCGCGGATCACGTGGAACCGGCCTTCACCGACGGTCTTTCCCATGATGATCGAGGCGGCGCCGGCGTTCGACATGCCGAAGACCGCGAAGACGTTTGCGATCACCACGGCAATGCTGTTCGCCGCGATCGTCGTCGCGCTGATGTGCCCGAGCACCGCTGACTGCGCAGCCTGCGCGATGCCCCAGAGGAACGCGGACAATGTCACGGGCATCGCCACGCGCAGGAAATCCTTCAGATAAGTCGTGTCGAAGCGCAGGAGCTCGATCAGCTTCATGTGCAGCTTCTTATCGATAAACAGCACATAGACCAGAATGATCACGAGCTCGACCGAGCGGCTCACGAGCGTGGCAACGGCCGCGCCCACGATTCCGAGCTCCGGGAACCCGAAATGTCCGAAGATCAGGCAGTAGTTCAGGACGAGGTTGATGCAGATCGTGCTGCAGCTCATGACCGTGCCGATCGCGGCGGTCTGCACGCTCTGCAGCGAGTACATCAGCGAGTTCGAGATCGAAAAGATCAGGTATGTCCATCCGATCACCGCGAGATATTTTGCGCCCTCGGCAGCGACCGCGGCGTCGTTCGTGAAGAAATGCATCAGAGGCATCGGCGCGAACTGCGAAAGCAGGAAAAACACGAGGCCGACGACGAAAGCCATCTTAATGCCCATCGAGATGATCTTTTTGATCGGTTCGATCCGCTGCTGCCCCCAGTACTGCGAGGCCAGCACGACGATGCCCATGCCGATGCCGCTGCAGAGTTCCTGCATCACGAAGTGGATCTGGTTCACCAGCGTGGCGCCCGACAGCGCGAGCTCGGTATAGGAGCCCAACATCAGGTTATCCACCATGTTCACCATCAGAGCGGCGAGATGCTGGAGCGAGATAATGATAAGAAGCGGGATAAACGCGCGGTAGAACGCCTTCTCTTTCGTAAATATCCCGAGGTATTTCGGCTCCCGGTCGGGCGGCAGCACGACTTTCCGTACATGATCCATAGGTCTGATTCTCCGCCGGCGCTGCTCCCGGCCATGACTCTCACTGATGATCCGGCTGTGATCTCTTTTATCGTCTGATTTCAAAAAAGCGCGGCCGTCCGGCCGCGCCCGTCAACCTGTTCTCTTCGTTCTTCGCTTACTTCGTGGTCTGCACCAGGTAATTCACCAGTCGGACGATCCCGTCCTTGCAGCGGCCGCAGCCCTGGCTGCATCCGGTGATCTTCTGTACTTCCTCGAAAGTCTTCGCTCCGCTCTTCACGGCGTCCTTCACTTCATCCATCGTGACGCGACAGCAGACGCAAACATAATTCGTATCAGCCATATTTGATCTCCTTCCGAGTTGATCGAGCATAGGTCTTCTGAATGAAAAGCTCCACGAACAGTTTACCTTTTGCGTGTTGTCTTGTAAAGGATGCAGATCGTCCCGCGAAGATAAACAAAAAAGGATCCCAGCCTATGCTGAGATCCTTCGTAGCCAGTAGGGGAATCGAACCCCTGTTTCCGCCGTGAGAGGGCGGCGTCTTAGCCCCTTGACCAACTGGCCTTATGAATCGAGGCGACAGGATTTGAACCTGCGACTTCCACGTCCCGAACGTGGCGCTCTACCAAACTGAGCCACGCCTCGAAAGTCACCGGCAATCTGACTCATCGCCGTACTTGACAAAGTATAACGAAGCGCCCCCACGCTGTCAAGCACAAATTTTGAATGTTCTTCGGGCCGCCGCAAAGCAGCCGGTCATTCGTTCCCCGAGGCCGTCACGCCTCTTCCGCACCCCGGTCCCGCACCTTGAAAAATCTGACGAGGCGCGGGCTCAGCAGGCCCCCGACGATCCCGATCACGAGTCCCGAAACGACTCCCGCGATCATGAGCCATGGCAGATAATAGACGACGGTCACAGTCTCGAGGACCAGCGCAGCGACGATGATCTGGCCCGCATTGTGCGCCATCGCGCCCGCGATGCTGACGCCCGTCACGCCGAACCGCCCGGTCTTCTTCAGCAGCAGCATGACCGCAAACGACAGAGCCGCGCCTGCGAGGCTGTAGAGGAAGGAGGCGGCATTGCCGAACGTGAACAGCACGAGAAGCAGGCGCAGGAACGAGACCGCCGCGGCGCTCTTCGGCCCCGCCGCGTACAGCATGGTCAGTATGACGATGTTCGCAAGGCCGATCTTCATGCCGGGCAGCGGAAACACGAACGGTATCAGCGTCTCCACCCAGCTCAGGACCAGCGCGGCCGCGACCATCAGCCCGAAGCGGGCGATGTCCCTGGCTGTCATTTTCATATCTGTTCCGTTATACTTTCCGCTCCCGCGCTCCTGCCTCCGCAGGCTGTCCCGCCACTGCGTCGACATCCGCTTCCTCACCGCCCTCGACCGACACGATGAGCCGGTGCGGCAGACAGATGATGGTCTCGCCGTCATGCGAGATCCCTCCGCTGTAGGCGCGGACACAGATCAGGTCCGGGCAGTCCGCTTCGGTGACGCGGACCGTACCCCCGCGGATACTCAGATGGTTCCTGCCGAGATCCGTGACGATGTCCTGTTCGAGATCCTCGTCCAGCGGGACCCGGAGGATCTCCTCGCCGTCGGCAGTCACGACGACGTCAGCGCCCTCGGCGCGCAGTGCGCGAAATGCGAAGAGCGCGATAAAAGCGGCAATGATGACCACTGCCGCCAAAATAATATCCGTCTTTCGCAGCGCACGTATCTTCATAAGTTCACAGCCAGGAAAGCACCATGTAAAGCAGGCCAGACATGATCAGTTCGACGGGCATGCCGCGGAAAGGTCTCCCGGTCTCCGAAAAACGCAGGCGTTTCCGAATGCCCCAAAGTGCCAGCAAAAGGATGATCAGGATGAAGACCTGCTTCGCGATCCCGCCGATCCCGCGCGCCTCGATCATCAGGAGGACCGCCGCCGGCAGCACGACGAACACCGTGCCGCGGCCGGAAAAGTCGATCTTCCGCACGGCCGAGACCACAGCCAGCAGGAAGCCCGCCGCGATCAGTCCGATCGCAGTCTTCCCGTAGAACGAGGAAACGACCGCGGAGGACGTGACCGTCAGGCCGAAGACCGAACCCGCGGAAAGCAGCTCGCGAACGATGCCGCACAGGAACAGAAGTACGGAGGCCAGAGCCGCCGTAACGACAGCGGCATGCAGCGGGCATCCGGCAGCGGCGGGACATGCCCCCGCGCCTTCCGCCGCACCCTCAGCGGCATCCGGAGCTTCCTCTTCGGCCGGCGCCGCCAGACGCACGAACCCGAGGCATGCCAGCAGCGCCGCCGCGATCGCGGCAAAATGGCCCTGATAGCTGTAGCCGTTCATAAGGAAAACGCCGGCGCAGAACACCGCCATATATACGACGCCGAGGATCACGCGAAGCACATTCGACGCGGCCGATCGCTTCGTCGCGAGCGCCGCCGAGATCACCGAGATCACAAACAGGACCGCCGCCGCGAACAGCCCGGTCTTCGCGTCAGCCGCGAGAAGGGCCGCCGCAAAAGCATAGCCTTCGGCGGGGAAAGCCGCTGCCGTAAGGTCCGCGCGGCCTGCATTGCCCGCGGTTTTGTCATTCAGGCGTTCAAGCATGGCCGTCCTCCTTTCCGATCTCGTCTTTGATGCCGTACACGTGCTTCCCCTGCGCGAACACGAACAGCCCCATCAGGCAGTTCGCGGTCAGTATGCCGAAGCACACGCCTTCCGGCAGGCTCGAATGCACGCGGATGAACGTCGTGACCAGGCCCGCGAAGAACGCCGTGAACAGCTGTCCGCGGATGCCGACCGAGACGTAGTCCGTCAGCATGAAGCAGGCGCCCAGCACGAGGCCGCCCGAGAGCAGGCTCGTCAGCGGGTCAAAGCCGAACATCGCGCTCACACCGGCGACCGTCGCGACATAGACGAGGCTCGCGAGCCAGTTCACTTCGCGCCGGAACACCAGGTAGAGGAAACCGATCAGCAGCAGGAGCTTACTGGTCTCTCCGATCGTCCCGGGGATGGTCCCGAGGAACATCTGTAGGTAAGAGTAGCTGCCCGCGCCTGTGCCGAGGACCGTCGCGGAGGTCACCGAGTCGACGCCGCCGCCGGCCACGGTGAAGCTGTTCAGGACCGTCGGATACACGAGCATCACGAAGCAGCGGCCCATCAGGGCGGGGTTCACGATGTTGCTTCCGAGGCCGCCGAACACCTGCTTTCCGACCACGATCGCGAAAACGCTCGCGAGGATGATCACCCAGATCGGCGTGGTCCCGGTCATATTGAACGCCAGAAGCACTCCGGTGACCAGTGCGCCGTGCGTGAAATCACGGCCCGAGATCTTATCGCAGACCATGTCGCAGGCCTGGCAGACAGCGCAGGCCACGAGGATCTCCAGCAGCGCGCGGGGGCCGTTCCACCAGACGCCGAAGATCATGGCCGGAACCAGGGCAATGACCACATCCAGCATGATCCGTGCCGAGGTATTTGAGGTCCTCAGGAAAGGACCGATGCGGGGGGAGAATTCTTTCATTTCTTCGCACTCCTTTCCCGGATCATGGCCCGTACTTCGTCTCGCGCCCGTATCGAAGTCTGCGTCAGCTCTCTTCGCGCCGGGCAGATAAAGGAGCAGGACCCGCAGGCGATACACTCTGTCGCCAGCAGCTGCTCGCAGAGCGGGAGGTCTCCGTGGAGGTAGGCGGCATTGATCTTATAAGGCGTCAGGCCCATCGGACAGGCCGACGCACAGGAACCGCAGCGGATGCAGGGCGACTCTCTCAGGCCGCGGTCTTTGATCGCGATCAGACCGCCGCTGGTCTTCGTGACGCCTCCGGGCAGCCGGTCGGCTTCGTCTCCCATCGCGAGAAGGCTGCCGGTCATCGGACCGCCGAGGACGATGCGCACATCCTCTTCCTTCAGGCCGCCCGCCGCTGCGATCAGATCCGTAAACGGGGTGCCGATCGGGACCAGATAGTTCCCGGGCCGGTTCACGAGGCCTGTGACCGTGATGCCGCGCGTCATGCTGGGCTCGCCCGCGTAGAGCATGTCGGCGAGAGCACGGGCGGTGTGGACGTTCGAGACGACGACGTTGACGTCCGCGGGAAGCTTCCCGGAGGGGATCTCGCGTCCGGTCACCTGCTTTATCAGCTGTTTTTCACTGCCCTGCGGGTACTTGTCCTCGCGGACCGCGACTTCGATCTCCAGGCCGTTCTCCGCGATGATCTTACGCAGGAGCTCGGCGGCATTTTCCTTATTTTCCTCGGTCGAGATGACCATTCGGTCCGCGCCGCAGGCCTTCCTCATCGCGAGCAGGCCGTTCAGGACCTCGTAAGGGTGCTCGATCAGCATCCGGTGGTCGCAGCACAGATAGGGCTCGCACTCCATGGCGTTCACGATGATCGTGTCAAAGTCGACCTCCGCGGCGTACTTGATATGAGCCGGGAAGCCCGCGCCGCCCATGCCGCAGACCCCGCCGTCCTTCATAGCGGCCAGAAGCTGCGCCCTGTCGAACGCCTCCGGCTGCACGATCTCATGCATATACGGAAAGTCCGCGGTCGCCGGCTGCGTCTCGTCAGCCTCGATCACGCAGTAGGTCAGTTCGCCGTTCGGCATCTTCTGTTTTATGAATTCCTTCACGACGCCGCTCACCGGCGCGTGCAGGTCGACCCCGGTGAAGTTCGCGGGCTCGGCGATCTTCTCGCCCCGCGCCACGCGCTGTCCGGGCTCGCAGAGGAAACGGATCCGGCTGCCGCCGCCCTGACACTCCGAGAGCAGAACGGTCTGCGGGGCAATGCTCTCAAAGGGTCTGTCGTTCGCCAGTCCCTTATCCCATTCGCCCGAGGGGAAGATCCCTCTGTCCCTGATCCTGAAATCAGACCTCTTCATGCTTTTACGCACTCCTTTATTCGTGCTATACTTTTCTCCCCGGAGGGAGGAAAACTCATGTTCAAATTCGTCCGCTTTAACCGCATCAGACCGGCGTTTTGCGCCGTGATCGCCGCCTGCCTGTGCCTCACTTCCGCACTGGCGGGGTGCTCTTCCGCGCCCTCGGGAGGGACGGACGGCTCCGGCGGCGGGTCCGCACGGTCCGGCGAGACGTTCGAGGACACGCACTTCGCGCTCGACACAGTCTGCACGATCCGCGTCTATGACGCAGCAGACGAGCCGGTCATCGACGAGTGCTTCGACCTGATCGACTCTTACGAGGCGCTCCTGAGCCGGACCGCGGAAGGCTCCGACGTCTGGCGGATCAACCACGCTTACGACGGCCGGACCGAAAACCCGGACGACCCGTATGCTTACACGCAGGTCTCAGACGATACCGCGTACCTGATCGGCCTCGCCTGTGAGCTCTCGGCCGCCACGGACGGCGCTTACGACGTCACGATCGCTCCGGTCAGCGAGCTCTGGGACTTCAGCTCCGGTGAAGGACGTGTCCCCGACGCGGAAGCACTCGCGGAAGCGGTCGCCCACGTCGATTACCGCCTGATCCGCACGGACCTTCTCACCACGCCCGACGGCGACGGCGGGACGTTCGAAGTCAGCCTGGACGATCCGGAAGCAGGCATTGACCTCGGTTCCATCGCGAAAGGCTATATCGCCGACCGTGTCTGCGCTCTGCTCCGCGAACGAGGCGTCGAAAACGCGCTCGTGAACCTCGGAGGTAACATCAGCGTCATCGGTTCAAAACCCGACGGCAGCGGATACGCGATCGGCATCCAGGAGCCGTTTGCGGATCACTCCTCATATATCGGCTATTCCGTCATCTCCGACCTCTCGGCCGTCACGACCGGCATCTACGAGCGGTGCTTCGAGGAGGACGGCGTTCTGTATCATCACATCCTCGACCCGCGCACGGGGTATCCGTTTGACAACGGCCTCGTGTCGGTCACGGTCTTCGGCCCGGAGGCCGCTTTCTGCGACGCCCTGAGCACCGCATGCTTCACGCAGGGGCCCGCGGACGGGGCCGCTCTCGTCGAACGCTTCGGCGGATATTACGCCGTGTTCATCGACGGGGACGGAACGCTGTATTACTCGGACGGCTTCCTCGAAAACATCGGTCTGGAACTGAACTGATCCCGGTCCGGTCTCTCCCGGGCCGCCGGTCTCACTGCTCCGCCTGGGTCAGCGCGTCCTCGGCGGCTTCGCGCACGCCGTAGGTCGTGTAGGTCGCACCGCTCACCCCGTCAATGTCATAGTGCTGGTCCTCGATGATCTGCCCCGCGAAGGTTCCGTCATCGATGTACTTCTTTCCGATATCCGCGGACTCGCCGTCGCCGGTGATCACGACGTCGGTGATCGTTCCGGCTTCGTCCACGGTCGCGGTCACGGTGATCTCTCCGCCGTAGCCCTCTCCGGTCCCGGTGTAGACGCCTGGCGTCAGGTCGAGCGGAATCGGCGGCATGATGTTCTTATATGCGATGATCACGATTCCCGCGATCACGATCGCCGCCAGCAGCACGAATACTCTGTTTTCTTTCCACTTATTCATACGCGTCACCCCTCGCTCACGACGATCTCAAGGACATCGCGCGGGCATTCCCGCACGCAGAGTCCGCAGCCGATGCATTTGCTCTCGTCGACCTCAGGCCGGTCGTCCGGCACATGGACCGCGTCGAACTTGCAGCTGTTCTCGCAGATATGGCAGGCCACACAGTCTTCCGGCTTCGCGGGATGCGCTTTCCGGACCGGCCGCTTTTTCGGAGGCTCCGCTTTCGCGGCCTGGGCAGCCTTCTCGGCTGAAGCCGCCGCTTCCTCCGGCGTCGCTGCGCCCGCGCTCACGGCCATGGCCGCTTCGACTGCGCCGCCCTCCGAATCCGGATCCGGCACGCCCTTCTCCAGAATCCTCTTAATGGCCTCCGCGCTCGTCTGTCCGCCGACCGGGCAGGTGTCGTAAGGCGCCTCTCCGTTGAAGATCGCCTTCGCGAGTCCGTCGCAGCCCGGATAGCCGCAGGCGCCGCAGTTATTGCCCGGAAGCGCCGCACGGATCGCGACCTCTTTCTCGTCCAGCTTCACGGCGAAGACCTGTCCGGCTACCCCGAGCAGGATGCCGATGACGAGTCCGACCGCTCCGACGACGACCGTTGCTGTGATCACAGGTATAAAATTCATGTTTTGACTCCCTCAGTGTTTCACTTTTGAAAACAGATTGCGGATCGTTCCGCGCTGCGCGCTCTCACGATCCTCCCCCACATTCGCATTCCCGCGGCGCATACGCACCGCATCATGCTCATGTGGGGCGCGTCCCAAGTACTCTCGCCCGTCTGCATGCAGGCATGCCCGGGCTCGGTACTCGTAACGCTGAAATCAAATGGCCAGGTTCGAAAAGCCCATATAGGCGATCGCCATGATGCCCGCCACGATGCAGACGATCGGCATGCCCTTAAAGGACTGCGGAACGTCGCTGTTGTCGATGCGCTCGCGGATGCCCGCGAGGATCACGATCGCGACCAGATAGCCGACCGCGGTGCCGATGCCGGTGATGATGCTCTCCGCCACCGACAGGCCGTTCGTGACATTGTTCAGCGCCACGCCGAGCACCGCGCAGTTCGTAGTGATCAGCGGCAGGAAGATGCCCAGTGCGCTGTACAGGCCCGGCATATACTTCTTAAACATCATCTCGACCAGCTGGACCAGCGCCGCGATCACGAGAATGAACACGATTGTCTTCAGGTAGGTCAGCCCCAGCGGGAACAGGATGAATTTATACAGCAGGCTCGAGACCGCGGACGCCAGTGTGATGACGAACACGACTGCGCCGCCCATGCCCGCAGCCACGCCGACCCGGTTCGAGACGCCGAGGAACGAGCAGATGCCCAGGAACTGGTTCAGCACGACGTTTTCCAGAAACGCTGCCGAAACGATGATGATCAGGATATGTGCCAACATCATCTGCCTCCTTTCTCCGGAACGCCGCAGGTCGCGGAGTTCAGCGGGCAGTTCATGCAGTTATGCGAACACGCGTCGACCGCGTCCGCGCGGATCTTCATCTTCGAGCGGACCGCCATGATGAACGCGAGCACGAAGAACGCGCCGGGCGGGCTCACCAGGATGCTCACGGGAGCGAACAGCCTGCCGGAAGTGTAGAGCGTATGACCGAACCACTGACCGGCGCCGAGGATCTCGCGGAACGATGCGATCAGGAACAGCGCCAGTGTGAAGCCCAGGCCCATGCCAATGCCGTCCGCGGCCGCCATGCCCACGGTGTTCTTGTTTGCGAAGGCCTCCGCGCGGCCCAGGATGATGCAGTTCACGACGATCAGAGGGATGTACAGGCCCAGCGACGAATACATTTCCGGGGTGAACGCGTTCATCAGGAAGTCGATCAGCGTGACGAACGTCGCCACGATGACGATGTAGGCCGGCATGCGGATCTCGTTCGGAATCACCTTCCGCAGCAGCGAAATGATCACGTTCGAGCAGATGAGCACCGCCATCGAGGACAGGCCCATGCCGAAAGCGTTCGAGGCGGTCGTCGTGACCGCGAGTACCGGGCACATGCCGATGACCAGCACGAAGATCGGGTTCTCACGGATCAGGCCGTTATAGATCTGGTCGAGGTAACGGTTCTTAAAGTGTTTGTTCATGCCCGCACCTCCTTAGGAATTCGCGATGATGTAGTCGGCGAAGTACATGCCGGCGTTCACCGCGAGAACGACCGCGTTCGAAGTGATCGTCGCGCCGGAGATCGCCTCGATCTCCGCGTCGGAGGAGGCGCCGCGCTTCGTCACCGTGAACCGGTCCACGTCCTTGTTCGAAAACTGCGAGGTAAAGCTCTCCTCGCTCGCCCGCTGGCCGAGGCCGACGGTCTCGTTATTCTTCAGCACACTGATGCCCACGAGTATGCCGTCCGCGCCGTAGCAGACGCCGGTGGTCAGCGCGTCCTGGCTGCCGGTGGTCGTGATGCTCATGCAGTAACCCAGGATATTTCCGGAGGCGTCGACCGCGTACAGACATTCGTTGATCGTCGCGGCTTCGAAACCGGACCCCGCGAGGATCTCCTCGTAGTTCGCGACATACTCGTTCAGCTGATCGTCCTCGCGGAAATCCGCCGCCTCGGGAAAGATCGCCTGATAGGTCGCGACCTTCTCCGCGAGCTCGCGCGCCTCGATGATCGGGTTCGTCACGCCGTAGGCCGCGCCGAGCAGGAAGCCGGATACGAGACAGATGACGAGCAGGACCAGCGCGCCGCGGATGATCTTTTTCACATCCATGTC
The DNA here is from genome assembly GCA_017513125.1 of Lachnospiraceae bacterium. GTDB lineage: Bacteria > Bacillota > Clostridia > Lachnospirales > Lachnospiraceae > RGIG5636. Next base: position 88,555 of record JAFWDI010000028.1, on the reverse strand, counting down.
ATGTTTCTTCATGAACGCGCCTCCTTTCCGCCCTCGCCGGCGTCCTCCGTTTCCTTTTTCATGGCGCGGAGGTTCAGTTTCTTCTCCGATCCTGTCGCCATGATATCCAGCAGCGGCGTCAGCAGCATCACAAACAGCAGCGCGTAGGCGCCGTTCTCAGGGCTCTTCCCGAACACGCGGAACACGGCGTACAGCGCGCCGAATACGATGCCGAAGATCAGTTTCCCGCTCGCCTTCCTCGGCGTCGTGACCGGGTCGGACGAGAAGAAGCAGACCAGGAACAGGAAGCCGCCGCCCAGGATCTGGCCGAGAATGTAGTGTCCGTCGAAACCGTGCCCGGAGAACAGCCCCAGGCAGAGCGCGAACACGCCGGTCGAGACCGCGGGCACGATGGGATTGATCCTGCGGCGGATCAGAAGGTATGCAAATCCGATCAGGATGCACAGTGCCGAGATGTCGCCGACGGTGCCGTAGGTCTTATTCAGGAACATCGCGAGCAGGTCGACAGTCTGTCCGTCGGCCATGCGGACCAGCGGCGTGGCGACCGAGATCGCGTCGACCGTATTCGTGCTCATCACGGTCGAAAAGCTGACCAGCAGAAAGCCCTGCGCCGCGAGCGCGGGGTTCACGAAGTTATTCCCGTAGCCGCCGAACAGCTCGACGACCATGATCTGGGCGAACGCTCCACCCAGAAGCGGCACGTAGACCGGCACGTTCGGAGGCAGGCAGCAGGCCAGCATCAGGCCCGTGACCACCGCAGTGCCGTCGGTAAGCCGCAGCGGCTTTTTCATAAAATAACGGAACAGCCACTGCGACATCACACAGGCGAACACGCTGAGGAACATCTCCCGCAGCGCGGGGGCGCCGTGCGTCCAGACCGCGAAGATCAGGACGGGAGTCAGCGCGAGAAGCATGTCAAAGGACTTGCTTCTCAGATCCTCCGTCCCGAGCAGTATCGGTGTGTTATAGTTTTTCGCCATCCGAAAACTCCCCTTATACTACATGATCCCCAGGCTCGAGAAGAACGAGAACTGGTTAGACTCCGGGATCGAGCCCAGAAGCCCGAGCGACGCCATCTTATCCACCAGAGGCTGCGACAGCTTCGCGCGGTCCCGCAGGTCGTCGCGCGACAGGAACTCCCCGTCCCGCGCCGCCTTCATCAGCGATTCCGCGGCCGCCGTGCCCATGCCGTCGATCGACGACAGCGAAGGCATGATCTTTCCGTCGATGATCCGGAAACTCGAAGCGTCGGCGCGGTAGATGTCGATCGGAAGGAACTCGAAGCCCCTCGCGTACATTTCCTGCACGATGCGCATGTCGCGGACGGTGGACTCGTCCTTCGCGGTCAGCTTCGTCTCGCTGTTCCGCAGGCGGGCGAGGTTCTCCTCCAGAATCTCCTTCCCGAGACACATGGTCTCGTAATTAAATGCCGAAGCGCGGATCGTAAAGAACGACGTGTAATATTCCAGCGGACGGTTCAGTTTAAACCAGGCCACCCGCCAGGCCATCATGACGTAAGCCGCCGCGTGCGCCTTCGGGAACATATATTTGATCTTTTCGCAGGAGCCGATGTACCAGTCCGGCACGCCGTGCGCCCGCATCTCCTCTTTCCAGCCGTCCCATTTGCCGCACTGGCCTTTCGCGACCTTGCCCTTCCGGACGTTCTCCATGATGTCGAACGCCATCGAAGGCTCCAGCCCCGTCGAGATCAGGTACAGCATGATATCGTCACGGGTGCAGATCGCGGTCCGCAGCGTGGCCTTTCCGCCCAGGATCAGGTCTTTCGTGTTCCCGAGCCATACGTCCGTGCCGTGTGCGAGGCCCGCGATGCGCACCAGATCCGCGAAGTTCTGCGGCCCGGCGTCGATCAGCATCTGCATCGCGAAGTCCGTGCCGAACTCCGGCACGCCGAGCACGCCCAGCCGGCAGCCCAGAAGCTGTTCCGGGGTGACTCCGAGCGCCTCCGTACCCTTAAACAGGCTCATGACCTGCGGATCGTCGAGCGGAATCTTCGTCGCGTCGAGCCCGGTCAGATCCTCGAGTTTCCGGATCATGGTCGGATCATCGTGTCCGAGGATGTCGAGCTTCAGCAGGTTCTGCTCGATCTTATGATAATCAAAGTGCGTCGTGACGGTGTTCGTCGTCGTGTCATTGGCCGGGTGCTGGACCGGGGTGAACGTATTGATATCCTCCCCGTAGGGCAGGACGATGATTCCTCCCGGATGCTGGCCCGTACTCCGGCGGATGCCCTCGCAGCCTTTGCTGAGGCGGTCGATCTCGCAGCCGCGCTTCTCGATGCCGTGCTCCTCGAAATACTTCTTCACGAAGCCGTACGCGGTCTTATCCGCGAGGCCGGTCACGGTGCCTGCCCGAAACGTCTGCCCCTCGCCGAAGATCACTTCGGTCTGGGCGTGCGCGCGCGACTGATATTCGCCCGAGAAGTTCAGATCGATATCGGGCTCCTTGTCGCCCTTGAATCCGAGGAAGGTTTCAAACGGAATGTCGTATCCGTCCTTCAGCATCAGCGTGCCGCAGACCGGGCAGACCTTGTCCGGCATGTCGCAGCCGGCGCCCAGCGCGTTCTCCCTGCAGGCCGGATCGTCAAAATCGGAGTGCTTGCAGTTCGGGCAGCGGTAGTGCGGAGGCAGCGGGTTCACCTCGGTGATCTTCGCCATCGTCGCGACGAACGACGAACCGACGGAGCCCCGCGAACCCACGAGATATCCGTCCTCGTTCGACTTTTTCACGAGTTCCCAGGCAATGATATACATGACCGCGTAGCCGTTCGAAATGATCGAGTTCAGCTCCCGCTCCAGACGGTCGGTCACGATCGCGGGGAGCTCTTCCCCGTACCACTCGTGAGCGGTCTTATAGCAGAGTTCGCGCAGGGTCTCCTCCGAGTGTTCGATCACCGGGGGATTTTTATCCGGGCGCACCGGCTGGATCGGCTCGCACATGCGGGCGATCCGGTTCGTGTTTTCGATCACGACTTCGTAGGCTTTCTCGTCGCCCAGATACGCAAATTCCCCGAGCATCTCGTCCGTCGTGCGCAGATAGAGCGGCGCCTGGTCGTCCGCGTCCGGGAACTTCATTCCGGCCATGATCACGCGCCGGTAGATCTCGTCGTCGGGGTCCAGAAAATGCACGTCGCAGGTCGCGCAGACCGGCTTCCCCAGCTCTTCGCCGAGCGCCACGATCCGGCGGTTGATGCTGCGGAGATCCTCCTCCGAGGATACCGGACTCTTCTCGCTGGCGATCAGGAAACGGTCATTTCCCGTCGGCTGGATCTCGAGGTAATCGTAGAACGAGGCGATCTTCCGGATCCGCTCCTCCGACTCGCCGTCGTGGATCGCGCGGTAGAGCTCGCCGGCCTCGCAGGCCGATCCGATGATCAGTCCCTCGCGGTACTTTATCAGTTCGCTCTTCGGGATTCGGGGGCGGTTCGCGAAATATTTCAGATGGGACAATGACACCAGCCGGTACAGGTTCACCCGCCCCAGATCGTTTTTCGCGAGCAGGATGATGTGCCAGGTCTTCGACTTTCTGATCAGTTCGTCGCTCGCGGCGCCCAGCTCGTTCACCTGCCGCAGCGTCGTGCAGCCCTGCTCTTCGAGCATCTTCGCGAGCTTCAGGAAGATGCCCGCGGTCGCCTCCGCGTCATAGACCGCGCGGTGATGCTGCGTCAGGGTCACGCCGAGGCGCTTCGCCAGAATGTGCAGCTGGTAGCGCTTCAGGTCGCGGACCAGCATGCGCGCGAGCGTCAGCGTGTCCGCGATCACCGGCTCGTAGGGCAGCCCCTGCCGGCGCGCGAATTCCGCAATGAACTGGGTGTCGAACTCGGCATTGTGCGCGACGACGACCGCGTCGCCGCACCAGTCGAGGAACTCCGGAAGAACCTTCTCGATCGGGTCCGCGTCACGGACCATGTAGTCCTCGATGTGCGTCAGACGCGTCGTCTCCGGTGAGATGCGGACCGTAGGCCGCACGAAGACCGAATACCTGTCGACGATCTGCCCGTCCGTGATCTTTACCGCGCCGATCTCGATGATCTGGTCGCGTTTATAACTCAGACCCGTGGTCTCGATGTCGAAGACCACGAAAGTATCGCGGAACGTGCGGTCGTCCGCGCGCGTGATGAGCTCCTTCGTATCGTCGACGAGGTAGCCCTCCATGCCGTATATGATCTTAAAATCACCGGGGAGTTTCGTGTTGGCGGCGTCGGGAAACGCCTGGACCACGCCGTGATCGGTGATCGCCAGGGCTTTATGTCCCCAGGCCGCGGCGCGCTTCAGGATATCGGAAACATCGCTGACGCCGTCCATATCGCTCATTTTCGTGTGGCAGTGCAGTTCGACGCGCTTCACCGGCGCACGGTCCTCCCGGAAGGTCTCTTCCTTCTCGACCGCGCGGATGCCGCGGACGTTTGCCAGCGCCAGCTCATGAATAAACGTATCAAAAGCGACCCTCGCGCGGATGCGGAGGGAAGCTCCGGTCTTCAGGAACTCACGTACCCCGTCCGCCTCCTCCGGCTGGACGAAGATCTTTCCCTTAATGCTGTCGGTCTTATCCGTGACCGCGAAGGTGAACACGATGTTTCCGGTCTTGATCGTTCTCTCGTCGACCTCGAACACCTCGCCCTCGATCACGACGTCGTCGGTCTCGCCCTGAATCATCTCGATCGGGGTGACCCTGCCCTCCGTGGTCGATCCGTAGAGGATGCCCTCCTCCTTCGGGCGGCGGCGCTTTCCGTTCCCGGAACCGCTGCCCCGGCCGCCGCGGGTCCATCCGCCGTTCGGCCGGCCGTTTCCGCCGGAGGCCGCGCCCGCAGCCCGCTGCTCTGTCTCGGGAGACACTTCGACTTTCCCGATCAGCCGGACCGCGATGTTCCGGTCTTTCAGGATCTGCCGGCGGATGATCTCCTCCAGGCTGAAAACGGATGCCGGAATGGGCGTGTCCGAAGAAATAACGATATTCAGTTCGGACAGGTCCGCGGAATGCGTGATGCTCTCGACGTATACGCCTGCGACCGCAGCCTCAAGCTCCGCGTCCAGCACCAGACCCGGGATAGCCTCATTCAGTGGTTTCCGCATAACTTCTCTAATTCCTCTTCCAGGGCGGACAGCAGTTCGTCCTCCCGGACCTTCTTTATCACTTCACCTTTTCGGAAGACCAGGCCTTCGCCCTTCCCTCCGGCGATCCCCAGATCCGCCTCGCGCGACTCGCCCGGACCGTTCACGACGCAGCCCATGACCGCGATCTTTATACCCAGGTGGTCATACTTCGCGGACAATGCCTCGACCCGCTCCGCCAGTCCGATCAGGTCGATCTGCGTCCGGCCGCAGGTCGGGCAGGAAACGATCTCGTTCCCGCCGGTGCGCAGACCGAGCGTCTTCAGGATCCGCTTCGCGCAGATCACTTCCTCGACCGGGTCACCGGTCAGAGAGACGCGGACCGTATCGCCGATACCCTGATACAGGATGTTCCCGAGGCCCACCGCAGATTTCACGACGCCGGCGCCCGGCGTACCCGCCTCGGTGATGCCGACATGAAGCGGAATGTCCGTGCGGTCCGCGATCAGCTCATGCGCGCGGATGCACATCAGGACGTCCGAGGACTTGATGCTGATGACCAGGCGGTCGTATCCGAGTTCCTCGATCTGCGCGGCTTTATGCAGCGCGCTCTCGACCAGGCCCTCCGCGGTCACCCCGCCGTATTTTTCGATCAGGTCTTTCTCGAGTGAGCCGGAGTTCACGCCGACCCGGATCGGAATCTGACGCGCCTTCGCGGCCTCCACGACCGCGAGCAGACGGTCGTCGCCGCCCAGATTTCCGGGATTGATCCGGATCTTGTCCGCGCCGTGTTCGATCGAAGCGATCGCGAGCCGGTAGTCGAAATGGATGTCCGCGACCAGGGGAATCCGGATCTGCCGGCGGATCTCCGTGAGTGCCTCCGCGGCTTCCATGTCCGGGACCGCCACACGGATGATCTCACAGCCGGCGTCCTCGAGACGCGCGATCTGGGCGACGGTGGCAGCGACGTCCGCGGTCGGTGTATTGCACATCGACTGGATGCGGACGGGCTCGTCCCCGCCGATCTTAACTCCTCCGATATCAATAACTCTGGTATGTCTTCTCATAGTACCCCACTATATCTCGTATTCACTACATTATATTTTCGCGCAATTTAAAATGCAACATTCCCGCGGGGAATGCTGCATTTGTATTTGGAAAAAGACACTTCCGCATCATAAGCCTGAAGTAATAACCGGTTTGCGGGGATGCGGTCCCGCCGCGGCGATGTTATTTCGGATCAGGCCAGCACCGGCCCTCCCGCATATTATATTTCAGGATATCCATGACCTTTTCATAGTTCTTCCGTTCATGCGGAAACGTACAGTCCGTACAGACCTTGACCCGGTTTCCGGTGGTGCTGCTGGTCTTCCACTCCGGCCGGCCGGCGCATCGCTCCAGGAAGTACATCGGGCAGTAGCAGAACAGACAGTTGATGTGTTCGCTGTCGTGGCAGGGATAGTACTCGCAGGCACGGTTCTCGAAGTAGTCCGGGCCGGGAGCATAGAGGTCCTCGGCGGCGTCTCCAGGCGAACGCACCAGGATCACGGTGAAATAGCCTTCGAGTTTCTCCAGTTCGTCGGCGTTTTTCGCGAGGATCTCGCCCTCCATCCCGCAGTTCGAAACGCCGCAGGCCGAGGCGCCCTCGTGCGACGCGACGAATTCGCGAATCGTGCGGATCATGCCCGCGAAGTCCTTCCGCGGCTTCATGAACACCAGCGTTCCCGCGGTGCGCAGCTTCTCTTCGAGATCTTCCGAGCCCGGGAAGATATGCACGGATTCCTTTCCGGTACCGAGCCTCGCCCCGAGCTTCGCGCAGGCCGCCTGCACGGACGAAACGCCGCTGACGAAGCGTGACTCGTAGCCGTCCCTCACCAGCTGTTCATGGATGTAGATGTAGGTCGAGTAGAGCGCGGTCTCCCCGAGCGTCGGGTATGCGACCGTCAGCCCGCGGTCCAGAAGTTCCTCGGTCTCGCGCGCCATCAGCGCGTGGCGCTCCGCCATGTTCTCGCCGGCCCGCCCCGCGTCCTCCATGCAGCGGATCTCCTTTTCGTCGATCTCAGGCAGCATGGCGCACAGGATCCGGTACGCGGCGCACTCTTCCTTCGGCGCGGTCGGCAGATACACGACGTCGGACCGCCGGATCGCGTCCAATGCCTCCAGCGTCACCTGGCCGGCCGCCCCGGGGCCCACCGAAACGCCCAGGCAGACTCCTCTGCCTTCCGCTCCGGCCGCTTTCTTATTCTCTTCGTTTCGTTTCATACCGAACCCTTTCGCGGCTCAGCCGCACATCAAAGCCGTATGCGTCCCATCGCGCAGGTCATGTTCGAAAACGCCTCCGCCGCGTACGCGAACCGCTTCACGAAACTCACGTCGCTGTAGTAATAAAAATGCGGGAATCCCGCGACCACGCCGTTTTTCACGTGCATCGCCGGGTACTCTTCCCCGGTCGCCTCCCGGGTCATGGTCCAGGCCGAACCCGGTTCGTCCACGTCGAAATGGTGGAACTCATGGCCGCGCAGATGCGACATCCCGTCCGTGCCGCGCACATATCCGAAGCGGATCAGTTTTCCGCGGTTTTCGGCACTGCCCGGGAACACTCCGACCATGTCGAACGTCCCGTCCGCGGTCTTCAGTTTCTCCTGCAGATACATGAACCCGCCGCATTCCGCGATCACGGGCATGCCGCCCTCGCAGGCGGTGCGGATGCTTTCGCGCATCGAGGCATTGGCCGACAGTTCTTTCGCGTAAAGCTCCGGATACCCTCCGTAAAGGACCAGCGCGGACGCGCCCTCCGGGAGCTTTTCGTCCCGCATCGGCGAGAAGAACCGCAGCTCGAGGCCGCACTTCTGCAGCGCGGTCAGATTATCCTTATAGAAGAACGAAAACGCCTCGTCCTTCGCGACCGCGACGACTGCGCGCGTGCCCGAGACCGGAGGCAGAACGTCATCGAAGCGCACGCTCACGTCGAGCGGCTCCGCGCTCTCGGCGACCTGCTTCAGTTTCGCGAGATCCAGCGTCTCTTCGAGCATCTCCGCGGTCTTTCCGAGCTTGGCGAGCGCCTCGTTCTCCTCGGGAGACTCCAGACCCAGATGGCGGCTCTTCAGAACCGCTTCCGGCATATTCGGCAGAAAGCCCACGACCGGAATGCCGCAGGTCTCCTCGAGCCAGGGCGCGAGCTTCTGATAATATCCCGCCGAGACCCGGTTCAGGAACACACCGCGGATCAGTCCCGCGTCGTCCATCGCCTGAAAACCTTTTATGACCGCCGCGGCGCTGCGCCCCATTCCGTGCGCATCCACGCAGAGGATGATCGGCGCATTCAGGATCCGCGCCAGCTCGTAGGTCGAGGCCTGCTCGGTCATGCCGATGCCGTCGTAAAGGCCCATGACGCCCTCGATGACATTGATCGAACCGCGGTCCTCGTACAGCGAGGCGCGCAGCAGCTCCGGGCCGCAGAAGAACGTGTCGAGGTTCTTCGAGGGGATGCCCAGCACGCTCTCATGAAACATCGGGTCGATATAGTCCGGACCGCACTTGAACGCGCGCACGTCCTCACCGTGCTTTTTCAGCAGCGCCAGCAGCGACGACACGAACGTCGTCTTTCCGCGGCCGCTTCCCGGCGCCGCGATCACGATGCGGGGGACTTTCTTCTTTTTCGCTCTTCCTTTCGCTTTTCCCTTCATAGCACTATCTTTCGTAATCCGTCACGGCCATGATATACAGGCCTTTTTCGGGAAATGCGGGCGTCTCCGCCGCATCGAACTCCCAGAACGTCTCATCCGCGGAGCCCAGGTCCTTCCCGACGAAGACTCTCGCGTTCCCGCGCAGTCTGCACACTTCGGCGCACACGCGGGCAATGTCTGCCGGCCCCGTCAGGATCGAAAACAGCCGGTCCCTCGCGAGGACCGCGCTGTCCACGTCCGTATCCTGGCCGTGCAGGCTGATCACGGACGCCTCCGAATACGGAATCCCGGTCTTCGCCGCGAAATAGACCAATGACGAGATCCCCGGCACCAGACGTACCGCGCGCCCTTCTGTTTCGAGCGCCGCACGGACCCCTGCCGCTCCGCTGAAGAAGCCGGTGTCGCCGGACATCAGCACGCAGGCGGTGCCGTACGTTTCCGTCCGCAGGATCTCTGTGACTTTCTCCGGCGCGTATTCACGGAATGCCTTCGCGCGCGGATTGATCTGTGACGCGAACTCCAGCATGCGGGCCGCGCCGATCAGGACGTCCGCGCGCTCAATGGCCGCGAGCGCCTCACCGGTCAGCAGTTCCCGCTTTCCGACCCCGATGCCGACGATGCAGATCTCCGGTTCGGCCGGAGCGGCGCCTGCCGGGGCAGGGCCCGAAACATCTTCTTTTGCGGCCGGAACACGGTCCGAAGAGGTCTCCGCCGTCCCGATCCCCAACAGCGCGAGGATCTGCTCCCCGCTCATGCCGCGGTCTTTCACCCCGGAATCGATGATGATCGTGTGGATCCCGCAGCGCCGCGCCGCCTCGAGCTTCTCCTCGAAGCCGCCGCGGGCTCCGCTGTTCTTCGTAACCATGACGCGAGCGTTCGTCCGCCTGAACAGCGCGACATTGATCTCCGTGTCAAAGGGGCCCTCCATGCAGATCAGGGCACCCGAGCGGATGCCCGACTCCGCGGCGATCCGCAGGCTGTCCATGGACGGCAGGATCCGCGCCGTGATCCGGTCCGCGAGCTCCTCATGCGCCATGAACTTCGCGAGCTCACGCACACCGGTCGTCAGGAAAATATTCCCCTCCAGCGCGCAGCACCGCGCTGCCGCGGTCTCCGCGTCCGGCACGATCTCGCAGTCCGGGAAACGCGCCAGCAGCGCTTCGTCCGCCGCCTCCCGCTCCCTGGAGAGCCGCAGGTACCGATCCGCCATTCCCGCTTCCTCGGCGGCCCGGCGGATGTTCGCGGTCACCTCGACCGCGTAGGGATGCGTCGCGTCGACGATGTACTGCGGATCCTCCGCCTCGAAAGTCTCGCGCATCCTGTCCGGCGTTAGCCGGCCCTGACGGATCTCGCACAGCGGGTGCGGCTTCATGACGATCTCGCCGTATTCGGTCGCGACGAAGCAGACGGCCGCCCGGCCCGCCGCATTCAGGCGTTCCGTGAACTGCCGTCCCTCGCTCGTTCCCGAAAAGACCAGGATCTCAGTCATGTGCGTATCCTCTCGGTGTGATCAGCTTTCCGTTCCGGATGTAGGTCTTCGCGTTTCCGACGAAGACAGCCGTGAACATATCCGCGTCGTAATCGCGCAGCTCCGCCAGCGTCATCACATCCGTGTGCTCGCCCTCGCGGCCGATGTTCTTCACCGCGCCGCAGGCGGTCTCCGCCGGCAGGTGCTTCAAAAGTACGTCGCAGGCGTCGCGAAGGCCGTCGGGCCGGGAGTGGCTGCGGGGATTGTAAAACACCATGCACATGCCGCAGTCCGCGAGCGCCGCCAGACGCTGATGGATCTGCTCGGTCGTCACGAGGTAATTGCTCAGCGAGATCGTCGCGAAATCTTCGCCGATCGCCGCGCCGAGCCTGGCCGAACCGGAAAGCGCCGCGGTCACGCCGCAGACCGTCCGCACGGTCACGCCCTTATCCTCGTACTGCGGGAGCAGCTCATAGACCAGCGCCGCCATGCCGTACAGGCCGGAATCTCCGCTGCAGACCATCGCCACGTTCTTACCCTCAGCGGCGGCCTCGAGCGCCTTCGTGCAGCGCTCCACTTCTCCGCGCATGCCGGTGCTGATCACGGGCTTATCCGCGAACTCCTCCGGCAGAAGCTTAATGTAGGTCGTAAAACCGCAGATCACGTCCGCGGCCTTGATGGCCTCGTAAGCCTCGAACGTCATGCCTTCCTTATAACCCGGGCCGAGCCCGATCACTGCCACTTCACTCATAGTCGAACGTCACTCTCCTGTATTTTTCAAAGACCGAGATCGTCATGCCGTCCCGGCTGTCTTTCTTCAGCAGAAACTTTCCCGCTCCGCCCGCGCGCGCCGCTGCCCGCGCCGATACGTCGGAGACCCCCACGGTCTTCTCAACGAACGCCGAGCCTTCGAAGTCGCCCGGGACTTCCCGAAGCTCTTCCGCGGAATACGTGCGGAACGGAATGTCATACTTCGCGCAGAGCGCGGTCAATGCCTTCTCATCCTTCTTCACGTCGATCGACGCGACGCAGGCGACGTGTCTCAGCTCCACGCCGAGCTTCCCCAGCGTCTCGAGTAAATAGGCCTCGAGCTCCGCCGGGTCCTTATCTCTCCGGCAGCCCATCCCGACGACGGCCGGCCGCACCATCAGATGCAGGATGCAGCGGTCGATATCGGACTCATCGCCCGAGACGATCACGTCGTCCGCGAGCGCGAGGTTCACGGGCTTCCCTTCGAGAAGCATCTTCGCGACCGGTTTGATCCGGGACTTCGCCGAGATCTTCAGGCCGTTTTCCGCCGCGAACTCGTCAACCGAAAAGACGCCCTCGACGTCCGTCGCGGTCGTGATGACCGGGACCGCGCCGATCCGCACTGCCAGAAGCCGCGCGAAATGGTTCGCTCCGCCGACATGCCCTGCCAGCAGCGGGATCACGAATCGCCCGAGCTCGTCGATCACGAGGACCGCCGGATCATGCAGCTTATCCGTCAGGAGCGGGGCGACGTAGCGCACCGCGATGCCCGACGCGCCGATAAAGACGAGCGCGCGGCACTCTTCCCAGGCAGCCTTCGTCTCCTGATGCGGATACACGGCCGCTTCGACGGTCTCGTCCCGGAACCGCATGCCGGAAAGAGCCTCCGCGATTCTCGCGGAAAGCGCCTTTCCCGTATCCGTGAACGCGATCAATGCTGTCTGGATCATGCTTCTCTCCCCGAAAGCCGGCGCCGCGGGCGGGCCGGCATTGTCCCCGATTACTTGCTCGCCTTGCGGAACTCCGTCGAGAAATCCGCCGCGTACAGTCTGCTCTTCTCGTATCCGTCGGGCGCGATCGCGTCACCCACCAGGATGATCGCGGTCTTATAGATGCCATGCGCCTTCGCGGTCTCGGGCAATGTCCCGACCGTGCACGGATACAGCTCCTGGTCTTCCCAGGAGACCTTGTAGCAGATCGCAGCGGGGGTGTCCTCGCTGTATCCGCCCGCGATCAGCTCGTCTTTCAGCTGACCGGTCAGGCTCGAGGACAGATAGATCGCCATCGACGCGTGATGCGCCGCAAACGAACGGATGCTCTCACGCTCAGGCACCGCGGTCTTTCCTTCCATGCGGGTCAGGATCAGCGACTGGCTGACCGTCGGCAGCGTGTACTCTACGCAGAGAGCCGCGGCCGCGCCGAACGCAGCGGTCACGCCCGGGCAGACGTCATAGTCGATGCCGTGCTCGTCGAGCACGTCCATCTGCTCTTTGATCGCACCGTACATGCAGGGGTCGCCGGTGTGCAGCCGGACACAGTTCAGTCCGTCCTTCTCCGCGGCGATCAGCACGTCCATGACTTCCTCGAGCGTCATCTCGGCGCTGTTCCAGACCTTACAGCCTTCCTTGCCGTACTCCGTCAGCTTCGGGTTCACGAGCGAACCCGCGTAAACGATCACGTCCGCCTCCTGCAGCAGTCTCATGCCGCGGACCGTGATCAGGTCTTCCGCGCCGCAGCCGGCGCCCACAAAATGAATCATAATATGTCCTTTCCGGCAGACCGCCCGGCCTGCCTCATCCAGTCATTGTCAATGCTCCAGCGCCTCCCGCAGGAACTCCTTCGCGTGTTCCGTGCAGGCGAGTTCGCCCATGCTGTTCTCGTAGAGGATGCACTCGATCCGAACGCGGCCCAGCTCTTCCTTCGCCAGCGTCTTTTTCGTCCGGTAAAGCAGCGACTTCTGTATCTTCTCCACCGCTACCCGGCAGGTTTCTTCGAGAAGGCCCAGATCCCGCAGGATCTCGAGTCCCGCGGTCGTGCTGACGCAGTCGAGCAGTTCCTTCTCCCGTTCCAGGGTCAATGCCGTCGACCCCAGACGCACCGCCGCCTCGACCGCAGCCGCCAGCAGCAGTTCCGCGCGGCCGTCCGCCTCCGAAGAGTGCGTGTTCATGATGCCGCCCGAGACCTTGATGAACTTCCCGGTGTGGGCCGCCATCAGGATCCGGTCAAAGCCCATCCCGACCGCCATGTCGATCGCCTCGCCCACGTAGTTGCTGCAGTGGACGATCTTCGTCTTCGGGAAAGCGTACTCTTTTCCGAGGAAAGTCTCGCCGTAGTTTCCGGGCACGATCACCGCGACCGGCATCTGTTCGGCCTTCTGCATGGACAGGTCCGCACGGATCGTGTCGAGCAGCGCCTGAACGCTCATCGGCTCGACGACACCGCTGGTCCCGAGGATCGAAATGCCTCCCTCGATGCCCATGTGGGAGTTAAACGTCTTCTTCGCGGTCTCGCGTCCCTCGGGGACCGAGATCGTCACTTCGTACGCCCCGTCATAACAGAGATCCTCGCAGACGCGCTCCGTCTCGCGGATGATCATGCGCCGCGGAGTGCTGTTGACCGCGGCAAAACCCACGGGCATATCCAGTCCGGGCCTCGTGACGCGGCCGACTCCCTCTCCGCCGTCGATAAAGACGCGCTGACTCATCCAGTCCGGGAGCAGTCCGTCCGCGTCCATGCCCGCCGCCTCCAGCGCATCGCGGTTTGCGGCTGCTACAGCCGCCGGATCCGTAAAGCGGACTTCCGAGCAGACCAGGATCCCGTCCGTAATATCCACGTCGTCGCCGCCGTCCTTGCGGACCGCGCAGGACGCGCAGTGCGGATCGAAGCGGGGTTCCTCGATCACAGGCGAATAGCTGACCCCTTTCGGCGTCAGGATCGTTACCGTATCGATCTTCTTCTGTGTGAGCAGCATGGTCAGCGCCGCCGCCGAAGCGGCCGCCGCGCAGCTGCCCGTGGTAAAACCGGATCTCATCTGCGTCACCTCGAAAACCGGGTGTTCCGCCCGGGTCTGCGCATCAGTCCCTCTTCACCATCGTGTACAGGATCGCGTTGCAGATCGCCGCGGCGATCGTGCTGCCGCCCTTCCGGCCGAAGTTAATGATATAAGGCACCCCGCTGTTCCGGAACAGTTCCTTCGAGTACTCGACGTTCACGAAACCGACCGGGACGCCGATAATGAAGTCCGGCTTCCTTCCGCCGCGCTCCATAATGTCGTGCAGCTCGATCAGAGCGGTCGGAGCGTTTCCGATCGCGTAGATCACCGGTCCCTCGAGCGCCTGCGCGCGCTCCATGCTCACGGAAGCACGGGTCACACCGCGTTCTTTCGCCTCGGCCGCGACGTCCGGGTCCGCCATGAAGCAGACCGCCTTCGCCCCGAATTTCGCGAGCGAGGGCTTGCTGATCCCGGTCAATGCCATATTCGTATCCGTCACGATCGTCGCGCCCCGGCGGATCAGCTCGCGCGCCTTTTCGACGGCGCCTTCCGTATATTCCAGCGAATCGACGAACGTGAAGTCCGCGGTCGTGTGGATCACGCGCTTCGTCACGGGCTCCTGGTCCTCCGGCAGGACGACTCCCATAGCCTGAAGCTCCTCGCCGATGATCCGAAAACTCTCTTTTTCAATGTCCTGCGGCAGGACGTGCATCAGTTCTTTCATAGCATTCATCTCCGTGTCGTATTCTGACGCCCGCGTCGCGGTGCGTTTCTTACCGTATTTGCCTTATTATATACCGTTCAGGATCCCGAGCAGCCGCTCGTTCTCCGCCGGCCGCCGCACCGCCAGGCGGAAATGCCTCCGTCCGGGCGCAGACTCCAGCCCCGTAAAGTTCCCGCAGTCGCGGATCAGTACAGCCTTCGCGAGCAGACGATCCTTCAGATCCTCCGGGCCCTCGATCAGGATATAGTTCGCCGCGCCGGGAAACACTCTCAGCGAGGGGACCGCCGCGAGCGCTTCCGCGAAACGTGCGCGCTCCGCCAGCATCATCCGCACATGCCCGCGCGTCTCGCCGAGCGTCCCGAGAGCAGCCAGTCCCGCTTCCTGCGCCATGCCGGAAATGTTCCACTCCGGCAGGCACCTGCGGATGCGCTCCGCCAGCTCCCCGTCCGCACAGACCAGATAGCCAAGCCGCACGCCGGGGATCGCGAACGTCTTCGTAAAGCTGCGGGCAATGACGATATGCCCGAATCTCTCGGGATCTCGCTTCAGTTCGGGAATCAAACTGTTCTCCTCCGCCCCCGCGAGTACCAGAAAACACTCGTCGACGCAGAGGATGCTCCCGGCCTCCCGGCACCGATCCGCCAGTGCGGTCATGTCCGCTTTCGAAGTGAGCAGGCCGGTGGGATTGTTCGGATTTCCGTAAAAGACCAGGTCCGGGCCCGTGCGCGGCCGCACGCCGTTGAACGCATATATCTCCGGAATCCACCCGGAACCCGCGGCGCCGGAACTCGCGTCCGCGGACAATGCCGCAAACGGATCCCGTTCCTTCCGCACCCCGGCTCCGACACTCTCCAGCGCGTACTCATAGCCGTAGAAAGACGGCGCCTGGACCATCCCGGTCCGGGGACGCACCGCCTGCGCCAGCGCGAGAAACGCTTCCGAAGCGCCCGCGGTCGGGATGACCGTACGCTCATCCGCGCCCAGCACGTCCGCCAGCGCAGACCGCAGCCGCGCCGCGCCGTACTCGGGGTACTCCGTTACATGGTCCACCGCCCGGTGCATGGCCGAAAGGACTTCCGGAAGCGGACCGTAAGGGTCGACGTTTACCGAAAAGTCCAGCTCAATATGCTCGTGGTAGATATCGCCGCCGTGTATCAATCTCTGTTCCTCATCATCGCGAACAGACCCAGCCCCGCGAGAGCGCCCGCCAGGGTCAGCCCCGCCGCGCCGTACATCAGTTTCTGCGTCCGCTTTACATCCTCGTGCTCGACCGGGCGTTTCTCATCACCCATCGAAGGTTTTTCCACCCATTTCCCGAAATAATACGCGCCGCCGCCCAGCTTCAGGCCCAGCGCGCCCGCCGCGGCAGCCTCGCTGTGCGCGGAGTTCGGGCTTTTATGGTTCAGCCGGTCGCGGCGGAAGACCCGCAGCGCGTCGCGTCCGCTGTAGGCGCGGTCTCCGAGCCGTTCGAAGATCCCGGCCGACGCCGCCAGAAACAGCCCGGTGAGACGCGCGGGAATGAACCCTGCGGCATCGTCCAGTCTCGCCGCCGCGGTCCCCAGATCGCGGTAGCGGTCGTTCTTATATCCGACCATGGAATCCATGGTATTGATCGCTTTATATGTCAGTCCCAGTACCGGACCGCCGGCCGCCAGATACATCAGCGGGGCCACGACGCCGTCCGCGGTGTTCTCCGCCACGGTCTCCACGGCCGCTTTCACGACCTCTTCCTCTGGCAGCTCCGCCGTGTCGCGTCCGACGATCATGGAGAGCGCCTTCCGCCCGGCATCCAGACCGTTCTCCTCGAGCTCTTCTATCACATGCGAGCTCTCCTTCTGAAGGCTGCGCGCCGCAAGGCAGTAGCACGTCAGTGCGCTCTCGACCGCCACGCCTGCCACAGGGTGCACCGCATAGGCGGCTCCCAGCGCAGCAGCGGACAATGCCGCCGTCGGTACGACTGTGGCAGCGACCAGCTTCATGCCCTGCCTGTGCTCGTAATCGGGCACGCGCGGCTCACCCTCCTTCGGGCCCAGCTTCCGGTCGAGAAAGCCGATCCACTTCCCGATCCAGACGATCGGATGCGGGATCCCGTGCGGATCACCGATGATCAGATCCAGGACCGAACCGATCAGCAAGCTCAAAACGTGATATTTTAACAGTCCCTTCTTCATCCTTCTCCCAACTCACCTTCGCGGTCACGCCCGCGCCGTTTTTTACCTGATTATCATAGTAGCCGCAGCCGGTACATGCGCTCACGAGCGCCATGATGACACCGCCGTGCACCACCGCGTTCACACGCTCCGCGCCTTTATCTTCCGCCAGTTTCAGCAGCCGGCCAAGGCCGTCCATCAGACGCCCGCGGTACTCCTCCATGGTCTCGCTGCAGCCCGGAGGCGTTTTGCTCCCCATGCTGTCGATCCACGCGCGGTAAGCCGCGTCGCTTTTCAGTTCCTGGTAGTTTCTTCCCTCGAAATCCCCGAAATCCAGCTCCCGGAAGTCCTCGATCACGATCTGTTCCCGGCCCGGGTATAGAATCTCCGCGGACTCCCTCGCCCGCTTCATGGGGCTCACGAACAGAAGTTCGCCCTCCGGATACCGCACGGTCCGCGCGAGCTCCCGGAGCTGCTCCCGGCCGTTTTCCGACAGACTCTGGTCGGTCCGGCCGATATACCGCCTCTCCTCATTCATCGGAGTGCGGCCGTGGCGGATCAGGGACAATGTCAGCTCATATCCGTTTTCAGTCTTCATGAAGCACCTCCGTTTCAGGCCGCCAGATGCATCACGACCGCGCAGATCGCGAGCGTCAGCGCCTGCGCCAATTCGCACATGCTTAAGAAGCAGCCGGCCGTATCTCCGGTCACGCCGCCGAAATCGCGAATCGCCCGCCTGCGGTACCAGGCAAAGCACAAAAGCGAGACCGCCACGGCGATCAGACCCGCGGCATGACTCACGATGACCATGAAGCATGCAGCCACAGCCAGTTCGATGATCAGAAAGCTGCCCGTGATCCTCGCGTCATCCTGCTGACGGATGGATGCGACCATCCCGTCCTTTTTCGCACCGGGGAAATAGGTGACTCCGAGTCCGCTCAGGACTCGCGAGAGAACGAACCCGAGTGCATAGACCAGGACCAGCTTCGCACCGAACCGGGCAAGCAGAACCGTACAGAACACGTAGAGGA
The DNA here is from genome assembly GCA_017513125.1 of Lachnospiraceae bacterium. Classification (GTDB taxonomy): domain Bacteria; phylum Bacillota; class Clostridia; order Lachnospirales; family Lachnospiraceae; genus RGIG5636. The sequence continues at coordinate 70,685 of JAFWDI010000028.1, read as the reverse complement.
CCGCATACTGAACGAGTTTGATCACGCCGAACGCGCCCACGTGCGGATCCTTCAGGATCTCGAGGCGTTTCTCGGTACCGCCGAAGGAATTCAGCGCGTCCATCGAATCGACGAAACCGTCCAGATGGATCCCGCCGGTGACCGCCATCGGAATAAACACCGCGAGCAGCGCAAACGCGGTCTGCGGCAGCGCGAGCCGCGTGCAGACGAGCCACCACAAAAGCTCCAGCGCGCCGATCACCGCACCGATGAACGGAAAGAACACCATGCAGTAACGCATGTCTTCGGCGTCCAGCCGCACCGGCGGCATGGGTATCCTGCTGTATGTGGAAAATGCCGCGGCGAACGACTTCAATAATCTCATAACAGTCTCTCCGGCTCCGGGCTCACATGCCCATGATCTTCTTCAGCTCCTCCAGATCCAGCGCCTGTTCCAGCGCATCTGCCAGTATATCATACTGCTCGGCTTTAAAACGATCATAATCGAGTCCGGCCGTCTCCGTCTTTTCGGCGCCCTTCCGCGTCAGGAGCGCATTGACCAGGGTCTCGGCGATCCCTTCGCGGTCGAACACACCGTGCACATAGGTGCCGAAGATCTCCGGCGCCGCGTCCTGCGAAAGCGCCGAAGCGCCTTCCGATCCGGAGGACTCCCCGGGCAATGTCTCGGTAACGCCCTGATGGATCTCATAGCCGCGGTACGCCATGCCGTTCAGCGCCGCGAACACACCTGTAAGATCCTCGAAAACACCTTCGGTCTGTACGGTCTTCTTATCCTTCGCCATCACGGTCCTCGTCGGGAGCAGTCCCAGACCCTCGGTCTCGCCGCCGCCCTCGATCTCATAAGGATCGCTGATATACGTTCCGAGCATCTGGTAGCCGCCGCAGATGCCGCAGATCGGAACCGTTCCGGCGAGCGTCCGGACCGCGTCGGCCAGGCCGGTCTTCTTCAGATACTCCAGATCGCTGATCGTGCTCTTCGTGCCCGGAAGGATGATCAGGTCCGGGGTCCCGAGTTCGGCGGGCTCGTACACGTAGCGCAGCGTGACACGATCCATGACCTGGAAGACCGAAAAATCCGTGAAGTTCGAGATCCGGGGAAGCCGGATCACCGCAATGTCCACGCCCGAACCTTTCGAAGTCGCGAACGCCTGCGTGATGCTGTCCTCCTCGTCGATCTTCGCTTTCACCATCGGCACGACGCCCAGGACCTTCTTCCCGCAGCGCTCCTCGAGCATCTCGATGCCCGGGGTCAGAAGCGTGGGATCGCCGCGGAATTTGTTGATCAGAAGGCCCGCGATCATGTCCTTCTCTTCCTCGTCCATCCACTCGAGCGTGCCCAGAAGCTGCGCGAACACGCCGCCCAGGTCGATGTCCCCGACCAGGATCACCGGCGCGTGCAGCATCTTCGCAAGGCCCATGTTTACGATGTCGTTCTCTTTAAGATTGATCTCGGCCGGCGAGCCCGCACCCTCGATCACGATGATGTCATTCTCCGCCGCGAGCGACTCGTACGCCTCCATGATCTCCGGGATCAGCACGGTCTTATATGCATAGTAATCGCGCGCGGACATGTTCCCGCGCGACTTTCCGAGTACGATGACCTGCGAGCCCACGTCCGTCGAAGGCTTCAGCAGGACCGGATTCATACGGACGTCCGGCTTAACGCCGGCCGCCTCCGCCTGAACGACCTGTGCGCGCCCCATCTCGTCGCCGTCCTCGGTGACGCCGGAGTTCAGTGCCATGTTCTGTGACTTAAACGGCGCGACCTTATACCCCATGCGCGCGAAAAGGCGGCACAGGCCGGTCACGATAAAGCTTTTTCCGGCACTCGACATCGTGCCGCAGATCATCAGGTTATGTGCCATGTTCACTCCTCCGTTCCGCCGGGCAATACCTCTGTATCTGCCTGCGTGGCCCTGCCGGGCAATACCGCCTCGGCCGGATCCTCCGGGGGCATGATCGCCTGGCAGGTCTCATCATTGAAACTGCCCACGGTAATGTCGAACAGATGCTCGATATAGCCCGGGCTGAACACCTCGTCGGACAGCCCGTACTTGTCGACCGTGCGGTCTTTTATCGTCAGAATATAGTCCGCGACCTGCTTCGCCATGTCTATCTCGTGCAGCGACAGGATGACCGCGAACGGGGTCTTCCGCGCCAGCGTGCGAAGCAGGGTCAGAAACTCCAGCTTATACCGCACGTCCAGGAAAGACGTCGGCTCATCGAGCAGGATGATGTCCGGGTCCTGGCAGAGCGCACGCGCGAGCAGTACGCGCTGCCTCTGGCCGTCGCTGATCCGCGTGAAATCCGTGTTCATCAGCTCGGTCGTGTGCGTGATCTCCATGCAGTGATCGACGATCTCATTATCCTCTTTCTCCAGGATGCCCAGCCGGCCCGTGTAGGGATAGCGCCCGAGCGACACCACGTCCCGGCAGGTCATCAGTTCGGTCTGGATCCGGTCCGTGAGCACGACGGACATCTGCTTCGAAAGTTCCGCCTCGGTCATTTTCGACAGATCCCGGCCGCCGATCAGGATCTGTCCCGAGATCGGAGGCTGCTGCTTCGTCATCGTGCGGAGCGCGGTCGTCTTTCCCGCGCCGTTCGGTCCGATCAGCGCGAGGATCTCGCCTTTCCGCAGGCCGAAATTGATCTTATCCGCGACGACCGTTCCATCATACCCCACCGCGAGGTCTTTTGTCTCGAAATAGTATTCTCCCATGACAGCCCTCCTCACGATCTGGACGTGGCCCGCTTCACGAGCATGTAGATGACCACCGGTGCGCCGAACACCGCGGTCACGGTGCTGATCGACAGCTCGGTCGGCGCGAACAGACGGCGCGCGAGCAGGTCCGCGAACAGGCAGAACACACTGCCGCCCAGGAAGCACGCAGGGATCATCACCACGGGCTTCGTCGTCTTCAGCGCGGACTTGACCAGATGAGGCACCGCAATACCGACGAACGAGATCGGTCCGGCAAACGCGGTCACGACCGCTGCCAGCAGACTCGAGAGCAGGATCAGTTCGACGCGGAATGCCTTCACGTTCACGCCCATGCTCTTCGCGTAGTTCTCGCCCATCGCGTAAGCCGCCATGGGCTTCGAAAGCATGAACACCAGCACCGTGCAGATAATGATCAGGACCGCCATGCAGGCGACCTTGTCCCAGCCGATGCCGGAGAGCGAACCCAGCGACCAGTTCCGCAGGTTCACGATGTTCGAATCATCCGCGAACGTCACGACAAAATCCGTGATCGCGGAACAGATGTATCCGATCATGACGCCGCAGACCAGAAGGATCGACATGCGCTTTACCTTCGTCGACACACCGAGCACGCAGCTCATAGCGGCCAGGGCGCCGATAAACGCGGCGATGATCATAAACGCGAACGACCCCATGGCGCCGCCGGCCAGAAAGACCAGAAACAGCGAGACCGTCAGTTTACTGCCCGATGAGATGCCGAGCAGGAACGGGCCCGCGATCGGGTTGTGGAAAAACGTCTGCATGCAGTAGCCGGACAATGCCAACGCTCCGCCCAGCAGCAGCGCCGCCAGTGCGCGCGGGAAACGGACCGTCATGACAATGCTGACATTCGTCCCGGTCCCGCGCCCCGCCAGGATCTGAAAGACCTCCCGGAGCGGAATGTTCACGCTGCCGCTCGCGATATTCACCGCTGCCAGCAGTATGATCAGCGCGATCAGAACGATATATACGACAGTGATCTTCGACTTTTTCATAAAAATGCCTCATGCCGCGTCTGCGGCCGACAGATGTCAGTGTTCCGGAAAACCGTTCAGCTCAGCGGCTCGATATAGACCATCCCGCCTTCGCCGGTGAGCATCGCGTGAATGTCGGAAACGACGGTCCCGAGCTCCATGACCGACTGGTACATGCTCTTTCCGGTCGTGAAGACGTGTCCTTCCCGCACCGCGCGGCAGTCCGCGAGCTGCGGACAGCGCTCCAGCAGGTCGTCGATGCTTTCCATCTCCCCCTCGATCGTGGAGTTATAGATCAGATAATCCACATCGGCAGCCGCGGCGAGAAACTCCTCGACCTGGATCGAAGTGGTCCCGGTGGCGTTGCCGCTCGACAGATCGTCAAAAATATACCGGCCGCCGGCCAGTTCGATCATCTGTGCGACATAGTCGTCGGAGTTGCGGACATTGAACGTGCCCGACGAAGTGATATAGAAGAACGCCACGGTCTTTCCGGTGTTTTCACGCTCTTCGGTCGCCGCGGCAGCCTGTGCCTCGAATGCGGCTTCCGCCTCCGCTTCATGCCCGCACAGAAGGCCGTAGAGCCTGATCCACTCCATGCGGCCGCGGATATCCGGCTCGTAGCTCGAATAGTCCACGAGCACCGGGAAGCCCACCGCGCGCAGCTGTTCGAGGATCGCCGGGCTGTGGAGGATCATCGTATTCTCGATGATCAGGTCGCAGCCCTGGCCCAGAAGCAGCTCATAATCCGGAGCCGAATATTTCCCCGCGAACAGGATATCCCCGTTTTCGATCAGATCCGGCACTTCGGGCAGGTACCAGCCGTCTGCCTCGAGCGAGGTGAAGCCGACGCAGTCCATCGCGTTCATAGCCAGGAAATAGTCCATGTCTGCAGTCCCGGCCACATAGGTGTTTTTCACGGGGCCTTTGATCACCCAGACGTCTTCCGGCAGGTCCGCAGGCGCCTCCGCGCCCTCCGGAACCAGCAGATAACGGTCGCCGTCCCGGATCGTGATCAGTGCGTAACCGCCCTCATAGCGGTCGACCGTAAAGCACTGCGCGTACGCGAGATCCATGCGTTCCGTGAAGGTGAGCTCCGAGCTCAATGCCTCTTCCGCCGCGCCTTCTCCCGCCGGAACGCTCTCGTCCGCGGCGGCGCCGGATCCGCCCGAACCGCCGTTTCCGCAGCCCGCGAGCACGGGAAGCGCCATGCATAACGCCGCCAGCATGACGGCGAGTATCTTCTTTTTCATATGCGAATATTCGTCACTTTCTGAAATGTGCGGCATTTATTATACCACACTTAAGAAAAAAGCCCCGACCGTTTTCGGAAAGGGAAAACAGCCGGGGCCCGGAACCTCTTTCGGGTCACCCGATCGTAAAGGTCATGGTGTACTCGATCTCATGCGGCGTACTCATCGCGGTCGTATCACCGATCACGCCAACCGGTACGCCGAGCGTTTCGACCGGAATCTCAAAGACGGAATTCCCGTCCTCGTTTACCGGATAATACTTCTCGCCGTCCACGACCATATAGTCGTAATTCGAGCTGCTCCACTCGATCACAGCCACGCCGGCGCCGTCCGCTACGGTCAGCGTCGAAGGCGAAGTCACGGACGCTCTGCCGCTTCCGCCCTCCATGGCGATGTTCAGGTCGTAAACGCCGTCCTCCAGGTCCGCGACGGCCACCGGATCCGTCTCGTCTTCGGCAAGGCTCACGGTCACTTCATGTTCATACCAGTTACCGTGAGTGCCGATGATCGACACGAGGAAGGGCTCGTCCAGATAAGGAACAGGCACGTCGTAAGCGTTCACGTCGCCGCTCGTACCGTCGGAATACTGCACCGTCTCGACGGTCGGCTCCAGGAGTTCCGCTCCTTCCGCTTCCGCCTCGTCCTGCGGTCCCATAAACAGATGCACGATGCTCTTTGAAACCAGTCGGATATGAATCGTCATCTCGCCGTTTTCCACGGTCAGAACGCCGGTCCCGTGATCCTCCTCGTTTACGTAGAACATGGTGCTTCCGGTCTCGAACCGCGCGGTGTAGGTGCCGTCCTCCAGGGGAGCGGTCCCGGGGTGCCCGGAAGCATCCCGGGAATCCGCGGGGGTAACGGTCTCCGCCGCAGCCGTTTCAGGCGCGGCTCCGGATGGACCGCCGGAAGTGCCGCAGCCCGCCATGACCGTACCGGCCACGGCGGCTGCGCACAATAACGTTGTCAGATATCTGCGAATTCGCATATCCGATCACTACCTCTTTTCTTCAGGGAAACGATTACTGAGCCATCGCAGCGGCAGTGTGCGCCACATACAGATCCTCGACGGCAGCGATGCGGCCCAGGCCAGCGATCTGCGTGTCGATGCTCTCAAAGTTTCCGGAAGCGGTGAACTGGCTGACCCAGGACTCCTCATCCTCGGGATCCGCCATGTCGTTGTTCGCATGGTCACCCGCAACGACCATCAGAGGTCTGAGGATGACGTTCGTGTAACCGGCCTCGGTGACAGCATTGATGACAGCGCTGCACTCGGTGTCTTCGGGCTCGCCCTCGACGGTGCCGATGAAGACGTTCGCATAACCGAGAGCGGCCATCTGCGCCTGCATCTGATCATACGTCACAGCCGCGGCGTGCGAAGTGCCGTGGCCCATGAAGACGAACGCGGTACCGGCCTCGCCGGCAGCCTCAAGGCTGTCGAAACCGGCAGTGGCAACGGCCTCAGCCACGACGGCCTCAGCCACAGCGGCCTTATCGGCATTGATCGCGGTCGCGTCAGCGCCGACCTCACCCAGCAGCGGCTCGGCGATGGTGACGGACTCGAAGTACTCCGCGTAATCCTCAACAGCGGCGGACAGCTCGTCATACTCAGCGCCGTGCATCAGGTGCGTGGGCTGGATGACCAGGTTCTTAACGCCGTTGTCCACGGCACGCTGGAGAGCCTGCTCAACGTTGTCGATGGACTCGCCGTCACGCGCCAGAACGTGGTTGATGATGATCTGAGCGGTGAAAGCTCTTCTGACGGACCAGTCGGGGTTCGCAGCCTGGATGGCACGCTCGATGCCGCCGATATCCTGCGCACGGCTGTCGTTGAAGGACGTACCGAAGCTGACCACGAGGATCTCGTTCTCGCCGATCTCGTCAGCGTTCAGCGGATCGTCAGCGGAAGCGTCGCCGGTGTCGCGGCCGAAGTAATCTCCCTCTTCGACCAGTTCCTGCTGCTCGGGGGTCAGGGCATCCCAGGCCGCCTTCGCCGCAGCGCACTGCGCCTCGGTGTCCTCGGTCCAGTTCTGGACCTGAATCGCCGCGATCAGCTCGTCGACGGCAGCCGCAGCAGCGGCGTCGTCCACGACAGCCTCGGTCTCCTCGGGAGCGGCAGCCTCGGTCTCAGCCGGAGCCGGAGCGTTATCGGAACCGCCGCCCTGGTTTCCGCAGGCAGCCAGTCCGAAGACCATAGCGGCAGACAGAACGCCCGCCAGGATCAAAGTGCTGATTTTTCTCATTTTCTTCCTCCTTCATGCACTTTAAAAAAAATAAGCCATAAAACCTAACGCCGAATAAGCGCCGGGTCCTATGACCGTTTAACGTGACGAAAAGAGGTCGCCATGATGCCTCGCCGGTTTTCTCTCCGGCGTCGGCGTTCTCATGATCGGCCAATTACTCGTGGCCCGGAGCTGAGCTCCGGCACATTCCAGGCAGGTCTCCTGACTTAGGATCATCGCTTCGAAACGCCTTCCCGTTGCGGTATTCCCCGAAGCTTCCGCTTCGCGGTACCGCCCAGTGGCATCCTGTTTCGAAACTCCCCATCACAGTGACGAGTTCGTGCGGGATTCGCACCCGCTTCCCTATTCTCCCGGTCTGCCCCGTGAAACGCGGGAACCGGGCACCTGATGTGTCATAGAAATCCGTGTATAATTATACAGAAATTATTCAAAAGAACACTGGGCATATTTCACAAAATCTTAAATCAATATCGTCTATTTTAGACAAATAGGGGGCGCTGGGAAGCCGGAAGACGAACTAAAGGCCGCGGACCGCACTTCACTGCACCGAAAAAGCCGCGGCCGTAAAGGCCGCGGCTTTATGCGATCCGCTGCAGAGATCTTCTGGAAACGATTACTGTCTGGCGTCGATCTCTGCCTGATACTGTTCCACCTTCTTCTTCGTAAGGCGGAAACCGAAGATCAGGATCACGAGGCCGACAAGGCACATGACCGCAGGAACGACCGCAAAGGAGATCGTCATGGTCTGGCGGGCAGTGCCTTCCAGCGTAATGCCCGAGACCCAGCCGACGCTGACCAGAACGGCACCGATGATGACGCCGCGCAGGAAGATCGCGATCTTCAGAGGAAGGTTCTGCAGGCCCATGATCCATCCGGATGCGTTCTGGCCGGTCTTCCAGGTCGAGTAGACCACGGTGTCGGCATACAGAGCAGGGGTCATGGCAAACGCGATACCATAGAAGAATCTCGCGCATGCGATCAGGCCGATGACTGCGATCGGGTTCGCGTACGCAGCATAGATCGCGAACAGGAAGACGGTCATGCCGGCATAGGCAATGATAGCCGTCGTGCGGGTCGAGATCTTCGCAGCGATGAACCGGCTGATGTAGGCGCCCACGATCGCCGCGATGGCGATGACCAGCGCGTAGGGAACCATCAGTCCGGGATTGCCCGCGGCGTCACGGAAGTAGTAGATCGCGGAAGCGGAAGAAACGAAGTTCACGCTCCACTTCGCGAGGTCGGCGATGATCAGCAGGATCAGGTGCGGGTTCTGGAACAGGGCCTTCATCATCGTAGGAAGGCTGATCCGGTTTCTCGCCGCAGCCGCACGGGCAGCTGCGTCTTCGCCGGTCTCCTGCTCTTCGTAGCCCTTCGTCATGCGGAAGTGCGCATAGTAACCGAGGACCATCAGCCAGCCAAGGATGAACGCGGCGGCCGCCCACTGGTTTCTCTCACCGATCTTGCTGCCCAGCAGCGTAGCGAAAGGCAGTCCCAGATAGGAGAACAGAAGTCCGCCGATGTTGTTCCAGGTCGCTCTCGAAGAGGCCAGGGTCGCTTTTCCTTCGGGGGTCTGGCCGACAACGTTGATCAGTGCCAGGTTCGCCACATAACCGAAGTTCCAGATGATGTGCGAAACGATGGCCGCGATGATGATAAGGACCGCGGAAAGCGTCTCATTATCGCCAATGCGCAGGAACTGGCAGGCGAAAATGAACGGCACGATCCAGGGAGTCATGACCATCCAGGAACGATAACGTCCCCAGCGGCGGGCTTTGACTCTGTTGATGATGCCGCCGTAGATCCAGGACAGGCACGCATCCACGATCGAAAAGACCGAGTTGATCACAGCGGCGATCGCCGGTGCGAACATCGCAAAGTCGGTCAGGAACGTCATGAAGTAGAACGTCTCGACGTTACTCATCAGGACGAAGCCGCAGTCGCCCACGCCGAAGAAAGTCTTCAGCGCCGTGGTGAGGCCCTTCCTGGTCCCGGGCTGTCCGCCGTCAGCTGGCGTCTCTTCGGGTACCGGATCAGGCTGAGTGACTTCTTCTTCTAAAATGTTGCCTTCTTGATCCATACTCATTGAAACCTCCTTAATACCTTTTTAACTGTTTTTCAGCCTTCGACGTACCGCTGCAGCCGAAATGTCGAAGCGCTTAAGTTCATACATCCTTTTCGAAATTTGGGAAATAATGCAAACGGCACAGGGTCCGCATAAAATATTTTACAAATCCTCTTATATGGAAATTTAATATTATTATCAGAATTAGTCAATTAATTATTAAGATATTTTTATCGATTTTACAGTTTTACAATTTATTTTGATATACTTCCAGATTTTACTCCTGTATTATGAATATTCTCCTGGTTCGGTGTTCCCCAAACAAATATCCACACCGGTCCCGTTTGGTTTTATAATGAATAAGTGAGAACAGGCATATCCCCATTTCCGGTGTCAGGCACGCAGCCGCCTGACCGGTCACCCGAAAGGAGCCGTACATGACCAAGATCATTCCCGGACACGCGAAGATCCTGACGGAGAACCACACCGCGGTTCTCGACGGGCTCGCTGACGCTGTCAAAGAAAGCGAGCATATTAAAAACGAAGTCCGCGAAGCTTCGCGGGGGGTGATCGCACGGGAACTCATGGCAGTCCTGCGCGGCATCCCGGTCAGCGAGCTCTCGCGTGAGATTCCGGGACTTCGCGTGAAGACGCTGACCGACGCCGGATACTCTTCCGCCGCGGAGCTGATCACGGCTCCGACCGCAGCATTGACCGCACTGAACGGCATCAGCGAGGACCGCGCGAAAGAGATCAAGGCTGCCGCGAACGAGATCGCGAAACAGGCCCGCGACGGCATCCGCGTCCGGCTGAGCGCGGACGACACATCGGACGACATGCGCCGGCTGATCCGTGCGCTCTACGTTCACCGCCACGCAAAGACCGTGTTCGAAGTCTGCCGCACGATCGACGGGCTGTACCGGCCGCAGGCGCTCCCCGCACTGCAGGCGCTGTTTCCGGCGGAAACGACCGTCGGCTGGATGCGCACGTCCGACGAACAGAAGGCCCGCGCCGAGGAAGCCTGGGATACGCTGGTCGCGCTGCAGAAAACGGAGCTTTTCGAAGACGCGAAGAAAGCCGTTCACCTGCTTCCGAAGCTGCGCCAGGTGAACGACAAAATGGCCATGGACGACTTTACGGCGTTTACCGCGGAGTACGCCGTCCTCTTTGAGGAGCTCCTGCCCGAGCTGGCAGCCGGCGATGAGCTCTACGGGCTGCCCGGCGAGCTTGCGGAACAGGTCCGCAGCGAGGTCTTCTTCCCGGAAGGCCTGAAGTGCACGCTGCGCCGCTATCAGGAATGGGGCGTCAAATATATCCTGCATCAGGAAAATGTCCTTCTCGGCGACGAAATGGGACTGGGAAAGACCGTGCAGGCGATCGCCGCGATGGTCTCGCTGCGAAACACCGGACAGACGCACTTTTTCGTCGTGTGTCCCGCGAGCGTGCTCGAAAACTGGTGCCGTGAGCTCGAAAAGCACAGCACCCTTCGTCCCGTAAAGATCTACGGATCGAAGCGCGACGCGGCGCTGGAGGACTGGATCGAAAACGGCGGGGTCGCAGTCACGAATTATGAGACGACGGACAATCTCACGCTCCCGGAAGACTTCCGCTATGCGATGCTCACGGTCGATGAGGCGCATTATATTAAAAATCCGGAAGCGCTGCGCACGCGGTCCGTCGCGAAGCTTGCGGAGAGCACCGGCCGGCGGCTGTTTATGACCGGCACAGCGCTCGAAAACCGGGTCGACGAGATGACCGTTCTGCTCGACATGCTGCAGCCGGAAGTCGCCGCGAAGGCGCGCTCGCTGCAGACGCTCGCGAAGTCCGAACAGTTCCGGGAAGCGGTCGCGCCGGCATACTACCGCAGAAAGCGCGCGGACGTCCTGACCGAGCTTCCCGATAAGACCGAGACGAAGGAATGGTGCCCGCTCGAGCACCGGGAAGAAAAAGCCGCGTATGCGGATGCGGTCATGAGAAAGGATTTTGCCGACGCCAGGCGGGTCTCCTGGTCTGTGGAAGATCCGGAGTTTTCCTCGAAGGCATGCCGCATGAAAGAGATCATCGACGAGGCTGCCGAGGACGGACGGAAGGTCATCGTCTTCTCCTTCTTCCTCGACACGATCGCGAAGGCCGCTGCCATGCTCGGCGATGCCGGGACAGAACCGATCACCGGCTCCGTCCCGCCGGAGCGGCGTCAGGAGATCATTGACGAATTCGACGAGGCGCCCGCCGGAAAAGTCCTGCTCGCGCAGATCATCTCCGGAGGCACCGGCCTGAACATCCAGTCCGCGAGCGTCGTGATCATCGCCGAACCGCAGCTGAAACCCTCGACCGAAAACCAGGCCATCTCCCGCGCCTACCGCATGGGCCAGAGTCGAAACGTCCTGGTCTACCGGCTGCTCTGCCCGGGCACGGTCGATGAGCGAATCACGGAACTGCTGGCCGAAAAGCAGCATATCTTCGACGAATTTGCCGACGATTCGGTCGCTGCCGAAAAGGATCTCGAGTTGGATAAGAAAGAACAGGCGGACATCCTCGCGAAAGAGGAAGAACGCCTGCGAAAAGAAGCCGGTATCGAAGAAACTCCGGCAGATCATCCGGAAAGCCTGCCGGAGGCCCCTTCCGAAAATGTCAAAAACCCGCCCAATGTCACCTGACTCAGCAGCGTCAGCCCATATCGCCCCGCCAGCCTGACCGCCTCTTTCGTGGGGAGTTCCTTGCTCATGAGCACCGGAACGCCCGCCCGAACGGTCTTTCGGACCACGTCCGCGGGGACCCGCCCGCTGATGAACACAGCGGTCTCTTCTGCGGGTATGCCGGAAATGACCAGCCGGCCGATCACTTTATCCATCGCGCTGTGCCGGCTGATATCTTCCGTCTCGAACACCGTTTCCGTACCCCGCATCAGAAACGCGCAGTGCGTGGAACGCGTCTCCTTATGAAGCGGCATATCCTTCGAAAACCGTTCCGCGGCGGCATGTGCCAGCCGCTGCAGAAAATCTTCCGCCGTCCGGTCCTCTGCGCTCCCGCAGAGCGGACGAACCGCAGAGTTTCCGCCGACAGGCAGCGTTCCTCCGGCTTCCCCGCATGAAGCGGTTTTTCCGCTCACGTCCACACGGCGCCCGTCAGGGCTCACGATCAGAACGTCCATGTCATCCGCAGACCGGAACACGCCCTCCGAGATCAAATGTCCCAGGGCCATCTCAGCCAGGTGTTCCGCCGTGCAGACGAGTTTCGCCAGGAGTTCCCCGTTCACGAAGATCTCTGTTTCATGCTCCTGTATAAGTGTCACGGAGCAGGTCCCCGCCGGTCCGCACGCGGCCGTACGAAAGACCTGCTCCTTCCCGGTAAACCGGTCATCGATTCTCATATCAGCTCCGTATCCCGAACACTCACTCCGGACGCAGGGCGATCACTCCGCTTCCCCGCGTTCCGCGGCTTCGCGCGCGCGGTTCTCGACGAACTTCACGAACGGCGGCTCGCCGTAATCGTGCCACGGCTCGGCCGGGCGCTCCGGCAGGAAGCCCAGCGCCTCCATCTCGTCCGCCACGTCCTTCAGCCCGTACTTCTCATAGGTCTCGCGGTACGGCCAGCCGGTCTCGCGGTCCCAGCCGCGCTCATCGTACAGCAGATCCACGAACTCGTTCCACTGCTGCCAGTCCGCGGTCTGGTTCCAGGAGTCCGGAATGACCATGACGCGCCAGACCTGTTCGATCTCCATCCTGCGGGTCCGCCCGTGGTTCCGGATGAAGATGGCCCGCATCAGCAGCTTCGAGCGATACGCGGCGTCATAAAGCTCCTCCGCGGTCATCGGATATCCCGTCGCCGCGGCGTACATCTCCGCCTCCATGGTCGGCCACCAGGGATGCGGGCTCTGCCACTCGCAGCTCATCACGGAGTCCTTGATCTCGGCATTGTTCTGGACGTTTATGATCGACTTGATCAGACCCGGGCTGTGATAGGGATCCGCCATCGCCTCCGCATGATACTCGATCCGGCTGTGGAAATGCTCCACGGTGTTCGAGTCGCGCGACGAAGTCATGCGGATGAAGTTCGCCGCCAGCCAGGTCGGCATCTCGACCGCGCCCTCATAGCCGCGGCCCTGCCAGTGCACGCTCTGGCCCCAGCCGCCCTCGAGGCTGACCGGCAGATCCAGACGCTCTCCTCCCAGCTCGTTCGAGAAGCGCCCGTGGAAGATCGTGTCGCTGTACCTGTCATAGCCCATCTCGCGAATCGCGCGGGCCATGCCCTCGGCGAACAGGTTCCCCCAGTAACCCTTCCGGTACACGAGGTTCGTGATGAACTCCTTAAAGAACTCAGGGCTGTCCACGTCGACTTCCATGCCGGTGCCCAGATCCATGTCGTCGAACAAGCCTTCCTTCACGCCCATGCCGATCCAGGTCTGGAGCCAGACGTCAATCTCCCATTTGTCAATGCCGTAGTCGTTGCACATGTCATTGATCCATGTGCCTTTTCTCCAGTCAGCCTTCCAGAGGTTATAGACGTCGGGCAGGATGACCTTGCCCTGCTCCTCGAAGTACGGATCCTCGAAGTCCGGCACCGGAAAGTCGCGGCCCAGGAGCTTGCAGGGCGCGCAGTAGTTCTTCTCCGACGGCCAGAACTGTCCGACCGTGCCGGGGATGTCCGTGCTCCAGACGTAGGTGCTGCCGCTGACGCACTTCTCGATGTGATTCACCTTCTCGTCGTCGAACGCGTTCTCCCCGCCGATCAGCAGGCAGTTGCAGCGCTGGTTGCAGCCGGGGCTGCAGGCGACATTGCCCCTGTCGTACTTCACGTCGAACTCGCTGCCGGGCACGCCGAACTTATCCAGGTGCAGCACCGGCGACGGCGACATGCTCGGGTTATTCATGTTCAGGCGCAGGTGCCCGATCTTCTCAATGTCCGCCGGCACCACCACGCCGGTCCCGTGTACGGTGACGGCCTTCAGGTTCTTGCTGCCCCAGACCGCGCCGAAACCGCCTTTGGCCAGCGCGCAGTCATTCGCCGACGTGATGCTCGCGATGCGGACCAGGTTCTCGCCGGCCGGGCCGATGACCATCGACTTAAAGTCATGGCCGAACTTCTCCTCGAGCGCCGCCTGCGTCTGGTGGACGCGCAGTCCCCAGAGGTCGTCCGCCGGGAGGATCTCGATCCGGTCGTCCTCGATCTTAATGATGCTGGGCGCGGCGGCCTTACCCTGAATGATGAAGCCGTCATAGCCCGCATACTTCAGCTCGGTGGCGAACCACCCGCCGATGTTTCCGAACGTAAACTGTTCCGGGAGCACGCTCGCGCCGATCGCACAGGCCGCGCTCCGTCCGCCGGCCGGAATGCCCGTACCGGTCGTGGGACCGTTCATGAAAATGAATTTATTCCCTTCGTCGAGGGCTCCCGTGCCGGGCTTCACCTCGTCCCAGAAGATGCGGTGGATGATCATCCGCCCGCCCACGTACTTCGGAACGTACTGATAGGTGTCCAGGCTCGAGATCTCTCCGGTCGTCAGGTCGATGCGGGCGATCTTCCCGCAGTATCCCAGCAGTCCGCGGGTGTTCGAAGGGTTCTCCAGGACGTCGTTCTTCGTGTAATTCGGCATATCTCACCCTCCTCACATTCCTTCCGGACGCATGCCGTCCGGGCACAGCTGGCTCTCGTCGCTGAGGCCCAGGCACTGCACCGGGCACCATTTGATGCACTGCGGGCCCTCGGGGTTTCCGCGGCAGAGGTCGCACTTGACCGCCTTCCACTTTCTGCGGTCATGATCCTTCTTCATCGCGATGCGGGAAGGCGTGAACTTACAACTTCTCTGACACGCTCCGCAGCCGACGCAGTGTTCCTCGTCGATATAGACGATCCCGCTCTCCGGGTCGATGCACATGGCTTCGTCCTGCTTCGGGCATGCCTCGTAGCAGGGATGATCCAGGCACTGCTGGCATGCCGCGATCTGATGGATCAGCGAGCGCGTTCCGAGCACGACCTGGATGCGGCTGTTTCCGCGGCCGGTAAAGCCCTCATGGGTCAGCCCGCACATGATCGTGCACGACACACAGCCCGTGCACAGCGAATACTCGGGAGAGTACTGGACGATGTGGTTTCCGTATTCTTCAGGCATACAGTTCCTCCTGTTATTCGGGGTCTTAGAATCTCCTTTGAAAATTTTACCAGAACCCGTGCGGCCTGACAATGAATGCAGCGCGCAAAAAAGTGCAGGACCCTTTACGGATCCTGCACTCTCGAGATTAATTCAAACCTATTGCCCGATCACGTCACCGTGATCACCTTGATCCACTTCTTCGTTATAAACCGGATCAGGCACAGGATGCCCTTCGCGCCGTACTCCAGCGTAAGGAAGAAATAGATCCAGAAAGGCGGCAGGTGCCACACGAAGCCCGCGAGCGCGCCCAGAGGCAGCGACACGGCCCACAGCAGGATGATGTCGCCGAACATCATGAAGCGCGTATCTCCGCCGCCGCGCAGGATGCCCTTGCTGGTAACGAACGCCATGGTCTGGAACGGCGACATCAGGATCAGCGCCTTGAAGATCTCCCTCGCGGTCATCAGCGTCTCGTCGCTGACCGAGTAGATCCGCATGTAATATCCCGAAGTAAACGCATAAAGTACGGAAACGGCGGCGCCGATCGCGACAGCGAGCACGATGAACGCGGTGCCCTCGCGGAACGCCTTGTCCTTATCCCCGGTCCCGACCGTGTTCCCGATCACGACGCCCGAAGCGGCGCCCATCGCGGTGTTCAGCACGGTGACCACGTGATTGATCGTCATCGTGATCGAGTTCGCGGCCACGAAAGCCGCGTTCAGATGGCCGATGATGACCGACTGCAGCGAGATGCCGATGCCCAGCAGCGTGTCGCTGATCAGGACCGGCAGACTGTAGCGCATGTAGGTCTTCGTCAGCTCCCGGTCTTTCAGGAAGAAATGCTTCAGACGGAAGCCGATGTTCTTATCGCGCAGGACGAAGAACCCGAAGATAAACGCACATTCGAACGCCCGCGCGATCAGCGTACCGACGCCCGCGCCGACGACTTCGAGCCGCGGAGCCCCGAATTTACCGAAGATAAAGATCCAGTTGAAAAAGATGTTCAGGAAGAACGCGATGATCGAACTGATCAGCGGGATGCGCACCTGTCCTGTCGAACGCAGCAGGTACGTCGACGAAGACGTCAGGCCCATCATAAAGAACGTGATGCCGATGATGCGCAGATAGCCCCGGCCCACCGTGATGACGTCGTCGATGTTCGTAAAGATCCTGAGGACCCCGCCGGGCGCGATCACAGCGACCAGAGTGAACAGGACGCCGATCACCAGTGTAATGCGCATCGCGATCGCCGCGACATTTTTCAGCTTCTCACGCTCTCCCGCTCCCCAGAACTGCGAGGACAGCACGATGGCCCCGCTGCCGAGACCCATCGTGATAAAGTAGAAAATGGTAAAAAAGTTGTTCGACAGGGCTGCGGCCGCGATCTGCGACTCACCGAACTTTCCGATCATGACATTGTCGAAAAATCCGATGCCGACCGAGATGATCTGCTGTACGAGGACCGGAACCATGATGTGGATGGTCTTCGCATAAAAAGCTTTATTCTTCAGTTCCGCAAATACCGACATGGGTCTTTCCTCCCCCGTAATCTTCCGCGTGGGCCCGATCGTTGACCGTGTTCCGTACATGCTGCCTGAAAATCACAGTCCACACATTTGTGTAGCATAGTACATTTTTCTTCCTCTTTCAAGGGAATCCGCGGTATACGATGAAAGATTGACTTAATTAAAAGGTATCTCGATGCGGAACGTGGAAAAACCGGCTCACGGCGGATCCGACACCGATCTCCCAGCCCGCTTTCCCCAGCCAAACGTCATTGCTTCAGATCAGTCCATATGTTTTTGAAGAAACTCTTCCATGATATCATAAGCACGCGCATCGTAAAACGCGGGGTCCGCGTGGTCGGCACCCTTCACTTTCCAGAACGTCACGTCCTTCCCGCACGCGCGCAGCTTCTCGTAGAGCCGCACGCCCTGGTCGAACGGCACCAGGCGGTCCTTCGTCCCGTGCATCATCAGGATGGGCGGGACGGCCTTCTCTTCGTCAATGTAATTCATCACGATCGTCCGCTCTGCCTCCGGGCTCTCCAGAACGTTCTTCCCGCCGATCAGCATGCCCTCGGGGCTTTCCGGGACCGTGTGGTCCTGGATGGACGGCGCCTCGCACATCTTCGTGATGTCTGCGGGGCCGTAAAGGTCTATGACGGCGCGGACCGCACAGGACACGCGCGGAGCACCGTCCGCGCCGAGATCGTTCGCCGCGTTCGGCCACGCGTCGCCGGTGATCCCGGCCATTACCGCGGTGTGTCCGCCCGACGAATCGCCCATCAGGAAAATGTTCTCCGGGTCAATGCAGAACTTCTCCGCGTTCGCGCGCAGGAAACGGACCGCGGTCTTCGCATCCTCGATCTGCGCCGGGAACGGTGCCAGGGTCGACTCGCGGTACTCCACGATCGCGATGATATATCCGCGCGCGGCCAGACCGGTCAGGGCCGGCACGCTCTGGAATACTTCCTGGCGGAACCAGGCCGACCCCTGCACGAACACGATGCATGGATAGGTCACACGCCCGTTCAGATCGTCGAACGGGTAGATGTCGAAACTCTCCTCTCGCCGGGTCGGCACCATCATCTGCAGCGTGCGCGGCACTGTGCCGTTCTCCCCGCAGTCCCGCTCCGCATAGACGATGCCGCTGAAGCAGCCGACTTTCATCTCGCCTTTTTCCGCGACCAGTTCGAACGAGCCTTCGACCTCGCGGTCGGCGTCCGGGAAATCCTCATAGTTCAGCATCCTGGGTTCGATCATCACGGCTCCTTTCCGAAAATACGCAGATCATGAGATCTCAGTCAGTTTATATCTGCTTCTCATTGTACGTGATTTTCACCCGGACCGCACTCTTCGAAACGACATTTTTGCGCAAAAAAGAGCGGGGGCCTCTACCGGCTCCCGCTCCCGATCTTTTCCGTGGTCGGCGTCGTGCGCCTTACTTTCTCGGATTCTTAATGTTCGCCTGCGCCGCCGCCAGACGCGCGATCGGGACGCGGAACGGCGAGCAGCTCACGTAATCCAGGCCGACATTGTGACAGAACTCCACCGAGGTAGGCTCGCCGCCGTGCTCGCCGCAGATGCCCAGAGAGATATCCGGGCGGGTCTGCCGGCCGAGTCTGGCCGCCATTTCTACGAGCTTTCCTACGCCCGTCTGGTCCAGTCTGGCGAACGGATCGCTCTCATAGATCTTATTGTCGTAATACGCGCCCAGGAACTTCCCGGCGTCGTCGCGGCTGAAGCCGAACGTCATCTGCGTCAGGTCGTTCGTGCCGAAGCTGAAGAAATCCGCTTCCTTCGCGATCTCGTCCGCGGTCAGCGCGGCGCGCGGGATCTCGATCATTGTGCCGACCTCGTAGCGCATCTTAATGCCCGCCTCCGCGATCAGACGGTCCGCGGTGGCCGTGACCGTGTTCTTCACGAATTTCAGCTCCTTCACCTCGCCCACCAGCGGGATCATGATCTCCGGCACGATGCGGTTTCCGGTGCGCTTCGAGACATTGATCGCAGCGGAAATGATCGCGGTCGTCTGCATCTCGGCGATCTCCGGATAGCTGACTGCCAGGCGGCATCCGCGGTGGCCCATCATCGGGTTAAACTCGTGCAGGCTCGCGACGACCTGCTTCAGCTCGTCGAACGTCATGCCGAGCTCGTCCGCGATCTCCTGAATGTCCGCGTCCTCCTGCGGCAGGAACTCATGCAGCGGCGGATCCAGAAGCCGGATCGTCACGGGCAGCTCGCCCATGACCTCGTAAATGCCCTCGAAGTCGCTCTGCTGGAACGGCAGAAGCTTCGCGAGCGCGGTCTTTCTCGCCTCGGTGGTCTTCGCGACGATCATCTCTCGGATAGCCTTGATGCGCTCGCCCTCGAAGAACATATGCTCGGTGCGGGTCAGGCCGATGCCCTGCGCGCCGAACTCCAGCGCCTGCGCGGCGTCGCGCGGGTTGTCCGCGTTCGTGCGGACCTCCAGCGCCCGGCGCTCGTCGGCCCACGCCATGAACCGTCCGAAATCGCCGGAGATCATCGCGCTGACCGAGGGGACCTGCCCCAGATAGACCTTACCGGTCGAACCGTCGATCGAAATGAAATCGCCTTCGCGGATCGTATGCCCCGCGAGCACGAAATACTTCTCTTCCTCGTGCATCTGAATGGCGCCGCAGCCGGACACACAGCAAGAACCCATGCCGCGCGCCACGACGGCCGCGTGGCTGGTCATGCCGCCGCGCGCGGTCAGGATGCCCTGCGCCGCGGTCATGCCCTCGATATCCTCGGGCGAAGTCTCCAGGCGCACCAGCACGACCTTCTCGCCGCGGGCGGCCCACTCCTTCGCATCCTCCGCGGTGAATACGACCTTTCCGCAGGCCGCACCGGGCGAAGCCGCGAGGCCCTGGCCGATTTCCTCGGCCTTCTTCAGCGCCTTCGCGTCGAACTGCGGGTGCAGAAGCGAATCGAGCTGCTGCGGCTCCACACGCAGGACCGCCTCGTCCTCGGTGATCATACCCTCGTCCACGAGATCGACCGCGACCTTGATCGCGGCGCTCGCGGTGCGCTTTCCGTTCCGGGTCTGCAGCATATAGAGTTTCCCGTCCTCGATGGTAAACTCCATATCCTGCATGTCTTTATAATAATTCTCGAGCGTCTGCGCGTAGCGGGCGAACTCGTCGTAGATCTCGGGCATATCCTTCTTCAGATCCTCGATCGGAGAAGGCGTGCGGATGCCGGCCACGACGTCCTCGCCCTGGGCATTGATCAGATACTCGCCGAACAGGGCCTTCTCGCCCGTCGCGGGGTCGCGCGTGAACGCCACGCCGCTGCCGGAGCGCTCGTTCCGGTTTCCGAACACCATCATCTGGATGTTCACGGCGGTGCCCCAGCTGTAAGGGATGTTATTCATGCGGCGGTAGACGTTCGCGCGGTCATTGTCCCAGGAACGGAACACCGCGGTGACCGCCTCGATCAGCTGCTCCTTCGGATCGGACGGGAAATCCTCGCCCTTCTGCTCTTTATAGAACGCCTTAAAGCGGCGGACGAGTTCCTTCATGTCGTCCGTGTCCAGCTCGATGTCCAGCTTCACGCCCTTCTCAGCCTTCACATCGTCGATGATGACCTCGAAACGCTTTTTATCGATGCCCATGACTACGTCCGCGAACATCTGGATAAAGCGGCGGTACGAATCGTAGACGAAGCGCTCAAAATCCGGGCTCTCGGCCGACGCGACCATGCCCGCCGCGACTTCATCGTTCAGGCCCAGGTTCAGGATCGTGTCCATCATGCCGGGCATCGACGCGCGCGCGCCCGAGCGGACCGATACCAGAAGCGGATTCGAAGGATCGCCCAGTTTTTTCCGGACGACCTCCTCAAGCTTTCCGAAATACCAGAAGATCTGCTCACGAATCTCGTCGGAGATCTGTCTGCCGTCTTCATAATAACGGTTGCAGGCCTCGGTCGTGACCGTGATGCCGAACGGCACAGGCAGCCCCAGACGGACCATCTGCGCCAGGTTCGCGCCCTTTCCGCCGAGGATCTCGCGCATCGAGGCATCGCCCTCGGAAAAAGTATAAACATATTTGCGTGCAAACTTATGACTGTGTCTCATTCCGGTCCTTTCCTTACTGCTGACGCCCTTTTCCGGGCGTTAATATAAATACACTCTTATACGTTAATCTTACTAATAATCCGGGTTCCGTTCAATGCGATCAGCGGAGGTAAAATGTAGAAAATATACAATAAAACCCCTCGATCGTTGTATAAAATCACTTAACAGACATAAAAAGGCCCGGTCTCATGCATGCATGGCCGGGCCTTCCGCATCTGTTCACTCAATATCGCGCATATCCGCTCGCTTACTCCAGGTCGATCTTCTTCTCCCGGTTCTGCTTCGCGCACAGCTCCGCGAACTCCTCCAGCTTCACGCCGTGGCGCTGCTCCTTCGATCCGCGGGTCGTGACCGCCACGGTACGCTCCTCGACTTCCTTATCGCCGATGACCAGGATGTAGGGATCCTTCATGGTCTTATAGAACTTGATCTTCTCGTTCATGTTCTTATCCGCGTAGTCGACCTCGACGCGCACGCCGATGCCCTGCAGGGTCTCGACGACTTCGCGCGCGTAGGCATTGTGCTCCGGACGGATCGGCACGACGCCGACCTGGAACGGACTCAGCCAGAACGGAAACGCGCCCTTATAGTGCTCGATGATGATGCCGATGAAGCGCTCCAGCGAACCGAAGATCGCGCGGTGCAGGACCACGGGCTCCTTCGCGGTGCCGTCGCTGTCCTGATAGGTCAGGCCGAAGTTATGCGGCAGCTGGAAGTCGATCTGCACGGTGCCGCACTGCCACTCGCGGCCCAGCGCGTCTTTCACCTGCAGGTCGATCTTCGGGCCGTAAAAGGCTCCGTCGCCTTCGTTTATCTCATAATTCCCCTCGCCGAAACGACGGTCCAGAATACGCTTGATCGCGGCCTCGGCGCGGTCCCATGTCTCGATCTCGCCCATGAAATCATCCGGGCGGGTCGAGAACTCGGCGCGGTAGGTCAGGCCGAAGGTCGCGTAGATCTTCTCGGCCAGGTCGAGGATGGCGTCCGCCTCCTCCTCGATCTGCGACTCCATCACGAAGGTGTGGTCGTCGTCCTGGCGGAACTCCTGCACGCGGAACAGGCCGTTCATCTGGCCGGACTTCTCCTTCCGGTGGATGACGTCGAGCTCGTTATAGCGGATCGGAAGCTCGCGGTACGAGTGCGCGGTGCGCTTATAGGTCATCATGGCGTTCGGGCAGTTCATGGGCTTCGCGGCCATCATGTCGTCCGCGTCCGGGGTCCAGTCGGAGCCCGGGCACAGGAACATGTTATTCTGGTAATGCGCCCAATGACCCGAGATCAGCCACAGCTTTTTATTATTAATGATCGGGGCCGAGATCTCCTGATATCCGGCCACATCGTGCAGGCCGCGCCAGTACTCGATCAGCGCGCGGTACATGCGCCAGCCGCGCGGCAGCCAGTAAGGCATGCCGGGGGAGGTCTCCTTAAACATGAACAGGTCGAGCTGCTGTCCCAGTTTCTTATGATCGCGCTCGAGCGCCTCGCGGATGAACGCCAGGTGCGCCTTCAGATCCTTCGGGTTCGGGAACGCGTACACATATACGCGCTGCAGCGAATCGCGGTGCTCGTCGCCGCGCCAGTAGGCGCTGGAGACCGACTTGATCTGGAAAGCCGCCGAGAGCAGCTCCGCGGAGTTCGGCACGTGAGGGCCGCGGCACAGGTCGACGAAATCGTCGCCGGTGTAGTAGATCGTCAGCTTCTCGGACGGATCGATGTCCCGGATCAGCTCAGTCTTAAACTTCTGGTCCTTAAAGAGCTCGAGGCCCTCGTCGCGGGTGATCTCCTTCACCGTCCAGTCTTCCTTCCGCTTCAGGATCTCGCGCATCTTCGCCTCGATCGCGGGGATCTCGTCCTCGGTGATGGCCTTCGGCAGGAGGAAGTCATAGTAAAAACCGTCGGCGATCTGCGGACCGATCGCGTACTGCACGTTCTCGATGCCGTAGATCTCGATGACTGCCTTCGCGAGCACGTGGGCCAGCGAATGACGGTACACTTCCAAAAACTCTTCTCTGTTCATTCCCATGATAGTATTCATTCCTTTCTTCTGATGTCCTGCGCCTACCGGGCGCCGGCAAGGGAATCGTGCGGCTCTACGCACTAAAAAAGAATTTTAACACATAGGGAAGAGGGAAAACAATGCTTTAAGCAAAAGAAAAAAGCGGATAACGGGAGTCGAACCCGCCTATCCAGCTTGGGAAGCTGGTGTTCTACCGATGAACTATATCCGCATAATGGACGATATGAGACTGACTTTGCTATAATATACCCTGACCGGGGAAAAAACAAGCCACTTTTGCAGTGACTGCCGCCCGCGAGCGGATCCCCGCAGATCGGAGGAACACATATGATCAGAATGGGTCTCGGATACGACGTGCACCGCCTCACCGAAGGGCGCGACCTCATCATCGGAGGCGTGAAGATCCCCTATGAGCTCGGACTGCTGGGGCACTCGGACGCGGACGTGCTGCTGCACGCGGTCATGGACGCTCTGCTGGGCGCCGCGGCGCTCGGTGACATCGGACAGCACTTTCCGGACAATGACCCCGCCTACGCGGGCGCCGACAGCCTCGCCCTGCTGCGCGAAGTCGGACGTCTCCTCTCAGAGGCCGGGTGGCGCGTGGGAAATATCGACGCGATCATCATTGCCCAGCGTCCGAAGATGGCGCCGCACCGGGAACGGATGCGCGCGAACATCGCGGAGGCGCTCGGGATCGACATCTCGCAGGTCAGCGTGAAAGCCACGACCGAGGAGGGCCTGGGCTTTACCGGCGAGGGTCTGGGCATTGCGGCACAGGCGATCTGTCTGATCGAAGATACGGCAGGGCAATGCTGAAGAGGATCAGTGCCAGCCCGATCACTCCCACGATTCCCAGGTGCTCCCTCAGCACGACCACACCCAGAATGGCCGCGACCGCCGGACTGATGGCGCAGAACAGCCCCGCCCGGGCAGCCGGCACGCGGCTCTGTGCCACGGTCTGAAAAGCGAATCCGAAACTGGAGCAGACCGCTGCCAGCGCCAGAATCATGAGCCACTGGCGCGGTTCCCTCGGCAGCATCAGTTCGCGAAAACCGATCGCTGCCGCCAGCGCCAGGACGCCCATGGTCCCGAGCTGAACGATCCCCGCCGAGAGCGGATCCGTATCCCCTGAAGTTACTTTCGACGTCACGATGATGGCCGCCGCATAAAGCACGGCACTCATCAGTCCCCAGCCGAAACTTCCCGTAAGCCGTCCCTGCTGCAGCGCCAGACACACCACGCCCGCAAATGCCACCGCTGTGCAGATCACGGTGATCTTCTTCGGCAGCCGGCGGATCAGGACCGTCTCGATCACCGGCACGAAAATGATGGCGCAGTTCTCCAGCAGCGACACCAGCGACGAGTCCGCGTTCTGCAGCGCTTTCAGCTCACATGACAGCACCAGAAAATACATGGCTCCGATGGCCAGCCCGCCCAGAAAGGTCTTCCGGTCCATGCGCAGTTTCTTCGGGAATGCGATGCAAAGCAGCGCAAAAGCCAGCAGAAAACGAATGGCCAGCAGGTCGAACTCGCCCAGGCTTTCCAGAAGGACCTTACTGAACATAAATGAAGTGGCCCGCGCGGCGATCACCACGGCCAGAAGCACTTCATATCTGCGGTCTGATGTCTCTCTCATGATGTCTCTACTGCGATCTCCTGAACACCGGATACTTCGGATAATAACTACTTCGGATAAAAGAACACCGCCGCCCGAACGGGCGGCGGTGAAAAATACGTTTCACGGGAGCGGTCTCCCGCTCGCGGCGGATCACTCGTTCATCAGGAAACCGGGGATGTTGATCGTGCGCTGCTTCGACACGCGGTAAGGCTTCTGCGCACCGCCGTCCAGGGCGATGTCGATCGCCTCGCGCTCCTGCTCCTCGGTCAGGTCACGCACGTTCTTATCATGCGTCGCCTGCGCCAGAGTCTTCGCGAACATGCTCTTCTCCTCAGGCTCTTCCTTCGGCTCTTCCTTCGCGGGCTCAGCCTTCTTCGCGTTCTTCGTGCTCATGCCCTCGCGGTCACCCTGCACGCCGGTCGCGATGACGGTGATGGACACGGTATCCTCCTCGGCGTCCGTGTAGTTCGCGCCGAAGATGACGTTCGCGTCGTCGCCGGCCAGCTCCTGAACGTACGTCGTCGCGTCGTTAACCTCGAGCAGTCCGATATCGCCGGACACATAGATGATGCAGTGCGTCGCACCCTCGATCGTGGTCTCGAGCAGCGGGCTGGAGATTGCGGCCTTCGCAGCCTCCATGGCCTTATCGTCGCCGCTGGCTCTGCCGATACCGACATGGGCGATGCCCTTATCCTTCATCACGGTCTGAACATCCGCGAAGTCGCAGTTGATCAGCGACGCGCAGTTGATGATATCCGTGATGCCCTGGACCGTCTGCTGCAGGACCTCGTCCGCCTTCTTCAGGGCGTCGGGCATGGTCGTGCGGCGATCCACGAGTTCCAGAAGCTTATCGTTCGGAATCACGATCAGCGTATCCACGACCTGCTTCAGCTTATCGATGCCGGCCAGCGCGTTATTCATGCGGGCCTTCGACTCGAAACGGAAAGGCTTCGTCACGATGCCGACGGTAAGGATGCCCAGATCCTTCGCGAGCTTCGCGACGACGGGGGTCGCACCGGTGCCGGTGCCGCCGCCCATACCGCAGGTCACGATGACCATGTCAGCGTCTTTGATCAGTTCCTGGATCTGGTCCGAGTTTTCATTCGCGGACTGCTCTCCGACCTCAGGCTTCGCGCCCGCGCCGCGGCCGCCGGTGACACGCTCACCGATCTGGATGGTCTGGGGAGCCTTGCAGAGCTGCAGGGCCTGCTTATCCGTATTAATACCGATAAAATCAACTCCGACAACATTTTCATCGATCATGCGGGAAACCGCGTTATTACCCGCACCGCCGATGCCGATCACAATGATCTTCGCGGCCTGTTCGGCCTCGTTAAGCTTGATCTCTAACACTGAGAAAACCCTCCGTTCAAACAAAATGCACGGACAGTCAGTCCGCCCATCAATGGAAGTAATGTATTCATTGACTTGTTCAATGATAATATCTGCGTCCGTTTTTATCAACATGAAAATGTTACAAATTGTTTCATTTTCTGTTTTTTTTATTTGTCAGAAATATAACGACAAAACCGCCGATATTGCCGCGCCCAAGCACTTTTCACGCCGCCTTCGGGAAATTGATAGACTTTCGTAATAAGTCCATATGCAGGCTCTGTGTTAATATAAAAGCGATTCCGTTGTCGGACAGCGGGAGGGCTAAAATACAACTATTCTGTTATTATTCGCAGTAAGTATAGATATTGAGGTATTAATATGAAAAAAATCCGTGCAGCAGCACTGATACTGGCTTTCGCACTCGGCTTCTCCGCTCTCGCTGCGGGCTGCGGATCTTCGCGGGACGATGAGTCGTCCGTCACACAGGACGTGGCGCAGATCGACCGCTCCGGGAAGAACCTTGTCCGCCCGGGCATTATGACGGTGGACCGCCCGGGGGCCGACGGCTCCGATGCGGCCGCCCCCGACGGCTCCGGGACCGAGACTCCGGCTCCGGAGACCGAGACCGAAACCGAGACCGAGACCGAAACTCCCGCACCCGAGGAAACGGACGCCCCCCGCGTGGTCAGCGGCTCGCACATCGTCGCGATCGACGCCGGCCACCAGCTCTACGGCGACTCCGGCCAGGAGCCCGTCGGTCCCGGCAGCGGCACCACGAAGGCGCGCGTCTCCAGCGGCACCAGCGGCTGCGTCACCGGAATTCCCGAGTACCAGCTGAACCTGACCATCGCCCTTCTGCTCCAGCAGAAGCTCGAAGCGGCCGGCATCGGCGTGTATATGATCCGCTCGTCGAACGACGTCAGCATCTCGAACGTCGAGCGTGCCCAGGCGGCCAATGCCTCCGGCGCCGACGTCTACATCCGCATCCACGCGGACGGCAGCAGCGATCCGGGCACCCGCGGCGCGCACTGCATCTGCATGAGTTCCGGAAACCCCTGGAACTCCTACCTG
The DNA here is from genome assembly GCA_017513125.1 of Lachnospiraceae bacterium. GTDB lineage: Bacteria > Bacillota > Clostridia > Lachnospirales > Lachnospiraceae > RGIG5636. The sequence goes on along the minus strand of JAFWDI010000028.1, from coordinate 43,683 downwards.
TACGACGCGAGCTACCGGCTCTCCTCCTGCGTGATCAACCACTACTGCGCCGCCACCGGCTTCTCGAGCCGCGGCGTGGTCGCGCGCGACGACCTGACCGGCACGAACTGGAGCGAGATCCCGGTGACCCTGATCGAGATGGGCTTCATGTCGAACCCCGACGAGGACAGCCTGATGAACGACCCGGGCATGCAGGACCGCATGGCGCAGGGCATCTGCGACGGAATTCTGGAGTATTACGGATACTGATGCCGGCGCACCCGCTCACCGGATCCCGGCCTCGCCCTCGCCGCCGTGCCGCGACGGGCGCTCGTTCAGATGCGCCTCCAGCCCCTTTCTGCGTCTGCGGATCGTCTCGATCATCTTCTCCCGCTCCAGATGGAGCCAGCCCTGCATCCGGCAGACATTGGCGGGATGCAGCCCGAAGATGAAGCACTTCATGGGCTCTAACAGCGTGAACAGCAGCTCCTCCTCGTCCAGGTACTCTCCGAACGTCGGCTCCGTGAACGCGCCGCTCTGCATATCCTCGTACAGTTCGCAGCCGGGCTCCGCGTGAATGGTCCCGGTGAAGATCAGGTACGGCTTCGTCTCGTTCAGCAGGCGCGCCGTCGCCTCCGCGTTCTCGCGCCAGCGTCCCGCGCCCGCGCACCCGAGGATGATGTTCGCGCCGTAGTCGATCCCGGCCTCGCGCAGCCGCCCCAGCTCATAATACGCGTCCGCGGCCGTGTATCCCTTATTCATCAGCGCCAGCGCGTCGTCCAGACCGCTCTCCACGCCGACGTTCAGTTCATTGATTCCCAGAGAGCGCAGCTCCCGAAGCTCCTCGTCCGTCTTCGCGCGGATGTTCTTCACCGACGCGTACATCGCGATCCGGTCCACCCGCGGCAGATACCGCCGCACCAGCCGCGCGATCTCCGCCAGCCGGTCCGCGGGCAGGCAGAAAGGGTCTCCGTTCTCCAGGAACACCTTTGTGATCCCCGGCACGTACAGCTGCGCCTCCTTCAGGTCCGTCTCGATCTGCCCGAGCGTCTCCTCCTCGAAAGGCACGTCCCGGTACATCGTACAGAAACTGCAGCGGTTATGCGAGCACCCCGCGGTCACCTGCAGCAGCAGCGAGTCCGCCTCGTAGGGCGGGCGATAGGTCAGTCCCGTGTATTTCATGTGATCTCCTCAGCGGGCAATGTCGGCCCGCCCCCTACAGATAATCGATCCCCGGACGGTCCTCCGGGCGTTTTCCTCCGTCACTTCCCCACACGCGCCTGCAGCACTCCGCCGTTTTTCGTCAGCCAGCTCTTCGCCGCGCGGTAACCGGGATACACCCGCGCCACCTCGGCCCAGAACGCCTTCGAGTGGTCCATGTGCTTCCGGTGGCACAGCTCATGCACCACCACGTACTCGCGCACGTTCTCCGGGGCGAGCATCAGCAATGCGTTAAAATTCAGATTCCCGGCGCCCGAACAGCTCCCCCAGCGGGTCTTCTGCACGCGCACCGCGATCCGGCCGTACGACACGCCCACGAGCGGCGCGAACCGCCCGACCAGGCGCGGAAACTCCTTCTTCGCGGCCTTCTTAAGCGCCTCGACGTCAGCCTCCGACAGCAGCCCCGCGCTTTCCGCCGCGGCCGTCCTGGCGCGCTCCTTCCGCAGGATCTGCTCCAGCCGGTCCGCGTTCTGCGAAACGAACATCCGGATCTGCCATTCGCTCACGCCCCGCGGCGCGTACACCACGAGTTCGCCGTTTTCGACGGCGGCCTTCAGGGAGCGCCTGCGCGCGTCCCGCACGATGCGGTATGTCAATGCCATGTCATTGCCCTTTCCGGCGGCCCCGCCCGGGCCGTCATCTCTATCATACCGCCGAACCCGCCCCTGTCCAACCGCTATTCCTCTGCTATAATAACATCGGAACCCGAAACGTCCCTGTCTGATAAAGGAGATCACCATGGGCAAATACGACCACCTTCTCGCACCCGTCACCCTCGCGAAAACGCAGTTCCGGAACCGCATTTTCTGCGCGCCCGTCGGCCTCGAATACTACCCGTCCGATAACCTCCACCCCGGCGACGACTTCATCGCCTTCTTCGAGCGGAAAGCCCAGGGCGGCGCCGCGACCGTCTGCGTCGGTTCGGCCGTCGCCGATGAGAGCCGCTCCGCGGTCGGCCCGACCATCCGCGCCGATGACCCTCTCGCGCTGAACCCGCTCTCGCGGCTTGCGACGAACATCTCGCGCCATGGCGCGGTCGCGGACATCGAGCTGCAGCACTGCGGCCCGAACGCCTACTACAGCGCCATGGGCCTCGGAAACGAGATCTACGGCGCGGTCGACTGCGTGAACGGCATGGGCATGGAAGTGAAGGCGATGCCCGAGGAGGTCATCCTCGAGACCATCGAGAAGTTCGGCGACGCGGCCCAGACCGCGAAGTTCTGCGGCTTCGGCATGGTTACGATCCACGCCGGCCACGGCTGGCTCTTTAACCAGTTCATGGGGCCGCAGAATAACCGCACCGACATCTGGGGCGGCAGCATGGAGAACCGTATGCGCTTCGTGAACGCGATCTGCGACAATATTAAAAAGAAGTGCGGCCGCGCCTTCCCGGTCGTGGTCCGCATGTCCGGCACCGAGATCATGCCCGAAGGCTACGACATCGACTACGGCGTCGAGATCGCGAAGCACCTGGACGGGCACTGCGACCTGATCAATGTCTCGGTCGGCGCCCATGAAGCCCCGCCCTGGGTCTTCGTCACCACGCATCCGTCGATGTTCCTCGACGAAGGGTGCAATGTCGAGTACGCCGCCGCCGTGAAGAAAGTCGTGACGCAGTCGAAAGTCTCTGCCGTCGGCGCGCTCTCCGACCCGGAGTACATGGAGGAGATCATCGCATCCGGAAAGGCCGACGTCGTCTACCTCGCGCGGCAGATGATGGCGGACCCCGACCTGCCCCTGAAGATCCAGTCCGGAAAGGACGACGAAGTCCGGCGCTGCCTGCGCTGCTTCGAGTGCTTCTCCGGCGGCATGAATAAGAAGTTCCACCGCTGCGCGATCAATCCCGAGATCGGCTACGAGCGCGAGCTCCGCTGGCAGGAGCCCGGCGTCCGCTATCCGAAGAGGATCCTCGTGGTCGGCGGCGGCCCCGCCGGCATGGAGGCGGCCCTGACCGCCGAGGAGCGCGGACACGAGGTCATCCTCTGCGAGAAGTCCGGCGAGCTCGGCGGCGCGCTGCGCTGCGAGAAGTACGTGCCCTTTAAGCAAAAGACCCAGAACTACCTCGACCTGCAGGCGCACCTGATCGAAAAGCGCGGGATCGAATGTCATCTGAACACCGAGGTCACGCCCGAATACGCGCGGTCCGTCGGCGCGGACGTCATCCTCGTCGCGGCGGGCGCTGGCCCGCTGAAGCCCCCGATCAAAGGCATTGACGGGCCGAACGTCATGAGCGCCGAGTACGCCTACCTGCACGCGGACGAGGTCGGCGGGCGCGCGATCATCCTGGGCGGCGGACTCTCCGGCATCGAACTCGCGATCTACCTCGCACAGCTCGGGAAGAAGGCCGCGATCCTCGAGATGGCGAACGCGCTGAACTTCGGCGAGAACGTGCTCCACGCCATGGCTGCCGGGCACGAGCTCGAGACCCTCGGAGTCGAGGTCATCACTTCTACGATGGCCCTGGAGATTACTGGCGAAGGCGTCATCGGCCGCTTCGTCGGCGACGAGTACTCCCCCGCCCCGAAGTGCGAGACCATCGTGAAAGGCGGTCTGAACACGGTCATTAACGCCGCGCCGAAGATCACCGTGCAGGAAGTCGGCGCGGAGCAGCTCTACCCCGCCGACACCGTCATCTACGCGCTCGGCCAGGTCCCGAACAGCGGGCTGCTCGAGCAGCTGAAGCCCTGCGCGCCCATGGTCGTGAGCATCGGCGACTGCACAGTGCCGCGGAACATCCTGGCGGCTACCGAGACCGCGTATTCGGTAGTGCGGGATCTGGGGAGATATTAAACACTTCCGGATGAAACTCCGGGATGAAACTTCCGGATGATTTGGAACATAAAAGCCGGCGCCTCTTATCCGGCGCCGGCTTTTTTATGCTCTTCTGTTCGGTTTACGCCGGCGCGGAGCGCGACGCCAGCAGGAACGCCCGGATCATCAGGATGTAGCAGACGGTCTTCGGCAGCATCAGCATACCGAGCATCGGCACGAAGTCCGCGCCGACCGCGACCGGAATGTAAAACAGGAACGACAGCAGGATCAGGAGCCATACCCGGCGGAACGCATAAGCGGGACCCGCATCAGGCGTCCGCCCGTCTTCCGTCTTCCGCAGCCCGAAATACAGCACGCAGACGATCAGTCCCAGCGCCACGAACGGAACGTTCCGGATCACCGCCCAGGCGAAAGTGCCGCTGTCGTCCAGCCAGCCGTTCTCCCGGCGCAGACACAGCACGAACCTCAGCACTGCCAAAACCGTCACCACATAGGTCAGGCGGGGCCTTTCTTTTCTATTACTCCAGTCAATGGGGCCGTGATCCACGGTCATCCCGCGCAGCTCTCGCCAGACGTAATACAGCAGCAGGTAAAACACCGTCATGGTGAGGGAGGTGATCAGCTTTCCCGCGCCCAGCGCCGCGGTCATGTCCGCGTCCGAGAAGTGATCGATCACCCGCGGGATCAGATGAAACGCGTCCCCGCAGCCCAGGATCAGCGTTGCGAGCCCCATGCGCAGGCACAGCTTATCCTCTCTTCCCCGCGCGCGCCGCAGGATCACGACCGCGCTGATGATCGCGAACGCCAGATAAAAAATGTCAAAGGCAGTTTCTCCGTACTTCATGAAACCTCCGTGCCATCACAAAAACCGCACGCTCACCTGCGCACGAACTCCGTCCCCGCGATCCAGATCGAGTTCCCGCTCATGCTGAACGACGGACTCCACACCTGATCTCCCAGGAAACTGTAGCGGATCGTGATCGTTCCGTTTCCGATCGTGTAGGTGCCGTCCGCGCTGATGCCGAACGCCGACATCGTGATCGTGCCGTCATCATGGAACGTGAACACCTGGTTAAAGCCGTCCGTCGAGTAATACTGGCCGCTCGGAACACGGTCGCCCGAATATGCCGTGCCACCGTTTCCGCTGTCCGGCTGGCCCGCATCGCCTCCGTCCGCGGGCTGGCCGCCTGACGGGTCGACCCGCTGCAGCGTGGTCACCGTGCCGCCGTAGGTGATCAGCACGAGATCCGGATCCGACGCGTCCACGCGGAACGTCAGCGTCTCCGCGAAGATGTAGCTCGTGCACTCCAGATACACCTGCCCTTCGCTCTCGTACAGCACATAGGAGTCGTTCGGGCTGTAGAAATTGCAGGTGTCCGCGTCAAACCGTATGATCGCGCCCGGCTGCGCCTGCCCGAACCCGGTCGCACCCACGCTCTGCCAGGTGCCGACCAGCGAAACGTCGGTATCCTCCCCGTAATGAACACTGTCCTGATCATATGAACTGTCGGCTCCCGAACCTATGTTCGACGGAACTCCCTGAAGCATGCACTTCAGGTACGTCTCCAGAATGTGGTTCTGGACGGGATTGCCGCGGTCGCGCGAATAATACCACTCATGCCCGTACCGTGTGTACCCGAACGGAAGGTACGGGACCAGATCGTAGGTATTGATGATGTGGTGCATATTTCCGTACTGCTGCACATTTCCCTCGGTCTGGCAATGCGGGGCCGCGAACGTATAAACGAAGATATTCCCGCGATAGCCGATATCCTCCGTCATCTTCCCCAGAAGGCATGCCACGGCGCCGCCCTGGCTGTGCCCGGTGATAAAGAAGACCGTGTTTTCCGACGTCAGCGGAACACCGTAATACTCGCTCAGTCCGCTGTAGTAACTGCGTAAAATCTCATTTACACCCTCCGCCGGGCGCAGGAACCCGTCGAGCTGGGAAAACGCATTCGTGATCCAGTCGCCCGTGTCCGTGCTCCCGCGGACCGAGACCGAGACCAGCACTTTATCCTGACCGCCGACCGTGACGCGCTGGGAAGCCAGCACGAATGCAGGCATATTGACATTATCTTCGTTTCCGCCGTACCAGTGATGATCCTGATTCTCGAAACCGAGCTGGCCATATCGCTCTTCGCACGCCGTATATCCCATCTCCGCGGCCTGGCTCAGCACGATGGCCGCCATCGCCAGGTCATGGCTGTACTCCGAAGCGTCGCGGTCAAACAGGTTCCATCCCCAGCACAGATCGACGGTCGTTCTCTCATCGAAAGGCACACGGATCATATGCAGGGCTCCCGGATCTTCCGATGCGGGCTCAGCCGCACCCGCCCCGGGCTTATCCTGCCCGGGCGAAGCCGGCTGTGAACCCGCGGGAGCACTGCTCGCACTCCCGCCGCAGGCCGACGCGAACAGGCTGATGATCAGCACGAATACTGCTATGGCTGTGATCTTCTTCATGCGCATATCTCCATACCGGTCTTTTAAACCAGCCACTTTCTCCTCTTCAGGATCACATTTCTCCAGGTCACCCCGCGCCCCATGCTGTCTGCGGTCGTCCAGCTGTCCACCATGGACAATGACGACGTCCGCATCAGCACCGCCGACAGGTCATCTCCGTCGAACAGCCGGAAGAAGCGGCCCTCCCCGTCCGTAAATGTCTTCGCGCCGGGCCCGGAGTCCGCACCGGCCGCATCGCCCGCATCCTCCTTCATCGAGAAGAACAGTACGCCGCCGGGCGCCAGTCTGGACGCAGCCGCCCGGAAGAACGCGAACAGGTCTTCCTCGCTCAGGTGGAGCAGGGAGGCATTGGCCCAGATGCCGCCGTACATGAAGTCCGGGTCCCATGGATCCTCTTCATACCGGTCACCGGAGCCGTCCCGCTCCGCCGTCCAGTCCTCGATCGTACAGCACCGTACTTCCGCCTCCGGGCCCGCGTACCCGCGCGCCAGCGCGCAGAGCGCCTCCGAAGCGTCGATCCCGACCGCGCGGTATCCGTGCTCCGCGAACCACCGCAGGTCTCTCCCGCTCCCGCAGCCGACGTCAAGCACGACCGCGCCGTCCGGGAGGAGCTCCGCGAAGCGCCCGAGGAGGGCGGTCATATCGGCGTCCTTCGTGCGGGCGAAGTAGTCGTGGGCATTTTCCTCGTAAAACTGTTTCGTACCGTCAGAAGCCAAACTCTCACCTCATAAAAAATCCGATGCGGGATACTGGTAAACGGACGCGTGCGTGTCTCGCTCATCCTCCCGGTAATCCCGGTATATCGCATGCGGCTCGGGCACCAGGAAGCCGTTCCCTCCGCACACTCCTTCCGTAACGTCGACGATCCTCCAAGCATGATCGATCTTCACGAAATTCCACGCGTGCCGCGTCGGTTTCCGGCCCTTTTCGCCGTCATACGCATAACAGATGCCGCCGAACGTCAGACACTCCACGCCCAGATACAGCATGATGCTCTGATACGCTTTTGAGAGCCCCTCGCAGACCGCCTTACGGCCGATGAACCAGCCGGCCGCGGAATGCGACGGAATATCCACATAGTTCACACTCGATAAAACGGTGTCATACTCAGACGAACCGCACATGAGCCTGTAAACGCGCTCCGCCTTTTCCCGGTCCGGCAGATCCGGCGGGATCGATCCCGCTATCTCACGGATCTGAGCCTCGATCTCAGCCGAAACGCGCTTCCGCTCCGCCCCCGGGCGGTACTCGTCAGCCAGGGCATAGAGGATCGAGCCGTTCTCAGCATTGCCGAAAACTGTATATGTATTCGCAAAATAGGCCAGCGGGCAATCATTAAAAGCAGCTATGACAGCCCGGCAGGCTTCTTCGAAACTCAGGCCGTATCGAAAGTAATTGAAAAAGTCGCGATACCCATACTTCCGACCCGCGAAGTCGATCTCCGGGGCGGCGTCATACTCACCGCGAAAACACCCGGCCATGCTGTCGCGGACGGCGAGACTGAGCTGCTGCATCTGCCTGCCGTTCGGATGGTTCCGCAGCTCGTCAAAGGCATACGCGGAGCTGCATTTCAGAAACAGTTCATCTGCCGCCGGTCTCATCCCAGCTCCCGCAGCATCTGCGCCGGGTTCTCGGCTGCCTTTACATTCCCGAAAGCCTTCACGATCACGCCGGCCTCGTCGATCAGATAGGTCGTCCGGACCACGCCCATGGTGACCTTCCCGGAGCTCTTCTTCTCCTTCCAGACGTCGTACGCCCGGATCACCTCGGTCTCCGGGTCGGAAAGGAGCGTGAACGGCAGGCCGTACTTCTCCTCGAACTTCTTATGCGAAGCCACGCTGTCCTTACTCACGCCCAGGATCACCGCGCCCTTCTCCCGGAACTGCGGGTACAGCTCGCCGAAGGCGCAGGCCTGTTTCGAGCAGCCCGAGGTCATGTCCTTCGAATAGAAGTACAGGACCACTTTCTGCCCGAGGTAGTCAGACAGGGAGTGAGGGGCGCCGTTCTGGTCGGGCAATGTGAATGTAGGGGCTGGGGTACCGGTGTCTAACATAGTATAGTCTCCATAAAACGGCATTTTACTCTTTGCCTTCTCCTATCAATGATACCCCCAGACGAAACCGAAGACATCACTTGATAACATATACTCGTTTATTCAAGGCTTGTTAATTCTTCAATGATACTGCTTTCAAGTGCAGACTGTTGACTGGCAGTCAATTGGTAAGAAGTTCTTACAATAACCGTACCAACAACAGTATGTGATCCGGATGAAAAAGCACCGCCGTCAAACAGCGCCAAATAATCATTGCGAACATTTGCTTCTTCAGGGGTACGATATACTTCGACGCTACCACCACACTCAGTTCCCTTTTCCATAAGGGTGTCTCCATAAACGCTGTTCTGGTCAATCAATTCGCTGGAGAAAACCACAAATGCAATGTATCCACCTTGCTTATTCAGAAGGTTGTTAGGGTCTCTGGTAGAAAAACGAGTAGTAATACTATTTAATTTAGGACCAAATTCAAATGACATTTATCCACTCTCCAACGAAAAAAGCTAGCATAATTATACCTGTGATTAGAGCAAAAAAACAGAGCCCCCCGCCCCTGCGAACAGCCCTGTATATGCCACCATATGAACGCTCCCGGAACATTGCCCGGAGCACCTCACCCCGCCCGAAACACCATCGTCACCCCGCTCCCGGACAGCAGCTCTTCGATCTCCGCCGCGCCCAGGTCGATGTGCCCCAGCAGCGTGTACTCCCAGGTGTTCGGCGCAGAGAACACAGAGATGCTGTGCCCCGCGTAAAGGACGATGTCGCCCGGCTCCGTGGTGATGCGCACGTCGTCCCGCGGCAGCGCCTGCCCGAGGTCTCCCACCTGCTCGAAGCCGCCGTAGGCCGACGCGAGTACGGTCAGCGACCCGCCCGGGGACGCCGCGGCCAGATCCCCCAGAGCGCGCACGGTCTCACTGTCTTCCCAGGTCACGGGCACCGCGGTCTCCGTACCGTCCGTCGTGAGGATCGTCAGCATGAGTGCGGGCGTGTCGGCTGGCGTCGTTTCCTCCGCATCTGCGGTCTCAGGCACGGCCGCCGCGGTCTCCGGCTCCGTCTCCGCTGCCGGCGCGTCCGCGCTCCCGCCGCACCCCGCGGCCCACAGCATGACGAGCGCCGCGAGGAAGGCCATCAAGGCCCCGCGTATACGTCTTTTCCGGTCACGGATCACCATGCGAATGCTTCTCCTGTATCTTCCGTCAGCCGCCGGAACACCATCGTATTCAGTTCCCTCGGCAGCACGCCCTGCGCGGACATCCGCAGCAGCTCCCGGAACTCCGCCGCGGGCAGCCTGCCGCTTTCTTTTATGGTCTCGTACCCTGCCCGGATCCGGCCGATCTCCTCGTCGGAAAACTCCCACCGGGACCGGGGCCCCTTCGGGTCCGTCAGGAACATCTGCAGGAAGAGCCTCTCCTCCCCGGGCTCGAACACGGCTTCGCCGTCCTCCATATCGGAAAGCCACCGGCCGGTCCGCGCCCGGAAGCCCTCCGCGCACAGTTCGCGGTAGGCGTCGGCGAGCTCCTCAGAGACGGGTTCTCCGAGCGCGAGCACCCCGTCGATCTTTTTCCGCTCCCGCGCCGCCTCTTCAGCGCCGCGCAGCGCCTCGAGCGCCTTTCCGAGGTCCTTCCCGCGGTACAGGTACTCCGCGTACAGAACGTCGAAGGGAACTGCGCTGAGCCGGGCCGAGTCCGCCAGAGTCGACTCGAACTCCGCGCCGCGGAAACGGACCGTCAGGGTCCCGATGCGCTCCGAGATCTCCTCCCACTCCCTGCGGCGCGCTTCGAGCTGCCGCAGCTGATCTTTCGCCCGTTCGAGCTGATAGCCACTGATTACTGCGAGTTCGAAGACGACCTCGTCGGGGACCATGAAATACGTGGCGAGCTGACCGACCGTGACGACCTTTTCCGGGATCCCTCGTACGACGGGCAATGTATTCGTCCCGATATTCAGCAGCGGCACCTCCCGCGGTTCCCGCTGTGCGGCCGCGAGGTAGCCCGCGAGGTCGTCGTCCTTCAGCAGGACGCTGTCCCGCGCCCAGCGTTCGATATCCACGTGCCTCAGCAGCGGGTTCGTTTCGAACAGTTTTTCGTTCAGCCGTTCGATCTTTTCACTGAGTCCCATGAAGGCTCCTTTCCGACAGTGCGGCCGCCGCGCATTACGACAGGCCTTCGATCCACGCGCGCAGTTCTTCGTCGCTCACGCTGCCGCTGAAGCGCTGTCCTTCGAGCCAGTCTCCGGTGCCGGCCAGCTCCGCCAGGCGGCTGCCGGTGCTCCCGATCCCGCTGGACCCGGAGGTACAGAACGGAATGACGGTGATCCCGGTGAAGTCGTGCGACTCGACGAAAGTGTCGAGAATGCGCGGCTCCTGCCCGTACCAGATCGGGTAGCCCAGGAAGACCGTGCCATACCCCTCGAGGGAGATCTCGTCTCCGCCGATCTCCGGGCGACTGGCCGGGTCGTCCGCCTCGATGCGGGAGCGTCTGGGTTCGTCGCTGGAATAGTCGATGTCTTCGTCGGTGTAGGGCTGCGCCGGCACGATCTCGGCGGTGTCCGCGCCGAGGATGGCGGCCATGCGCTCCGCGACTCCGCGGGTGTTCCCGGTGACCGAGAAATAAACGACGAGGACGTCGGAGCCCGCTGCGGGCGTTTCAGCCGCGGGAGCGGGCGTTTCCTCGTTTTCGGGCGTTTCGGCCGCCGCAGAGGCTTCTGCGGGCGTTTCCGCGGCATCTGCATTGACGGTCTCGGCCGGAACGGCGGCTGTCGTTTCATCGCCCTGCGCCGCAGCGCCCGAGCCGCCCGACCCGCAGGCGGCAGCCCCGAAGACGAGGCAGAGGGCCGCTAATATCGCGGCGGTCATGGTCAGTGATCTTCTGTATTTCATGTCGGTACTCCTTTCGCGGCCGGCCGATCCGGCCACGGTATAGTTATAACACAGTACGGAGATCCGCGCACGAAAAGCGGCCCCCGTCCTCAGGCTGAACGGGAGCCGCGCAGTGAGCCGGTGCCCTCTTCCGGCTTCTATGGATCCGGAGCCTGCCCTCAGGACTCCGCGATCACTGGTCTGAAGCGCCGCGGGTGCGGCGTCTGATCACCGATGTTTCACCAGACGTTCTTGCCGATGTCGAGCGCGCGGGAGAACGCCTTCTGGTTCGCGGTCATGATATCGCCCACGGCCAGGCAGTCTCCGACCATCGCGAAGCCCGGCACTCCGGTGCCCAGAGCGATGGCTTCGTCGCGGTGCGGCCTGCGGCCGGCGGCAATGACCACGCTGTCGGCCTCGAGCGTGAACGCGCCTTCCGGACCCTCGCAGTAAACGACGGCGCCGGTACTCCCCGCTTCGATCTTCGTGGCTTTCGTCTTATAATGCGGCGCGAGCCCCCGGTCGCGGAACTCGATGTGGATCGCGGTCCCGCAGAGGTGGTTGCGGCCGAGGTTGATGTGGTCGTCGATCTCGACGAATTCGACCTGCTTTCCGAGCCCGTTCAGGTAGATGCCGAGCTCCGCGCCCACGAGTCCGCAGCCGAGGATGACGACCTTCTCGCCGAGCGCGTCGGGGTTCGCGAAGGCGTCCTCGGAGTTCACGGCGATGCCGGCCTCCCTTCCTTCCGCGAGACCTTCGATGGGCGGAACGGCCTGCTCGCCGCCGAGCGCGGCGATGACCTCGTCCGCCCCGATCTCTTCGACGAGCGCGGGCGTGACTTCGCAGTTCAGGCGGACCTCGATATCGCTCTTTTCGATCTGCCGCACGGTCTGGTCGATATACGCGGCGAGGCGCTTCTTAAAAGGCACCTCGTGCTCACACAGGAGCACGCCGCCCAGGCGGTCGGACTTCTCGCATAGGATCACGCGGTGGCCGCGCTTCCACGCTGTGAGCGCCGCAGTCATGCCGGCCATGCCGCCGCCCGCCACGAGGACGGTCTTCTTCTCGGCCGGCAGCTGGTTCACCGCGAGCACGGTCTCGAGGCCGGCCGCGGGATTGATCGCACAGTGATAGCCGTTCGTCAGCTGCGCGTTCGAGAAGCAGGCATAGCAGCGCATGCATTTGCGGACTTCGTCTTCGCGCCCCTCGCGGTATTTGCGCGGGGTGTCGGGATCGCAGATGATCTGGCGGGCCATCTCGACGACGTCGCACTTCCCGCTCGCGATGATCTCCTCCAGGAACTCCGCGTCCGCCAGTGCGCCCACCGTCGCGACCGGCATCTGAACATGGGGCTTGATGGCCGCGGCATATGGAACGTTCGCGCCGTCCGGGCTGAACATGGACGGGAACGTGTGCACGAACATGTCGACGATCGCGTAGGCGCCGCTGTACTGTCCCGAACTCACGTGGAGCAGGTCGAGGTGGCCGTCGAACATCTTCGCGTAGGCGATCGCCTCGTCGACGTCGTAGCCGCCCTCGCAGCACTCCGACGCGGAGAAGCGCATCTCGATCGGGAAGTTCGGGCCGCAGGCGCGGCGGATCGCGTCCATGACGGCGATCGGGAAGCGCGCGCGGTTTTCGAGGCTGCCGCCCCATTTGTCTTTGCGGTGGTTCGTCAGCGGGCTCAGGAACTGCGTGATGAGCCAGCCGTGGGCGCCGTGGATGTTTACCATCCCGAAGCCGCAGTTTTTCGCGAAGAGCGCCGCGTCGGCGTATTTCTGTATGGTCTCTTCTATGACGTCTTCCGGCATTTCATATACCGGGATGATCTCCCGGTCGCCGGCGCCGCTGTAGCTGTTCGTTTTCGCGGTGGACGGAACGCCGTAGGCTTCGCCGTCGCTGGCGGAGTAGATGACATTGCCGTGGAGCGCGGAATTGATCGCGTATTTGCCCGCGTGCAGCAGCTCAATGACCGGGACCGCGCCGTGGCGGCTGATGACCTCCGTGGCGTAGCACAGGGTGGCCTTCGAGGTGCGCTGGTCGAGCGGGATGTGATTCCAGTTCACTCGTCCGTGTTCGCTGTCGACCATGCCGTCGCCGAAGCAGACTGCAGCCGCTCCGCCCAGGGCGCGGCGCTCATAGTGGGCGATGGTCTCGCTCGTGGGCACCTGCTGCGCGGTCATAAACTGCGGGCCGGTCGCCGATGCGAACATGCGGTTTCGGAACACGGTTGAGCCGGCGAGGACGAGCGGCTCGAAAAGATGAGGATATTTTTTTGCGGACATAAATGACCTCCTTAAAAACATGTGCGGGTCGCCTGAAACACGCAATTGTCAAATCATGTCTGTCAAGACCACCTTACTCCGGCGAGAGAAATATTTAATTACAATTTTTCTTGTTTTGTACTGTATCGATCATTTATAATATATTTGTTAAATAAAACTGTTAAATAAAACATGCTACCGGCCGGACGCAGGATCGGCGGCCGGAGCATTGCCCGAAAGGAGCCTTTATGAAAAACGCCCGACGCGCGAACCGGACGCATCCTCCGGTGGCCCTGCGGCCGGAGAACCGTCCCGAAGAACATCCGGATAAACGCTTCCGGCGCACCGAGCACATCCTCCGGGAAACGCTGCTGGATATGCTGGAACAGAAGCGGCTCGTGGATATCACGACGACGGAACTCTGCCGGCGGGCGGACGTGAGCCGGAACACGTTTTACGCGCATTACACGGCGGTCGAGCATCTGTATGACGATATGGAAAATGACCTCGTGCGCTCGCTGGTAAACGCAGCCGGGGTGACCGTGCCCGGACCGGGACGTTCGCGTGAGGAGGTTTTCGAGGCGAATGTGGACGCGGCCCGGCGTTTTCTCGATATCTTAAAGGAGAACCGGCGGATCGCGGAAGCGCTCATGCGGGGGCACGTCCTGAGTGATTTCTATCGGAAGCTGTACCCGCTGATGCGCGAAAAGATCCTGCAGATGGTCGAACCCGCGGGGCAGGCGCCCGGAGATAGTCTGCCGTTCGGGGCGAAGTTCTTATATATGTTCCACGGATCGCGGGCATGGATCGACCGCTGGACGGCGAACGGAATGACTGAGGATACGCGGATGATAGCGGAACATCTGGTGCGCATGGAGATGGCGGCGCTGGAGGCGTGAGGTTCGATGCGCGCGTATTGACTTCCTTTCACGCGCGGAATACACTTTTAGAAGAAAATCAAATCAGGGGGAAACTATCGTTGCGCGGAGGTGTATTATGGCTGCGTTTGATAAGATTCTCAGCGGTTTCCCCCGGATGGACGACATTCTCGACCACATCCGCATGGGTGATAATGTCGTCTGGCGTGTCTCCGACATTGACGAATTCCGGTATTTTGCGATCCCGTTCGCGGAACAGGCGAAGCTGGACGGCCGGGATCTGATTTATGTGCGTTTCGCACAGCATCCTCCCCTTCTCGACGATCTGACCGGCGTGACGGTCGCTGAGTTCGACCCCGACGAGGGTTTCGAAGCGTTCACGGTCGGCATCCATAACCTGATCACGGAGCACGGAAAGGATGCGTTCTACGTTTTCGACTGCCTCTCGGAACTGCAGTCGGTCTGGTACACGGACCTGATGATGGGTAATTTCTTCCGTGTGACCTGCCCCTACCTGTTCGAACTGGATACCGTCGCCTACTTTCCGGTGCTCCGGGGGAGGCATTCTTTCGATGCCATTGCCCGCATCCGCGAGACCACGCAGCTCCTGCTGGACGTATATTCCGACGAGAACTGGATCTATCTCCATCCGCTGAAAGTCTGGCAGCGGCTCACCGAGACCATGTTCATGCCGCACGGAGCGCGGAAAGGCACCGGAGAGTTCGGGCTGATCGACAACGGCGTCAGTATTTCCCGCTATTACCAGCTGATCCAGGGGATGCGCGAGCAGATCCAGGAACAGGACATCGACAGCCACGACCGTTTCTTCAACATGGCGCGGGCCGCTTTTCATGCCGGCTGGTTTACGGCCGCGATGGAGGACCAGATCATTGACAGCACCATGACGAAGGATCCGCATCTGAAGCTCCTGGTGAAGCAATACTTCAGCCCCGGAGACTACTTCACGCTCCGCGACCGGATGATCGGCAGCGGCGCCATCGGCGGGAAAGCCTGCGGCATGCTTCTGGCCCGTAAGATCGCGGAGACGGAGCTGCCCGGGTTCCGGGCCCACAGCGAGCCTCACGACTCCTTCTATATCGGCTCGGACGTGTTCTATACCTATATCGTCTCGAACGGCGACTGGCGGCTGCGGATCCGCCAGCGCTCTCCGGAGGGTTATTTCACCGCCGCGGACGAGCTGAAGGAGCGTCTTCTGACAGGGCAGTTCCCGGTCAATATCCGCGAGCAGTTTCGGAAAGTGCTGGATTATTTCGGGCAGAACCCGTTCATCGTCCGGTCGTCGAGCTTCCTGGAGGACGGCTTCGGCAATGCTTTCGCAGGCAAATACGAATCCGTCTTCTGCGTGAACCAGGGCTCCGAGGAGGAGCGGATGGAAGCGTTTGAGAATGCGGTCCGCACGGTCTATGCCAGCACCATGGATATCTCCGCTCTGGAATACCGCATGATCCGCGGGCTGGATAAGCGGGACGAGCAGATGGCCGTGCTGGTGCAGCGCGTGTCCGGAACCTACTACGGCCGGTATTTCATGCCCTGCGCGGCGGGCGTGGGCTACAGCCACAGCGCTTACCGCTGGTACCCGAACATGGATCCGAATGCCGGCATGCTGAGGCTCGTCATGGGGCTGGGCACGCGCGCCGTGGACCGGACCAGGGAAGACTACCCCAGGCTTGCGAACCTCGACCGCCCGACCGTGACCGTCTATACGAATGTCGCTGACAAACACCGCTTCTCACAGCGCAGTCTCGACGCGCTCGACCTGCGTGAAAACCGTATTCGCGAGATCCCTCTTCTGCGTCTGGAGAACGAGCTTCCGCTGTGGTATAAGCGTGCGGTAATGGAGCACGATTACGACGCGGAGCGTTCCCTGCGCGAGGCCGGACAGGACCGTGACGTATGGTTCGTGAGCTGCCAGGGACTTCTGGAAAACCGCGAGTTCACGGGACTCATGCAGGATCTGCTGAAGACCCTGGACTGTGTTTACGAGACTCCGGTGGATATCGAGTACGCGATCAATCTCGACAGCAGCGGCGAGTTCGTGGTGAACCTCCTGCAGTGCCGGCCGCTCTACGTCGGCGGCGAGGGCGAGGCGGTCTCCGCGGAGGATCTGAAGCTGAGCGAAGTGCTGTTCGAGGTGGAGGATTCGTCCATGGGCACCTCGAAGAAGCGGAAGGTGGACGCAGTGATCCGGATCGATCCCGAGAAGTATAAGGATTTCCCTTACGTGCAGAAGGCCGGCGTCGCAGACGCGGTCGGGCGGATCAACCGTCATTATGCCGGGCAGGGAAAAAATCTCCTGCTGCTGGCGCCCGGGCGCATCGGCACTTCGTCGCCGGAACTGGGTGTACCGACGCGGTTCGCGGATATCTCAGGGTTCGCGGAGATCTGTGAGGTCTCGGACGCGAAGACCGGATTCATGCCGGAACTGAGCTACGGAAGCCACATGTTCCAGGATATGGTGGAGGCCGACATGTGCTACAGCGCCATCTGGAACGACCGGAAGACGCTGGCGTATCACCCGGAGATCCTGGAAGGCGGCCGGGACCTTTTCCCGGAGATCTGTCCGGATCTGCCGGAGATGAGGGGAATGGTGGCTGTGTATGAGCCGGAAAATATGCATTTTCTGCTGGATTCGGTGAAGAATTACGCGGTGTGCGGGATAGCGGATCCGTATAATGCGTAAGATTCGGGCACAAGCGCCGCCTTAACAGCCCGTTACAGGCCCGCCGCCCTCTTCAGCTCCTCGGAGAGCTCCGCGGGCACCCCGCGCGGGCCGCGCACGGAACGCACTTCGAACTCGTCGCGCAGGCGCGCGATCGGAAACTCTTCGCGGGCGTAGACATGCTCGCGGCGGATGCGCATGAGCTTCCGGATCGTGAGGTTCTCGTCCTGGTGGAAAAACGGAATGTTTACTTTCGTCGCGGTGCAGCGGTAGAGGATCGCCGATACAGGCGCACCGACGTAGAGATAGACCGTGTCGCCGACATGGACCGCGCTGGACTGCTTCCAGTCGATCTCCTCTTCCGCTTCGAAGGCTCCGATGACGTCGAAGAACTTCGGGTTCGAGGGGACCAGCCACTCGCGCGGGCCGCCGTCGGCCGGGCGCTTCGATTTCGAGGCGGTGAGTTCGTAGCTCATGTCGATCAGCGGGAAGATCTCCTCGGGCGGCACGGTGCCGTCGAGGAGGACCGTGATCCACTGCGTGTGGTTCATGTGGTAAGCCGGCAGGATGCCGGGACGCGTGTGGAGGGACTGTGCGGCGATGGGGTCGCACTTGAGGTTGATCACGTCGACCTTTTCGTCGGGGTCGAAGCCGTCTGTGCCGAAGCCGAACGCGCCCGGTCCGAAGCCGTCCGCGCCGGACTCGAACATCTCATCTTCATAATCGCGCAGGTGCGCGGCGCGGCCGCGGCTGACGAGGCTGTCGCCGAAGTCCGTGAAGCCGGCGGCTCCCGCAAAGCCGGCATGGTCCCCGAAGCCCCCGCGGTCCCACTCCTCTTCCGCTTCCCCGGGTCCGCCCCAGGGGACCGTGCGCATCAGCGGCAGCAGTTTCCGGCGTTCGACCGGGAAGAGCAGGCCGTACCATTTGCGCGTGTTCGCGTGGCGCAGCACCATGTCCAGCGGATCCTTCGGGAAGGGGCTGTCGGGCACGGTGCCGTAGGTCTCGAGGCAGTATGCAAAGACGGTTTCTCTGAGTGATGCGGTCATAGCTGTCATCTCCGGTCCGCGTCGGGGGCGGCGATCAGATCTTTCACCACCTCGCCCGCTATGATGAGTCCGGCCACCGAAGGGACGAACGCCACGCTGCCCACGGTACGGACGCGGGGCGCGTCAGCGGCGTCTCCGCCGGCTCCGGCATGGCCCTCAGTCTCCTCCCGCGGCACGACAGGCGGTTCCTTCGAATACACGACCTTTACGTGCTCCACCCCGCGCTTCTTCAGTTCGCGGCGCATCACGCGCGCCAGCGGGCAGACCGAAGTCTCGCTGATGTCGGCGACCTCGAAGCGGGTCGGGTCGAGCTTGTTCCCTGCGCCCATCGAGCTGATGACCGGCACGCCGGCGGCTTTCGCCGCGAGGATCAGCGCGAGCTTCCCGGCCACGGTGTCGATCGCGTCGACGACGTAGTCGTACTGCGTAAAGTCGAACTGCGCCTCGGTCTCGGGCAGGAAGAACACACGGTGCGCGGTGACGCGGCAGTCCGGATGGATCGCCAGAACGCGTTCGCGGGCGGCGTCGACCTTCGGCTGTCCGATGTTTAGTGTTGTGGCAATGATCTGGCGGTTCACATTCGTCGCGTCCACCGTGTCGCGGTCGATCAGGTCGATCGCCCCCACACCCGAGCGGGCGAGCGCCTCGACGACGTGTCCGCCGACCCCGCCCACGCCGAAGACAGCCACGCGCGCGGCGGCGAGCCGCCGCATGGCCTCGGGGCCCAGCAGTAGTTCGGTTCTGGAAAAATAGCTGCTCATGTGGTGATTGTAGCGCAAAAAAACATTTATTGGTTCAAATTTGCGAAAAGGGCCCCCATTTCCGGGGACCCTCCTGCCATTTTTCTCATCCGGGGCCGTCTGGAACGGCCTCGCACGGGTATTTACTCGATCTCGCCGGAAGAGATCTTTCTGGATTCCTCGTAGATCACTTCCTTAAACGCCGGGGTCAGCCAGTGCGCCGCGTAGAACGCGTAGTAGCTCTGCTTACCCTTCTTATACACGCGATGGATGTAATCATACGCGATCTGGCGCTGCTGCTCCTCGGGAAGAGCCGCGAACGCATCCCTGCGCTCTTCCTCGGTGCCCAGAGCCATGATCTCCTCGGGAATGTTCTGCGGATAAGTCGCGATGATCAGCTTATCGCCGAAATCATCATAGATCTTATAGCAGTCGTTCATCAGCTGCGGCGACCACATATCCCAGCCGGCCTTGATGATGTTCGGGACCTGCTTATACAGCTGGCCGCAGGTGTGCAGCTCGCACCACACGCCGCGGGAGTGCAGGTAATCGGTGATCCGTCTCATGTAAGGCACGATCATCTTCTCGACCACTGCGGGCGGGAAGAAGGTGTCCAGCTGCGAACCCCAGTCGTCGTGGAAGAACACGGCGTTCAGGGTCGGGAAGTAGTCCAGCATGTGCTTCATGATGTCCAGATACAGATCGGTCAGCTTATCGAAGAACTCGTGAACGTCTTCCTGATAATCCTCATCCGTGATCGTCATCAGCGCGTTCTCGAACTCCAGCATGGAGATCAGGCGCTCATAGTATCCGGTGAAGAACCAGAACTGGTTGAAGTTTTCGGGTTTCAGATAGGTGCCGTTATTTCTGGCAGCGCAGCCTTCCCAATCCCAGGAATCCACGTCCGGCCACACGACCTTCTCTTTCCACTCCTCGATATCTTCCAGGAAGGGCTTTCCGGGACGGACCGTGGAGCCGCCGACCTTCGGCACGTACTCCCAGTCGAGACCGAACATGTCAAGGCCGCCCTTCTTATCGTCGGAAGCGTACTCCAGGAAGTTCGCCTCGAACACGAAACCGCGGGCAATGTTATCCGGGATGATGGACGGGTTAAAAATGGTCGTGTCCATCGCCTGAATCATCTGCCACCAGGGCTCTCCCTTATACGCGGTCTCGTTCGCGTCGTGCTGGTTCAGCGGGTAGTTGAGGACCTCGACAGGGCGGCCGAACAGAAAGCCGGGCTGTTTCTCGAGTTCTTTCGGGTCAAATTTAGGTACCATGTAGTATTCTCCTTTCCGGAATGGATGTTGCTTCGGCTGCCGCTGTGCGGCAGTTATTTAAGAATATACCTGTAATATTATACGGGATACGCCGCGTTTTTTCGAATCATTTTCCTCTAATTTTTATAAAAGCGGAAAAAATCACCGCGATCCCGGAGACGGACCCGGAAAAACGCCCGGGGAGCCCCGCGGTACGGCCTTAAAAAAGGAAGCCCCCGGTCTACCGGAAGCTTCCTCTGTGAGACGCATTTGCGCCGTTTTTCACCTGTCCGTGCTCACACGCTGCCGCGTCCGGCGTCAGTCGTACTCGCCCGCCGAGATCTTTCTCGACTCCTCGTAGATGACTTCCTTAAACGCCTGCGTCAGCCAGTGCGCCGCGTAGAACGCGTAAAAGCTCTGTCTGTCTTTTCTGTACACGCGGTGGATGTAGTCGTACGCGATCTGGCGCTGCTGTTCCTCGGGAAGCGCCGCGAAGGCCTCCTTCATCGCAGCCTCGCTGCCCAGAGCCATGATCTCCTCGGGGATGTTCTGCGGATACGTCGCGATGATCAGCTGATCGCCGTAATCGTCGTACATCTTATAGCAGTCGTTCATCAGCTGCGGCGACCACATATCCCAACCGGCCTTGATGATGTTCGGGATCTGCTTATAGATCGCGCCGCAGGAGTGCAGCTCGCACCACACGCCGCGGGAGTGCAGGTAGTCGGTGCAGCGCTTCATGTAGGGCACGATCATCTCCTCGACCACCGACGGCGGGAAGAACGTGTCGAGCTGTCCGCCCCAGTCGTCGTGGAAGAACACGGCGTTCAGCGTCGGGAAGTAATCCAGCAGATGCTTAAAGATGTCGATATAAAGGTCGGTCAGCTTATCGAAGAACGCATGCACGAACGGCTGGCAGTCTTCGTCGGTGATCGTCATCAGAGCCCCCTCGAACTCCATCATGGAGATCAGGCGCTCATAATAGCCGGAGAAGAACCAGAACTGGTTAAAGTGGTCGGGCTTCAGGAAGTCTTTATTACGCTCCGCGCAGCCTTCCCAGTCCCAGGAATCGACGTCGGGCCAGACGATCTTCTCTTCCCAGTCCTCGATGTCCTCCAGGAAGGGAACGCCGGGACGGACCATGGAGCCCGAGACCGTGGGAATGTACTCCCACTCGATGCCGAACATATCAGGGCCGCCCTTCATCTCGTTCGGAGCATACTTCGCCATGTTCGCCTCGAAGACGAAGCCGCGGGCAATGTTATCCGGAATGATGTCCGGCATGAACGGATGCGTGTCGATCGCCTGCTGCATCTGCCACCAGGGCTCGCCCTTATAGGCTTTCTCGTTCGCCTCGAACTGACTCAGCGGGAAGCTGAAGCGCTCGACCGGGCGGCTGAAGGACGCACCGGGCGCCGGCGTCAGTTCTTTCGGATCAAATTTAGGTACCATAGGGATCTCCTTTCCTGAACGGATCGATTATTCTGTTATCATTATACGGCAAAAACAGCGGATTTACCCTAAAAATATTACTAATTCACGCAGGGTCCTTTGGTGCTTCTTTTCGAAAAAGAAACAGACCGTAAATCGAAGGACGCTCCCGGAAAGACCGGGAGCGTCCGATAAGAAGTGCGGGCGGCGGGACTTGAACCCGCACGTAGAAACTACGTCAGATTTTGAGTCTGATGCGTCTGCCATTCCGCCACGCCCGCACATGCGGTAAGGGGGACCACACGCGAAGCGTATGGGGGATCCCTTATCGCCCGGCTCCGTTCGAGCGAAGCTCGAATGGAGTTCCTTACGCATGCCAATACACAATATCACACGCGCCGTGGTTTTTCAATCACCTGTTCACCAGCCACTCGTCAAAGATCGCACTCGCGATCTCCGTCGCGGACCCGTGCACGCGGCCGCCGTTTTCGACGACCACGCTCACGACGATCTGCCGTTCGCCGGGAGCCGCGTCCGCCGGTGCGAAGCCGGTGAACAGCGCGTTCGAGTCGCCGGGAGCGGAAGTGTTCTGCGCGGTGCCGGTCTTTCCGGCTGCCTGATAGTAGGGGCTCTGCATGTTCGTCGCGGTGCCTTCATTGACCACTGCGGTCATGAGCTCCCTGAGGAACGCGGCCTCGTCTTCCGTCATGAGCCGCGCCATCTCCTCGTGGCGGAAATCGCGCACATGCGTTCCGCCCGAAGTCCGGATCTCGTTCACGATCACGGGCCGCATGACGGTCCCTCCGTTCGCGACCGCCGCGGAGATCATTGCGTTCTGCAGCGGGGTGACGAGCGTGTCGCCCTGGCCGATCGCGGTCAGCATGGTCTCCCAGGTGCCGCTTTCCCCGTCGAGCGTGAAGCGGCCGGAAGCGTTCGAAAGCGCGAAATCGATCTCCCCGTTATAGAGGAGGTCCTCGGCGGTCTCGCGCCACGTGCGCAGATCGAGCTGCGATCCGAGCGTGATAAAGTAGCCGTTGCACGAGCGTGCGAACGCTCCGCGCATGTTCACGGTCCCGTGGGCAATGTCGCTGTCGCAGGCGACCCGGAGTTCTTCCGCCGTTACCGCGTCCTGCAGCGTCACAGCGCCTTCGCAGTCGTAATAAAGCGCGTCTTCGATCCCCGTCCCGTACTGCCGGTAAGCCGCGAGCGCGTCGACGATCTTAAAGGTCGAGCCGGGCATGTAGTAGCCCGAGGTCGCGCGGTTTACGAGGACGGATGAGGTCTCGTCTTCATTGATCTCATCCCAGATCAGGGAGATCTCGTTCGGGTCGAAGGACGGCCACGAGGCCATGCAGAGGATCTCTCCGGTCGCGGGATCCAGCGCCACGACCGCGCCGCCGTCGTACTGCCGCAGCATGTCGTAAGCGATCTCCTGAAGGCGCGGATCGAGCGTCGTGACCACGCTGTCGCCCTCGTTCAGTTCGCCGCGGGCGGTGTGTGCGATCTGCTCGAACATGTTCACGTGGCAGCGCCACAGGTAATGGTTATATACGCGCTCGACGCCGGCCTTTCCGTGGCCGTAGTAGCCGAGGACCTGCGCATACATGCCGCCGTAGGGATAGATGCGCTCCTGTCCGTCCCCGGTCTCGTTCGAGGTGACCAGCACGGTTCCGTCACGCGCGAGGATATCGCCGCGCAGCACACGCTCGGCCTGAAGGTCCTGCCGGGTGTTGTAGGTGCTCGCGATGTACTCCTCGCTGCGGACGTTCACGTAGTAGATGTAATAGGCCGCGATCGCCACGAAAATGAGCACGAAAATATACGTGACGATCAGAATGTCACGGTTCATGCGCTGTTTCGGGCTTTTCTCACGGTTCTTTTTCATAGTCAGTCATCGTCAAATCTCACGTCGTCGTGATACACGAAGCCGCTCTCGTCCGCGGCCTCGCCGTCATCCTCATAAAACACGTCGTCCGGAGCTTCTCCGAACACGTCATCGGGTCCGCCGGGCACTTCATCCGGCTCATCGTCCTCATAACGCACGCCGCGCCGGCGGAACGTAAATACCGGTTCCGGAGCTTCCGCGGGCTCATCCTCATATGCCGCCCCGCCGTACTCTTCCTCCGGGCCGTCCTCATACTCCGGCTCCCCGTACTCCTCGTATTCCTCGTATTCCTCGTCTTCCCCGTATTCCTGATACGCCTCGTAGTCATAACCGGGCTCGGGCCCGCTGCGCCGGAACGTGAACACGTCATAGTCGATGCCCTGCGCGGTGTTCCATGCGCGCCGCTCGCTGCGGGTGGCCGGGGGAGCCTCCGTCCGGATCTTTCCGATATTCGAGTGTTCGCGCCGGAATCCGGTGACCTCGTCAGGCAATGCCTCGGCCCGCGCACGCTCGAGCTCCTCGCGCTCCTCGGAGCGGATGAAGCAGGCCTGGATGACCGCGAACGCCAGGAAGCTCGCCAGCACGGAGCTTCCGCCGGTGCTCACGAACGGCAGGGTCACGCCTGTCGAGGGAATCATCTTCAGGACGCCGCCGACATTGATAAATACCTGAACGCCGTAAAAGATTCCGATGCCGGAGACCAGGATCTTATCGAAATTATTCCGCAGCGTGGATGAGAGCCAGAGGATCTGGATCGTGTTCTCGAAGCAGATCAGGATCAGGCACAGCGCGAACACACCGCCGAGCTCCTCGGCGATCGCCGCGAAGACGAAGTCCGAATGCGCGAGCGGGATCGTGCCGGCCGCGCCCTGGAACAGGCCCATGCCGAACCAGCCGGCCGTGCCGATCGCGAACAGGCCCTGAAGGATCTGGTAACCGGTGCCCGAGGGATCCTGCCACGGGTCGCGCCAGACCTGCACGCGCACGCGCACATGCGAGAAGATCCGGTACGCGGCGACAGACGCCAGCGCGCCGGCGCCGAAGCCCGCGAGCGAATAATGCGCCTTCTGCGACGCGATATAGAGGATCAGCAGATACGACAGGAAATAGATCAGTGCGCTTCCGAGATCGCGGCAGAGAACGAGGATGCCGACATTGACCGCGACGACGGCCGTGGTCTTAATGACCTGCTTCCGGGAGGTGTCCTTCGCGAGCATGCCCGCGGTGAAAAAGCACATGAGGATCTTCACGAACTCGGCGGGCTGAAGCGGGATGCCGATGCTCGCCAGAGACAGTTTCGCTCCGTACTCGGTGCCGCCGAGCACGAGGACCGCCGCGAGCGCCAGGGTCCCGACGCCGCCGACCAGCCAGCGGAAGCGCTCGGTCAGGTTCCGGAACGTGCGCATGAGCGCCGGCAGGATCAGGCTGGCCACGCCCGCCGCGGCGATGATCACGAACTGGCGCAGATAATCGTCCGCGTCCAGCCGCGCCTGGATGATGAAGCTGATGGCCAGGAGCATGCAGATGTTATTCGAGACGAGCGCCGACGAGCGCGGGTAAATGACCCGCCAGAGCACGAGATAGACCGCCAGGAACGCCGCCTCGATCACATACAGGAACAGCATGACAGGGCGCATCGTCTGCACGAACAGCACGAGGTATCCGAGCAGATGAAGCACGAAAAGGAAGAACCTCTGGCACCCCGCCACGCGGCTTCGCGCCGCGTGGGACTTTGTCCTGAGATAGGTCAAAGTAAAGATCGAGTAACAGAGGATCAGAAAGATCAGTATGAACTTGGAATAAACTGCGATGAGGTTATTCAATATCCTGCCCTTCTCAGACGCTCCTGCGCCTTCGAGAGTTCTTTCTCGATGTTCTCTTTCTTCATCTGGGTCGCGGCGAGCTCATGTTTCAGCTCGTAGACCTGTTCCTGCAGCTCCGCGACGTGGCGGTTCGCGTCTTCGAGGCGGTCGAGCGTGTCGAAATAGTCGTCGCACACGTTCAGCTCGGTCAGAATCGCGCGGGTATCCGGGTCGAGGCGCTTAAAGGCGCCTTTCTTCTGAAGGGCTTCGATCTTCCCGTTCAGGTACGACGCGACCTTGCGCAGATACTCTTCGTCCTGTTTTCCGCCGATCGTGATGACTTTTCCGCCGATGATCACTTCCGCGTAGTTTTTCTCTGCCATAATACACTCCCCGATATCTGATGTCTTATGGAAATCCCCATGGATCTCTCACGATTATCTCACAGCTGCGGCCGGTGCCGCGGTCCGGATGCGCCGGTCAAAGATCCTCGAAGCGGATCTGGCCGTCGGCGGCGCCGGCACGGTCCGAAGCGCCCTCGTCGTACGGAATGCCCAGATGACGGTAGGCCGCCGGGGTCGCCATGCGCCCGCGCTGCGTACGGACCAGGAAGCCGCGCTGGATCAGGTAGGGCTCGCAGACGTCCTCGAGCGTGCCGACGTCCTCCGAGAGCGCCGTCGCGAGCGTTTCGAGGCCGACGGGGCCTCCGCCGAACTTCGAGATGACGGCGTCCAGAACGCGGCGGTCCATGCGGTCCAGGCCGGCCTTATCCACATCCAGAACGTCCAGCGCATAATCCACGACCTCCGCCGTGATGCGGCCGTCGTACTGGACCTGCGCGAAGTCGCGGACACGCTTCAGCAGGCGGTTCGCCAGACGGGGCGTGCCGCGTGAACGGGCCGCGATCTGCGCCGCGCCGTCCGGGTCGATCTCCACGTTCAGCACCGCGGCCGAACGCGTGATGATCTTCTGCAGATCGGACACGTCGTAATATTCCAGGCGGTGCACCACTCCGAAGCGGTCGCGCAGCGGAGCGGTCAGCATG
This sequence comes from Lachnospiraceae bacterium, assembly GCA_017513125.1. Classification (GTDB taxonomy): domain Bacteria; phylum Bacillota; class Clostridia; order Lachnospirales; family Lachnospiraceae; genus RGIG5636. Next base: position 17,302 of record JAFWDI010000028.1, on the reverse strand, counting down.
CCCGCGCGCGTGGTCGCGCCGATCAGCGTAAAGTGCGGGAGCTCCAGCCGGATGGACCGGGCGGAAGCGCCCTTTCCGATCACGATGTCGATCGCGTAGTCTTCCATCGCCGGGTAGAGGACCTCTTCGACCTGGCGGTTCAGGCGGTGGACCTCGTCGACGAAGAGGACGTCGCCTTCCTTCAGGTTATTCAGGATGGCAGCCATCTCGCCGGGCTTCTCGATGGCGGGACCCGCCGTGATCTTCATGTCGACGCCCATCTCGTTCGCGATGATGCCCGCGAGCGTGGTCTTACCCAGGCCTGGAGGGCCGTACAGCAGAACGTGGTCCAGGCTCTCTCCGCGCTTTTTGGCTGCTTCGATGTAGACGCCGATGGTATCCTTCGCCTTCTGCTGTCCGATATAGTCTTTCAGGCGCTGCGGCCGGAGGTGGTTCTCGATCGAGATATCCTCGTCCGTGCGCTCTGTGGTGATGATCTTACCTGCCATAAATCAATATCTCCTATTGATTACGGATCGCTCCATGCCGACGCCTTCACGCGGTCAGAACAGCGCCAGCTTCTTCAGTGCCATCTTCAGGATCGCCTCGACGTCCGCGTCTTCCGGGATCTCGAGGCTGCGCACCGCGCGGAACGCCTCGGTCGAGGAGTAGCCGAGCGCGGTCAATGCCTGCACCGCCTCAGCCACGGCGTCCTCCGCGTGGACAGCCGGGCCGGCGCCCGACTGCGCGTGCTCGCCGCGCTTCTCGAAAGCGTCCTGCAGGTCCATCTTATCCTTCAGGTCCAGGATGATCTTCTGCGCGCCCTTCTTCCCGATACCGGGGGCCGAGCTGATCGCCTTCACGTCGTCCGAGAGGACCGCGAAGCGCAGGTCGTCGGGCGGCAGCGTCGAGAGCACCGAAAGCGCGATCTTCGGGCCGATCCCGCTCACGCCGATCAGCATGCGGAAGATCTCGAGCTCGTCGCGCGTGAAAAACCCGAACAGGCGGATGTCGTCCTGCGTGACGGACAGGTGCGTGTGGAGGCGGACCTCGTTCCCCGGCTGGGGCAGATCCGCGAGCGACGAAGCAGGCATGAGCACCGCGTATCCGATGCCGCCGCACTCGACGACCGCGCTGTCCTCCGTCGCGTATAACAGTTCTCCGCGTACCGACTCGATCATGGTCAATGCTCCCGAAACCTTCATTTGCACGGCCGAGGCCCCGCCCGGCGTGCGGCCTTACGTGCCGCCGCGCCTGTCAGGGCCCATGCGCCCATGCTCGCTAGATAATACCATATCTGGTGTATGTGAACAAGATTCCGCCCGATATTTTGGCATTTCGTATAGATTTGAGCTATAATGGTCCCCATGAAGATCCACGAAGAGACATTCACGGCATTGAACGGAAGCTGCGCGGGACCCGGGCAGCTGTTTTTCGATATCGAAAGCACCGGTCTGAACCCGCGCTATGCCGCGGTCTATCTGATCGGCTGTTCGTGGTTCGAGGACGGCGAATGGCAGCTGCGGCTGTATTTCGCCGACGACCGCCGGGCCGAGTGCGACGTGCTTCGGACGTTCGCGGACCTGCTGCGCGGGTTTTCGACGGTCGTGCATTTTAACGGAGACCGCTTCGACATCCCCTTCCTGCAGGAGCGCATGTCGCGGTACGGGCTGGGCGATCCGTTCGCGGGAAAAGAGAGCATTGACCTGCTGAAATGCGTCCGTCCGTATAAGAAACTGCTTGGCGTCGAAAACCTGAAGCAGAAAACGCTGGAGCGCTTCCTCGGGATCGACCGCGAGGATCTCTTCGGCGGCGGAGAGCTGATCCAGGTCTATGAGGAGTATCTGTATTCGGAGGATCCGCGGCTGGAGCATTTCCTGCTGCTGCATAATCTCGAGGACGTGAAGGGTATGAGCGAGCTGACCGCGCTGCTGCGGATCCCGCAGTGGATGGAAGGGCGGTTCGAGCTGTGCGGATGCTGTGCGGGTGATGACGATGCGAACGATGCCGGCGCGGGCCATGCCTGCTCACGGCTCCTCTTCCGTTCCGACATTGAGTTCCCGGGGCACACCCGTCTGGAGGACTGCGGCTGCAGCATGGAAGCCTCCGGCAGCGAGCTCGCTCTCACGCTCCCCTGCTTCGACGGCCGGGTGAGGATGTATTATCCGAATACGAAGGATTACTGGTTCCTGCCCGAGGAAGGCTGCGCGGTGCATAAGAGCGTCTCCGCGTTCGTCGACCCGAAGCGCAGGATCCGTGCGACCGCCGCGAACTGCTACGGGCTGTGCGCGCCCGATGACCTGGCCGGCACTGCGAACGCCACCGCGTTCGCGCAGAGCTGGATCCACCGGTTCTGGAAAGGAAAATGACTTTCAGATGAGAAGCGCGCGGATTCCCTTCGCGCTGCGCAGAGCGGCGTCCCGAAAATGATTTCCCGGGTTCGTCTCCTGGATCACTTCCGCTCCCATCTTTCGAAACAGATCTTCGGCCGCCGCGGTATTTTCCGCGACGGTCTTTAAATGCGGGTTCCGGGTCGCGGCCTCGCGGTCGCCGAGCGACAGATAGACCCGGTCCGGCCGCCTCACGGGCTCATGTTCCCCGGCATATTCGGTAAATCCGGGGAACCACAGCGATCCGGACATGCTCGCCGCGCGGGCGAACGCGCCGCTGCGGTATAATGCAAACAATGCGAACAGCCCCGCCAGCGAGTAGCCGGCGATACCGGTGAAGCGCGGAGCTCCGCCGAGCCGGTCAAGAGTCTCCGGGATGACCGCGTCCAGCAGAAGTCTCAGATAGTCATCCGCTCCGCCCGCATACTCGTCGCCGCCCCGGAAGACCGGCGGGCAGTGCCAGGGCGTCATGTCGCGGTTCCAGTCCGGAACACCGACCGCCAGCAAGCTGCAGTCCGGCGTTCCGATCTCCGCCATCGCCCGCACGACGGAACTCACTTCGTCTTTCAGCGTGTTCAGGACGATCAGGGGCTGACCGGCCTCGTCCGCCCGGTACAGCGCCGCGGTCAGGCCTCCCGCGGTAAAGATCTCAGGTTCCGTTCTCAATACCCTCACCGTCCCTTCAGGCGGTATTCCCGCACGATATGCCGGTAGCGGCCGTACACTTCCCGCATCACATCCTCCCACGAGACCCAGAGGTCCCTGCGCGCGTTCTCTCCGGCCGCGCGCACGCACTCCGGATCCCCCATCAATGCGAGGATAGCCTCAGCGTAGGGCCCGGGGGCATTGTCCGCGATAAAGCCGTTGATGAGATCGATATCGTCATCCTCTTCGTCCGGCCGGGCATCCGTCGGATCCGCCGCGGTCACCGTGTCCGCGGTCACCGCCCCGCGCACGTACAGCGCCGGGGTGCCCTGCGAGGCAGCCTCGATCTGCACGAGCGAGGACGCGTCATAGAGCGAAGGAAACAGCATCAGGTCCGCCCGCGCGTACGCCGCGGCCAGCAGTTCGCGGTCCGCCACGCTCCCGGCGAAGACGGTCTCCCGCTCCGCCCCGCTCTGCCGGATCAGCGCCCGTAGCCGCCGCTCGTCCTGGCCCGTCCCGATAAACAGCATCCGGAACGGCCTCCTCGCGCGCTCCTTCACGTACCGGAGGCTCTTCGCGATCAGGAAGACGTTCTTCAGATCGTTCAGCCGTCCCACGAACAACAGCACGAACTCGTCCGGGCCGAGCCCGAAGGCCTCCTCCGCGCGCCTGCGGGCCGCCGCCTCATCCGCGACCGGGCGCATGTCCGTGGCGTTTCGCATCACGCCCGGGAACTCCGGATAACCGTACTCCGCGTGATAGAGGCGGGCCATGGCGGCATTCACCGCCCAGCACTCGTCGCAGCGCCGGAACGTTCCGACCAGGACGCGCGTCATGAGCGACGCCAGCGTCCCGCTCTTCACCGCGCGCTGAAAATCGCGCTTAAACTGCGTATGCATGGTCCCGATCACCGGGATACGGCGCCTCTTCGCGTACCGCACGCCGAGCGCACCCAGCGTGAACGGCGAGTGGATGTGCACGAGGTCGAACCGCATCGCGCGGAGCTTCCGCAGGAACGCAGGGTCCAGCAGCGGGACCGGCAGACAGTAATCCAGCACCGGCACGCGCAGAGCCCGGCAGCGCAGCACCCGATAAGGCAGTGCGCTGTCGTCGAAAGGTTCGCCCGGGACCTCCGGGACGACCACGGTCACATCCGCGTACCGCTGCATCTCGCGCGCGTAGTGATCGACCACTTCGACGACGCCGTCGATCATCGGGAAGAACGCGTCCTGGAAGATCCCGATGCGCATGCGGCGTTTTCTGTTTTCTCCGCCCTGCTCTCTCATGATGTCTCTCCTTCGCGTTCAGCCGAAAGCCCGTCTTCCGGGGCGGCTGCAGGCACATCCGCGCCGCCGCGGTCTTCCGCCGGCCGCCTGTCTCCGCACAGCTTCCGGCGGATGTGTGTGACCAGATAATGCAATATACCGTATACGATATACACGTAATAGATGATGAAGCGCCAGACCAGCATGGCCCAGAACACATGCCCGCCGGACAAGGACGAGAACACCGCATAGAACACGCCTTCCGCGGCGCCGGCATTGCCCGGGGTGGGGATGAACGTGATCGCGGCGTAGATCGTGACCGTCGTGACGAAACACTGCACGAAGGGCACGTCCCCGCCGAACGCGCGGACCACGAAAAACGGCACGCACATCAGCGCCGCCTGATATACGAGGGCCAGACCGAGCACGGCCAGCAGCAGGCTCACGTGGCGGATCAGCCCGCGCAGCGACTCGCAGTAGCCGCGGACATGTCCCACGAAGCGCTCTTCCGCCTCATCGCGGTCCTTCACGATCCGCAGTCTGGCCAGCAGGCCGGTGATGAGCAGGGTCAGCCGCTCGGAAAACGCCGGGAAGAACGTGAAAAACAGAATCACGGTCGGGAACAGCGAATAGCAGACGATACCGATGTAAGACGCGATCCGCACCGCGTCGGACCCGATGAAATGTCCCCCGAAGACCGCACAGAGGATCGCGATGATGATGAACGCGTACTGCATGGACAGGAAGCCCGCGATCGGCGTCGAAGCGCTCTGGGCCGCAGGGATCCCGTTCTTCTTCATGTAATAGATCTGGAAAGGCTGGCCGCCGATGCCCGAGGGCGTGATGTTATCGTAGTAGCGGCCCAGAAGGACCGTCTGCGCACAGAGCTTCGGGTGGACGAAACCGCAGGTCTTCTTCATAATGACCATGTATTTCGCGATCTCCGCAGCCAGTGAGCCGGCCATGCAGAGCGCAGCGGGAATCAGATACTGCCAGCGGACCGTGAGCTCCGAGATGTGCCCGGCGCCCTGTCCGCCGCGGAATTCGCGCACGGCGGTCCATGCGATCACGGCAATGTTCAATGCCACGAACAGCACGGTGAGCCATCTTCGTTTTTTCGATGTGGTCGCGGTCTCTCCCATAGCGATTTGTATTATAGCACAAGAACCGCGGACGGACACATGTCTGGCGGGCAGCGCCGAAGACGCCCGGATATGAGGAAAAGAAGGTCTCCTGTGTTTTACAAATATGTAAAAAGCGCATAGAATAGACGCGGTAAAACACTGCCGCTCCCTGCGGCCCGAATGAAGGAGAAACGTCATGAAAAATCGCTCCCGCGGTCATATCATCTTCCCCGCGATCATTCTGCTGGTCCTCGCCTGCCTCGGTCTCTCCGCCTGCGGCGGATCCGGCTCGCCCAGAGGCTCCGGAAACGCCTCGGGGGAAACGGAGGCCGCGCCGCGCACCGCCTGGCTCGCGGCGGACACGGACACCGTGGAACTGTACGATCTGTGCGACGTCGAGGAGACACAGGCGAACGGCCGGACGACCGCGTCCGAACAGATGCTGCCGGTGCTGAGCGCGCCGCGCGGAAGCGAGGTGACTTACACGGATGAGGACTTCGACCATCCGGTCTCATGGGTATTGCCCGGAAACGGAGCCGGGGAAGCAGCCGCAGAGGACAGCGTTGACTCGGATGACTCCGCGGAAGGTGCCGCAGCCGAGGCCGCCCCGACCGATCTCGTGCGCGTGACCTATGACGGCGGCGAGTATTTCGTCCCTGCAGACGCTCTGGCCTCGAGCGAGCGGGACGCGGTCCGGGAGACCGAACGCTTCGTGCGCACATCGGTCACGGTCTATGAGAATAACGAGGACGCGCGGATCGCCTCCTGGCTGCGGAAAGGCACCGCCCTCACGATCGAGGATTACGATTATCTCCTGCCCGACGGCTCGGTGAACATGTACCTGGTCTCGGCCGAAGGGATCCCCGCGGACGGCTCCTCGGAGACGCCCGTCCCGATCACCGGCTGGGTCTTCGGAAAGTATCTCGCACCCACGGAGGAAGCCGCGCTCGCGGTGAACACCGAGTATGCGGACATCCACGCGGACCGCGCGTTCCGCTTCGAGCTCTACGGCGGCGCTGCCGGCGAGTTGGACTACTGGCCGGTCGATAAGCCCTCGTTCGAGGATAACCCCCTGCTCGAGGAGGCCCGCACGCTCTACGTGAACGTGGGCGAGGTCTGGAATATGGACCGGTATATCGACATTGCCCTCTCGAGCGGCATAAACGCGCTCGTCATCGATATCAAAGACGGAGTTCTGGCCTATCACTCCGAGGTCGCGGAGGAGCTCTGCCCGTCCGCGAATAACCGCACGCTGAACGAGGTCGCGGATTATCAGGCGGCCGTGCAGCGGGCGCGCGACGCCGGTCTGTATGTGATCGGCCGGATCGTCGTCTTCAACGACTCCTGGTTCGCCGAGGATCACCCCGAATGCACGATCATGTGGGGCGGTTCGACGGGCTGGCCTTCGGCGTTCTGCCGCGAGGCATGGTACTATAACGTCCGCCTCGCTCAGGAAGCCATCGACACCATGGGCTTTAACGAGATCCAGTTCGACTACGTGCGCTTCCCCGAAGCGTCCTACCAGATGTCGAAGGACAATGCCGATTTCCACAATCTCTACGGCGAGGAGAAGGCCGAAGCCATCCAGAGTTTCCTCTACTACGCGGCGGACATGCTCCACCGCGAGGGCGTGTACCTGTCCGTCGACGTGTTCGGCGAGTGCTCGAGCGACTACGTGACCGCCTACGGCCAGTACTATCCCGCGATCTCGAACATCGTGGACGTGATCAGCTCGATGCCGTACTCGGATCACTGGGGCCGCGAGATCGACACCTGGTCCGAGCCCTACGGGCAGCTGTACGAGTGGGCGCGGAACACGTACGCGCGCCGGAACGAGTGCCCGACTCCGGCGGTCGACCGCACCTGGATCACGGCGTACGACACGCCGCACTGGGATCCCGTGGTGGACTACGACGCGGAGATCATCGCGAGCGAGATCAGCGCGCTCTACGACGCGGGCCTGACCGGCGGGTTCATCACCTGGAACGGACGGTCGAACGTCGACAAATATCTCGAGATCATGGACGCGTTCGGGCGTGATTACGCGGGCGGCGGCGGATCCGCGGCCGGCAGTGCGGAAACCGAAGGCGCCGCAGACGCGGAAACGGGCGCCGCAGAAACCGCAGCGCCCGCCGATGATGCCGCGGCGGGAGGCTCTCCCGCCGCCGAGACCGTGACCGGTCAATAATTTTCTTTTCTGACTTCGAAATACGCCTGAGGGTGCTTGCACACCGGGCAGACCTCCGGAGCGGCCGTACCGATGACGACATGCCCGCAGTTGCGGCATTCCCAGATCGTGACGCCGCTCTTTTCGAATACCTGCTTCGTCTCCACGTTCCGCAGCAGCGCGCGGTAGCGCTCCTCGTGCATCTTCTCGATGGCCGCGACCCCGCGGAACTGCTCCGCCAGCTCGGCGAAGCCCTCTTCTTCGGCCTCTCTGGCCATCCGGTCGTACATGTCGGTCCACTCCGCGTTCTCGCCCTCAGCCGCGTGCAGAAGGTTCTCCGCGGTGTCGCCGAGCTCGCCCAGGGCCTTGAACCACAGCTTCGCGTGCTCCTTCTCGTTCTCCGCGGTCTGCAGGAACAGCGCCGCGATCTGCTCGTAGCCGGCCTTCTTCGCTACGGACGCGAAGTAAGTGTATTTGTTCCTGGCCATCGACTCGCCGGCGAACGCCTCCAGCAGGTTCTTTTCGGTCTTCGTCCCCGCGTAAGGATTCTTTGCCGCCGCGGCAGGCTCCTCGGCCTTCTTAAACTTCTCCGCGGGCTGGCCGCAGAGCGGGCACTTCTCCGGGGGCTGCTCCCCCTCATAAACGTAACCGCATACCGAACAGACCCATTTCGTCATCGCTCCTTCTCCTTTCGAACTCTCTGTTTTCGATTCCGCCTTCGTTTCATTGTCCGGAATCGTATCCAAAATCTTCTTCGCTGTCTCCTTCGGGAAATCCGCCGTCGGAGGATCCGCGATCAGCTCCTCCAGCAGCTCGTGCGCGTTCCGGCTCTGGGGCAGCATGTAACCCGCTTCGCGCATGATGTCTTCCGCGATGAGCCTTTCGGACCGTGCGACCGCCTTCATGAGCCGGTTCAGGCCGTCGGCGTCCGCTGCCTCCGCGGCCTGCAGAGCGGCTTTCTCGCCGTCGCACTTCCGCTGCGCCAGGTCATACAGCACCGCGCGGACCGCGTCCGTCTTCGGCTGCTGCGGAGGATATTCCTCCGGGACCATGCTGATCGCCCCGCTGGGGCACGCGTCCGCGCAGACGCCGCAGCCGATGCACTTCTTCACGTCGATGACGCTGTCCTCGGTATCCGTCGCCCCGGTCGGGCAGACGTAAAGGCAAAGGCAGTCTTTCGTGCAGAGTCTCAGATTTCTGACCGCTGTCTTCTTCATCATCCTGCCCTCCCTTCGATCTTCTCGAACTTCCAGGCGGGCACCTTGCAGACCGGGCAGAGCTCGGGAGCTTCGTCGCCCACATAGACGAACCCGCAGACCGTGCACAGCCAGACATTCGTGCCGGCCAGCATGGCCTCGCCCACCTTCAGATAGCGGTCCACCAGCGAGGAGAGCATGCGGGTGACTTTTTCGCCCCACACGCAGATCCGCGCGGCTCCGCGGTCCGCCTCCGCGTCGGCGGCGGCACGCACGCCCGGATACCGGTCAATGTCTTCCTGCAGCAGGGCGGCGATATCCTCCACGCCCGCGTCGTTTACCGGCGGGGTGACCGCCGCAAAATAATCCGCCAGCTCCCGGAAAGAAGCGGCCTCTTCCGCCTTATACTGTTTCTCGCATCCGCGCGCCAGGTTCGAGCAGAGGGCCGAGAGCTGCCCCGCGGACAGCTTCTTCAGATGGACGTCCTCCGCAGGCGCCGCGGGTGCGGCGGCAGCAGGCTTTTTCGCCTCTTCCGGACCGAACTGGGACTTCGGTGCGCCGCACAGCGGGCACTTCCAGGTATCCGGAAGCGATTCGAACGGCGTCTTTTCCGCGGCTTCGTCGTAAACGTAGCCGCAGACACGACAGACATATCGCATAAACACTCCTCCTTTGCGATCTGATCCTGCCTGATATCACAGATCCCGCAGGCCTCAGCCGGTCTGCGGGATCCGTTTTTCCTGTTTCGCTTCAGGCTGCCATCGGCATGCTTCTCAGACTGTTATCCGAACAGCAGTCCCTTACACTCTGTGCTCCGCACGCACGATGATGTCTTCCTGCATCTCGGGCGTCATATCCACGAAGTACGCGGAGAAGCCGGCGATACGCACGACGAGGTTGTGATACTCGTCCGGGTTCTCCTGGGCCTTTCTCAGCGTGGCGGCGTCGACGACATTGTACTGGATCTCCATGCCGCCCTCGTCGAAGTAGGCTCTCGTCATGTCGGCCAGCTTCTGCGCGCCGTCATCGCGCTGCAGCGAGCTCGGGTGGATCTTCAGGTTCAGCGCCATGCCGTCCATGAAGTGGCCGTGCTCGAACTTCACCGCGGAGTTAAACACAGCGGTAGGTCCGTTCACGTCACGGCCCTGCGCGGGGCTGGAAGCGTCGGCGATCGGCTCGCCGGTCTTTCTGCCGTCCGGGGTCGCCCAGGTGATCTCGCCCTGTACGACGTGGTCGGAAGCGCCGAACGTACCGCACTTATAGGTCGTGCAGCGGCAGGTCGAGAACTTCCGGGTGATGCCGTAGTACAGATCCATCACGTACTTCATCTCTTCGTCCGCGTACGGATCGTTATTTCCGTAGTGCGGGACTTCGTTCAGCACGCGCTGGCGAAGCGCCTCGTGGCCCTCCCAGTTGTCCAGGATCGCCTGCAGGAACTCCTCGCCGGTCACGATCTTCTTATCGAAGATCATGTACTTCAGCGCGGTCAGGGAGTCTGCCGTCGTGGCCAGACCGGTCGCGGTTCCGCCGTAGCTGTTATACTTCGCGCCGCCCTCGGAGACGTCCTTTCCGGACTCCATGCATCCCTCGGTGGAGATGGACAGGTTCGGGAACGGGAACATACGAGGGTACTCGTGCTCGGTCAGGTTATTCAGGGACGCGGACCAGGTCAGCATCCAGTCGCAGATCTTCTCGAACGCCGCGCGGACCTCGTCCATGCTCTTCATGTCGCCGAGGTAGCCGGAACGGACCTTCTCGGGGCACTGCGCGCCGTTGATCGGGTTGATGCCGTTATTGATCGCCATCAGCAGGGCAATGGCCCAGAAGATGCCGTTATGACCCATCGCGGAGCCGTTCGGCGCCGGGTAGTCGTTTCCGAAGCCGGTGACTTCCTGGCAGCCGATGAACGCGAAGTTCCGCGCGTCCTCAAGGCTGAAGCCCAGTTCCTTCATCAGAGCGGGGATGATGATGTCGTCGTTCTGCAGCAGGGGCAGTCCGCCGACGCGGGCGGAAGCCGCCATCGCGCACTCCCACATCTCCTTCGGGGTGTTCTGCGTGACGCGCAGCGAGATCGTCGGGTCATGCAGATCCAGGCGAGCCATCGTCTCCAGGACCATGTAGGACACCGGGTTCACCGCGTCCTCGCCGGTCTCCGGAATGGTGCCGCCGATCGTGGTGTGCTGGAAGGAGTTTCCGATACCGGCGGTCTGCGCGGTCTTGCCGAAGCCGCCACCGTAGAAGGTATTGATCTTCAGGAAGAAGCCGTCGACATACTCCTGCGCCTCATCCATCGTGATGCGGCCGGCCTCGAGGTCAGCCTTCAGGAAAGGCCAGGTATACTGGTCGAAGCGGCCCATGCTGATGACGCCGGGGTCGTTCTCGGCCTTCAGGAACACGTCGTACAGCATCGCCATCTGGCAGGCCTCCCAGAACGTTCTGGGCGTCTCGGTCGCGATCCAGTCCAGGCTCTCCGCACGGCTCGCGTACTCTTCCTTCTTCGCAGGATCCTCGGCCTTCGCGGACAGCTCGCGGGCCAGGTCGGCATAGCGGCGGGTCAGCGTGATCGCGCCGTCACAGGCCACGGTAGCGGCCTTATAGAACATATACTTGCCGATATCGTCGCCCATGATGTTTCCTTCATGCTCGTCCAGCCAGTCCTGGGCCTGCTTCCGGATGGCGCCGTAACCCTTCGCGATGATGTTCTGATAACCGGGGGTCAGGTGTCCCGGCGGCAGATAGATGGGCCAGCCGCCGATCTTTCCGGAGGGGTTCGCCTGCAGGACGAACAGATCCTGGACGCCGTCGGGCAGCCAGTCCTGAGCGCCGAAGCCGCCCTCGATCTCCGCACGCTCCTTCGCGATCTCACGGAGCTCCTTCAGGTCCTCCGGGGAAATGGCCATCAGCTGCTTCGAATAGAACGGATCGTCGAGCGGTGCGTGATGCAGGCCGTCTTCCATGATCGGCCAGGTGTTCTCGATATCCACGGAGAGCCACATGATGCCGGCGCCGCCGGTGTTCGCCGCGCCCCAGCCTTTATTACCCATGCCGCCGAAGAAATACTCGTCTTCATGGATGTTCAGGGGCATGCGCTCCAGAACGTAAAGGGAAATGTAGGGTTTCTGGAGCATCGGCGGGTACTTGATGTACTTCTTCTTCGCCTCCAGCTGCAGGCGCGCCTTCGTGGCATCAGCGACCATCAGACGGTCTCTGACCGCAGCTTTCAGCCTTCCGACACGCTCGGTGTAGGGTTTGAAAGTATACATGGCAATGGGTCCTTTCTCAAAAATATACATTCTTACAACGGAGACGCACGGTCTCCGCCTTTTAAACCAAATATATTATATCCATTTAAGGCCCGAGACACAATCCCGCCCGTCAAAAAAATAACCGCGGCGGCAGCAGGGCCCGGGCCTGCCCTTACAGCATTTCCAGCACCTCGTCCAGCGAAGGCATATCCATCGGATCCTGCGCGTAATTCGCGTATAATGCGGTGCCCGCCTCGTCGAGGATGAACAATGCCGGGAGCTGCTGTTCATTGCCCTCATAATCGCCGTGCACGAAGCCCTCGGCCTCGGCTTCCCTCGCCTTCGCGATCAGCCGTTCGAGCACTTCCCCGGCCGGCGGCCCCTCCTGATCGGCCGGCAGTATCTCAAGCTCTTCGTAGATCTTCTGCTCCGGATCGCACACGATCTCGAATGGCAGCACCGCGCCCGTCGCCCGGAGATCCTTCTCAATATGCGCGCGGTCGCTCTGCATGACCGCGAAGACCTGTGCTCCCTTCGCCGTAAACTCTCCGTAGCGCTGCGCGATCCTGTGCACGTCGAGCCGGCAGACCGGGCAGCCGATATAACGCAGGACCCACAGCACGGTCTTTCCTTTCAGCACTTCGCTCAGACGCACGCCGTCCCGCTCGTTCGTATCGAATACGAGGTCCGGAATCTTATCGCCGATCTGGATCTTCATAATAACCTCCTCATTCCGATGATCGTATGATCGTGTGATACTTTATATTATTTTAACACGAACCGCGCCTTCACGAGCCGCATAAATGCCGCGATAAAGAGGAGCGCCCGAAGGCGCTCCCCTCATCATGATCCCACAGGATCCTTTTTCAGTTTTTACAGTTCCGCTCTACGCTCAGCGCGCTCTCCGTCTGCTGACAGCCAGCGTGCCCGCGCAGACCGCTATAGCGCCCAGTGCCAGCAACACATAAGGCATGAAGTTCGTGCCGTCGCCGGTGGGAACAACAGGCGGCGTCTGCGGAACATAAATGTTCGAGAACACCGGAGTGCCATCCGTATAAGTAGTCTGGGCGATCAGCAGCCCTTCGTTCTCCGTTACCGTCACAGTCACACCGAAGGTCTTTGTATCATATGTGACCCCGGTCTCATTCCCGGGCACCTCGGCGATCGTGTAGTTATACGTTCCGGGCACATCATACGTGATGCTTTCGAACGAGATCGTTCCGTCCGCGGCATTCGTCGCGGTCTGAAGGACCTGCCCCTGTGCATCGCGAAGCTCGAAACGGAACTCTCCGGCCTGCAGGTCACGTCCGGTCAGGACCTTCCGGGCCGTCAGCGTTACGCTGGCGGCGGATGCTTCATGAACATTCCGGAATGTAAGAACGTATGCCGAGTTCGTATAATCGATGCTGCCGGAGACCGCCTGTCCGGACACAGATCCGGCCGCTTCCGAAGCAGCATTGCCGCCTTCATCCGTGAAATTCCGGACCCCGGCCGCCTCTACGAACCGGAAGCCGCCCGGCATCGCGCTCTCGGAAATACTGTAGGTCGTCTCGTCAGAAAGGTTCAGGAACCGCAGGTTCCAGCCCGCCCGGATGCGGATCGTGACTTCGCTGCCGCTGGGAGCATAATAGTAACCGGTGGGTGCTCCGCTGCCGTCCAGCTCAGCCTGAACTCCGCTTCCTGAGAAATATGTGACCTCATCCGTGTTTGTAACCAGAGTCTCGCCGTCCCGGACAGAGAACCAGACATTTCCGTCAGCACTCGCAGGATCCGTCACGGTGGCGGTACAGTCAAACAATGCATCAGCCGGCGCAGCATCGCCGTCCACAACTTTGGTGATATCCAGATAGCTGCGGCGCTCATTGACGGCAGTCAGGCTGATCGTCTCGCCTTCTTCAGCAGCCTCGGCAGCATACCAGCCAAAGCTGTCCAGGTAGTAATATGTAGTTCCATCGACTTCGGCGCGTGCAGAACCGCTTTCCGGTGCAGATGCTTCCAACTGGCTGAGCACAGCCTCATCTTCGACCTTGATCAGCATGGTCACTTCGCCGTTGATCATCATGGGATGCGCTACAGGCGCCTGGATCTGCCAGTTCTGCGCGATCTCTCCCATTTCAGCGAAAGTATAATCATGGCCTGTCGTTCTCATGATGACGGACTCGCCGTCTACTGACAGGATGCCGACGGAAATATGGACCTCATTGTTCCAGCTGTTTCCGCTGTTCAAAGGCACCGTATAGCAGTCAGCACCGTCTCTGGTCACATCCAGTTCGATCTCTTCAGCAGCAAGAGCATCCAGCTCATTCTCCCACTGCTTCGAAATGGCCATCAGCTCGGAAGAATTGGTGCTTACGCCGGGGGGAGTATCGTAATCAACGGTCTGTTGTCCGGCATCGTTCCGGGAGTCGTTGTAACTCAATGTCGCACCGGTATTCGTACTCAGGATACCGTCGCGGCTCAGATACTGCCGGATCGTGGGATCCAGGGTATCATACAGAGCAGGATCATTTTCCATATCCGCGATCAGATCCAGGGTCGTCTGAGAAGGCCATACGTTAAACGTGACCGTATAGGTAACATTATCCAGAAGCGTCCCCACGGAAGACAGATCCCAGTGGACTGCACTTCCGTCAAAACTGGCGGCAGGAGGAGCCTTATCATAGAGAGAATTCGCACCCGTCCACCGATATCTCAGATTCGGGCTGACCGTACCGGTTACGGTTTCAGAGCCGCCCGGCCAGGTAACCGTTGCCGTACCGTCGCCGTTCGAAACGACGGTATAGTGAACCGTTTCACCGGAGTCGGGATCTGTGCGGTCAAAACCGTCTTCCACCAGCGGAATAGTGATCCAATACTCAAAAGAGCTGTCATCCACGTCGAGCAGATCAGCGATCTCGCCCGAAGTAGTCGTCACGTTGCTGGTCGTACCGTCATTGATCGAAACACTGCCGATACCCAGCGTTTCGGTGATATCCTTAAAGATCGCGTTGATCGCGGCCTGCAGCGCTGATGTATCCGAAGCATTGTAATAGTTGGATGTGGGAGCTGTTCCCCCGCCGGTCTCCTCGCGCTCGCTTCCATTGTTCGCATAGTAGACCAGATCATCGAGATAATCCGCTTCGCTTCCAAACGCATAAATACCATAGAACCTTACATCGCTGCCTTTTCCGACGTAAGACAGGGCGTCATCCATGGCCGCCTCATAGCATGTTCTGCGTCCGGCATCGGTATTTGCATATCCCGTGTCGCTGGTATCCGTCTGGGTGGGCGCGCCGTCCGTCATAAAGATCACGAACGTGGGGTCGTCATCAGGCGGTGCAAATGATGTATTGGCATTCATAAACGCCCGTTCCCAGTTGGTTCCGGAGGTGTATCGAAGATTCACGCCGGATCCGGTGGAATTAAAATGACCGGTGATCGCGCCGGGCGTACTGGTCCAGGTCTGCTGCTGGCCTTCATAAGAAGGGGAATATCTGCTGAACGTCGTAAATGCGACCTGAATGTTGCTTCCGTCACCTGTCTGTTTGCCGAACAGTGCAGTAAGGAAATCGTACATTACCCGTTCTGCAGCCTGCGCCCGGGTGCCTGTGCTCCCGGTCGCCGCAGTATTGTACATGCTGTTCGACGTATCATAGATGACAAGCACATTCACACTTCCGGTAACACTGGAAGTGGTGTCCGCATCTCCCTGAACATCCAGTGAGATCTGATACGTGCCGTCGCCGTTTGAGGCTACGCTCTTGTCATGAGCCGGCTTATCACCCGCAGCCGCCCTGGCCGTTACCGAAGCAGCTCCCGGCAGTGCAGACAACAAGCCCACGAAAAGGACAGCTGCCAGAACCCCAGCCATCGTTTTCATCAGTTTTCTCGCCCGATTTTGCATGACTTTCTTCCTCCCTCAAACCATCAACTCGTTTTCCGGATAGCCAAGAAGCAACATCAAATGAAAACTCCGGCACAGATTTTCTATCGATAAAAAAACCACACTATGGTTGCTTCTTTAAACCAATAATTATGCTTTTAAAACAATAGATACAGTTTTGTGCATTTGCGTCCCTGTTTAACCTGTATTTAGATGCTCCTCAGAGATCATAACGGCATATCCGGACTCCTTGCCGACGCCGTGCACAGCCTTCACGGTACCGCTGAACTCAGTGATACCGTGAAGGCTGCCACTTTTATCTGGAGGGTAATACTTCTATCCGGCATCTTACAGGACGAAGTTTTTATTCTCAGCGCCATCCTGTCATTCCTCTTCAGGGTTCTTGCGCTTTCGTTTTCGGTACTGCCATATCAGGACGGTCAGGACCACCCCGACCGCAAACGCGATGACCGCTGTCAGCACGTATCCGCCAGCCTCCGCAGAGAGAAGGAACGCTCCGTACGCACTGCCTGCGCTGCCGACCCCGCCTTTGCTGAAGGACGCGATCACACAGATCAGTCCTACCAGCAGAACGCCGGCCGCGCCGCCGAGTATCTGTATATTCCGGCTTTCCCGTTGTTTTCGAACCGCCCTGCCCCTTTTCAGGACTTCCCGCAGAGCCTCTTCATTCGTGAAGCGCATGGTCATCACCTCTTTTCCATCCGCCCGCTTTTATGATCCTTTCTGACTGTTACTTGCAGTTTTCCTCGATTTTGCCCACCAAATCGTAAAAAAAAGGTCCATACCGGCACAATGCACAAAAAAACCGCACATTTCTGTGCGGTTGCGACATAAACTCTCTATTTCCGGTCACGACCCCGGCGGGTCCTCCGAAACCTCTTTTACGACCAGCCTGTCGTAGATCTGGCGGAACACCACATACAGGAACAGCGCGGTCACGATCGGGAGCGCATAGCCGATCCAGGACGTGAGGCCCGGCCGGGACACGAGCAGGTTATAAAGCCCGTGGAAGGTCACGGCCAGCGAGACCGCGCCCGCGATGCTCTGGACAGTCAGCGCGTTAAAGTAAACGGCCAGATTCACGCAGACGGCCAGCGTCACCATGCTCACGATATGCATCACGCCGACCGCCATGCTGCGGATCAGGATGAACGTCAGGCTGTCCGCGCCGGTGGAAAGCATGTAGCAGCAGTTTTCGAACAGCGCAAATCCCGCGCCGATCCCGGCGCCGACCATAAACAGACGCTCTTCCCCGGGTTTAAACAGATAATGGATGAAAAACAGCGGCAGGCACTTCATGAGCTCCTCGATGATCGGCGAGATATAGACCGCCGTGTTCTCGGCCCCCATCGTGCCGGCCAGGCTGATAAAGCCGCTGATATATGCGCTCAGCAGACAGACTCCCATG
>JAFWDI010000027.1 GCA_017513125.1 Lachnospiraceae bacterium | reverse complement strand
AATAATCTGGTGGCTTCCGGGGTGCACATGGAGGCGTACAGCGTCGAGGACCGGGGAGCGGGCATTGCGTTCAATGTCTACTGTTATAACGTCGAACCCGGCGTCTGGATCGATTACGCGACCGGAGAAAACCGCGAATCTCGCGCGCGGTAGGCGCGGGACGGCGGCTTTTCCGGGCGATTTCCGCAGAAGTTCACCCGAAAAATAAGATATCGCGGCCAAAAGTGTATTGCGCTACGCTTTTGACCGTGTTAGAATGACAAACACTTCATTTTTGCTCCAACTGTCAAGGTTGGACTTTTTTTGCTGAGAAAGGAACGAGCACGGACATGGGTCAGACCGAAACCGGTGAAAAGAAAGTAACTATCTGGAACAGGACTTTCGTCTGCTGCATTCTGGCGAACGTCTTTTTCTGCTTTTCGCACTTCTTCACGTCCCCGCTGGTGTCTACCTATGCCGCGTATCTCGGCGCCGGCGCCACGATCGTGGGCATGCTGTCGGGCCTGTATTTCGGCATTGCTTTCGCGATGCGTCCCGTGGCCGGCCCTCTGGTCACCATGGGGAATAAAAAGATCCTCATGTTCGCCGCGTTCCTGCTGGGCGCTGTGATCAACGTCCTTTACGCGGTCACCGGCACCATTCCCCTGTTCGTCTTTACCCGTATCCTGCACGGTGTGCAGTACAGCATCATCGGCAGCCTGGTCATGACCGTCGCGAGCGCTTCTCTTCCGAAGGAGAAGATCGGCAGCGGCATCGGCGTGTTCGGCGTGTCGGGCGTGTTCGGCACGGCGCTGGGCCCCACGATCGGTATCGGTCTGCGCTCCCTGGGCATGAATATCTGGGGCGAAGTCGGCGCCTACCGGATGGTCTTCCTGGCCTCCGCGCTCTGCTGCGTCTTTGCTCTGGTCCCGACCATGCTGATCCAGAACCAGCGCGCCCTCACGAAGGATGAAAGAAAGGCGCTGGGTCCGTGGTATAAGAACATCGTGACATTGCCCGCGATTCCTTCCGCGATCCTCATGCTGCTCTACAGCATGACCTACATCCTGTTTAACACATTCCTGGTCCCGTTCGCGGCGCAGTACGGCATCCCCGGCATCACGTCCTTCTTCACGATATACGCGCTCTGTACGCTGGTGACCAGGCCTATCAGCGGCCGTCTGCTCGACCGCCACGGCCCCCGGATCCTGTTCTATCCGTGCACGGCGCTGTTCGTGGTCGGCCTGATCATTGCCGGCACCGCGACGGCTCTGCCGATGATGATCGTCTGCTCGGTCGTCTGCGCGATCGGCTGGGGTTCGCTGCAGCCCACGATCCAGGCCATGGCCATGGCTTCCGTACCGACCGAGAAGGGCGGCGTAGCCTCGAACACGAACTACTTCGGACTGGACGCCGGCTACTTCATCGGCCCGACCCTCGGCGGTCTGGTCTATGCCGCGACCGGCAGCTACCACACGATGTTCCTCATGGGCATCATTCCCGTGGTGATCGGCCTGATCGTGTTTACCGTCACATATCCGCTGCGCGAGCGCGGAAAGTATCGCGAGGAGCTGGCGCGCCGGCAGGCGGCGGAGCATGCGGCCCTGGAGCAGGGAACTTCTGAGCAGGAGAACGGATAATGACAGAAGCCGGGAAAAAGGTAACGATCTGGAACCGCACGTTCGTCTGCTGCGTTCTGGCGCAGATGTTCTTCGTGTTCTCGCACCAGTTCACGTCGCCGCTGGTCTCGTCCTACGCGGCGTTTCTGGGAGCGGGGGCGACGATCGTGGGCATGCTGTCCGGCCTCTATTACGGCATTGCGTTTGCGATGAGACCGATCTCCGGTCCGCTGGTCACGGTCCAGAACCGGAAGATCCTGATGATCGTCGCGTACTCGCTGGGCTTTATTGTCAATGTTCTTTACGCCTCGACCTCCTCGATCCCTCTGTTCATCCTCACGCGCGTTATCCACGGAGTACAGTACAGCCTGGTCGGCAGCCTTCTGCTGACGGTCGCGAGCTCCAGCCTTCCGAAAGAGAAGATGGGCAGCGGCCTCGGCGTGTTCGGCGTCGCGGGCGTGTTCGGCACCGCGCTGGGCCCGAGCATCGGCATCGCGCTGCGCGAATGGGGAAATGCGAACTGGGGCGACGGCGGCGGATATAAGGTCACGTTCATCGCGGCGGCGATCTGCTGCGTACTGTCCCTGATCCCGAGCCTGCTGGTGCAGAATCAGCGCGCGCTCACGAGGGAAGAGCGGGAGGCTCTGGGGCCCTGGTATAAGAACATCGTCGCGCTTCCGGCGATCCCGCCGGCGGTGCTGATGTTCCTGTACAGCATGTGCTTCATCCTGTATAACACGTTCCTGGTGCCCTACGCGGCGCAGTACGGCATCACGGGCATCAGCACGTTCTTTACCGTGTACGCGGTGTTTTCACTGATATCCAGACCGATCAGCGGAAGGATCCTCGACCGCCGCGGGCCCGCTGTCCTGTTTTTCCCGTGCTCTGCGCTCTTTATCGTGAGTCTGCTGATCGTGGGAAGCGCGAATTCGCTGCTGCCGGTCCTGATCGCCGCGGCCATCGGTTCGATCGGATACAGCTCGCTGCAGCCTACCATCCAGACGATGGCCATGACGTCCGTGCCCCCGGAGAAGGGCGGCGTCGCGTCGAACACGAATTACTTCGGCCTGGATCTGGGCTTCTTCATCGGCCCGACCGTCGGCGGCCTGGTGTATGCAGCCACGGGCAGCTACCATACCATGTACCGTTTTGCGATCATCCCCGTGATCATCGGCCTTCTGGTGTTTACGGTGTACTATTTTACGAAGCTTAGAAAAAAACCGAGCCCGGAAGAGCTCATCGAACAAGGGGAGACCAATGTCTAACACTGAAAAAGTAACCATCTGGACCCGCACGTTCACATGCATCGTCATCACGAACATTGCGTATTGCTTCTCGCATTTTATCACGACTCCGCTGATCGCGCCCTACGCGTCGTTCCTCGGCGCGACGGCCACGCTGGTCGGCGTGCTGGCGGGCCTGTATTCGGCGATCGCGTTCGCGATGCGCCCGATCTCGGGACCGATGATCGTCATTCTGAATAAAAAGAACCTGATGATCTTCACCATGATCCTGGGCATCGCGGTGAACCTGCTTTACGCTGTGTTCGGAAGCATTCCGATGTTCGTGGTCTCGCGCGTTCTCCACGGCGTTATGTACAGCTTCGTGGGCAGCCTGACGATGACTCTCGCGAGCGACTCGCTTCCGAAAGCGAAGTACGCGAGCGGCTTCGGACTTTTCGTCGTGTCCGGCGTGTTCGGACAGGCGCTCGGCCCGAGCGTGGGCCTGTGGCTGCAGAACCTCGGGATCCGGATGGGCGGAGAGCTCATGGGCTTCCGCATGGTGTTCCTGGGCGGCGCGATCTGCTACCTGATCGGACTGATTCCCTGCTTCTTCATCGAGAAGCAGCGCGTCCTCACGAAAGAGGAGCGGTCCTCGCTGGGACCCTGGTATAAGAGCATCATTGCCCTTCCGGCGGTGCCTTACGCTCTGATGATGGCGTTCTACGCCATGGGCTATATCCTGTTCGCGACGTACATGGTGACCTTCGCGGAGCAGTACAATATCGCAAACATCAGCATGTTCTTCATCGTGAACTCCATCGCGACGCTGGCGGCCCGTCCCATCGGCGGCCCCATCTCGGATAAGATCAGCCCGAAGGCGCTGTTCGTGCCCGGCACGGTCCTGTTCGCGCTGAGCATGGTGTTCATGGCGCGCGCGACCACGCTGCCGATCGTCCTGGTGGCGGCGGTCTTCGCGGGTCTCGGCTGGGGTCTGGTGCAGCCCGCGGTGCAGGCCTGCTGCATGTCCTCGGTCCCGGTGGAAAAGAGCGGCGCCGCGGCGAACACGAACTTCCTCGGCGTGGACGCGGGCTTCTTCATCGGCCCGGCCATCGCCGGCGTTATCTTTTCGATCACCGCAAGCTATCACTCGGTCTACGCGTTCGGCGTCGTGCCGGTCGTGCTCGGCATCCTGGTCTACGCGGTCTATGCGGGGATCTTAAAGGCGAAGAAAAAAGAGACCGCCGAAGAAACAGCCGAATAAGCTTTTATGGATATTTCACGGAGATGGTGTTAAAGTGTATTCATTAACAGACGGGCCGTATGGCCGGCGCTTTTGAAAAGAAGGTCTTCCGTGGAAAAAAGAAATATTCGCATCACATTTAATGCTCCTGTGATTCTGGTCTTCTCGCTGCTCTGCTTCCTGGCGACGCTGGCGGGGGTTCTGACCGGAGGCAGGAGCACTTCGCTTATTTTCACGGTCTACCGCGCGCCGGTATCGCCGCTGGCGGTGCTGCGCCTGATCACGCATGTGTTCGGACACACCGGCTGGGCGCATCTGGTCGGGAACCTCTCGTTCGTTCTTCTCGTTGGCCCCATGCTGGAGGAGAAGTACGGCCATCTGCGAATCGCCCTGATCCTGCTGATCACCGCGGTCATCACCGGCCTGATAAACATCATCTTCTTCCCGACGGTCGCGCTCTGCGGAGCGAGCGGCGTCGTGTTCGCCCTGATCCTGCTCTCGTCCTTCTCGGGCTACCGGGAGAAAGGCGAGATTCCCATTACGTTTATCCTCGTGGCCGTACTCTTCCTGGGGAAGGAGATCTACCAGGGCGTGGTCGTGGATGACAATATCTCGAACCTCGCGCATGTGATCGGCGGTGTGGTCGGAAGCATCGGAGGTTTCCTGCTGACCCGGAAGAAGAACGAAGAGCTGGCGGAGGCGCAGGCGAAGGCCCGCGCGGACGAGCGCGCCGCATCCCCGCTGTTCGCCCCCGAGGAGATCGAGCGCCGTGCGGCGAAAGAGCGCGGCGAGCGCGGCATTTTCGGCCGCCGGAAAGCGGAAGAGGCTGTACCGGCTGCCGTGGCCGTCCCTGCAGACGAAGATCCTTTCGCGGGTCTGAGACCCGCATCTGTGATGGGAGAGGAGCCCGCGGCTCCCGAGCATACTGCCCCTGACCCGGCATTGCCGGAGGCGGCTCCGGCGTTTACCGCGGATACAGAGGCATCAGAGATCGCGGCTTACACCGCGTCCGTTCCGGCTCCGGAGGCTGCTCCGGCGGCGCCGGAGGAGGACGCGCCGAGCTTCGACGAGCTCTTTCCCGATCTGAAGACTTCGAACGATTGATTCCGCCCGGAATCTCCGTCGACGGAACCGGAAGAATCCTCTTTTCACAAAAGATAGACATTTCCTCTTATATCCGCTATAATCTCTTCATTATCCCTTTTGGCGGCGTTTTTTGCGTCCATTTTTAAGAAAAGAGAACCATTATGCTGAATGTCCAAAACATTTCCATCATGGCGACCATGATCGTCTATCTGGCGTTCATGATCGCGATCGGCATCATCTTCTCGAAGAGAAACCAGTCGTCCGATGATTTCTATCTCGGCGGCAGAAAGCTTGGGCCGTTCGTGACGGCCATGAGCGCGGAGGCCTCCGACATGTCCAGCTGGCTGCTGATGGGCCTGCCCGGAGTGGCGTACCTGTCGGGTATGGCGGACGCCGCCTGGACCGCGATCGGCCTGGCGGTCGGCACGTACCTGAACTGGCTCTTCGTCTCGAAGCGCCTGCGCCGCTACAGCGCGAAGATCGGGTCCATCACGGTGCCGGATTTCTTCACGAAGCGCTTCCATGACCGCTCCCATGCGCTGGAGACCATCGCGGCGGTCGTCATCATCGTGTTCTTCGTGCCCTACGTCGGCTCCGGTTTCGCAGCCTGCGGAAAGCTGTTTAACAGCCTGTTCGGCGTCGAGTACTGGAAGGCCATGGTCGTCTGCGGCATCATCATTGCCGTGTACACCATGCTGGGCGGCTTTATGGCGGCTTCGTTCACGGACCTGATCCAGAGCATCATCATGTCGATCGCGATCGTCGTGGTCCTGGGCTTCGGCATCGCGTCCGCGGGCGGCGTCGGCGCAGTCGTGCAGAACGCGCAGGCGCTTCCGGGCTACCTGCACCTGAACCAGATGTATCTCGCGGACAGCGGGACAGCGACGGCTTACGGTCCGATCACGGTAATCTCGACCGTGGCCTGGGGTCTCGGCTACTTCGGCATGCCGCACATCCTGCTGCGTTTCATGGCTATTAAGGATGAGGCGAAACTGAAGCTGTCCCGCCGCATCGCGTCGATCTGGGTCGTGATCGCCATGTTCATCGCGATCTCGATCGGCATCATCGGAAAGTCCATGAGCGATCTGGGTCTCGTCGAGAGCCTGAGCGGCTCCGCATCCGAGAACATCATCATTCGGATCGCGTATCTGATCTCATCGCACGGAGTACTCGCGGCGATCGTCGCGGGCCTGATCCTTGCGGGCATCCTCGCGGCGACCATGTCGACCGCGGACAGCCAGCTGCTGGCGGCGTCTTCGAGCGTGACGCAGAACATCATCGGCGGACTGTTCGGGAAGAAGCTCGAGCAGAAGAAGAGCCTGATCATCGCCCGCCTGACGGTGCTCATCGTCGCGATCATCGGCATGGTGATCGCGCGCGACCCGAACTCGAGCGTGTTCCGCATCGTTTCGTTCGCCTGGGCCGGCTTCGGCGCGGCGTTCGGACCGCTGATGCTGCTCTCGCTGTTCTGGAAGCGCACGACGCGCGCGGGCGCGCTGGCCGGTATGATCGGCGGCGCTGCCATGATCTTCATCTGGAAGTTCGGCGTGCGTCCGCTGGGCGGCGCCCTGGACATCTATGAGCTTCTGCCGGCGTTCATCGTCAGCATCGTGCTGATCATCGTGGTCAGCCTGGCGACGAAGGCGCCCGAGAAGGCGATCGTCGAGGAGTTCGAGAGCGTGTGATCTTTCAATTATTTTGGCATGAAGCGGCATCGCCCCGGGCGGTGCCGCTTTTTTCGTGCCGTGAAATGCTGTCAAAAACTACATTTTCCGTGTGGCCTTTTTTTAATGGTATGAACGGAGAAAATACCGTATAATTGTAATGCTATGACTTCCGGACGATATACCCGATCATACATAGCTGCCGCGGCGGACGGTCCGAACCGCGGACACTTCAGAAAAACGAAACCCGAAAAGCTACGCACACATTAGAAAAGGGAGATCACTATGGGAAGTAAAATGTTTCCGCACGTATTCCAGCCGATCCGCATCCGCGGCATCGATTTTAAGAACCGCATCGTTCTGGCGCCTCCGTCGCCGAACCTGGCGGGCACGAACGGCGAGGTGACCCCTCAGCTCGTGAACTGGATGCGCATGTTCGCCCGCGGCGGCGTCTGCACGCTGTACCTGGGCAACTCCTCGATCGACATCACCGAGTCGAAGGATGAGGCGTTCCAGCTGAACCTGCGCGCCGAGCCCGGTGACACCGTGAAGTTCGACTCGATCGTCCTGAACCTGGCCCGCTACGCGGACATGTGCAAGGAGTATGACTGCCACGCCTCGCTCGAGATCAACCACAACGGCGAGAACACGCACTTCGAGACCGTGGGCCACGCCCCTTATTCGGCATCGTCCTTCATCTCCGCCGGCGAGCGCGCCTGGGCGGCGGCGCACGGCCGTGATCCGATCCCTTCGATCGAGATGACGAAAGAAAAGATCGACGAGACCGTGAATAAGTTCGGTGACGCCGCGGCCATGATGAAGCGCGCAGGCATGGACATCTGCCTGGTGCACGGCGGCCACGGAAACCTGATCAGCCAGTTCACCAGCCCTCTGTATAATCACCGTACCGATGAGTACGGCGGAAGCCTTGAGAACCGCGCGCGTTTCGCGATCGAGGTCTGCGACAACATCCGCCAGAAGTGCGGCGAGGACTTCGTCATCGAGTTCCGTATCTCCGCGGACGAGATCGCTGAGGAAGGCATGCACTTCGACGAGACCCTCGAGCTGATCGGCATGCTGAAGGACCACATCGACATCATTCACGTGTCGGCGGGCCTGCACTCCGACTTCCAGATGAAGTACATGCGCAACTGGTGCCAGAACTTCATGATGGAGCGCGGATTTAACGTCCATTACGCCGCGAAGGTGAAGGAGCGCTATCCGGATCTGCTGGTCACCACTGTCGGTTCGATCCAGAACCTGGAGCTGGCCGAAGAGATCCTCGCGAACGGCTGGGCCGATTTCGTCGCGATGTGCCGCGGCCTGATGGCTGACCCCGACATGCCGAACAAGTACTCGCACGACATGCCCGAGGAGCACCGCCCCTGCCTGCGCTGCGACAAGTGCATGGGCCACCTGTTCGTTCCGAAGCCTATCTGGTGCGCGATCAACCCGATCTCCGCGATGACGGATCTGCTGAAGGACGGCGAAGTCCCGAAGGCGAAGGTAAAGAAGAAGTGCGCGGTCGTCGGCGGCGGCCCGGGCGGCGTCCAGGCGCTGATGACGCTGTGCGAGCGCGGACACGACGTCACGCTGTACGAGAAGACCGGCCAGATCGGCGGCAATGTCATCGACGCCGCGATTCCGGACTTCAAGGTCGATATGAAGGATTACTGCAAGTGGCTGCAGTATCAGGCGGATAAGTACGCGAAGGAATACGGCGCGAAGATCCTGCTGAACACGAAGGCCACGAAGGAGATGCTGGATGCGGAGAATTACGACGCCGTCATCATTGCCATCGGCGCTGATCCCGTGATCCCGAAGAGCATCCCCGGCATCGACAAGGACATCGTCGCCTACGCGCCTGACGCGGAAGCGGGCAGAGTCCCCTGCGAAGGGAACAACATCGTCGTGATCGGCGCCGGATCGATCGGCATGGAGGCTGCTGTGGACTACGCGCTGCAGGGCAGACACGTTGAGGTCGTCGAGATGATGTCTTATGAGGAGGCGTTCTGGAAGCTGCGCGGTTCGGCCGGCAACAGCGCCAGAGAGATGTATGAGAACATCATCCCCGAGAAGGACGTCGTTCTGCATAACCGCACGAAGCTCGTGGAAGTGAAGGATCACTCCGTCGTCTGCGAGAACATGGATACCGGCGAGCAGTTCGAGATCAACTGCGATAAGGTCCTGCTCGGCATGGGCCAGGTCGCGAAGACCGCTGAGGCTGACGAGTTCCGTCACTGCGCGCCGGAGCACGATGTGCATCTGATCGGCGACTGCGTGAAGGCGGCCACGATCTCCGAGGCTGTGAACGGCGCGTTCCAGAAGTGCCTGCACATTTAACTTTATGAGAGAACGGCCCCTGCCGTTTTCCGAAAAAATGATTTCCGCCCGGGAGCAGATTTCCGCCCCCGGGCGGTTTTATATGATACACTCTTTTCAGGAGATCAATTTACCCGGCGCTGCCCTTGGCGGCAGCCCGGACATAAACAGGAGGAAAGATTATGGGCTATGTGCTGAGCACGGAAGGGTTCGACCGGACCCTTGCGAAACTCGGGGAGCGGTACCGGATCTTTGCCCCGGTATTAAAGGCGGGCGAGGGCCGGTTTAAAGACACGGATGTGATCCGGTATGATTATGTGCGCTCTCTGGAGGAGATGGAACTGGAGACGCGGTCGGATTACTCCTTTAAGGAGATTCTTTTGCCGATCTCGGAGACGCTGTTTTTTTTCACTGAGGATCAGATCCGGGAGGCGAACCTGGACGAGACTCCTGTCCTGGTATTCCTGAGAAGCTGCGATATTCATGCTGTCCGACGTCTGGACCAGATGTATATGGGCAATGGCGCGAATGACGATTATTTTTATGAACGGCGGAAAGAACTCGTGAAGTTCGTGCTGATCGGCTGTCCGGCGTCCTGTGAAAACGGATTCTGCCGGGACATGGGAACCGACCGGACAGAGGATTATGCATTTTCCCTGGACGTGAAAGACGGTAAGGTGTACTGCGACGTCCGTGACCCGGAGCTGGAGGACGCCTTCAGGCCGTGTGCGGAAGGCACGGAAGACGTGGTTCCGCAGTCGCCGGGAGAGTCCGACTGCCATGTAGAACGTCCGGAGGAAGTCCCGCTTTCGATCTTCACAGACGCGATGTGGGATGAATACACGAAGCGCTGCATTAACTGCGGCCGCTGCAACTTCGTCTGCCCCACCTGCACCTGCTTCACCATGCAGGATCTGTTTTACACGGATAACGGCCTTGTGGGCGAGCGCCGCAGGGTGAATGCTTCCTGTATGGTCGACGGCTACACTACGGTCGCCGGCGGTCTGGAGCATCGGAAGAAAAACGGCGAGCGCATGCGCTTTAAAGTTCTGCATAAGGTCTATGACTTCCGCAAGCGCTTCGGCTACGACATGTGCGTGGGCTGCGGCCGCTGCGACAGCGTCTGCCCGGAGTATATCTCCTTTGCGAACTGCATTAATAAGCTGAATGCCAGAGTGAAAGAACTGGAGGTGGAGTGATGGCCGGAAAGAATGAATATACGCCTGTATCATCGAAGATTCAGAAGATCATCCGGCACGTGCCGGGAGAGTGGACCTTCCGCTTCACCTACGTGGGGCCGGTCAAGCCGGGCCAGTTCTTCGAGGTCTCGATCCCGAAAGTGGGTGAAGCCCCCATTTCCGTCAGCGGGATCGGGGAGGATTTCGTGGATCTGACGATCCGAAAGGTCGGGAAGGTCACGGATTATCTGTTCGACAACTACGACGAAGGAGACTCCCTCTTCATCCGCGGGCCTTACGGAAACGGCTTCGACGTCGAAGATTTCGAGAAGGGCGAGATCATTATCGTCGCCGGCGGGACGGCGGTCTCCCCGATCCGCGGCGTGGTGCAGCACCTGTGCCGGGCGAACCCCGCGGATACGCATCTGATCGCCGGCTTTAA
The DNA here is from genome assembly GCA_017513125.1 of Lachnospiraceae bacterium. GTDB lineage: Bacteria > Bacillota > Clostridia > Lachnospirales > Lachnospiraceae > RGIG5636. The sequence goes on along the minus strand of JAFWDI010000027.1, from coordinate 20,638 downwards.
GAGCCCGGACGAGATCCTGTTCAAGGCGGATTTTGCCGAGTGGGAGAAGCTGATCGACGTGACCATGACCGTAGACGGCGCCCCGGAGGGTTACGAGGGGAGGGTCGGACTGGTCACGCAGTACATTCCGGAGATTCCGATCCGCGATATTTCCGCCTGCAAAGCCATCGTGGTGGGTCCGCCGCCTATGATCAGGTTTTCCATCATTGAGCTCGTGAAGCGCGGATTTAACGAGGAAAATGTCTGGATCTCCGATTCCAGAAAGATGTGCTGCGGCATGGGCAAATGCGGACATTGCCGGATCGGCGGAAAATACGTCTGCATTGACGGCCCCGTATTCCGATATACCGAGCATCGGGCTCTGATCGACTGACGGAGGTGTGAAGATGGGAAATTTGGATATTAATTTAAAGAAGATAAAGAAAAACGCGTACCGGTACTCGAAAGTCCGGGGCGAGACCGCCTCCAGAGTGCGCTGCCCGGGAGGCGAGATCGACGTCGACTCGCTGCAGCGGGTGGTCGATATCGCGCGCAAATACGGTCAGGGGACGGTCAACATCACGAACCGCCAGGGCTTCGAGATACCCGGCATTTCCCTGGAAGATATCGAAGAGGTAAACAAGGCGCTTCAGCTGATCATCGAGAACCGCGGCGTGAACCAGGACGAGTATAACGGCGGTTATCCGGCTTCCGGAACCCGGAACGTGGTGGCCTGTCCCGGAGCGAAGCTCTGTCCGTTCGGCTGTTATGACACGAAGGAGTTTGCGCAGGATATCGACAGGCGGATCTTCCCGAACGATCACCACGTGAAGATCGCTTTTACCGGGTGCTCGAATGACTGCGCGCACACGAGGCTGAACGACTTCGGTATCATCGGCCAGACCGAGCCGCAGTATGATCCGGACCGCTGCGTGGGCTGCGAGCAGTGCGTGAAGTACTGCAGCAAACGCTCGGTCGGCGCGCTGTCCGTGGTGAACGGAAAGATCGTCCGCGACACGAACAAGTGTATCGGCTGCGGCGTGTGCGTCGTTTACTGCCCGACCAGGGCCTGGACCAGAAGCGAGGAGGAGTACTTCCGCCTGGTGCTTCTGGGCCGCACCGGGAAGAAGAACCCCCGGATGGCGGAAGACTTTCTGAAGTGGGCGGACCGCGCGAGCATCACGAAGATCATCGAGAACGTTTACGCGTACCTCGACGACTATCTGGACCGCTCCGCAGTGGAAGCAAAGGAGCATATTGGCTACATCGTGGACCGCACGGGCTTCGAGGAATTCCTGAAGTATATTATGAAGGATGTTCACCTGGGCCCGAAGTGTGAGATGCAGGGCCGCATGTACTGGGGCGGAAAGCGTTATGATCAGGGCAATGAACTCCGCCGGTCCATGTACCGTTTCTCGGAGAAGGAAGCGGATCAGTAACTTTTCAGAGACAAACCGCCCTAAGCTTTGATAAACTGAAAAAACAGTAAATACGGCGCGCGGGCGGCGCCGGAAAGTGTCATGAAAACATTATCGGATCATGATTACCGGTACCATTGAAAGGGGGATCTTTATGGGTAGTAGAATGTTTCCTCACGTATTCGCACCGATCCGCATCCGAGGCGTCGACTTTAAGAACCGTATTTTCCTGGCACCCCCGTCGCCGAACCTGGCGGGCACGAACAATGAAATGAGCCCCGAGCTGATCGACTGGATGCGCATGTTTGCCCGCGGCGGCGTCTGCACGCTGTATCTGGGCAACTCCTCGATCGACATCACCGAGTCGAAGGACGAGGCGTTCCAGCTGAGCCTGTACGCGGCCCCCGGCGACACCGTGAAGTTCGACTCGATCGTCCTGAACCTGGCCCGCTACGCGGACATGTGCAAGGAGTACGACTGCCACGCCTCGCTCGAGATCAACCACAACGGCGAGAACACGCACTTCGAGACTGTGGGCCACGCCCCTTATTCGGCGTCGTCCTTCATCTCCGCCGGCGAGCGCGCCTGGGCGGCCGCGCATAACCGCGAGCCGATCGCCGCGATCGAGATGACGAAGGAGAAGATCGCCGAGACCGTGAACAAGTACGGCGACGCCGCGGCCATGATGAAGCGCGCGGGCATGGACATCGTCCTCGTGCACGGCGGCCACGGAAACCTGATCAGCCAGTTCACGAGCCCCCTGTATAACAAGAGAACGGACGAGTACGGCGGATCTCTCGAGAACCGCGCGCGCTTCGCGATCGAGGTCTGCGACAACATCCGCCGGAAGTGCGGCGAGAACTTCGTCATCGAGTTCCGCATCTCCGCGGACGAGATCGCCCAGGAAGGCATGCACTTCGACGAGACGCTGGAGCTGATCGGCATGCTGAAGGACCACATCGACATCATCCATGTGTCGGCGGGCCTGCACTCCGACTTCCAGATGAAGTACTATCCGAACTGGTGCCAGAACTACATGATGGAGCGCGGCTTCAACGTCCATTACGCGGCGGACGTGAAGAAGCGCTATCCGGATCTGCTGGTTTCGACCGTCGGTTCGATCACGAGCATCGAGATGGCCGAAGAGATCATCGGGAACGGCTGGGCGGACTTCGTCTGCATGTGCCGCCCGCTGATGGCGGATCCCGACATGCCGAACAAGTATTCGCACGACATGCCCGAAGAACACCGTCCCTGCCTGCGCTGCAACAACTGCACGAAGCATCTGATGATCCCGAAGCCGATCTGGTGCGCGGTCAACCCGATGTCCCACATGACCAGCGTCCTGAAGGACGGCGTGGTCCCGAAGGCGCCCGTGAAGAAGAAGGTCGCGGTCGTCGGCGGCGGCCCCGGCGGCATCCAGGCCCTGATGACGCTCTGCGAGCGCGGCCACGACGTCACGCTGTATGAGAAGAGCGGACGCCTGGGCGGAAACGTCATCGGCGCGGCGGTCCCTCTGTTCAAGGTCGATGCGAAGGATTATCTGAAGTGGCTGCGCTATCAGGCCGGCAAGTACGCGAAGGAGTACGGCGCGAAGATCCTTCTGAACACCGAGGCGACGAAGGAGCTGCTCGATCTCGAGGGTTACGACGCGATCATCATCGCGATCGGCGCGCGGCCGCTGATTCCGAGAGGCATCCCCGGCATCGATAAGCCGCATGTGGCCTGGGCTCCGGACGCCGAAGAAGGCAATGCCGCAGTCGGCGACAACATCGTGATCGTCGGCGCCGGCGCGGTCGGCTTCGAGGCCGCGATCGACTACGCCAGCATGGGCAAGAACGTCACCATCGTCGAGATGGAGAAGAAGGAGTCGTCGCAGATGAAGCTGCGTGCCGCGAACGGCACTGCGGCGTGGAAGTTCCTGGAGATCTCGGCGGAAGAGGATATCGATCTCCAGTACGGCAGGAAGCTCGCCGAGATCTGCGACGACAAGGTCATCTGCGAGGATGTGGAGACCGGAGAGAAGGTCGAGTATCCCTGCGATACCGTGCTCCTGGCTATGGGTCTGGTCCCTCGCTGGGATGAGGCGGATAAGCTGCGCCACTGCGCGCCCGAGCACGACGTGCGCCTGATCGGCGACGTAAAATCGGTCGCCACGATCTCGGAGGCGGTCAACGGCGCGTTCCAGGCGGCATTACATATCTAAACATCACTGTTTTCAAGCGCCGGATCCCGGGCTTTCGAGCCCGGGATCTTTTATTGTAATTTTATAACAAATAACAGCCCCGCAATTGATTTCGGGAGACAAACCCGGTTATATTATAGAATAGAACAGACCGGCCCGGACCGGGCCGCGAACGGCATTGCCTGATCACATCATGAACATATAGGAAAGGAGATCATGACCATGGGAAGTAAACTGTTTCCTCACGTATTTTCACCGATCCGGATCCGGGGCATTGATTTTAAGAACCGCATCGTTCTGGCGCCCCCGTCGCCGAACCTGGCCGGCACGAACAATGAGTTCACGCCCCAGCTGACGAACTGGATGCGCATGTTCGCCCGCGGCGGCGTCTGCACGCTGTATCTGGGCAACTCCTCGATCGACATCACCGAGTCGAAGGACGAGGCATTCCAGCTGAGCCTGTATGCCGAGCCCGGCGACACCGTGAAGTTCGACTCGATCGTCCTGAACCTGGCCCGCTACGCGGACATGTGCAAGGAGTATGACTGCCACGCCTCGCTTGAGATCAACCACAACGGCGAGAACACCCGCTTCGAGACCGTGGGGCATGCCTCCTACTCGGCGTCCTCCCGGATCTCCGAGAGTGAGAAGAGCTGGGCTGCGGCACACGGCCGTGAGCCGATGGCATCCATCGAGATGACGAAGGAAAAGATCGACGAGACCGTGAATAAGTTCGGCGACGCCGCGGCCATGATGAAGCGCGCCGGCATGGACATCTGCCTCGTGCACGGCGGCCACGGAAACCTGATCAGCCAGTTCACCAGCCCGCTGTATAACCACCGTACCGACGAGTACGGCGGAAGCCTCGAGAACCGCGCGCGCTTCGCGATCGAGGTCTGCGACAACATCCGTAAGAAGTGCGGCGAGAACTTCGTCATCGAGTTCCGCATCTCCGCGGACGAGATCGCGGACGAGGGCATGCACTTCGACGAGACGCTGGAGCTGATCGGCATGCTGAAGGACCACATCGACATCATCCATGTGTCGGCGGGCCTGCACTCCGATTTCAACTTCGCTTACTACCGCAACTGGTGCCAGAATTACCTGATGGATCGCGGCTTCAACGTTCACTACGCCGCGAAGGTGAAAGAGCGCTATCCCGACCTGCTGGTCACGACCGTCGGTTCGATCACAAGCATCGAGATGGCCGAAGAGATCATCGCGAACGGCTGGGCCGACTTCGTCGCGATGTGCCGCCCGCTGATGGCGGATCCCGACATGCCGAACAAGTACTCGCACGACATGCCCGAGGAGCATCGCCCCTGCCTGCGCTGCGACACCTGCACGAAGCACCTGTTCGTGCCGAAGCCGATCTGGTGTGCGGTGAACCCGATGTCCGGCATGACCGACGTCCTCCCGGACGGCGTGGTCCCGAAGGCGGCCGTGAAGAAGAAAGTCGCGGTCATCGGCGGCGGCCCCGGCGGCATCCAGGCCCTGATGACGCTCTGCGAGCGCGGCCACGACGTCACGCTGTATGAGAAGTCCGGCGTTCTGGGCGGCAATGTCATCGGCGCCGCGGTCGCACCTTTCAAGATCGACTGCCAGGACTACCTGAAGTGGCTGCGCTATCAGGCCGGCAAGTACGCGAAGCAGTACGGCGCGAAGATCCTTCTGAACACCGAGGCGACGAAGGAAATGCTGGATGCGGAGAATTACGACGCGATCATCATCGCGATCGGCGCGAGCCCCGTCATCCCGAAGGTGCCGGGCGTGGATAAGCCGCACGTGCACTGGGCTCCGGACGCCGAGGCGGATAAGGACCTGGCCGGCGAGAAGATCGCCGTCATCGGCGCGGGTGCGGTCGGTCTGGAGGCTGCGCTGGATTTCCGCGACATGGGCAAGGACGTCATCGTCATCGAGATGGCCGACGAAGCGAGCAGCTTTTCGAAACTGCACGACGTGTCCGGCACCAGCGCCAGCGAGTTCCATAAGCTCCTTCCCGCGAAGGGTATCCCGATGTACTTCGACACGAAGCTGGTCGAGATCTGCGACGACAAAGTCATCTGCGAGAACGCGAAGACCGGCGAGAAAGTCGAGTACGAGTGCGATACGGTCCTTCTGGGCGTCGGCATGAAGCCGCGGTGGGAGGAAGCGCAGGAACTGCGCCACTGCGCGCCCGAGCACGACGTGCGCCTGATCGGCGACGTGAAGGCGGCCGGCACGATCTCCGACGCGGTGAACGGAGCGTTCAGAGCCGCGCTCCACATCTGATGCGCTTCCGCGCATCGGCCCGCCGCGGACCATGATCCCCCGGCGGAGCGTTACAGAAAAAAGAGGAGCTGCCGCATCGCGGCAGCTCCTCTTATCATATCTCTCATTCACCAGGAGATCCGGCCCGGCCGGATCGTCCCGCGCCGGATCATTTCTTATAGAACGTCGAGCCGTACTTATAGACCTCGTCGAAGATGATCTTATTCTTCCGGTCGGAGTTCTCCTCGCGCCCGACCGAGCGCATCAGGCCGACAGCCCATACGTAGCCGCCGCCCGGCGCGTACTTGTCGATCGTATCGCGGACGGACTGGCGGAGCTCCTCCTCGGTCACGTCGTCGAAAACGATGTGCGGCGTCGGATCCCAGCCGCCGATGATCACGAGATCGTTTCCGTATTTCGCTTTGATCGCGGACAGGTCATTGACCGGCTGCGCGGGATCCCACGCGCAGACGCCCATCTCCATCCAGTCGTCGATGAAGACCTCGCAGTGGCCGCAGCAGTGCATGGCGACGGGAATCCCGTACTCGCGGGCGATGTCGGCCTGTCTCTTATGGTACGGCCAGATCAGCTCCCTGTACTGCTCCCGGGAGATGAACGGAGTCCTCTGCGCGGCGGTATCGTCGATGATCTGGAAGACGTCCGGCTTCGCGTACTCGATCATCTTCCGCTCGATATTGCAGTAGAAGTCCGAAAGGTACTCCATCAGGGCGGTCACTTCCTCGGGCTCGTCCACGATCGCGCAGATGCCCTCGACGAAGCCCATGAACGCCACCAGCATCTGGAAGTATCCCACGTGCGTGGACAGGTGCAGCGCCTGGGTCTCGCGGTTCAGGATACCCGCGGCCGTCATATCGTCGATCTGCTTCTTTACCATCATTTCCCAGTCCACATCATCGAGCGACGGCGCCTTGATGACGTCGCGCCATTTCGTGATGTCGTCCAGGATGAAATTATCCGGTTCGGGCAGAAGCGCGTTCATCGTGGACTCGCTGGGCACCCAGGTCACGCCCCAGATATCTTTTCCGCCGTTCATCGGCATCGCGGTGCATGCCGCCTGGATCATCATGTTGCAGCCCTTCCGGGGGCTGCCGGGAAACATACCGTAATCATAGAACGGTATCCACTCGGGTGTTTCGCCTTTCAGGATATTCAGATAATTTTGTTTTTCGGTGAGTTGTGCCATATGGAATCCCCCTTTCCCTTTCCAATGTCATTCCCGACACGCTCATTCGTAATGGTTCTTAAGTATGCGCTCCAGTACCTCCGTATCGATACCGAAAACGATATTGGCGATCTCGCATCGCAGGCCGGGATCGCTTCCGTTCTTGATCTGGACGTCGCCCGGCTCCGGGATCGAGACCATCGCTGTGCGGCTCTCCTCGCGGGCAAACGCCTTGATATGTCCGACCATCCCGCCGGCCGCCTCCACTTCATCCGCGGTCTCCGCCATGCGCGCCTTCAGGTCTTCCAGAGCTTCTTCATATGAGCCCGGAATGCGGATGCGCACAGTCCCGATCACGGCGTTTTCGTGGGTCGTGATCTCGATGGGCGCGTCATGGTCGTGGTGGTGTTCATGATCATGTTCGTGCTCATGGCGGTGCTCATGCTCGTGTTCGTGTTCATGGCAATGCCCGTGTTCATGTTCATGGTGATGTTCGTGCTCATGATGATGCTCATGCTCGTGTCCGCTCATATCTGTCCCTCCGTCATGCCGTGCTCCAGCGCAGCGGCTGTCTTCTCCCAGAAATCGTCTTCCTGGGGCTGTAAGGCGCAGACCGGGCAGAGGAGCGCCGAGGGCTGATACGCCGCGGCCTGCGCACAGACCTCGCTCAGTTCGCCTTCATCCACCAGGTCGATCTTATTCACCAGGATCACGCTCGCCTCATGCAGCTGGCTCTTCACGAAATCGGGCATCGCCCGCAAAACGCGTTTCCAGCGTTTCGCGTCTGCCAGCGCGAGAATGGCGGCGTTCACGTTCAGGTCAGCCCGGAGCTCCTGCCGGATCAGATTCGGGGAAGCCATGCCGGTCGCCTCGATCAGCAGCCACTCGGGATGATACTTCTCCTCGATCAGCCGGATCGTGTCTTCCATCTGCGCGGCGCTGGTGCAGCAGATGCAGCCGGAGAAGATGTTCTCCACCGTAAAATCATTCTGAGTCAGCAGCTGGTTATCCACGCCTGCCTCGCTGATCTCGTTTTCCAGGATGACCACGGGAATCTCCGTTTTTCCCGCCGAGCGGGCAATGAGATACCGCGCGAACTGCAGCAGCACCGTCGTCTTTCCCGAACCCAGAAAGCCGCCCAGCACGATGATCTTCATGAGAGGTCCTCCTTTGCTTATATTTCAATAAAAGTATATTATTATTATAATACTTCCTGCGGGGGTTTGAAATGATGGGATTTGAAAGGAGGCACGGATTTGTTTCGTGAGATGAGAAGAAAAAACCAGGCATTGTCCGGGGAGGAATGCATCCGCATCCTCACGGAGGAGCTGCGCGGCGTGCTGTCCGTGAACGGGGACGACGGGTATCCCTACGGAACCCCCATCGATCACTGGTACAATGCCGATGACGGCAAGATCTATTTCCACAGCGGAAAGATCGGGCACCGGGTCGACGCGATGAAGGCGGATCCGAGGGCGTCCTTCTGCGTGTACGACAGCGGCTTCCGCCGCGAGGGCGAGTGGGCGCTGAATATCTCCAGCGTGATCGTTTTCGGCCGGCTGGAGATCGTGGAGGATCAGGATGAGGCCATCCGGATCGCCCGGCAACTGAGCTATAAGTTTACCGACGACGAAGAGTTTATCGAGGGCACGATCCGCGACGCGGGCCCGCATACGCTGGTGTTCGCGCTGGTGCCGGAGCATATGACCGGGAAGATCGTGAATGAATCGTGACGTTCGTCGTTCCGGATATAAGGCAGAAAAAACCGGGATGCCCCTTACGGAGCATCCCGGTCAGTTTTCTCTCCCGCGGATCAGCAGGACCCCCTTTATGACCAGGATGCCCAGGTAAACGATCCCCGGGTACGGCTGCCTGGCCAGCAGAAAGACCGCGACGCCGGTGACCGACAGTCCGATGCCGGTCAGAAGACGGTGCCGGTTCCAGAGCGGCCGGTCCAGACGCGAGATGACTGCGCCGCAGACACCGTTCAGGACCGTGACGCAGATGATGACCGCGAAGGCGGCCCGGATCCACGGATCCGCGCCGGTCAGACCGGACAGGGACACCGCCGGGTGCGCTTCTCCCCCGTTTCCGAACACGGGGATGAACAGCAGAATGACCGTAAGGATGTCCAGGGCCCCGCAGATGAAGGCGGTGTATCTTCCGATCAGCCGCTCCTTTTCCTGCTCGGCGGCGGACAGGATCTCGTCCGCGCCCAGAAGCTCATCGACCGTCACGCCGAAAAAACGGGAGAGTTCTTTCAGGGAGTCGATGCCCGGATATCCGCGGCCTGACTCCCACTTCGAGACGGCAGCCCTCGAGACGTAAAGCGCCTCTGCGAGCTCTTCCTGTGTCAGCCCGCGGTCTTTTCTCAGCTTCTGCAGTTTTTCGCCAAACTCCATGTCAGCTCCTTTCGGCCGGATCTTTCCGGACCCGGTCAGTCCATTCTACAGCATGCCGATAGATCATGAACAGCCCCGGGCTTAAAAACACGGAGCCTGCGATATCCGTGGCCCAGTGGACGCCGGAAAAAAGTCTCCCGATGACCATGAACGAAGAAAACAGGACAGTGCACACAGTGACGATGCGCCTGATCACGGGCATCCCGCATCTTCGGTCGACCTGATATTTCAATGTCGGCATGACGCTCAGGACCAGCAGCGTGGTCGACGAGGGATAGGACGCTTCCAGAACGCCGCGGATCAGTACCGGCCGGTAATTGATCGGGACCATTTCGAAAAACAGATATGCGAAGATGACCAGGATATAGTATCCGCCCAGGAGAAGAAGATCCCGGTCGACTTTCAACAATCCCCTCCTCCCGATCATCTGGCAGAAGCCGAGGACCGCGAAGCCCAGACAGACTGCGATCGGAACGAGACCCAGCCAGTCGGTGACCGTGTAGATCGTCATGTGAACGCCGGTCATCCCGTGAAACCATACATTGAACGACGCCAGGCCGACCGTGGACCCGTTCGGTCCCGCCGGCCGTACGTCCGCAAAGCGGATCAGAACGGTCCAGCAGGCGAAGGCGGCCAGCAGGGCAATGCCGGCAGCCCATAAATTTTTTCGCTTCTCTTTCATGACTTGCTCCTTTGAGTTTCTTCTCTGCGATCTTTCCGGCGTATCGACGCCCGGATCGAGCGTAAAAGATGCCCGCTGTAAATCAAAGAGACGGTCGGCGGCATTTGTGATACGAATCGTGTCATTGCCCCTGAAAGCATTGTCCTGAGACATTTCCGCCCGAAAGCTGTGTATAATAACAGAAGGAGGCCCTTCGAATGGAAGATCATCAGATCGTACAACTCTACTGGGACCGGGACGAGGCCGCGATTCCCGCGACCGAGGCGAAGTATGGATCTTACTGCCGCGCGATCGCCGGAAACATCCTGTCCGACCGCCGCGATGCGGAGGAGTGCGTGAACGAGACCTGGCTGAATACCTGGAACGCCATTCCGCCGCACCGCCCGCGGATCCTCGCGACGTTTCTCGGGAAGATCACCCGGAATCTGTCGTTCAACCGCTATAAGCACAACCGTGCCGCGAAGCGCGGCGGCGGTCAGACCGAGGCGGTCCTGGACGAGCTGGCCGAGTGCGTCTCCGGCGCGCCGGGCGCGGAGAGCCCCGAGCACGCACTGGATGCGAGGGAGCTGGCAGCGGAGATCGACGCGTTTCTGCGCGGGCTCCCGGAAGAGAAGCGGATCATGTTCCTGTCGCGGTACTGGTACGCGGACCGGGTCGGGGATATCGCCGCCAGGATGGGTACGTCTGAGCACCGGGTCTCGGTGATTCTGAGCCGCCTTCGCGCGAACCTGAAAGGGTATCTGTCGGAAAGGGGCTGGGAAGTATGACGAGGGAAGAGTTATTCGAGGCGATCGGCGAGGTCGACGAGGCGCTGGTCGAAGAGACGCGGGCCGCACGGGAGCGCGCGGAACAGGCTCCGGCTGACGCCGGGGCGGAAGCCCGTGCGCGCAGGAAACACCGGCGGAGATCTCGCGCGCCGGTCGTGGCCGGGGTGATCCTGGCGGCGTGCGTGGCAGCGGCGATCGCGATTCCCGCGGTGCGCAGTGTGCTGCACGGAAACGGATCCGCGGGGACAGTGACGGAAGGCGCTGTGCCTGAAGAAGCGCCCGTCGTTACGTCCGGTGAGGGGGCGGACGCAGGAGATGCCGCCGACAATGCTGCGGGCGGTGCGGCTCTGACGGAAGCGGCGGATGAAGCAGCGGACAGAGCTGCGGACGCGGCCGCGAGCGGTTCCGCCGAACAGGCTGCTGCGCTGTACGACGCGGAAGCGGAGGACGAGGCGCTCGCCGGGGCGCCGCTGTTCGAGCTCAACGGCTGCCTGTACGAAGCGGCGGATGATCCGGAAACGCTCATGCGGTTCGGGCTTCCCGCACAGATCACGGCGGATATGGGAGGCGAACATATCGCCTGGCTGCGGCAGGCTGAGGGCTCGGGCTATGAACCGGCCGTCTCGCAGGAAGACGCGTCCGCGGAACTGCTCGCATATGCGCCTGCACCCTGCCGTGGCGTGTATGTGCTGCACGACGGCGACCGGTATCTGGCGGCGATCTTCTGCAATTTCAGTTTCACACAGCTGGCGGATACGAACGCGAGCGTGGAGCTGACGGAACTGTTCCGGGTCTACGGGGTCGAGGGGGCGGAAGACATTGCCCTGGTGTGTGAGACCGGCCGGGACCGGAACGAACAGACGGGCGAGGCTGTGACGGATCCGGGCGGGATCGCATTCCTGTACGAAGAGCTGACCGTGAGGGACAGCTATGGAAACGATGATTTCCAGACAGCCGTATTCGGCGGGATCCCGGAGGAGGAACAGCCGGCTGCGCATGCCGCGTTCGCGGACGATATGCGCATGCTGCGGATCGAGACGGCGGACGGCCTGCGGTTCTATCTGGAGTATTATCCGTCTTACGGCTGGCTGTACGGGCAGGGGACCCTGTCCTGGTACTGGGCCGAGGGCCGGCTGGCATCGTGGCTGAATGAGAGGTTCGGGTAATGCGGCCCGGCTTCGGGGCGCGGGAGTTCCTGTGAAAGCGGTCAATGATAAAGCAAGTAAAAGAGCCCGGCGGCGTCTGCCGTCGGGCTCTTACGTGGAACCGAGGAGGCTCGAACTCCTGACCTCTCGCGTGTGAGGCGAGCGCTCATCCCAGCTGAGCTACGGTTCCGAATTAGATGTGCTTCGCTATTATAGCATATGATGTGCGGTTTGCAAGAGAAAATGTCGGGACACTCGGATCCCGTCACAACTCCATTCTCGCTGCGCTCGAACGGAGCCGGGCCATCAGGACTCCACCATACGGCTTCGCCGTGTGGTCCCCCTCATGGCAAAAAGCACCGATCCGGCCTCGAAACCCCCAAAACGGCCGTTACCCGAACAGTTAGCTCGTCCCAGGCGCCCCCACAACACACGCAAGGTCCGACTTAGTGCTGCTTCATTCCTGACCTGACACGGTTCGCCGGTTTACGTTGCATGGGACCCGGGTTTCAACACCACTTATTCGAGGCTGCACCGCCCCGGAAAGCCCCTCAGCCGGATCATCACCCCTGCTGCAGCGGATTGCAGGTACAGGGCACCGCTAACTCCCCGGCTAGGTGCGGAATTCAGTATAAAGGTCGGGACGAAGATTGTCAAATATCCGTTTCCGCCGCGGGCGTTTCGTCCGATCCGGCCTCCGCGGGCGTTTCGCCCAATGCCTCCGCCGCCGCTCGCCCGAGCTTCTCCGCCTTTACGCGGACGCGCAGTTCTTTAAAGAAATCCTTCAGCAGCGCCGAACACTCTTCCCCGAGCACGCCGGAGCGGATCTCCACCTGATGGTTAAATCCGGGGTTATCCAGAATATTAATCAGCGTCCCCGCGCTTCCCGACTTCGGGCTCATGCAGCCGATCACGACCGCGTCGATCCGCGACTGCACGAGCGCCCCGGCGCACATCTGGCAGGGCTCGAGGGTCACATACATCGTGCAACCCTCCAGCCGCCAGTCGCCGACCGCGCGGCAGGCCTTCCGGATCGCGATGAGTTCCGCGTGCGCGAGCGTGCTGCGGTCGATCTTCCTGCGGTTATATCCGCGGGCAATGATCCGCCCCTCCGACACGATCACGCAGCCGATCGGGGTCTCGCCGAGCGCGGCGGCTTTCCGCGCCTGTTTCAATGCCTCGCGCATGTATTTTTCGTCCTGAGTCATCATACGAAAAGTATAGAGACATTGCCCCCGGCACGCAAGCACATTGCCCTCGGCGGGAGGCGTATCCCGCCTTGTTCCGGGCAGGGTTTTGATATATAATTATTGAGTATTTTTGTGCGCATTTTTCCGCGCGGAGACCGGACCGAGAGAGGAGTTCCGACATGGCGTATACAGCGCTCTACCGCAAATGGCGTCCGCAGACCTTCGGTGACGTCCAGGGTCAGGACCACATCGTGACGACGATCCGGAATCAGGTCGCCGCCGGGCGGGTGAGCCACGCGTATCTGTTCTGCGGGACCCGCGGCACCGGTAAGACCACGGTCGCGAAGATCCTGGCGAAGGCGGTGAACTGCGAGCATCCCGTGGACGGGGAGCCCTGCGGACAGTGCCGGTCATGCCGGAGCATTGACGAAGGGAACTCGATGAACGTGCTCGAGATCGACGCCGCCTCGAATAACGGCGTCGACTACATCCGCCGGATCCGCGAGGAGGTCCAGTACGCGCCCACCGAAGGACGGTACCGCGTGTACATCATCGACGAGGCGCACATGCTGACGAATAACGCGTTTAACGCGTTTCTGAAGACCCTCGAAGAACCGCCGGAGTATGTCATCTTCATCTTTGCGACGACGGAAGCGAATAAGATCCTTCAGACCGTCGAGTCGCGCTGCCAGCGGTATGATTTTCATCGCATCGACAGTTCGGTGATCGCCGCGCGGCTCGCGCAGATGACGCAGGCGGAAGGCATCCGGATCGACGAGCGCGCCCTGCGGTTCCTCGCCGCGAAAGGCGAGGGCTCGATGCGCGATGCGATCAGTCTTCTGGACAAATGCGCGGCGGCATGCTTCGACGGAGAGATCACCTATGACCGCGTTCTGGACCTTTTGGGCGTGAGCGATACGGAGAACTGCAGCCGCGTCTTCCGCGCGCTCTGCGCGGGGCAGATCGGCGAGGCGGTCCTGGCGGCGCACGCGGCATTTGAGAAGGGCGTCGACGCTGCGAATTTCGTGTCGGATATGATCCGCTACATGCGCGCGCTGATGCTGCTGCAGTCTTCCGCCGGAAGCGAAGACGTGCTGGAGATGAGCCGCGAGAATATCGAACGGCTGAAAAAAGACGCCGCGCTGGCGGGGCCCGTGACCGTCCTGCGTTTCCTGCGGATCCTCTCGGAGCTTTACGGGCAGCTGCGCGCCAGCACCCAGCGGATCACCGTGGTCGAGACCGCGCTCGTGCGGATGGCACGGCCGGAGACCGAGGCGGACACGGAGGCTCTCATCCAGCGGACGGAGATGCTCGGTCAGCGGATCGCGGAACTGGAGCGGCGTATCATGGAACTCGAGGCCGGAGCGGCTGCGGCGCCTGCGGTGATGCAGGCTGCGGTGCCGGCACCGCCTGTGCCGGCGATGCCGGAGCCCGAGCCGGAATGGTCCGTGCCTGCGCCGGCGATGCCGGAGCCCGAACCGGAAGGATCTGCGCCCGGGCCGGGACCCGCGTTCGCGGAAGAGCCCCCGTCGTACGAGCCTTCGGCGTTTGAACCGGCCCCTGCGTTTTCGGAGGAACCTCCGTTCGACATCCCCTACGAGGAGATCTACGGTCCGTCGGACCTGTTCGGGGAGGAGGCCTTCGCGGAACCCGCACCCGGACCCGCATTTCAGGCGGAACCGGAACCCGCTCCCGAACCCCGGCGCTTCGAGCCGGAGCCCGCGCCCGAACCCCGGCAGGCCGCACCCGCGGAAGCCGGCGCGTTTCCGGATATCATGTCCCACTGGGACGAGATCGTGAGCACGGTCGGCGGCGCGGCATTCCTCTACCTGAAGAACGCGACGGCGGAGCTGACTGCGGAGGATGAGGGTGTGGTCCGGTTCGCGGACCGGAACGACTACGACTTCGGCGCCAGCGAGCGGAACCTCGAACTGATCCAGGCGGCGGCCGAACAGATCATCGGCCGGAAGATCCGGTTTACCGCGGTCGTCGGCGGAGGCGGTATTCGCGACGCCGGAACTCCGGAGCCCGCACAGCAGGAGGATCCCCTGAGCCACGACGATATCCAGAAGCTCTTCGGCATGAACGTGGAGAGCGAGTGAATAAGAGTGAACGAGATAACATTGCCCGAAAAGGAGAGAAGACATGGGTAAAAGAGGCGGATACATGGGCGGCATGCCCGGGAACATGAACAACCTCATGAAGCAGGCGCAGCGCATGCAGCGCCAGATGGAGGAGCAGCAGAAGATTCTGGAAGAGCAGACCTTCAAGGCGGCCGCGGGCGGCGGCGCCGTCGAGGCGGAAGTCTCCGGAAAGAAGGAGCTCCTCGCCATCACGCTCGACGAGGATGTGGTCGATCCCGAGGACATCGAGATGCTGCAGGATCTGATCGTGGCCGCCGTGAACGAGGCCATGAAGAAGGCGGATGAGGAGCAGCAGAAGCTGATGGGCGGCATAGGCGGTCTGGGAGGCTTTGGTTTCTGAGCATGGACAGTTATTCCGGAAAGATCACCAGACTGGCGGAGCAGTTTGCGTCGCTCCCCGGCATCGGCGCGAAGTCGGCCCAGCGGCTGGCGTTTCACATCGTGTCCATGCCGGAGGAAAATGTCTCGGCCCTCGCCGAGGCGATCCTGGACGCGCGGCGGAACATCCGTTTCTGCAAATACTGCTGCACGCTCACGGATGAGGAAGTCTGCCCGATCTGTGCGTCCGATAAGCGCGACCACAGCACTATCATGGTCGTGGAGAACGCCCGCGACCTCGCGGCCTACGAGAAGACGGGCAGGTATGAGGGCGTCTACCACGTGCTGCAGGGGGCGATCTCTCCCGCGGCCGGCATCGGCCCGAACGAGATCCGCCTGAAGGAGCTCATGCGCCGGCTGCAGAGCGAGGATGTGAAGGAGGTCATCATTGCCACGAACTCGAGCCTCGAGGGCGAGACGACCGCGATGTACATCAGCAAACTCATAAAGCCGAGCGGGATCCCCGTGACGCGGATCGCGAGCGGCGTTCCGGTGGGCGGCGACCTCGAAAATATCGACGAGGTGACCCTGCTGCGCGCGCTGGACGGGCGTGTGCCGCTCTGACGAACATATACTTGTATTAGGCTTCCGAGTGACCTACTATATATAGAAGAAACCCGAGATATTATTGAAGGAGCACCGAACGTGGATAAGTACGAATACACAGTAAAAGCCGATAAGATCAAACAGCTGATGAGCCGCAGGGATTATGCGACCGCCGCAAAGATCGCCTCAGGCATCGACTGGTCCAGAGTCCAGGATGTCCGCATGCTCATGATGGTCGCCGAGGCCTATGAGAAGAACGGACAGTACGAAGAGGCGAAGGAGGTCCTGCTGACCGCGTATGATCTGGTCCCGATCGGAAAAGGAATGCTCTATAAACTCACCGAGATCTGCCTGAAGCAGAAGCGGATCGGTGAGGCCGAAAACTATTATGACGCCTATTCGAAGGCGGCCCCGAACGACACCGGGCGCTTCGCGCTTCGGTATGAGATCGCCTGCGCGCGGAATGAATCGATCGAGCGCAGGATCGACATCCTGGAGCAGTTCCAGCGTCAGGACATGGACGAGCGGCTGTTCTATGAACTGGCCCGCCTGTATCATAAGGCCGGACGCGGCAGGGACTGCGTCATGATGTGCGACCGCATTATCCTCTGGTTCGGCGAGGGCGAGTATGTGGACGCGGCGCGCGAGCTGAAGAACCGCTATTCGGGTTCGGTGGCGGAGGTCCGCCGGAAGGAAGAGGAGGCCATCGAGAACCGCCGCCGCCGCATCGAGGAGATGGAGGCGCAGATCGAGGAGCTCGACAGCGCGGCCGAGAGCGCCATAGCGCCCGCGGAAGAGGGGGCGGAAGAGCCGCTTCCGGAGCCGGATATTCCGACGTTTGAGATCCCCGACGAGTATTTTGACGACGCTCCCGCGGAGGAGTACCAGGGCATCTGGGAAGATCCCTCGATCGAGGGCATGACCGTGGGTCAGCTGCTGGGCGATGAACCGGAGGACGCGGAGTTTGACGATCCGGACGGGGAGTACATCGACGGCGGCCCGGACGGGGATGAGTACGTCGAAGGCCGTTTTGACGAGGAAGTCTTTACAGAGGAAGACTTCGGGGACGAGGAAGGCTATTACGACGAAGAGTATGATGAGTATTACGGGGAGGATGATCTTCAGGAACTTCCCCCCGAAGAATATGAAGAGGACGGCGAATTTCGGGAAACGCCGGAGGCCACCGAGATCGATCTTTCGGAGTTCGTTCAGGCCGGCTCAGCGCGCGGAGAGGGTCCCGACGTGGACCTGTTCCCGTGGGTGAGCTTCGAAGACAGCGAGGGCAATGACGTCGGGCGCATGATCTGGGAGAGCCTCGAGAAGGCGGAGCGGGACCAGGCTTACAGGCCGGATCCCGACGAGACTCCGGAGCCCGGGTACGAATCGTTCCGGATGGAGGCGGCGCCCGCGGAGGAGCCCGCGGCGTCCGCTGAGGAGTTCTCGCGGAGCCTGGAGGCGGCATTGACCGAGGAGGTCGCCGCGTTTGACGACGCGCCGGCGGAAGAGTCCGCCGCGGAAGAGCTTCCCGCGGAAGAGATTCCGGCGGCGGAGATCCTGCAGGAGACCGCCGGCGAAGAGATCCCGGCGGCAGAAGTGCCCGCGGCGCCCGAAATGCCTTCGGAGCCGATGGTCTTCGCTTCGCCCGAGACCGAGATCGGCGGGGCGGTCCTTCCGGCGGTCCGCGGTACGCTGGATCCGTCGCTGAAGGCGCGCCTGTATTCGCACCGGTTCTTCGATGAGCAGGGCTTCGCTCTGCCGGAGGACGAGCTGCCCTCGGATCTGGATGATACGAAGAAGATCGAGCTCCCCTGGACTTACGAGGAGCAGACGAAGAAGCTTGACGAGCTGAAGGACATCCGCTTCGGCGGAGACGCTTTCGCGCGCATAAATCTTTCGCCGGACCGGGAACTGGTCGACCCCGACCGCTTCCAGGCCGACGGTTCGGACTATGTGGATCTGAGCGCCGTCCGCGAGGAGACCGAAGCGAAGCGCGCGGAGGACGTCCGCGAGGCGGACGAGCTGGCGGAGCAGGGCAGACCGGAGCATGAACTGGTCTGCATCCTCACGGAAGTGAGCGACCCGGCCGATGCGATCCCGCGGGCCATGGAGATGATCCATGACGCGCACGCCTCGATGGGGACGCAGGAAGTCCAGACCGCGAAAGTCACCGGAAGCAAACTGAATTCGCGCGGCATGAAGGCCTGCCTGGAGCGGCTCAGCGGCCGCGACCTGATCATTCTGGAGGCCGGCGACCTGAGCGATGAGCTGCTGGCCGAGCTGGTCGAGGAGGCGGCTGCGCCCGGCGAGGATGCGATCGTGATTCTGTCCGATACGCCCGCGCGGCTTCGCGAACTCGTGGCGAGAAGCCCGGAACTGGCCAGGACCGGCATTTATGAAGATGAGTCGGGGCAGGCGGCGCTTCCTTTCGCTGAGGCGATCCTCTCCGCGCCCACGCCCGAAGCGGAGTATGTTACTGCCGAGGAATATGAGCCCGAACCGGAGTATGTTCCGGAAGCGGAAAACGAGTACATCCCGATCGCGGAGTATGCCCCGGTCGAAGAGTATGGACCGGAACCGGAGCAGGCGCCGGAACCGGCATTGACCTATGATTTTGACCTGGAGCCCGATGACGGGGCGCCTGCGGAAGAACCTGCCGCCGTGCCGGACGCGGACACGTATGAGTCGATCCTCGGTGACGATTACCGGCCGCCGCGCGGAGAGATGTCTCTCGACGAACAGATGGCGATGGCGTTCGGCGGCGCCGGCGAGCCGGAAGAGCCCGCCGATCAGATGGTGAACACCGCGAACCTCAGCGGTGCGCTGGCTGCGGAACTCGCACGGCTGCTGGACGAGCCGGAAGCGATTCCGGAGGAGCCGGCCCCCGTGGAGACGCCGGTTCACGAGGAGCCTGACGCTCCTGCCGCGTGGTCCGGCGGCACGAAGGAGATCGAGAAACTGAGAGCGGCGGATCTGCGCCCGGTTGGGGAGACCGAACTTCCGGAGACGGACGAGTACGGTTATGAAGAGTTCGACGACTACGATGACTATGACGATTACGACGAGCTCGACTATGAGGACGGCGAGGACGAGGACAGTTCGTTCGGCGCGATCCGGGGCTTCACCCGTTACGTCGAGGAGTACGCAGAGTCTCTGGACTGTGTGATGGACGAGACCGCGGGACTGGCGGTCTATGCCTGCGCCGAGGAGCTTCTGGGTGAGGGCCGTACCCTGACGGTCGACACGGCCCGGGAACTGGTGGAGAACGCCATGGAGCAGGCCGAGCGGACATCCCTCCGAAGCGTGTTTGCGAAGAAGTACGATAAGCAGGGACGCCTGATCTTGAGGGAGCAGCACTTTCATGTAGGATGACCTGATGATTCGACTGATAGCTTTTGATCTGGACGGCACGCTGCTGGATACCGAAAAGGGACTTTCCGAGCGTGCCGCCCGTGCATTAAAGGAGGCGGCGGACCGGGGAGTCCTTACGGTCCCCGCGACCGGGCGCCTGCAGAAGGGCCTGCCTGCCGCCGTGCGGGCGATGGAGCACGCGCGCTACGGCATCCTGCTGAACGGCGGCCTGGTGAAGGACATGAAGACCGGCGAGGAGATCTTCCGCTGCGGTTTCGACAGGGAGGAGAGTCTCGCGGTCTGGGATGCGATCTCGGGCCTGGACGCCATGACCGACGTCTACATGGGCGGGCTCGCCTTCATGAACGAGTCGCTCCGCGAGCGGGTCGGCGATTTCTGCCTGACCGAAGCGGTCGTCAGCCTGGTTTACGAGACGAGGGACTTCGTTCCCGACGTCCGCAAATTGCTGGAGGCCGCAGAGCCCGCGGAATGCGCGGAAAAGTTCAATGTTTATTTCCGCGCCTCCCGCTATCGGGAGATGATCGCTCCGACGAGGGAGATGCTGGCGCGTCTGCCGTTCCTGGCGGTCACGACTTCCGTGCCGAATAACCTTGAGCTGAACCGGGCGGGCGCCGACAAGGGCACCGGTCTGCGCGCGCTTTGCGAGGCGCTGTCGATCGACCCGTCCGAGACTCTGGCTGTCGGCGACGGCGAAAATGACGTCACGATGCTGCGGGAGGCCGGCATCGGTGTGGCCATGAAGAACGCCTGCCCGGCCGCGCTCGCGGCGGCAGACGCGGTCACGGAACAGGATAACGATCACGACGGCTTTGCGCTGGCCGTGGAGAGATACGTGCTGGGCGGCTGAGCCCGGGGAAGGAGGAGCGATGCCTTTCGGCTGGATCATCATTGCGACGCTGGCGATCTTCGCCGTCGCGCTGATCGTGGGCCTGGTCCGCGGCTTTCTCCGCAGCGTCCTCACCTTCGGACACCTGATCATTGCGATCGTGCTGATGGTCGT
>JAFWDI010000026.1 GCA_017513125.1 Lachnospiraceae bacterium | reverse complement strand
TGTCCGCGCTCGCACAGCGTCATCAGCGCCTGGACGCCGCCCGGGCCGCCGCCGACGACCGCGCACTTCTTCTTTACCTTCGCCTTCGGGACTTCGCCGTCCTTCAGCAGATCCGTCATCGCGGAGATCGGGTTGATCGCGCACCAGATAGGCTTCGGAACGAACAGGTGGCCCATGCACTTGTCGCAGCGCAGGCAGGGGCGGTGCTCCTCGGGCATGTCGTGCGAGTACTTGTTCGGCATGTCGGGGTCAGCCATCAGGCCGCGGCACATCGCGACGAAATCGGCCCAGCCGTTCGCGAGGATCTCTTCGGCCAGCTCCAGGTTCTGGATCGAACCGACAGTGGTGACCAGCAGATCCGGATAGCGCTCCTTCACCTTCGCGGCGTAATGGACGTTAAATCCGCGCTCCATCATGAAGTTCTGGCACCAGTTGCGCATGTACTTCATCTGGAAGTCGGAGTGCAGGCCCGCCGACACGTGAATGATGTCGATGTGGTCCTTCAGCATGCCGATCAGCTCGAGGGTCTCGTCGAAGTGCATGCCTTCCTCAGCGATCTCGTCCGCGGAGATACGGAACTCGATGACGAAGTCCTCGCCGCACTTCTGGCGGATGTTGTCGCAGACCTCGATCGCGAAACGCGCGCGGTTCTCAAGGCTTCCGCCGTACTCATCGGTACGGTGATTATACAGAGGGCTGGTGAACTGGCTGATCAGGTTTCCGTGGCCGCCGTGCACCAGGCAGATGTCCATGCCTGCGCGCTTCATCATGGCCGCGGCGTCACCGAACTTATTCACGGTCTCGTCGATCTTTTCTTTCGTCATCTCGATCGAAGGGATCGGATCACGGCCGTGCGCCGCCGCCCAGGCGCGCTCGCCGGCGGAGATGAAGGACGATGCCGAATAAGGGGCGTGGCCCACGGTCTCGAAGTGCGTGTTCTCGCCGTTGTGGTTGATCTCGAGCGAGGCGTGGCAGTCATACTCCTTGCACATGTCCGCGTAGCGGGCCAGGTTCAGGACGATCGAGTCGAACTTCACGGTGTCGCCGGGCTCGGCACGCAGGTTCAGCTGGAACGCCTCATCCTTCGACTCGGTGATGTCGATCGAGGAGTTGCCCAGATACAGCGTGCAGACGCCGCCGCGGGCGAACATGCGCATCCAGTTCACGAGCTGAGGGGTCACCTCGCCGTTCGTGCCCGCCAGGTTCGGCGACGGAGGCGCCAGAACGATGCGGTTCTTAAAATCGATGCCGCGGATGCGGATCGGCTGGAATACGTGCGGAAACATTTTACTTCCCATAGTGATCTCCCTTTTCTAATGTGTGCGTAGCTTTTCGGGTTTCGTTTTTCTGAAGTGTCCGCGGTTCGGACCGTCCGCCGCGGCAGCTATGTATGATCGGGTATATCGTCCGGAAGTCATAGCATTACAATTATACGGTATTTTCTCCGTTCATACCATTAAAAAAAGGCCACACGGAAAATGTAGTTTTTGACAGCATTTCACGGCACGAAAAAAGCGGCACCGCCCGGGGCGATGCCGCTTCATGCCAAAATAATTGAAAGATCACACGCTCTCGAACTCCTCGACGATCGCCTTCTCGGGCGCCTTCGTCGCCAGGCTGACCACGATGATCAGCACGATGCTGACGATGAACGCCGGCAGAAGCTCATAGATGTCCAGGGCGCCGCCCAGCGGACGCACGCCGAACTTCCAGATGAAGATCATGGCAGCGCCGCCGATCATACCGGCCAGCGCGCCCGCGCGCGTCGTGCGCTTCCAGAACAGCGAGAGCAGCATCAGCGGTCCGAACGCCGCGCCGAAGCCGGCCCAGGCGAACGAAACGATGCGGAACACGCTCGAGTTCGGGTCGCGCGCGATCACCATGCCGATGATCGCGACGATGAGCACCGTCAGGCGGGCGATGATCAGGCTCTTCTTCTGCTCGAGCTTCTTCCCGAACAGTCCGCCGATGATGTTCTGCGTCACGCTCGAAGACGCCGCCAGCAGCTGGCTGTCCGCGGTCGACATGGTCGCCGCGAGGATGCCCGCAAGGATCAGGCCCGCGACGATCGCCGCGAGTACTCCGTGCGATGAGATCAGATACGCGATCCGAATGATGATGTTCTCGGATGCGGAGCCGCTCAGGCTCTCGACGAGACCCAGATCGCTCATGGACTTTCCGATGATGCCGATCGAGATCGCGATGAACATGGCGATCACGACCCAGATCGACGCGATGCGGCGGGACAGCTTCAGTTTCGCCTCATCCTTAATAGCCATGAAACGCAGCAGGATGTGCGGCATGCCGAAGTAGCCGAGACCCCAGGCCACGGTCGAGATTACCGTGATCGGACCGTAAGCCGTCGCTGTCCCGCTGTCCGCGAGATACATCTGGTTCAGGTGCAGGTAGCCCGGAAGCGCCTGCGCGTTCTGCACGACTGCGCCGACGCCGCCCGCGGACGCGATGCCGAAGCCCAGGACCACGACGATCGCGATCGACATGATGATGCTCTGGATCAGGTCCGTGAACGAAGCCGCCATAAAGCCGCCCAGCATGGTGTACACGGCAATGATGATGCCGCAGACGACCATGGCCTTCCAGTACTCGACGCCGAACAGGCTGTTAAACAGCTTTCCGCAGGCTGCGAAACCGGAGCCGACGTAGGGCACGAAGAACACGATGATGACGACCGCCGCGATGGTCTCCAGCGCATGGGAGCGGTCATGGAAGCGCTTCGTGAAGAAATCCGGCACCGTGATGGACCCGATCTTCGCGCTGTAGCGGCGCAGGCGCTTCGAGACGAAGAGCCAGTTCAGGTACGTGCCGACCGCCAGGCCGATCGCGGTCCAGGCGGCGTCCGCCATACCCGACAGGTACGCCACTCCGGGCAGGCCCATCAGCAGCCAGCTGGACATGTCGGAGGCCTCCGCGCTCATGGCCGTCACGAACGGCCCAAGCTTTCTGCCGCCGAGATAGAAATCATCGGACGACTGGTTTCTCTTCGAGAAGATGATGCCGATCGCGATCATGAACGCCAGATAGACGATCATGGTCGCCATGATGGAAATGTTTTGGACATTCAGCATAATGGTTCTCTTTTCTTAAAAATGGACGCAAAAAACGCCGCCAAAAGGGATAATGAAGAGATTATAGCGGATATAAGAGGAAATGTCTATCTTTTGTGAAAAGAGGATTCTTCCGGTTCCGTCGACGGAGATTCCGGGCGGAATCAATCGTTCGAAGTCTTCAGATCGGGAAAGAGCTCGTCGAAGCTCGGCGCGTCCTCCTCCGGCGCCGCCGGAGCAGCCTCCGGAGCCGGAACGGACGCGGTGTAAGCCGCGATCTCTGATGCCTCTGTATCCGCGGTAAACGCCGGAGCCGCCTCCGGCAATGCCGGGTCAGGGGCAGTATGCTCGGGAGCCGCGGGCTCCTCTCCCATCACAGATGCGGGTCTCAGACCCGCGAAAGGATCTTCGTCTGCAGGGACGGCCACGGCAGCCGGTACAGCCTCTTCCGCTTTCCGGCGGCCGAAAATGCCGCGCTCGCCGCGCTCTTTCGCCGCACGGCGCTCGATCTCCTCGGGGGCGAACAGCGGGGATGCGGCGCGCTCGTCCGCGCGGGCCTTCGCCTGCGCCTCCGCCAGCTCTTCGTTCTTCTTCCGGGTCAGCAGGAAACCTCCGATGCTTCCGACCACACCGCCGATCACATGCGCGAGGTTCGAGATATTGTCATCCACGACCACGCCCTGGTAGATCTCCTTCCCCAGGAAGAGTACGGCCACGAGGATAAACGTAATGGGAATCTCGCCTTTCTCCCGGTAGCCCGAGAAGGACGAGAGCAGGATCAGGGCGAACACGACGCCGCTCGCTCCGCAGAGCGCGACCGTCGGGAAGAAGATGATGTTTATCAGGCCGGTGATGACCGCGGTGATCAGCAGGATCAGGGCGATTCGCAGATGGCCGTACTTCTCCTCCAGCATGGGGCCAACGAGAAGAACGAACGAGAGGTTCCCGACCAGATGCGCCCAGCCGGTGTGTCCGAACACATGCGTGATCAGGCGCAGCACCGCCAGCGGCGATACCGGCGCGCGGTAGACCGTGAAAATAAGCGAAGTGCTCCTGCCTCCGGTCAGAACCCCCGCCAGCGTCGCCAGGAAGCAGAGCAGCGAGAAGACCAGAATCACAGGAGCATTAAATGTGATGCGAATATTTCTTTTTTCCACGGAAGACCTTCTTTTCAAAAGCGCCGGCCATACGGCCCGTCTGTTAATGAATACACTTTAACACCATCTCCGTGAAATATCCATAAAAGCTTATTCGGCTGTTTCTTCGGCGGTCTCTTTTTTCTTCGCCTTTAAGATCCCCGCATAGACCGCGTAGACCAGGATGCCGAGCACGACCGGCACGACGCCGAACGCGTAGACCGAGTGATAGCTTGCGGTGATCGAAAAGATAACGCCGGCGATGGCCGGGCCGATGAAGAAGCCCGCGTCCACGCCGAGGAAGTTCGTGTTCGCCGCGGCGCCGCTCTTTTCCACCGGGACCGAGGACATGCAGCAGGCCTGCACCGCGGGCTGCACCAGACCCCAGCCGAGACCCGCGAAGACCGCCGCCACCAGGACGATCGGCAGCGTGGTCGCGCGCGCCATGAACACCATGCTCAGCGCGAACAGGACCGTGCCGGGCACGAACAGCGCCTTCGGGCTGATCTTATCCGAGATGGGGCCGCCGATGGGACGGGCCGCCAGCGTCGCGATGGAGTTCACGATGAAGAACATGCTGATGTTTGCGATATTGTACTGCTCCGCGAAGGTCACCATGTACGTCGCGAACAGGATATAGCCCATGGCGTAGAACGCCATCATCAGAGCGTAAGGCACCGCCGGAAGGGCAATGATGCTCTTATACCAGGGTCCCAGCGAGGACCGCTCCTCTTTCGTGAGGACGCGCTGCTTCTCGATGAAGAAGCAGGGAATCAGTCCGATCAGGTAGCAGATCGCGCCGCCCAGGAACACCATGCGGAAGCCCATGAGCTCTCCGCCCATCCGGATCCCGAGGTTCTGCAGCCACAGGCCCACGCTCGGGCCGAGCGCCTGTCCGAACACGCCGGACACGACGAAAAGTCCGAAGCCGCTCGCGTACTTCGCTTTCGGAAGCGAGTCGCTCGCGAGAGTCATCGTCAGGCTGCCCACGAAGCTGTACATAACGCCGTGGAGAACGCGCGAGACCACGAACATCGGAATGCTTCCGAACACAGCGTAAAGCAGGTTCACCGCGATGCCCAGGATCATGGTGAAGATCATCAGGTTCTTTTTATTCAGAATGACGATCATCGGTCCCGAGATCGGGCGCATCGCGAACGCGATCGCCGAATACAGGCCCGCCAGCACGCCGACCAGCGTGGCCGTCGCGCCGAGGAACGACGCGTAGGGCGCGATCAGCGGAGTCGTGATAAAATGCGAGAAGCAATACGCAATGTTCGTGATGACGATGCATGTGAACGTGCGGGTCCAGATGGTTACTTTTTCAGTGTTAGACATTGGTCTCCCCTTGTTCGATGAGCTCTTCCGGGCTCGGTTTTTTTCTAAGCTTCGTAAAATAGTACACCGTAAACACCAGAAGGCCGATGATCACGGGGATGATCGCAAAACGGTACATGGTATGGTAGCTGCCCGTGGCTGCATACACCAGGCCGCCGACGGTCGGGCCGATGAAGAAGCCCAGATCCAGGCCGAAGTAATTCGTGTTCGACGCGACGCCGCCCTTCTCCGGGGGCACGGACGTCATGGCCATCGTCTGGATGGTAGGCTGCAGCGAGCTGTATCCGATCGAACCGATGGCCGCGGCGATCAGGACCGGCAGCAGCGAATTCGCGCTTCCCACGATCAGCAGACTCACGATAAAGAGCGCAGAGCACGGGAAAAACAGGACAGCGGGCCCGCGGCGGTCGAGGATCCTTCCGCTGATCGGTCTGGATATCAGTGAAAACACCGCGTACACGGTAAAGAACGTGCTGATGCCCGTGATGCCGTACTGCGCCGCGTAGGGCACCAGGAACGTGTTATACAGGATGAAGCACATGCTGTACAGGAACATCAGCACCGCCGGCGGGATCGCCGGAAGCGCGACGATGTTCTTATACCAGGGCCCCAGAGCCTCCCGCTCTTCCCTCGTGAGCGCGCGCTGATTCTGCACCAGCAGGCTCGGGATCAGGGACAGTACGCAGCAGATCGCCGCCGCGATGAACGTGACCTTATATCCGCCGCCGTCGCCCCAGTTCGCATTTCCCCATTCGCGCAGCGCGATGCCGATGCTCGGGCCCAGCGCGGTGCCGAACACGCCCGCGACGCCGAACACGCCGAGGCCGCTGCCCATCTTCTCTTTCGGAAGGCTGGAGCTCGCGACCGTCAGCAGAAGGCTGCCGACCAGGCTGTACTGTACTCCGTGGATAACGCGCGTGAGGATGAACAGAGGGATCGAGGAGGTCGAGGCGTAAAGAACATTGACAATAAAGCCCAGCGAGTACGCGACGATCATCAGGATCTTCCGGTTCTGGACCGTGACCAGCGGACCGGAGATCGGTCTCATCGCAAACGCAATGCCGTAATAGAGGCCGGACAGCATGCCCACGATCGTCGCCCCCGCTCCCAGAAACGCCGCGTAGGACGAGACCAGCGGCGACGTGAACTGGTGCGAGAACACGAAGAACATCTGCGCCAGAACGCAGCAGACGAACGTGCGGTTCCAGATCGTTACCTTTTTCCCGGCTTCTGTCATTATCCGTTCTCCTGCTCAGAAGTTCCCTGCTCCAGGGCCGCATGCTCCGCCGCCTGCCGGCGCGCCAGCTCCTCGCGATACTTTCCGCGCTCGCGCAGCGGATATGTGACGGTAAACACGATCAGGCCGATCACCACGGGAATGATGCCCATGAGGAACATCGTGTGGTAGCTGCCGGTCGCGGCATAGACCAGACCGCCGAGGGTCGGGCCGATGAAGTAGCCGGCGTCCAGTCCGAAGTAGTTCGTGTTCGAGGCTACGCCGCCCTTCTCGGTCGGTACGGAAGCCATGGCCATGGCCTGGATCGTGGGCTGCAGCGAACCCCAGCCGATCGCGCAGACGACCGAGCAGACGATCATCATCGGCAGAGCCGTCGCGGTGCCGGCAATGATCAGGCCGACCACGAACAGCGCCGTGCACGGATAGAACAGGATCCGGGGGCCGTGGCGGTCGAGCAGACGGCCGCTGATAGGCCTGGTCACCAGCGTACAGAGCGCGTATATCGTGAAGAAGGACGTGATGCCGGGGATGCCGTACTGCGCCGCGAACGGGACCAGGAATGTGTTAAACAGGATGTAGGTCATGCTGTAGAGCAGCATGAGGATCGCGGAAGGAATCGCGGGCAATGTCACGATGTTCTTATACCACGGACCCAGCGCCTTTCTTTCATCCTTCGTGAGGGCGCGCTGGTTCTGGATCAGCATGGTCGGGACCAGAGCAAAGACGCAGCAGAGCGCGGAGGCCAGGAAGACCATCCGGTAGGCGCCGACTTCGCCCCAGATATTCATGCCCAGGGAGCGCAGACCGATACCGATCGTGGGGCCCAGCGCCGTGCCGAACACGCCCGACACGCCGAACACGCCGATGCCGCTGCCGATCTTCTCCTTCGGAAGAGAAGCGCTCGCGACGGTCATGACCAGGCTGCCGATGATGCTGTACTGCACACCGTGCAGGATACGGGTAAAGACGAACAGGGGAATGGTGCCGGTGACCGCGTAAAGGACGTTGATCACAGCGCCCAGCAGGAACGCGGCGAACATGAGGATCTTTTTATTCCCCATGGTGACCAGAGGGCCGGCCACGGGACGCATCGCGAAAGCAATGCCGAAATACAGGCCCGACAGCATGCCCACGATCGTGGCGCCGGCGCCGAGATACGCGGCATAGGTAGACACCAGCGGGGACGTGAAGAAGTGCGAAAAGCAGAAAAAGACGTTCGCCAGAATGCAGCAGACGAAAGTCCTGTTCCAGATAGTTACTTTCTTTTCACCGGTTTCGGTCTGACCCATGTCCGTGCTCGTTCCTTTCTCAGCAAAAAAAGTCCAACCTTGACAGTTGGAGCAAAAATGAAGTGTTTGTCATTCTAACACGGTCAAAAGCGTAGCGCAATACACTTTTGGCCGCGATATCTTATTTTTCGGGTGAACTTCTGCGGAAATCGCCCGGAAAAGCCGCCGTCCCGCGCCTACCGCGCGCGAGATTCGCGGTTTTCTCCGGTCGCGTAATCGATCCAGACGCCGGGTTCGACGTTATAACAGTAGACATTGAACGCAATGCCCGCTCCCCGGTCCTCGACGCTGTACGCCTCCATGTGCACCCCGGAAGCCACCAGATTATTGCCCTCGAAGACCGGCGTGACGCGGTACATCACGTGGTTTCCCGTGTCCCGGATGTACTCCCAGACCATGTCCTCGAACGGGGTCATGCCCTCCGAATTCATGGTGCGGGTGCCGGTGATCAGGTTCCTCTCGTTCGCGTTCTCGGCGGAAAGCTTCCATGCGATCAGATGGCTGCGGTTATAGAGCGCCTCGCGGTCGACGAACTCGTAGAAGTTCTGCTCCCAGCCGCTCGGATAGATCATGTAGATCTCGCCGCGGGTCTCGCCGCGCGCGGGCATGGTGTCCCGCGAGAGACAGGCAAACGCGGTGCCGCAGCGGCCCAGACGGTCGAGTTCGGCGTAGGACTCGAAGGAGACGTCCGTGATCTCGTTTTCCGAGAAGGAAGGGATATTGTTATCGATCTCCACGTAAAGATCCCCGTCGAACGGCGGGATGGTATCCATCGTGATCGAGCCGTCGGGCGCCTCGGGATCCTGAAACAGGCTGTCTCCGCCGACCGGCACGGTCGTTTCCGGCTCCGGAGCGGTCTCGGCCGTCCGCAGTTCCTGCTCGATCCCTTCCTGAAGCGCGGAGGCGACGCCTCCCTCTCCCGCGTCTTCCTGCGCGGCGCCTCCCTGTCCGGATCCGCCGCCGGAACATCCCTGCACCGCGAACAGCCCCGCCAGGCAGACTGCCAGGCAGAGGACGGTCAATGCGACCGGGCGCCGCAGCGCGGTCTTCAGCCATGTGATCAGGGATCTCTTCGTCATCGTTTTCCTTTCCGGCGGGCGCTCCTTTTTCCGCGGAGCGGGCCTCCCCTTCGGGGCCGTCCGCTCACAGCCTCCGCCATCCCTCCGGGCGGTAGGCGCCCTGCGCGCGCACCCGGTCCAGATATGCCAGCATCTCCGGAATGTCCCGGTTCAGCGTGCCCTTCAATGTAATGTAATTCGACGCGTGGTTCGCGCGGAACACGGTCCCCTCCGAATCCACGTTCGAGAGAAACAGCCGCATCTCCTCCGCGACGTCCGCCGGCTCGAGCAGCTTCAGCCGTCCCTCGCGGATCTCTTTCATGATCGGGGCGGCCGGATCCAGCATCAGGGTGAGAAAGCCCAGATACTCCGGCTTCATCGCGCTCACGAGTTCCGCCGACTTCACCGCGTGTTCGGCCAGGCGGGCCTTTCCGCCGAGACCCGAGATCAGCGTCAGCGACACGGCGATCCCCGCGCGCTTCGCCTTCGCGGCGGCTTTGATCAGTTCCTCACAGGTGACGTCCTTGCGAATGTCCGTGAGGATCTGCGGGTCTCCGGACTCCGCGCCGACATAGACCATCTCCAGCCCGTGCGCGCGCAGCGCGGCGAGCTCTTCGTCGGTCTTCCGCAGGATGTCCTGTGCGGTGGCATACGCGGTCACGCGCTCGAGCACCGGGAAGCGCTCCCGGCAGAAGTCCAGGATCTCCAGCAGACGGTCGGTCTGCACGATCAGCGCGTCGCCGTCCGCGAGAAAGATCTTCCGCACGAGATCGCCGTAGTCCGCGGCGGCGCCGGCGAGGTCCTCGAGGATCTCGGCCTGCGGGCGGACACGGAACTGCTTCGCTTTATACATCGTGCAGAACGTGCAGGTGTTATGGGCACAGCCGACCGTGACCTGGACGATCAGGCTGCGCGCCTCGCTGGGCGGGCGGTAGATGTCTCCTTCGTATCTCATGTAGAAAATGATACATTCGCGGGGCGGGATTATCAAGAGGAAGCGCCGCGGGCGGCCGGGGCGTTTTTATGTGGATGGGGCCATGCCCCGGCCGTCCCAGCCTGCCCTCCGGAGGGGACGTTCACCGCTCCCGAAAGCTCTGTCTCTCTCCGCGGCGAAAAACAAAGGGTATCGCTCGAACTCACCGGGAAACTCCGATGTGTTTCCCGGCTCGGTCTCGCTTCGATCCTGATTCGGTCATCAGGATCGAACCGCTTGGTTTTCGAGGCGGTTCGAAACGATCTTTCAGGTCGCGCCTCAAGTCCCTCCGCTGTGCAGACCGGGACGGCCGGGCACGATGACCCTGCGCACACAAAAAGAGCGCCGCGGAAACCCGCAGCGCTCTCCTTTTTCAGTTTACGGATCCGCCCGCCGCTTAAAGCGTCTTATGCGGATAAGGACCGTATTCGTTATCATCCGGCCAGGACTGCTTGAGGCCCAGACGGAGCAGCAGGATCAATGCGACGATCAGAAGGATCACGCCGATGACGCACGCCACGATGCCGCCGATGATAAATCCGGGCAGCGTGTAGTAGAACATCGAGTAAACGCCGATCAGCGCCGCGGTGCCGATACCGATACCTGCCAGCAGCTCACCCACGATCATGAAAATGTAAATGAGTGCCACATGACCACCGGACTGGTTCAGATCATGCGCTCTGCGGGTGTAAACGCAGATGGTCGGTACGAGGACCACAAGGCTGTAGATGAAACTGATGACGGTTCCCGCCGTGCCGGGGATCAGTCCCAGCAGGAAGCTGATCACGAAATTGCACAGGACGATCGACCAGAACTCCATCCGGGTCGCGCGGCCCTTCTTATTCGCGTAGTTCTTCCACATCAGGGGGTAGTACTCCAGGAAGCCCAGGAAGCCCGAATACTTCGTCGTGCGCGTGTAGTCCCAGCTGGGTCCGCGGCCGCCGGTGTAACCCGTTCCGGCGCCGTAACCGGTGCCCGAACCGTAGCCCGCTCCGTAGGTCGAATCCGAACCGTAACCCGCATCCGTGCCGCCGCCGTAGCTGTAATCGGAGCCGCCGGAATATCTGGCCTCTGCTTTGCGCAGTTCCTCGTCCGCAAAGTCATTTACCGGCTGGCTCACAGCCGCGCCGCAGTTCGGGCAGAAGGCGGCAGGTCCGTCGATCTGAGTTCCGCACTGTCCACAAAATGCCATAATTTTCCTCCTTGATCGTATGATGATAATGGACATCGAACGGCTGTGAAAGCCCGTCCGATCAGATAAACAAATACACCTATTGTTACAATATAGCATCCCTGATTTTTCGACAAGGGATGTTTGAAGATAGATACAAAATATTGCAGGCTGTGCGAAAGATTCGTGGGTTTTCCGTCAGTCCGGCGGAGACCGCGGACCGGGCCGCGGCGCAGGCATTGCACGGACATACGGAAGCAGAAAGGACTCCCGGATCGCTCCGGCAGTCCTTTTTCATGCTGTCCTTTCCTTCCGCTCAGCCTGTGTCCTCAGCTGATGATCGGATTATCCCAGGGGTTTGAGGACGGAGCCTCGGGCGCCTCCGGCGGGATCTCTTCCACAGGAGCATCAGGGATCACCGGTTCCGCGGAAATGTCGGGGATGATCGGCGACTCATAGACCGGCGGCTCAAACACCGGAGCCTCAAAGACCGGAGCCTCGTAGACCGGAGCGTCCGGAATCACCGGCGTCTCGGGGACCGCGGGAGCCGCTTCGGGAATCTTCATCCCGCAGGAAGTGCAGAACATCGCGCCTTCCATGAGATCCGCGCCGCAGCCGGGACACACCGGCTTCGCGGGAGCGGCCGGTTCTTCCGGAATATCCGGGATAACGGCAGCTTCTATCTCATCGGGAATTTCCGGTTCCGCGGGCACATCCGGGATCTCCGGCTCCGCAGGAACTTCCGGGACCTCCGGCTCCGCAGGGATCTCCGGCCCCGCGGGAACTTCCGGGATCACCGGCGCGGCAGGAGCCGCCTCAGGGATCTTCGTTCCGCAGGAAGTGCAGAACATCGCGCCTTCCGCCAGATCCGCGCCGCAGTTCGGGCACACCGGCTTCGCGGGCGGTTCGGGTGCCGCAGGAACCTCGGCGGCCTGCTCGGGCAGTTTCGTGCCGCAGGCTGTGCAGAACATCGTGCTTTCGGGCATGCTCGCTCCGCAGTTCGGACACACCTTCACGCCCGCGACAGGGACCTTTACCGGCTCGGGCATCTTCGTTCCGCAGGCGCTGCAGAACAGCGCACCCTTCTGGACCTCGCCGCCGCAATTCGGGCAGGTGCGCACGCCGCGGATCTCGCGCAGCTGCTCTTCGATCTTCACTTTCTCCGCCTCGATGGCGTTCACCCGCGCGACAGCCTCACCGAACTCGCACTCCGCGTCGTCTTTATGTGCTTCAAAATACTGCTTTCCCAGCGTCCCGAAGATCTCCAGCTTCTCGCCTTCCAGTCTTCCGAGATCGCCTTTCAGCTTCATCGTCTCAGTCGAGTTTTTCGCAGTCTCGGAAATGCCCTCGACCATGTTCGAGGCTCCGGACTTGATCTTATCGAAAACGCCCATAACTTCCTCCTTTAAATGTCTGGGATCCGCGCGGCGCGCGGAACTGATTCCTCTCTGTTTCTATCATACCGCCGGCGGCGGGAAAACTTAAGCATCAAAACTCTAAAGGATATCCCACGCTTTTCTCAAGATCCTGCCGGACGTTCTCTCCGCGCGGCCGCTCCGACCGCGTTTCGTGCCGCGCCGGCTCAGCCGAGGATCTCCCTCAGTGCCGTGAACAGCGTGTCCATCTGCCCGTCCGTGCCGACCGTCACGCGCAGGTACTCATCGATGCGGGGCTTCGCGAAATACCGCACATAGATTCCCCGCTCCTTCAGCGCGGCGAAGATCTCCGCAGCGTGCCGCTCCTTATGCCGCACGAACAGGAAGTTCCCCGAAGGCTCCGGAAAATCGAACCCGAGCGCCCGGAACTCCCCGCAGGCCCGCGCGCGGGTTGCCAGGATCTTCCGGCGGGTGTCCAGAAAATACTGCCCGTCCGACATGGCCGCCGCGCCGGCTGCGATCGCATCGCGGTTCAGCGTGTAGGAGTTGAACGAATATTTCACGTCGTTCAGCGCGCGGATCAATGACTCGGATCCCACCGCATACCCGATGCGCATTCCGGCCATCGACCGCGATTTCGAGAACGTGCGGATCACCAGCAGGTTCTCATACCGGTCCAGCAGCGAGAGCGCGCTGACCGGAGCCGGCCCGGCAGGCGCGCTACCCGCGCCGCCCTCCGCATCCACAAAATCGACATACGCCTCGTCGACCATCACGATCACGTCCGGATTGGCCGCGACGATCCGTTCAACTTCCGCGAGCGGCATGTAAAGCGACGTCGGCGCGTTCGGATTCGGAAAAATGATCCCGCCCGACTCCCTCATGTAGTCCTCCGGCACGATCCGAAACTCCGCGTCCAGCGCTGGGCACTCGTATGGAATCCTGTAGAGTTCCGCCCACACACTGTAAAACGAATAGCTGATATCCGGAAACAGGATGGGCTTCTTCGAGTTAAAGAACGTAAGAAACGCCATCGCGATCACGTCGTCGCTTCCGACGCCGGGAAAGACCTGTGACGGCTTCACGCCGTGGGCGGCCGCGATCGCATCGACCAGCTCCGACGCCGTCGGATCCGGATACAGCCTCATCGTGTCCGCGCTCAGACGCGCGAGCGCTTCTTCCGCCAGCGGCGACGGAGGGTAAGGGTTTTCGTTCGTGTTCAGTTTTACGATGTCCCGCCGCTTCGGCTGTTCACCGGGCACATACGGTTCCACTCGGCGGATATATGCTTCCCACGCCGGCATGTTCTTCTCCTGTTCTGTATATCAGACAGGGCCATGCCGGCCGCAGCGCGCATGGCCCAAAGTGTTTACAGCGTTTCCGCCAGCTTCTTAATATATTCCGCCAGCTTCGGGCGGATCTCGTCCCGTTCCAGCGCAAAATCGATCGTCGCGCGGATGAAGCCGAACTTGTCGCCGGCGTCATAGCGCTCGCCTTCCATGTCATAGGCATAGACAGCCTCGCGCTCCATAAGCCGGCAGATCGCGTCGGTCAGCTGGATCTCGCCTCCCTTGCCGGCGGTCTGACTCTCCAGATAATCGAAAATCGCGGGGGCGAGCACGTAGCGTCCGTATGCCGCGAGATTGCTCGGCGCATCGGCTGGCTCGGGCTTTTCGACCATGCCGGACAGTTTTACCAGCCGTCCTTTTCTCGGCGCCGATGCGGAAGGTGACACGATTCCGTACTTGTTCGTCTGCGCGGGATCGACCTGCTGTACGCCGACGACGGTAGACTTCCGGTCGTCGTATGCCTCCATCAGCTGGCGAAGCGCCGGTTTCCCGCCGCGGTTTACCATGATGTCATCGCCCAGAAGCACCGCGAACGGCTCGTTCCCGATAAACGGCTGGGCGCACAGGATCGCGTGCCCGAGGCCCTTCGGCTCTTTCTGGCGGATGTAGAAGATGTTCGCCATGTCGGCGATCTCATTGATCATATCCGCTTCGGCATCCTTCCCCGAAGCGCGCAGGCGCGCCTCCAGCTCGAAGTCCGTGTCGAAGTGGTTCTCCATGCAGTGTTTGTTCTGGTTCGTGATGATCAGGATCTGCTCGATACCCGAGTCCACCGCCTCTTTCACGATGTACTGCAGTGTCGGCGTATCCACGATCGGAAGCATCTCCTTCGGAATCGCCTTCGTCGCGGGCAGAAAACGCGTGCCCAGACCCGCCGCGGGAATCACGGCTTTCTTCACTGATAAGTTTCTCATGTCGGTCCTTTCCGGGGCGCACCTGTGCCCCTATATCGCGTCGCGGCTTCACGGCCGCGTCCGATGTATGATTTGTCGCTGCGCCCGGTCACAGCTCCATCGCCATGTCAAAGCCCGAACGCACCGCGGGCCAGACC
Source organism: Lachnospiraceae bacterium (assembly GCA_017513125.1). GTDB lineage: Bacteria > Bacillota > Clostridia > Lachnospirales > Lachnospiraceae > RGIG5636. The sequence goes on along the minus strand of JAFWDI010000026.1, from coordinate 51,391 downwards.
GTGCCGCCCACCGGCGAGCAGTCGCCGATGACATAAGTCTCAGGAATCACGGATGCCAGCTCCGCGACCGCCGCGGAATCCTTCCGGATGCCGAAGGACACGACTACCGTGTCGCACTCGAGCGTCCGCTCGTTTCCGTCCTTATCCGTGACGATCATGCCGGCCTCAGTCACATCCTTGATGCGCGTCTCGCAGATGAATTTCACCTGAGCCTTCGCCAGGAGCTGCTTCAGTCCTTCGGTGTTCATGGCTGTGCCGCCCGTGCCGAGAGCGGACTCCGGAATCATATCGACCACGGTGACGTCCTTGCCCTGGTTCGCGAGATCCAGCGCCGCTTCGAGGCCCGTGAAGCCGCCGCCGGCGAGGATGACCTTCTGTCCGGTCTGCGCGCGCTTCATCTCGACGTCGCCGACCCAGACGACCTTGTCCGTGCCGCTCGCGGTGAACTTCGGAATGATGGGCTCGCCGCCGATCGCGATGATGACCGCGTCCGGCTTCTCCGCACGGATGATCTCCGGCGTCGCCTTCGTGTTCAGGCGCACGTCAATGTTCGGATCCTTTATCACGGTCCGGACCGACCAGTCCAGATACTTCCGCAGGTCTTTCTTCAGATCCGACGCAGTGGCGCAGAGCAGCTTTCCGCCGAGCTCCGCCTCGCGCTCTAACAGCACGACCTTATGACCGCGCTTCGACGCGGTGCGGGCCGCCTCGAGGTTCGCGGGGCCGCCGCCCACGAGCACGACCTTCTTCGATCTCGGGGCTGGGTAGCCGGCCAGCGGGAACTGCGTCTCGCGTCCGAACAGCGGGTTCACCGAACAGCGCACTTCCCAGAGGCGGGCGTGGGTCTGCTCGATGCAGACATTGCACCGGATGCAGGGGCGGATATCCTCCGCCTGATCCCGCAGGACCTTCGTGACCAGGTTCGGCTCGGCGAAGAAGCCGCGCACGATCGTGGCCATGTCGACGTCGCCCGCGTCCACGATCCGCTCGGCGGTGTCGATGTCGAGGCCGCCGACGACATTGACCGGGACGTTCAGCGCTTCCTTAAACTTCTTCGCGTAAGGCACGTTCATGCCGCGCGGGAAATACACCGGCGCAAACACGTACGGATAATGCGAGGTCTCCTCGAGCAGACCGCGGGACACGTGGAACATGTCGACGTAGTCCTGAATCAACTTTGCGTACTCGATCGTCTCCTCGAGCGTCGCGCCCTTCTCGGTCATCTCCTCCGCGCTGATGCGGTATTCAATGCCGATGCGGTCGCCGCACTTCGCGCGGATCGCCTCGAGCACCTCGATGCCGAAGCGCGCGCGGTTCTCCAGGCTGCCGCCGTACTCGTCGGTGCGGTGGTTAAACTCCGGGCTGAAGAACATGCTCGGGCCGTTTCCGTGGGCGCCGTGGATCAGAATGAAGTCGAAGCCGGCATTCATCATGTTAAACGCCGCATCCGCATACTGCTCGCACAGGTCGCGGATGCTCTCGTGAGTCGCCTCGCGGACCACGATGTCCGAGGGTGTGAGCATCTCGTGACCGGGGAACAGCTGCATGCTGATCTTCGTGTCATACTGGTGCATCATCTCGGAGACGATCCGGTAGTTCGGCACCAGGAACGGGTTCGCGGGATGCGCAACCGCAAAGGCCTGTGCCTCGCGGTTAATGTTTCCGGAACCGATCGTGACGATGCCGGCGCCGGAACGCGCCTGGTTCCGCAGGAACGCGAGGAGCTTATCGCCGACACGCCCACCGGGCTCATGCAGGGCGGACCCATGGGGACCGATCTCTACGCGGTTCTTCAGCGTGAACTTTCCGAGTTTAATAGGGGTGTAGAGCTTACTGTTCTTATCCAATATGATCTCCTTTTCGGGCAGACCGGACAATGTGGGCCGGCGTCTCACAATAACACAGTTTATATCATAGCAGAAATACAGAAACTGTCCATATCGGGCGATACGCCGGTCACGGAGAAAGCCCTGAAGCGAGACTGTGAAGATCAGATCGATACACGCAGAAAAAAACGAAGGCGAATCGTCTGTATCCGTACAAACGATTCGCCCTCGTTTTTCGATGTGTGTGATCCTGGATCTTCAGGGAGCGCTGAACAGCTTTTTCTCGCCTCAGGCCGTGATGAATCTCCTGCCGCCGCGCAGCGTCACGCCGTCTCCAGCCCCGCCAGTTTCTCCGCCTGGTCCGCCGCGATCAGCGCATCCGTGATCTCGTCCAGCCGTCCGTTCAGCACCTCATCCAGCTTATACAGCGTCAGTTTGATCCGATGCTCGGTCACCCGGCTCTGCGGGAAATTATAGGTGCGGATCTTCTCCGAACGGTCGCCCGTCCCGATCTGACTCTTACGCTCCGCCGCCTCGGCCGCCTGCTTATTCGCCAGCTCCAGATCATAGAGCTTCGAACGCAGGAGTTTAAACGCCTTCTCCTTATTCTGCAGCTGCGACTTTTCGGTCTGCGAATAGATCACGATGCCCGTCGGATAATGCGTCAGCCGCACCGCCGAGTCTGTCGTGTTTACGCACTGGCCGCCGTTTCCCGACGCGCGCATCACGTCGATGCGGATATCCTTCTCGTCGATCGTGACTTCGACGTCCTCCGCCTCGGGCATGACCGCCACCGAGCAGGTCGAAGTGTGGATGCGGCCGCCGGACTCGGTCTCGGGCACCCGCTGCACGCGGTGGACGCCGCTTTCGTACTTCATGCGCGAGTAGACCTGCTTCCCGCTGAGCATAAAGACGACTTCCTTAAATCCGCCGAGGCCGGTCTCATTGACATTGACCAGCTCCGCCTTCCAATGCCGGCTCTCCGCGTACATCACATACATGCGGTAGAGCTCGGCCGCGAACAGCGCAGCTTCCTCGCCGCCGGCGCCCGCGCGGATCTCGACGATCACGTTCTTTTCATCGTTCGGATCCTTCGGGAGAAGCAGGATCTTCAGCTCCTGCTCGAGGCCGGCGATGCGCGCCTTCGCATCCGCCGCCTCCTCCTTCGCGAGATCGCGGAGCTCCTCGTCCTTCTCCTCGGCGAGCATGGTCTGCGCGTCCGCCAGATCCTGCTTCGCCTGCCGGTAGCGGCCGTAAGCTTCCACGACCGGAGCGAGTTCGCCCTGCTCCTTCATCAGTTTCGTATATGCCTTCGCGTCGTTCGAAGCGCCGGGCTCCGAAAGACGCATCATCAGCTCGTCGTAGCGGCGGGCTGCGGCTTCCAGCTTATCAAACATGGTCCTCTCCTTTTTGAGGCCGGCTCCTTACGGGCGGACCTTCAGCACGCGGTCGTTCCCCGAGAGATCCTGGCGCAGGCTGATCCGGGACCATCCCGCGTCGCGGAACAGCACGCCCGCGCTCTTTGCCTGGTCGTAACCGATCTCCATGTACAGACCCGGCCCCGGCAGCAGGTGGTCCTTCGCTTCGGCCGCCAGCCGGCGATAAAAGTCCAGCCCGTCCGCGCCGCCATCGAGCGCCTGCCGCGGCTCGAACCAGCTCACCTCGGGCATCAGGCCCGTGCAGGTCTCGGTGGGGATGTAGGGGGGATTGCAGAGGATCGCGTCGTACCGCTGCCCCTCGAGGTTCTCGAACATGTCCGAGATCACGAAGTCGACGATCGCCTCGTTATCCCGCGCGTTCTTCCTCGCGACCGTGAGCGCGTCGACGGAGATGTCCGCCAGCGTCATTTTCGACGGGAAACCGAGCTGGTCCAGGTACTTTTTCACGCTGATGCCCACGCAGCCCGAGCCCGTGCAGAGGTCGAGGATGCGCAGGATCTTCTCCGGGCGCACGCGGGTGATGTCCGCGAGGAACTCCTCGACGAGGGTCTCCGTATCCTGCCGCGGGATCAGCACGCTGCGGTCGACGAAGAAATCCCAGTTCATGAACCCGCAGCTGCCCATGATGTACTGGAGCGGCTCGTGATGGCTGCGCCGCTCGATCAGCATGCGGAATTCGTGGCGGAGCTCCGCGGGAGCCTGCTCTTCGCGGTGCAGGATAAAGTGCGCGGCGTCGATGCCGTACACCCGCTCGAACAGCACGCCCGTGCACTCTCTGGCGTCCTCGATGCCCGCGTTCTGGAGCATCTTCAGTCCGTTCGTCCATACTTCCTGATAAGTCATGTCTCTTCCCCCGTCCCGGCAGGGCCGGATCCGTCTTCCGCGAGGAACGCACGCCAGTCGAACACCTTCTCGACCGCCGCGATCGCGACCTCGATCATACTGTCGTCCGGCTCGGCCGTCGTGATCTTCTGCATGGCGAGGCCGGGCTTCGCGAACACGTTCACGACCGGGTGGTCGCTCGAGCCCGCCAGGCGGATGAACTCGTAGGAGATGCCGGCGATCACCGGGATCAGGGCCAGCCGGATCACGAGCCGCAGCGGGGTGCTGCCGCTCTGGATAAAGAAGCCGATGATCACGCTGATGATGACCACATAGAACAGGAAACTCGTGCCGCAGCGCTTATGGAAGCGCGACGCGGCGCGGACGTGATCGACCGTGAGTTCATGACCGGTCTCGACGCAGTTGATGCATTTATGCTCGGCGCCGTGGTACATGAACGTCCGGCGGATGTCCTTCATCCGCGAGACCGCGAGCAGGTAGCCCAGGAAGATCACGACTTTCACGACGCCCTCGATGACCGCGAGGATCACCGGCGAGTCCGTCACGCGCCGGAACAGGTTCGTGACGAACAGCGGCAGGAGGACGAACAGCGCGACCGCGATCGCCAGGGACAATGCCAGCGCCCCGAACATAAACGCCTTATTCGAACCCGAGAGACCTTCTTTCGCAGGCTTCGGAGCGCCGCTCTCCTCCGCTCCGGCGCGGCCCGCATCGGAAGCGGCCGCCGTCCCGGGGCCGGCTTCGGGCGCCCCGCCCGTCTCTTCCTCATCCATAAAGAACGTCGACGACCTCATCAGCGTCGAGATCCCCAGGACCAGCGAATCGATGAACGCGACGACGCCGCGGATGAACGGCGCTTTTTTCACGGGGCTGTCCCCCGCCACGGAGCGGTAGACGTCCTTTTCGACATGGATCTGATCGTCCGGGAGGCGCACCGCGAGCGCGTAGTCGTCTCCGTTCTTCATCATGATTCCCTCGAGGACCGCCTGGCCGCCGATACCGGACATTCTCATAGCTTTCATGCCTCATCGGGGCAATGCCTCCGCCGCGGGCGCGTCACGCGCATACTGTGCGGACGGGCCGGCACTGCCCATAAAAAACCGAATTTTTGGTAGAAGAAAGGAGCTTTCCGCGCATGACGCGAAAAGCTCCCGTACATATCGTATGGTAGACTACTCGGCCTTGATGCCGTACTTGCGGTTGAACTTCTCGATACGTCCGCGCGCGACCGCCGCCTTCTGCTGGCCGGTGTAGAACGGATGGCACTTCGAACAGATCTCGACGTGGATCTCGGGCTTCGTGGATCCGGTCGTGAACTCGTTTCCGCAGTTGCAGGTGACTTTCGCCTGATAATAAGTAGGATGGATATCAGCTCTCATGGTATGACCTCTTTCTTTCTGGTTCGGGCGATTCCGACCGCCCTGTTTTTTCTAAGATCCCTGCCGAAGCGACAGGCGAAGGGTAGTATAGCACGGCGCCCCAACGCATGCAAGCAGTTTTTTCTGCCCGCCCGGGCCCTACAGCATCACCCGTTCCAGCCTCGCCAGCACCTCGGCATTGCTCCGGGACTGCATGAAGAAATTCAGGGTCTGATCCGTCGCGTCGTCCTGCTTCAGGCCGGCGGTCAGGCGGCGCAGCTTCTCCATCGCGTGCTGCTCCTGCCTCGACAGCAGCAGGTCGTCGCGGCGCGTTCCGGACTTCAGGATGTCGATGGCCGGGAAGATCCGCCGCTCGGAGAGCCGGCGGTCGAGCGCGAGCTCCATGTTTCCGGTGCCCTTGAACTCTTCGAAGACCATTTCGTCGAGGCGGCTTCCGGTGTCGACCAGCGCGGTCGCCAGGATCGTCAGGCTGCCTCCCTCGCGGAGGTTTCTCGCCGCGCCGAAGAACTTCTTCGGCATGTAGAGCGCCGCGGGATCGAGACCGCCGGACAGCGTGCGGCCGCTCGGGGTCACGGTCAGGTTATACGCGCGGGAGAGCCGCGTGATCGAGTCGAGCAGGATGATGACGTCCTCGCCGGTCTCGACCAGGCGCTTCGCGCGCTCAAGGACCATTTCGGTCACGCGCTTATGGTGCTCGGGCAGCTCGTCGAAGGTCGAGTAGATGACCTGGACGCGCTCGCCGTGGATCGACTCCTTAAAGTCCGTGACTTCCTCGGGGCGCTCGTCGATCAGGAGCACGATCATGTTCATCTCGGGATAATTCCGCTGGACCGCTTTCGCAATCTGCTTCAGCAGTGTCGTCTTGCCTGCCTTCGGCGGCGAGACGATCATGCCGCGCTGGCCCTTCCCGATCGGGGACATCAGGTCGACGATGCGCATGGACATCTCGCAGCCCGGAGTCTCCAGGTGGATCCTTTTATCGGGGAAGATCGGGGTCAGATCCTCGAAGTGGGGACGGCCCTTCACGCTGTCGGCGGGGTGGTCGTTGATCGAATTAACATAGAGGAGCGCGGCGAACTTGTCGTTCCGGCCGCGGAGTTTCTTAATGCCGGAGACCATGTCGCCGGTGCGCATGCCGAAGCGGCGGATCTGAGTCTGCGAGACGTAGATGTCGCCCTCGCCGGACAGGAAGTTCTCGCCGCGGAGGAAGCCGTAGCCGTCAGGCATGATCTCGAGGATGCCCTCGGCGGGTTCACCGGCGTCTAGGACCGCCTGCTCGGGGTTCTTCGGCTGGCGCTTCTCCTGTGCGGCCTCGGCGTCGTCGTTCGGGCGGGACTCGCCGCGGTTTTCATTCCCGCGGTTTTCGTTTCCGCGTTTCTCGTTTCCGCGATTCTCACCGCGGGCGCTCCGGCGGGCGTCGTTTCCGCGCGCGTTCCTGCGGCCGTTCTGGCGCTCTCCGCCTTCCTGCTTTCCGGCGCCGCGCCGCTCGTTTCTGCGCCGGCGGGGTTCCGCGGGCGCTTCGGCGGATTCCTTCCCGGCGGTGTCCTGCCCGGCGGTCTCCGCTTCGTCTGCGGCGGCAGGAGCTTCCGAAGCCGCCTCGGGAGCGGGCTCTGCGGCAGCGGGGCCGGCAGGGGCCGAAGCGGCCGCCTTCTCCTGCTCTTCCGACGCGCGCAGGATGCTCTCGATCAGGTCCGCCTTGCGGATGCCGGTCGTTCGCTTAATGTTCAGCTGTTTCGCCAGGGCCTTCAGCTCAGTCAGGGGCAATGTCTCCAACTTTTCTCTCACTTTAAAAGCTCCTTCATAGCGTAACTGTAGATCTTCTGGTTCTGTTCATGCCAGTTCCGGCAGATGATCTCTGCCTGCTCCTCGGTCGGCACGACAAGGTCTAGCGCGAAGACGATGTCCTTTCCCTCGCGGACCTCGCAGCGGACCGTATAATCCCTGCTGTTCAGGCGGCTGTAATCCGCGGTCACGCCGGCACGGTCGCGGAGACGGACGCGGTTCTCCTTCAGATACGCGTCCATGTCCTCGACGATCTGCGGCGAGATGCGGTCGCCGAAAAACCCGAGGGTCTCTTCGCCCTCCCGCGTCAGTTCGTAGCGGGAGTTGTGATGGATCTCCTCGACGGTGATCAGGTGCGCTTCGAGCATCTCGGTGAACGCCTGCTGTAACGTGTAATAAGTGGTGTATTCTCTGCTGAGGAAGAAATCGGCGATCTGCGCGTTCGTCATAGGGAACTTTACCTGCTTCAGCAGATAAAGGATCATGAGCTTATAGAGTGTCAGTGGTTCCAGTACCATGAGCGATCTCCTGTGAGACGGGTGTCCGAAGCCTGCTTTCGATGTACTCCCAGATAGCTTCCCGGCCGGAGAAGTCGAGCGCCGAAAACGGCAGCACCGGCGTCTCGGAGCCGAGTTTCAGTCCGGTCCGGATCACTTTGATCTGTTTCTGAATCTGGCTTTTTTTGATCTTGTCGGCCTTCGTGGCAATGATCGCCACCTCGAGGCCGAATCCGCGCGCCGTTTCCAGCATCGCGCGGTCGTTTCCGGTGGGTTCGTGGCGGATGTCCGCCAGAATGAACAGCGTCTTCAGCTGCGCGGAATCGCGCAGATAACGCTCGATCATGCGGCCCCAGGCCGCTTTCTCTTTATCCGAGACCTTCGCAAAGCCGTAACCGGGAAGGTCCGTGTAATAGAACTCGTGATTAATGTTATAGAAGTTGATCGTACGGGTCTTGCCCGGCTGGGAAGATGTGCGGGCGAGAGATTTGCGCTGCATGAGCGCGTTTATCAAAGAAGATTTTCCTACATTCGAGCGGCCGACGAACGCAAATTCGGGCAGGTCGTGCACCGGAAGGGCGCTCGTCGGGCCGCAGATAGTCTCCAGTTCCGCGGATCTGATGATCATGGATTCACCCCGGTCTGTCTGTGTCCTCCGACACAGGTTCTCAGGCGATCTCGCCGGATCCCTCGGGATGCTCGTCCTCGGGAAGTTCTGCCCGCGGTTCGGGCTCCAGCGTGATCAGCGGGACTTCGTGAGTTCTGTTAACGATCGTGGGCTTCGCGCCGTCCTCGATGACCTCGCGGGTGACGATGCACCGTCCCACGCTGTCGTCCGAGGGCAGCTCGAACATCGAATCAATGATCGCGCGCTCGATGATGGACTTCAGTCCGCGGGCGCCGGTCCCGATCGCCTGCGCTTTCCGTGCGATGGCACGCGCGGCGTCGTCCTCGACCACCAGATCGATGCCGTCCATCTCGAACAGCTTCTGATACTGCTTCAGAATCGCGTTCTTCGGTCCGGTCAGGATCTCGACCAGCGCGTCCTCGGTCAGCTTATGCAGCGAGACCGTGATCGGAACGCGGCCGACGAACTCGGGAATCAGACCGTACTTGATCAGATCCTGCGGCTCGACCTGCGCGAGCAGGGCTTCGAGATCGTCCTCATCGCGCTTCGCGGTGATCTCGGCATTAAAACCGATGGAACCCGCGCCCAGACGGCGGTCGACGATCTTATCCAGACCGATAAACGCGCCGCCCACGATGAACAGGATGTTCGTCGTGTCGATGTGGTACATCTCCTGCTGCGGGTGCTTCCGGCCGCCGGTCATCGGGACGTTCGCTTCGGTGCCCTCGATGATCTTCAGCAGCGCCTGCTGCACGCCCTCGCCCGACACGTCGCGGGTGATGGACATGTTCTCGCCCTTCTTCGTGATCTTATCGATCTCGTCGACGTAGATGATGCCGTACTCCGCGCGGGACACGTCCCCGTCCGCAGCCACGATCAGCTTCAGCAGGATGTTCTCGACGTCATCGCCCACATAGCCCGCCTCGGTCAGCGCGGTCGCGTCCGCGATCGCGAAAGGCACGTTCAGGCAGCGCGCCAGCGTCTGGACCAGGAAGGTCTTTCCGCAGCCGGTAGGGCCGAACATCAGAACATTGCTTTTCTGGATCTCGACGTCATCGTCCTGCGGGGCCGTGATCCTCTTATAGTGGTTATACACCGCCACCGAGAGGATCTTCTTCGCCTCCTCCTGTCCCACGACGTACTGGTCCAGATAGGCTTTTATCTCCTTCGGCTTCTGCAGGCGGATCCCCTCGAGGAACTGGGCGTCGTAGTTATCCGCCTCCTCCTCGATGATCTCGGCACACAGCTCCACGCACTCGTCGCAGATAAATATCCCGCTGGGACCCGCGATGAGCTTCCGGACCTGATCCTGGGACTTTCCGCAGAACGAGCAGCGGCAAAATCCTTCGTTTCTCATAGCCATCAGGCATCCTCTCCCGCCGGCTTCCGGCTGGTGATGACCGTGTCGATCAGGCCGTACTCCTTCGCCTGCTCTGCGGTCATCCAGTTATCGCGGTCGGTGTCGCGCTCGACGACTTCGAGCGGCTGGCCGCAGTTCGCGGCGATGATCTCATTCAGCTTCTGGCGGGTCTTCAGGATGTGGTCCGCCGCGATCTTAATGTCCGCCGCCTGACCCTGCGTTCCGCCCATGGGCTGGTGGATCATGATCTCGGAGTTCGGAAGCGCGTAGCGCTTACCCTTCGTGCCGCCCGACAGCAGGAACGCGCCCATGCTGGCGGCCATGCCGATGCAGATCGTCGACACGTCGCAGCTGATATACTGCATCGTGTCATAGATCGCCAGGCCGGCGCTCACGGATCCGCCCGGGCTGTTAATGTAGAGCATGATGTCCTTGTTCGGGTCCTCGGACTCCAGGAACAGGAGCTGCGCCACGACCAGGCTCGCGGTCACGTCGTTCACCTCTTCGCCCAGGAAGATGATGCGGTCCTTTAACAGTCTCGAATAAATGTCATAAGAGCGCTCGCCGGCAGCGGTCTGCTCCACGACATAAGGTACTAAACTCATAACAATGCTACCTCCTTCAGCATACTGCCGCCGCAGGATGGATTCAGGCGTCTCAGGCCTCCTCTTCGGCAGCTTTCTTCGTCGTCTTCTTAGCGGCAGTCTTCTTCGCGGCGGGCTTCTTCGCCGGCTTCTCGGCGGGCGCTTCCGCCTCAGCCTCTTCAGCCGCCTTCTTCGTGCTCTTCTTCGCGGCGGGCTTCTTCGCGGCCTTCTTCGCCGGCTTCTCCTCCGCCTCGGCCTCGTCCTTCTTCTCTTCCTTCTTCGCGACTTCCTTCGCGTTATCGATGACGAAGTTCAGAGCGTTCTGGACGGACATGTCTCTTCTCATCTCGGCCACGCCGGTCTCGCCCATCAGCGTCTTCAGCTTCTCGATCTCCATGTCGTAGGCCTTCGACATCTCCTCGATCTCCTTATCGAAGTCCTCGTCGGTGGGCTCGATGCCTTCGGCCTTCGCGATGGCGCACAGCACCAGTCTGGCGCTGAGCTGCTTCTCCGCGGTCTGCTTCATGCTCTCGAGCATGTCATCCACGGTCATGTTCATCAGCTGCAGATACTGCTGCATCGAAAAACCGCTCTGCTGCATGCGCTCCGCCTGCTGGTTCATCAGCTGGCGCGCGTAGGTCTCCACCATGGCGTCCGGAAGCTCGAACGTCGCGTTCTCCACCAGGATCGCGCAGGCCTCTTCCTCCTGCTCCTGACGGAACTCCGCCTTCTTCTGGATGGTGAGGTTCTTCTTAATGTCGGCCTCCCACTCCTTCAGGGTGTCGAACTCGGAGACTTCGCTCGCGAACTCGTCGTCGATCTCCGGAAGCTGGTTCTCCTTCACTTCCTTCACGGCGACTTTAAAGACCGCTTCCTTACCCGCCAGCTCCTTCGCGTGATAATCCTCCGGGAAGGTCACGTTCACGTCGAACTCGTCGCCGGCCTTATGACCGATGACCTGATCCTCGAAACCGGGGATGAACTGGCCCGAACCGATCGTCAGCGGGTGGTTCTCGCCCTTACCGCCGCGGAACGCCTCGCCGTCCACGAATCCCTCGTAGTCGATCACGGTGATGTCGGTCGGCTTCGCCTCGCGGTCCACGGTGACCTGCGCCACGTTCTTCGCGCGCTCCTGCTCGATCTCGTGCTGGATATCTTCCTTCTTAATACGGACCGTGTGCTTCGTCAGCTCGATGCCCTTATACGCGCCGAGCTCCACCTCGGGACGGGTCGCCACTTCGACGCTGTAGACGACCGGCTGGCCCGGCTCCATGCTCTCGAGCGAGTACTTCGGATCGGATACGATATCCAGGCCGCTCTCCTTCGCAGCCTCTTCGTAGCACTCGGGAAGGACCTCTTCGATGGCTTCTTCGTAGAAAATGGTCGCGCCGTACATCTTCTCGATGATCTTCCGGGGCGCTTTTCCTCTGCGGAAACCGGGGATGTTAAAACGGTTCTTATTCCTCACGTAAGAGGCCTGGACCGCCTTCTCCAGCTTATCGGCCGGGATCTCCGCCGTGATCTTCGCCATGTTCTTTTCAAGATTCTCTACCTTTACACTCACCTTCTGGGTTCCTCCTTTAATTAACTTCCGAGTGAACGCGCCGCCTGTTAATACGGCGCGGACACGCATTATACCACATTATGCGAATCTTTCGCAATACTTTCGCTCCGGGCCTTTCCGGGCCGCGGACCGGATCATTTTCCGATCAGCTCATGGATCCTCTCCGAGGGGTCCAGCAGTCCGCTGATGCTGTCGTTATGATTCAGCGTGTCGATCAGCAGCGCGATGTAGCGGCTCATATCCACACTGACGTACCAGCTGCGGTCCGCGAGTTCGGGCATCTGATAGATCAGGTTCGTCGTATAGATCCGGTCGATCAGACCTTCCTCGCATGCGCGGTCGAACTTCTCAAGGCCGTTCGTGAACAGGCCGAAGGTCGCGAAGACGAAGAGCCTGCCGCACTTGCGCGCCTTGAGTTCGCGGGCCACCTCGAGCACGCTGTCGCCCGACGAGATCATGTCGTCGACGAGGATCGCGTCCATGCCCTCCAGGTCCTGTCCGAGAAACTCGTGGGCAATGATGGGGTTCCGCCCGTCCTCGATCCGGGTGTAGTCGCGGCGCTTATAGAACATGCCCGCGTTCAGCCCGAGGATCGAAGCGAAATAAACGACTCTGCGCATCGCGCCCTCGTCGGGGCTGATCATCATCATGTGATCCTTGTCGAAATGCAGGTCCTTCTCGTTCTCTGTGAAGGCCTTGATGAACTGGTAGGCGGGCATCACGCTCTCGAAGCCCAGCAGCGGGATCGCGTTCTGGACCCGGGGGTCGTGCGCGTCGAACGTGATGATGTTCTCAACGCCCATGTCGGCAAGCTCCTGCAGCGCGAGCGCGCAGTCCAGGGACTCGCGGCCGCTTCTCAGATGCTGGCGGCTTTCATAGAGGAAGGGCATGATGACATTGATCCGGCGGGCCTTGCCTCCGACCGCCGCGATGACGCGCTTCAGGTTCTGGAAGTGGTCGTCGGGGGAGAGGCGGTTCTGCATGCCGTTCATCTTATAGGTCACGCTGTAGTTGCAGACGTCCACCACGATGAAGACGTCGTCGCCGCGGACCGAAGCGTTCAGCTCGCCTTTCGCCTCGCCCGAGCCGAAACGCGGTTCCTTCGCTTCCACCAGATAGCTGTCCAGATAATACTCCGCAAAGTGCGCGGTGTCATGGCGCTCGTCCCTGCGGGCGCGGCGCCAGTCGACGATGTAGCGGTCGATCGTCTCGCAGAGCGGCTGGCAGCCGTCCACGGCAATGATCTTCAGCGGTCCCACAGGGATTCCGTCGTGCTCATACAGGCTCTTCGATGCGGACATGGGTCTCTCCTTTTTCTCGAACGGATCACAGGTCACTTTTTTCTTCTGATATCGTCACCGTACATGTATACGATGTTCCACTCGCCGAACATCCGCGAAAACACGCGTTCGCTGTAGATCTCCCGGATCTGTTCGGGCGCCAGGTTCGTGGTAATGAGCGTGGGGACTCCGCGCAGCGCACGGTCCTCCAGGCAGGAAAACAACTGCGAGGCGCTGCGGCGCGTGGGGCACTCGGTGCCCAGGTCGTCGATCACGAGCAGCTCGCAGTCCTTCACCGCGGCGATCTCCTCGTCAACGGACGCGGGACGGTCGTAGAACAGTCCCGCCTTCAGCAGTTCCGCCAGCCCCGAGGCGGTCATGTAGACGACCTCGATCCCGCGGGCCAGAAGCTCCGCGGAGATGCATCGCGCGAAAAACGTCTTTCCGGTACCGGCCTTGCCCAGAAACAGCAGGTTCGGCGAGGCGGGCGAAAAGTTCCGCGCATAGGCGGCGCAGTGATCGCGCACCGCCGTCATGTGCTCTTTCACGGTCCGGCCGTTCTCGAGCGGTTCGTCCGTGTACCAGCGGTCGGTGAAGGTCCCGAAGTTCTCCTCGTCGAAGATCCCGCGCAGGTGCGAGTTCTCGACGTAGGCCTTCGCGAGTTCGCGCTTCAGGCAGTCGCAGGGCGCCCCGTCGACGTAGCCGGTGTCCCGGCAATGCGGGCACCTGTAGCGCATCTCGGTCTCGTCCTCGGCGAAGCCCGCGGACAGAAGCAGCGCGCGGCGCTCGGCCAGCAGGTCCTCCGTCCGCCCGGCCAGACCCGCCGCAGCGTCGGCGTCGCCGGCCAGAAGCCGTCCGGCCCGCTCGACGGACAGCTCCCGGATCTCATCATCGATCTCGCCGATCCGGGGCAGCGCCGCGGCGACCTTCGCCTGCCGGCGCTCCGTGTCCAGACGGTCCTCGCGGAGCCGTTCGTCGTATATTCTCATGATCTCGGCATACTGCCTGTCTTTTACCGGCATGTCTTACACCAGATTTCCGTTCCGGCCGCGCAGCTCGTCCCGGAGCGCGCCGGCCTCCGGCGCCTCGCGCCGGGGAATGTCCGCGAACCCGCCGCGGCTCTCCGTCCGGTATCCGCCCGGCATGCGGGCCGCTGTCTGCGCGGCATCGCCCGCGCTCTCCGCGGCGCGGTGCTTTTCGTCCAGCGCGGCGATGTCTCCGACGGTCCGTACGTCCGCCTCATGCCATCCCTTCAGGATGCTGTCGGCGTACTTCATGGGATTTCCTTTATTCAGGGAGCGGCTGCAGGCTTCTTTGATGATGTCCATGGAAAAACCGTACTCCGAGATCCAGACCTCCATAGTCTTCGTCTCGGCCGGGACCGGGCTGCGGTCCCGGATCCCGAATGCCCTGAGGATCTCGTAAAAATCCTTCCGGAACATCCGGTTCCGCTCTTTCCACTGCTCCACGGTACGCACGCCCGCCGCGTGGCTGTCCGTGACGACCTTTCCGATGTAGGCCATCGAGGTGTGGCCGGCCTCGGCGCAGCTCTCCACGATGTTTTCGATCAGTTCCGCGGGCATGCCCAGCGTGCTGTACCAGTATGCGACGGTCTCCAGATGAGTCGGGGTGAACTTCTCCCCGCGATACTTTTCGATCACGAAGAGGAGCTGGGAAAACTCCCGGTCGCTGCGCAGCGACCGCAGCGCCGCGGCGCGCTCTTCCGCCTGCGTCTTCGCAGAGGCGGCTTCCGGGCCGCTTCCGGCCGCGCCCGCCCGCTCCGGCGTGAACGTCAGGACCAGGGTCTCGCCCGTCCGGTGCAGATCGATCTCCCCGCGCTGCTTCCAGTAGCGGAGCGCCCGCCGGACGTCCTTCAGCGTCGCGTCCAGCCGGTCCGCGATATCCGTCTCCTCGATGGGTTCCCCGGCCTGGGCCGCCTGCAGGAGCAGAAGGTAGACCTTCAGAAACTCCCCGTTCGCGGGAGCCAGGTTCCGCGCGAGAAAGCCCGCGGGAAACGTGACGCGGTCGCCGTCCGTTATATGATTTTCCGAATGGATGTCGATCCGCATCTTATCTCCGAATGTCTGTAAGCTCCGGGCTGTCAGAGGAGCGCCTCGCCTACCTTGTAAATGTCTCCCGCGCCCATCGTCAGCACCAGATCGCCGGGCTCCGCGTGCGTCAGGAGGTAATCTTCGATCTCGCCGAAACTCTCGAAATACACCGCGTCCGTGCCCTTCCCGCGGAGCGCCTCCGCGAGGGACGCCGCGCTGATGCCGATCGTGTTCTTCTCACGCGCGGCATAGATCGGGGCCAGCACGACTTCGTCGGCCGCCGACAGCGCCTCCACGAACTCGTCGAACAGGGCCGCCGTGCGGGTGTAGGTGTGCGACTGGAACGCCAGCCACAGCTTACCCTTCTTCATCCCGTTCGCGATCTTCAGCGTCGCGGCGATCTCGTCCGGGTGGTGCGCGTAATCATCGATGATCTCCACGCCGTGCACCGTGCCCTTCCGCTCGAAGCGCCGCTTCGTGCCGGTAAAGGCCTCCAGCCCCCGCGCCGCCTGTGCGAACGACAGTCCGAGTTCCAGGCTGACCGCCATCGCCGCAAGGGAGTTCGAGACATTATGCGCGCCGGGCACCGAAAGCTTTACGCTGCCGAGGCGCTCGCCGTGCTTCACCAGGACGTAGGAGCCGCAGCACGCTTCGTCATAGGCGACGTCCTGCGCGGTATAGTCCGCTGCCGGATCGTCCGCGCTGTAGGTGACCGTCCGGCAGGGCAGGTCCTTCGTAAAGTATTCGAAATCGTCAATGTCGCGGTTCACCGCCAGCAGGCCGTCCGCCGGGACCAGCTCCGCGAATCTGCGGAACGAGTGCCTGATGTCGTCGATATCCTTAAAAAAGTCCAGATGGTCTTCCGCCACGTTCAGGATGACCGCGGTCGTCGGGAAGAAGGACAGGAAGCTGTTCGTATACTCGCAGGACTCGCAGACGAAATGCTCCCGCCCGCCGACGCGGATGTTCCCGCTCCCGCTCATCCCCGGAAGCACGCCGCCGATCGAGATCGTGGGGTCTGCGCCGCACTCCATCAGGATCGTGGAGACCATGCCGGTCGTCGTGGTCTTTCCGTGCGTGCCGGAGATGCATATCGCCTCGCCGTAGTGCGTCATGATCTGCCCGAGCAGGTCCGCGCGGCTCATCAGCGGGATGCCGAGCTCCAGCGTTTTCTGATATTCCGGGTTATCCGGGTGGATCGCCGCGGTGTAGACCACCAGTCCCATATCCGGGCGGATGTTCTCCGCGCGGTGTCCGATGTGTACCTCGGCGCCGAGCGCGGCCAGATGGTCGGTCAGCTCCGAACGGTTCTGGTCCGAGCCGCTCACGGCGAATCCCTCGGTCAGAAGGATCTCCGCGAGGCCGCTCATGCTGATGCCGCCGATACCGATGAAATGTACTTTTCCGGGTCTGTTAAAGTCGATCTGATACATGGATGTCTCTTTCGTGTCAGCCGGTCTCCCGTTCGGGGAGACGTGCCGAAAGGTCACGGAAGGCAGCGGTCACATCCCGCTGCCTTAAAAAACAGATACGCTCAGGCGGCCGGGGTCTCGTCCGCCCCGGGAGTCTCGTCGGCGGACTCCGTTCCGCCTTCCGCCGCGGTCTCGGTCTCGGTCTCGCCTTCGGCCTCCGCTTCGGTCTCGGCCTCGGTCTCAGCCTCAGTCTCTGCCGCGGGCTCGGTCTCTTCGTCAAGGATGCCCGCACGGTCGGAAAGGACGAAAGACGTCGCGGACATATAATCCGGCGCCGCCTCCCTGCGCAGACGCGCCTGGTTCACGACGGTCACGCTGATCGCCGCAACGATCGCGGCCGCGATCGCGATCGCGATCACGGCGCCGATGATGCGGTTTCTCTTCTTCCGCGCGCGCTCTTTCTCCGCAGCCTGCTTTCTCTGGGATTTCGACTCTTTATAGCGGTCAACTTTTTCCTGGCTCATGGCCTGTCACTCCTTCTCTCTTCCGGTGTCCCGCGTCCCTCTCCGGCCGGGCCGGAAAGCTTCCGGAAACGACTGTCCGGAGGCGGGACGCATACATTATAAATTTACACTTGAAAGGATGGTTTTTCAAGCATTTGCTTCTGTCGCCGGTACGTCTCCGGCACGCTGCCGGCCCGCGTCACGAGTCCGCGTTCACGCGCACTTTTTCCAAATGCCAGATCTCGTCGACGTACTGGCGGATGGTCCGGTCGGACGAGAACTTTCCGCTGTGCGCGACATTGATCAGCGAGGCCTTCGTCCAGGCCCGCTGGTCGCGGTAAGCCCGGTCCACACGGTCCTGCGCGTCCATGTAGGAACGCAGGTCCTTCAGCGTGAAGTACACGTCCGCACGGTCCGTCGTCCGATACAGCAGAGAGTCGTACAGCGGGCGGAACAGGTCGGGCTCATTCGGCGAAAACGCGCCGTTCACGAGCTGCATGACCGCCCTGCGGATCTCTCCGTCGTTCTCAATGACGGTGTTCGGATCGTAGTCGCCGGCCGCCTCATGCGCGATGACTTCCTCCGAGCTCATGCCGAAGATGAACGCGTTCTCCTCGCCCACTTCCTCGACGATCTCGATATTCGCGCCGTCCATCGTGCCGATCGTCAGCGCGCCGTTCAGGAGGAACTTCATGTTTCCGGTTCCGGAGGCTTCCTTGCTCGCGGTCGAGATCTGCTCGCTGACCTCCGCAGCCGCGAAGAGCAGTTCTCCGTTCGACACGCAGTAGTCCTCGATGAAGACGACCTTCAGCTTTCCGCGGATGTCGGGATCGTTGTTCACGACGTCCGCGACCGAGTTCACGAGCTTGATGATCAGCTTCGCACGCTCGTAGCCCGCGGCAGCCTTTCCGCCGATGATGACGGTCCGGGGGACGATGTCGAGATTCGGATCATCCTTCAGCCGGTTATACAGGATCATCACGCGCAGGATGTTCATCAGCTGGCGCTTGTATTCGTGCAGACGCTTCACCTGGATGTCGAAGATCGACGAAGGATCCACGTCAATGCCGTTATGCTCCCGGATATACTCCGCCAGGCGGACCTTGTTCTGATACTTGATCTCGCGGAACTCGCCGAGCGCCTCGGCGTCGTCCAGCCACTCCCCGAGCCGCTCCAGCTGCGGCAGGTCCGTGACCCAGCCGTCGCCGATCCGCGCCGTGATCCACTCCGCCAGCAGCGGGTTCGCGTGCAGCAGGAAGCGCCTCTGCGTGATGCCGTTCGTCTTATTCGAGAACTTCTCCGGCCAGATCTCGTAATAATCCCGGAAGAGCTTCGTCTCCAGGATCCGCGTGTGCAGCGCGGCCACGCCGTTCACCGAACAGCTCGCGATCACAGCCATGCGCGCCATGTGGATCTGCCCGCCCGAAATGACCGCCATGCGCTCGAGCCGGTCTCCGTCGCCGGGCCAGTGCTCCGAGATCTGCACGCGGACGCGCCGGTCGATCTCCTGCACGATCTGGTAGATGCGCGGCAGCAGCAGCTCGAACAGGTCGACCGGCCACTTCTCGAGCGCCTCGGTCATGATCGTGTGGTTCGTGTAGGCGCAGCACTTCGTCGTGATGTTCCAGGCCGCCTCCCAGGTCAGATGGTAATCGTCCATCAGGATGCGCATGAGCTCCGGGACCGCGATGGTCGGGTGCGTATCGTTCATCTGGAAGATCACCTTCTCATGCAGGCGGTAGATATCGCGGTGGGCCGACATGTACTTCCTCACCGCGGTCTGGATGCTCGCGGACACGAAGAAGTACTGCTGCTTCAGGCGCAGCTCCTTTCCGGAGTAGTGATTATCATTCGGATAGAGCACGTGGGAAATGCTCCGCGCGAGCTCCTCCTGCTCGACCGCGCGCAGGTAATCGCCCTTCTCGAACGACTCGAGATTAAAAGTGCTCACCGGCTCCGCGTCCCAGATTCGCAGCGTATTCACCATATCGGTGCCGTATCCCACGACGGGGATGTCGTAGGGCACCGCGTTCACCGCGTAATAGCCCTCCTGACGGAAATAATACCGTCCCTCGCCCTGGTTATAGTCGTACACCACGTGGCCGCCGAAGCGGATCTCGCAGGTGTACTCGTCGCGGCGCACCTCGAACGGGTTTCCGTGCTTCAGCCAGTTGTCGGGGACCTCGACCTGATAGCCGTCGCGGATCTCCTGCTTAAACATCCCGTAGTGATAGCGGATGCCGCAGCCGTAGGCCGGATAATCCAGCGTCGCGAGCGAATCCAGGAAGCAGGCCGCCAGCCTGCCGAGGCCGCCGTTTCCGAGCGCCCAGTCGCGCTCCTGGTCTTCGATCCGGTTCAGGTCGTAGCCCAGTTCCTCGAGTGCGCCGAGGACGTCCGCCTGCATATTGATCACATTGTTTCCGAGGGCGCGGCCCATCAGGAACTCCATGGACAGATAGTAGACGGTCTTCGCGTCCTGGGCATTGATCGCTTTATGCGTGGCGATCCACCGGTCAATGATCAGATCCTTCAGCGCCAGCGAAGTCGCCGTGAAGATCTGCCGCTCCTCCGCGTCCTCGATGTCGCGGCGGTAGAGGTTCTTGACGTTGTCGATCACCATTTTTTTGAACTGCTCTTTATCAAAGCTGTTCTGCGCCATATTCACCTCCGAACCCCGATCGTGACCTTCTGACCGTTCAGGTTCCACTCCTTCGAGATCTCAAACGCCTCGCCGAAAACGATCGAATCCGCGAGCACGTCGCCCGTGATCTTCGCCTCGTTCGCGCGGACCAGCTCCTCGATCGCCTCATTTCCCGAAATGCTCACGGCGATGTGATCCGTCACTTCGAAGCCCGCGTCGCGGCGCATGGTCTGGATCTTCGAGACCGTCTCGCGGACCAGGCCTTCCTCCTCGAGTTCCGGCGTCAGGCGGGTGTCGATGACGACCGTGATATCCTTCTCGGTCACAGCCTCGAAGCCCTCGACCTTCTGCGTGTCGATCAGCAGATCGTCCGGGGCGAGCTCGACCGCGTTTCCGTCGATGTCAAGCTTCAGCAGACCGGTCTCGTTCAGCTCGGCCATGGCGGCGTTCCCGTCAATACCGGCCAGCGCGGCCTTAATGCCTCCGAGCAGCTTTCCATACTTCGGTCCCAGCGTGCGCATCTGCGGCTTAAAGCTGTAGGAAGTGAACGCGCCGACCTCGTCGGTGAACTCGACTTCCTTCACGTTCAGCTCTTCGCGGATGATGTCCTGATAGAACTCCGGCAGCTTCTCGGGCGCCTTCACGAACATCTTCGCCAGCGGCTGGCGGTTCTTCCGGTTCGCGGTGTTCCGCGCGGCGCGGCCCATCGTAACGACCTTCAGGACTTCGTCCATCTTCTGCTCGAGACCCGCGTCGATCATGGCCTCGTCGGTCTCCGGGAACGCGCACAGATGCACGCTCTCGGGCGCGGAGGCGTCCACGGAGCAGACCAGGTTCCGGTAGATGCTCTCGGCCATGAACGGAATCATGGGCGCGGAGACCTTCGCGGCGGTCACGAGAGCGGTGTAGAGGCTCATGTAGGCATTGACCTTATCCTGCTCCATGCCCTTCGCCCAGAAGCGGTCGCGGCAGCGGCGCACGTACCAGTTCGACATGTCGTCGACGAACGAGGAGATCGCCTTCGCAGCCTCGGGGATCCGGTAATCCGCGAGGTTCCGGTCGACGTCCTTGACCATGCTGTTCATGCGCGACAGCAGCCAGCGGTCCATGACGGACAGCTTCTCCGGCTCAAGCGCGTACTTCGTCGGGTCGAACTCGTCGATGTTCGCGTAGAGCACGAAGAACGCGTAGGTGTTCCAGAGCGTGCCCATGAACTTCTTCTGGACCTCGGTGACCGCGTCGCCGTGGAAGCGGTTCGGAAGCCAGGGAGCGGAGTTCGTGTAGAAATACCAGCGGATCGCGTCGGCGCCGTACTTTCCGAGAGCCTCCATGGGATCCACGGCATTGCCCTTCGACTTCGACATCTTCTGGCCGTCCTTGTCCAGGACGTGGCCGAGCACGATGACGTTCTCGTAAGGCGCCTTATGGAAGATCAGCGTCGACACCGCCATCAGCGAGTAGAACCATCCGCGGGTCTGGTCGACCGCCTCGGAGATGAACTGAGCCGGGAAGTGCGACTCGAACAGTTCTTTATTCTCAAAAGGATAGTGGAACTGCGCGAAGGGCATCGCACCGGAATCGTACCAGCAGTCGATGACCTCGGGCGTGCGGTGCATCTCGCCGCCGCACTTCGGGCAGCGCAGGGTGACCGCGTCCACGTAAGGCTTATGCAGCTCGATCTCGTCGGGGCAGTTGTCCGACATCTCCTTCAGCTCCGCGATGGAGCCGATCGCGTGACGGTGCCCGCAGGAGCACTGCCAGACCGGCAGGGGCGTGCCCCAGTAGCGGTCGCGGCTGATGTTCCAGTCCTGGATGTTCTCGAGCCAGTCGCCGAAGCGTCCCTCGCCGATCGAAGGCGGGGTCCAGTTCACGGTCTTATTATTCGCCACGAGCTCGTCCTTCACCGCGGTCATGCGGATGAACCAGGACTCGCGCGCGTAGTAGATCAGGGGGGTGTCGCAGCGCCAGCAGTGCGGGTAGTTATGCTCGAACGGGATGGCCGCATAGAGCTTTCCGCTCTCACGCAGCGCCTCGATCACGAGCGGGTCGGTCTCCTTCACGGTCTTCCCGGCCCAGGGCGTCTCCTTCGTCATGCAGCCTTTCGCGTCAACGAACTGGATGAACGCGAGGTCGTAGGCGCGGCCCACGCGGGCGTCGTCCTCACCGAACGCGGGAGCGATGTGGACGATGCCGGTGCCGTCTTCCATCGTGACGTAGTCGTCGCAGACCACGATGTGCAGGCGGCCGTCGTCGGCCTTCGTGAAATCGAACAGCGGCTCGTACTCCGTGCCCTTCAGCATCTCGCCCGGGAAGCGCTCGAGGACCTCGTAGGCGCCCTCGCCGAGGACCTTGTCCGCCAGGGCTTCCGCCAGGATGTACTTCTCGCCGGGGAAGCGGGCCGTGTCGCCGCAGCGCACGCGCAGATAGGTCTCCTTCTCGTTCACACAGAGCGCGACGTTCGAAGGCAGGGTCCAGGGAGTCGTGGTCCAGGCGAGGATCATCGCGTCGTCGCCTTTGATCTTAAACTTCGCGATGCACGAAGTGTCCTTCACATCCTTATATCCCTGCGCGATCTCGTGGCTCGACAGAGGCGTGCCGCAGCGCGGGCAGTAGGGAACGATCCGGAAGCCCTTATAAAGGAGTCCGCGGTCGAAGATCTGCTTCAGCGACCACCAGCAGGACTCGATATAATCGTTTTCATACGTGATATAGGGGTGCTCCATGTCAGCCCAGAAACCGACCGCGTCGGAGAACTCCTCCCACATGCCTTTATAGCGCCAGACGCTTTCCTTGCAGCGCTTGATGAACGGCTCCACGCCGTACTCCTCGATCTGCTCCTTCCCGTCCAGGCCCAGTTCGCGCTCGACCTCCAGCTCCACGGGCAGGCCGTGCGTGTCCCATCCGGCCTTGCGGAGGACCTGCTCGCCCTTCATCGTGTGGTAGCGGGGAATCATATCCTTAATGACGCGCGTGAGAACGTGTCCGATGTGCGGCTTTCCGTTCGCTGTGGGCGGGCCGTCGTAAAACATGTAGGTCGGGCCGTTCTTTTTCTCTTCCACGGACTTCAGGAAAATGTCGTGGGTGTTCCAGAAGTCGAGGACTTCCTTCTCACGGTCCACGAACTTCATGTCGGTCGATACTTTCTGGTACAGCATGTGTTCCTCCATTTCGCTTTCTCGTCACGAGATGTGCAGGTTTTTCGCGCTATTCGGGCATATTACGGCATTTTACCGTTCACCCATAGCTTTCCTATTATATTTACGCGGGGCAATGCTGTCAATGTAACGCTTTGCATAGAAACCGTTCGGAAACACATGAATTTTCGTAAGTTTTTCGGGGCAGAGAGTCATTGAAATACCGCGCGCTTTCATCTACAATGAATACCGCTGCGCGGAACGGTCCGCGCGCATGTTTTCCGATCAAATATGGATCATTAAGGAGTTTTCATGGACTACGCAAAAGAATCCCTCAGGCTTCACGGCGAATGGAAAGGAAAGATCGAGGTCGTCTCGAGAGTCCCCGTCGACTCGTCGGAGGACCTCTCCCTGGCCTATACCCCCGGCGTGGCGGAGCCCTGCCTGGCGATCCAGGCGGATCCGCAGATGAGTTACGAGCTGACCCGCCGGCATAACCTGTGCGCCGTGATCACCGACGGCAGCGCGGTGCTGGGGCTCGGCGACATCGGTCCCGAGGCGGGCATGCCCGTCATGGAGGGAAAGTGCGTGCTGTTTAAGAGCTTCGGCGACGTCGACGCATTCCCTCTCTGCATCCGGACGCATGACGTCGACGAGTTCGTGAACGCGGTCTGGCTGATGTCGGGTTCGTTCGGCGGGATCAACCTCGAGGACATCGCGGCGCCGCGGTGCTTCGAGATCGAGGCGAAGCTGAAGGAAAAGTGCGACATTCCGATCTTCCACGACGACCAGCACGGGACCGCCGTCATCACGCTCGCGGGTCTGACGAACGCGCTGAAAGTCGTGGGAAAAGACATCGGGGATATCCGCGTCGCGATGAACGGCGCGGGCGCGGCGGCGATCGCGATCTGCCGGCTTCTGCTGTCCGCCGGCGTGAAGGACGTCACGCTGTGCGACCGGACCGGACTGATCTATGAAGGCCGTGAGCAGGGCATGAACGCGATAAAGGAAGAGATGGCGAAGATCACGAACCCCCGCCGGCTGCAGGGAACTCTCGCGGACTCCATGAAAGACGCGGACGTGTTCATCGGCGTGTCGGCGCCCGGCGCTGTCACACAGGATATGGTCCGGTCGATGGCGAAGGATCCGATCATCTTCGCCTGCGCGAACCCCACGCCCGAGATCTTCCCGGACGAAGCGAAAGCGGCGGGAGCGCGCGTGGTCTCGACCGGCCGCAGCGACTACCCGAACCAGATCAATAACGTTCTGGCCTTCCCCGGCATCTTCCGCGGCGCGTTCGACGTTCGGGCGCGCGATATTAATGAAGAGATGAAGCTCGCGGCGTCGCGTGCGCTCGCAGAGCTCGTGGACCCGGCGGAGCTGAACGAGGACTATATCATTCCCGCAGCGTTCGATCCGCGTGTGGCCCCCGCGGTCGCGAAGGCCGTGGCGGAAGCCGCGAAGAAGAGCGGCGTGGCACGGATCTGACAGCTGCGCTTCCGGAAGCTCCACTCTTTCCCCAAAGAACTTCCCGTCATCGGAATAAGAAATCTGAACTGTGCAGGCGGACTACCGCCTGTACAGTCTATTCATATTTGCGCTTGCCGCCTTAAAATTAACTATTATATGAACTCTATGGGCGACAGGGGGGCCGGCATGAGTGTGGATTATAAACAGATCGGAAAGCAGATCCGCAAATACCGGAAGGCGCGCGGCCTGACACAGGAAGAGCTGGCCGGTGCGGTCGATATCAGCCCGACACATATGAGCCATATCGAAACGGCCGGTACGAAGCTGTCATTGCCCGTGCTGCTGGATCTGGCCGACAGTCTGCAGGTCCCCCCGGGTTCCCTGATCCGGGACGACGCCGGACCGGGCACCGACGGCGTTCTGCGCGAGGCCATGGAGCTTCTCGCCTCGAGTTCGGAAGAGGAGATGCGGATCATGCTGGATGTGCTGAAAACGATGCGGTTTTCTCTTCGGAAGTATCAGGATCACGGCAGCCGGGAAAACCCCGGGCCGCCGACGGCATGACCGCCGGGGTCATGAAGATCGGACATAAAAAAAGGGGGCCTCAGGGCCCCCTCATTTTTACTGCAAAGCCTGCTCCACGAGGCCGAGCTCCTTTTCCGACACGCCGCACAGCGCGCTGAAGCTCCGTGAAAAAAGCCCCTCGCCTGGCAGCCCGCCCGGAGCCGCGTCCGGTCCGCCGCACGCCGCCTTCTGCACATAGTCCCACTCTTCGCTGTCTTCCGCACAAAGCGCGAAGCAGTAAGGCAGACGGCCGTGTTCCTTCGTAAAGTCTTCCCAGAACCGATACGCCGACGCGATCCGGCAGAGCAGATCCTCTCCGCTGTCTTCGTCCATCCGCAGCACCATCGCGCGCTCGCCCAGAGCACGCCGCAGGATCTCCGCGACGATCCTGCTCTCGCGGCTGCCGTTCAGCACGGTCACGACAGGTTCTCCGGCCGCAAACTCTTTCAGCTCCTTCGATATCCTTTCTATATAACGTTTCGCGTCATCGATCGTATGAATACCGGACATAAAGCGTTTCCTTCTTCCGCCGGGAGATACAGGCTGCCGCCGCCCGGCTGTGATCTGTATTATACAGCGATATTTCCGCCCGCACAATTAAAGGGCGCCGGCGCTCATTCGGACGGCAGATCCCATCCGCTCAGGTCGACCAGATCCCCCAGCGCCGTCGTGTGCGGTCTCTGCATCTCGTCGATCAATGCCTTCAGCCGGGCGAACTGCTCCGAATCCTGCGTCTGCCGGTACAGGTCCGCGGTGTTCCGGGCGTCTGTCAGCCCGTCGTGGGCGCGGCCTTCGAAATCCAGTCCCGAAAGCTCCAGAGCCTTCGTGAGCGACATCACCTGCGACAGATAGAACATGTCCGAATAGACCCGCTGGAAATCGCGCCAGTTGGCGAACATCGTTTCGCAGGCCTCCGTCAGTTCCACCTGTTTTCTGCGGACTTCCCGCCTCAGCTGCTTCAGATCGTTATCCGACCAGGCGTAGATCTCGAAATCCGCGCCGCCGGTCTCCAGGCACCATTCCGCGAACTCCGCGAGCACGTCGCCGAAGTCCCCGGCGTCCGCCACGTCCTCATCCGTGATCCCGGTCAGCCGCACGATATTCTCCGCGAGCGTTTCCGAGAACCGCGGGCGCACGAAGCGCTTAAAGCTCGCAGTCTCCGCGTTCGCCTCATCGAGCGTGACCGCGCCGATCTCGATCACTTCGTGACGCAGCTCGGTCAGACCCGCCCGGTGTTCTCTCGGCACCGGATTCATTTCCAGATCGACAAAGATTCTCTTCATGGCCATTCTACAGGCACCGGGCTTGCCGGTCGCTCCGGAGAACGCCTCCGGCGGGCACATGCCATATCGCTCCAGAGAACGCCTGATGCGTTCTCCTACAAGGTCGCTCGCAGGCAAGGTGTCCTGCTCGCGATCCCGCTTCGCGGGACATGTCCCCGCCTCCGGCGGGCACATGCCATATCGTTCCGGAGAACGCCTGATGCGTTCTCCTACACTGCGAATTCTTCCGCGAGCGCTTCCAGCTGCGCCATGCTCTGCGCGTTCAGCGCGCCGCGGATCGTAACGGAGTTTTCCGCGAACGTGATGTCCTTCGACTTCTCGAACATCCCGCACATGATCCGCTTCGCCATGGGCGCCCAGCTTCCGTTCTCGATGAAGGCCACCCGGCGGTTCTGGTACTCCCGCTCGGTCAGTCCTTCGATGAACGTCCGCATGAACGGGAAGATGTCCATCGCGTAGGTCGTCGTCGCGAGGACCAGCCGGTCGTAGCGAAACGCGTCCTCGATCGCCTCGAACATGTCGTCGCGCGCAAGGTCGAACAGCGACACGCTCTCGCAGCCCTTCTCCTCCAGCAGCGCGGCCAGCTTCTCCGCGGCCTCCTTCGTGTGGCCGTAGACCGAGGTGTAGCAAATCGTCACGCCGCGGTCCTCGGGCCGGTAGGCCGACCAGGTGTCGTACTTTTCGATGTAGTATCCCAGGTCCTCGGTGAGCACGGGACCGTGCAGCGGGCAGATCACCGCGATGTCGAGCCCGGCGGCCTTCTGCAGCACCGCCTGCACGCTCGCGCCGAACTTCCCGACGATGCCGAAATAATACCGTCTGGCCTCGCAGGCCCAGCCCTCGGGATCGTCATAGTCCAGCGCGCCGAACTTTCCGAAGCCGTCCGCGGAGAACAGCGCTTTATCCTTCGCGTCGTAAGTCATGATGACCTCAGGCCAGTGCACCATCGGCGCCGCGATGAACGACAGCGTGTGCGCGCCGAGCTCCAGCGTGTCGCCCTCGCCCACGGCCAGGTTCCGCCCCGCGAACGCGGTCCCGAAAAACTGCGTCATCATCATCTGCGCCATCTTCGACGAGACGACGACCGCCTCCGGGAAGTGCTCCATGAACAGCGCGATGTTCGCCGAGTGGTCCGGCTCCATGTGCTGCACCACGAGGTAATCCGGCTTCCTGTCCCCGAGCACCGCCTCGACGTTCGCGATCCACTGTTCGCCGAAATTCCCGTCGACGCTGTCCATGACCGCGATCTTCTCATCGACGATCACATAGGAGTTATACGCCATGCCGCCCTCGACCTCGAACTGCCCCTCGAACAGGTCGATGTCGTGGTCGTCCACGCCGACGTACCTGATATCATCCGTAATAAACATATATCGTCCTTTCCCTGAAATGACAGAGCCGGCCCGATGGAGCCGGCTCCGCCGTCATGTGCGTTTTTTCAATGTCCGCCCGCGGCTTCAGATCGCCTTCGGGCCCGCTGCCTTGATCTCGGGGGCCATGTTCGGGTACTTCTTCTCGAAGTTCTCCGCGAACATCGTCGCAAGCTTATTCGCCTGCGCGTCGTAAGCGGCCTTATCTTCCCAGGTGTCTCTCGGGTTCAGGATCTCCGCCGGCGCGCCGGGGCAGCTGGTCGGGATCTCGACGTTAAACCGGTCGTCATGCACGTACTCGACCTTTTCAAGCTCGCCGTTCAGGGCCGCCGTCACCATCGCTCTGGTGTAGCGCAGCTTCATGCGGCTGCCGACGCCGTAGGGGCCGCCGGTCCAGCCAGTGTTCACGAGGTAGACCTTCGTGCCGTACTTCTCGATGCGCTCGCCGAGCATCTTCGCGTAGACGCCCGGATCCATCGGCATGAAGGGTTCGCCGAACAGCGTGGAGAACGTCGGGACGGGCTCTGTGATGCCGCGCTCCGTGCCCGCGAGCTTCGAGGTGAAGCCGGTCACGAAGTGATACATCGCGGCCTCCTCAGTCAATGCCGAGATCGGAGGCAGGACGCCGAACGCGTCCGCGGTCAGGAAGATCACGACCTTCGGAATGCCGCCCACGCCGGGGATCTGCGAGTTATTAATGTAGTCCACGGGGTAGCCCACGCGGGTGTTCTCGGTCAGTGTCGCGTCGAAGTAGTCGGGCTTTCTGGTCTCCTCGTCCATGATGACGTTCTCGACCAGGCTGCCGAAGCGGATCGCGTTATAGATGTCGGGCTCGTTCTCGGGATCGAGGTTAATGACCTTCGCATAGCAGCCGCCCTCGAAGTTAAACACGCCCTCGGAGGTCCAGCCGTGCTCGTCGTCGCCGATCAGCTTCCGCAGCGGGTCGGCCGACAGCGTGGTCTTACCGGTGCCGGACAGGCCGAAGAACACCGCGGTCTCCTTCGTCTCGGGATCCATGTTCGCGGAGCAGTGCATCGGCAGGACGTCGTCCTCCTTCGGCATCAGATAGTTCATGACCGAGAAGACGGACTTCTTGATCTCGCCGCAGTACGAGCTGCCCGCGATCAGCACTTCGTGTCTGCTGTAGTCCACGATGATGGCTGCTTCGGAGTTCGTGCCGTCGACCGCCGGGTCGCACAGATAGCCGGGCGCCGCGATGATCGTAAAATCGGGATCTCCGTAGGCCGCGAGTTCCTCCGCGGTCGGGCGGATCAGCAGCTGGTGGATGAAGAGGTTCTGGGCCGCCAGTTCATTGATCACCATGAACTTTCTGGTATACTTCGGATCCGCGCCCGCGAATCCCTTAAACACATAGATCTCCTCGCGCGAGGCCACATAGGCGCAGACCTTCTCGCGCAGCGCCAGGTACTTCTCCTGCGAGATCGGAACGTTCACGCTGCCCCAGGCGATATCGTCGTGAATGTCCGGTGTGTCAACGATAAACTTATCTTTCGGCGAACGGCCGGTATACTTACCGGTCTCGATCAGCAGGGCGCCGTTATTCATGAGCTTTCCTTCGCCGTTAGCCAGGGCCTTCTCGACCAGGACCGCGGGCTCGGCGTTCAGGATGGCTTTTCCCGCAAAACCTTCAATGCCGGCTTTTTTCAGATCATCAAACATAAAAACCCCTCCTTGGCAGGCATATTTATACAGTTACTTTTATTATAACTGTTTTTCATGTTCCCGCAATGAAAGAAAGTCCGGCGGAGCAGCGCTTCGCCCTTCTTCCGTTCCTGTGAAGCCTTCCGTCCTTCGTTTCTGTTTTCCTCGAAATCCTCCCGAAATTGTAGTACACTGTGAATGATTATTCAAAATGACCTTCGAACCGTTCCGGTTTCGGACGCCGAAACCGGCCACACAGAAAGGATTCGACCAAAAGGAAAACCGATGAAAAAGACCCATTATCGCTTCTTCAAAAGAGCAGCCGCAGTCCTGCTGGCAGCCGTCATGACATTTTCGCTCTCGGCCTGCATCAGCATTCCCGGCATCATCAGGGAGATCACCGACAGCAGCGACGGGCAGAGCAGCAGCAGCGACCCGAACGCCACGGATAAGCCGGGCGGTTCCGGCGGAAACGGGCGGAACTCCGGCGGGCAGACCCCGGGCGGAGACACTCCCGGCGGCCCCGAGATTCCGCAGACCGGCGGAAACACGATCGGCACCCGCGCGGATCTCACCCCGGCGGTCGACACTTCGGGCATGTTCTCCGCTTTCCCGCAGGACATTCCGCAGTCGGCCAGAGAGTGGATGCCCGCGTCCGAATTCCAGACGACGTATAACGAAGTCGCGGGGCGTATCCGCCACCTGGCTTCGGCCGCCGGAAACGATCAGGCGCTGCTCGACGCGTGCAACGAGATCGACGATCTCTACATGAACGCGGACGCCTGGTACACTTTCTGCTACATGGCGTATCAAATGGAGCCCGAACGCTATCGCGCGGACTCCGTGGCCTGGGACAATGCCCTGAGCCAGCTCTATGACGACGACTGGCAGATCTACCACGAGCTTCTCACTGGCCCGTACCATGACACGGTCGCGGGAATGATGAGCTCCGGCATGGTCGACTATTACACGAACGAGAGCACGGCGAGCGGCGGACAGCGCACCGAGCTCCGGCGCCAGGAGAACGATCTGATCAACCAGTACTACGACATTGCCGGAACCTGGAACGACTTCCCTACGACCCGCGACTACGACATGGCGGTCTATAACATCTACTCGCAGCTCGTCGCGGTGCGCCAGCAGATCGCCGGCCTGTACGGATATGACAACTACGCGGTCTACGCCTACGAGAATACCTACGGCCGCGACTTCACCCCCGACGAGGTCGACGCCTACTATCAGAACGTCGTGAACTACTGGGTCCCCGCGGTGGATGAGCTGGACGAGCTGATGGCGGAGAACGGCATCGCCGCCTCGGGCGGTCCGGAGTTTACCGAACAGGAGATCTACGGCCTGCTGCACACCATGGTCTCCGGCCTGAGCAGCGACTATGTCCGCCTCGAGCAGTATCTCGAAGACCAGCAGCTGGGCTTCCTGGACACGCACGGTGACGGCGGCGGCGTGACCGTGGGTCTGGAGTATTACGACTCCGCCTGCCTGTACGCGAGCGGCTCGGACGGACTGGACGTTCTGGGCACGCTGGTGCACGAGTTCGGCCATTACGCGAACGACTGTCTGGCCGAGGACACCTACTCGAGCTATGACGTTCAGGAGATCCACTCCACCGGTCTGCAGGTGCTCTCGACCTGGTTCGCGGGCCAGACGCTCGGCGACTACGCGGACGACTACGCGGCGCAGCAGATCCACTTCCTGATGTGGTACATCGGCTCGCAGGCCGCGACGGATAAGTTCGAGCGCGAAGTCTATAACCACTATGCCGAGACCGGACAGATGTACTCCTACGAAGAACTGAATCAGATGTACCTGACCTATTTCAAGGAGTGCGGCGAGGACACCGACGCCACGATGTGGACCGAGGACTCCTTCCTCTATGACTATCCGTGCTACTCGCTGAGCTACAGCATCTCGGCCGCGACCTCGCTGTCGATGCTGGCCGGCATGGAGCAGGATTTCGAAGGCACGGTCTCGAATTACATGCGGCTGGTCGCGCAGACCGACGTCGCGGGTTATGTCGCCGCGGTCGAACAGTCCGGCATGCCGAACGTGCTGGATCCCCAGGTCTCCTCGCAGACCGCCGAGGCTGTGATCAGTTACTGCCGCGATTTCTTCACACAGACCGGCGGCAACGGTGAACCGATCGCGGCGGAGGGCGGTTCCGAAGACGCGAGCGAAGGAAACCAGCCTGTGGACATCCCCGTCCCGACCTCTCCCGCGGTCGATGCGAACGGAAACACGGTCGACAAATGATCTTCGTTACATTTCGGTTCCGGGAGGCCCGAACGGCCTCCGGCGAACGGTACATACAGGAAGCCCCGGCAGCAGCCGGGGCTTTTTCGCGGCAGGCCGCGGTCTCCCCGGCGCGGCCGTGCGAAAAACGTGAGTATATGTTTAAAAAACGCTTACAACATGCCGGCCCGGGGTGTGTTAGTATAAACAGGACGGTTCATACACCTGCCGTGTGCCCGCAGGGCCCGGCAGCGAACGTTTTCATCACTTGATACCAAGGAGACATCACATGGAAAAGTTCAAGGGATTGTTGCACAGAAAAGCATTCTGGGCAGTCGTGATCATCGCCGCAGCCGCGGCGGTCTTCCTGGGCGTGCGCCATCACCGCATGAATCAGATGATGCCGGACGACTGGGGCGAAATGGCGGACGGCGGAGCGCAGATGGCGGAAGTCATGTCCGACACGATCCGCAGCGTCGTCAGCGGCACCGGCAGCGTGGCGGTCGCCGAGACGGTCAATGTCACGGCGCCCTCCGGCATCCTCGTCCAGCACGTGCTGGTCGAGACCGGCGACCGCGTGAGCGCCGGCGACCGGATCGCCGAACTGAACATGACCTCGATCCTCCGCGCCCTGACCACGGTCGACGCGAACATTTCCGCGATCGACAGCCAGCTGCGGGCGGGCGGACTGAATCAGATCCAGCGTGAGCAGCTGCAGGCGGAGCGGGACGAGCTCGCCGAGACGCGGACGCAGATCCAGGCGCTGAAGGATGATCCCTACATCCTCGCCTCGATCGACGGCGTGATCAATGACCTCTATATCCAGGACGGCGCGGAGATCAGCCGGAGCGCGTCCACCTCGCAGAATAATAACCAGAATAACGGCGGCGACTCCTACAGCGGCTCCGACTTCGGCTACGGCGGCATGATGATCTACGGAGAAAAGACTGCCGCAGCGGCGAAGATCTCTCAGGTGGCCGTGCTCACGGTGCTCGAAGAGGGCGACGGTTCCGGCGACGGCGGTTCCGGCGACGGCACCGAACCCCAGTCCGAACCCCAGTCCGAGCCCGAGACGGAGTCGCAGGCTCCCACGCCCGTGGATCCGCCGCTGCAGCAGATCACAGACTTCCGGCGGTTTATCATTGCCCAGCCCGCGACAGGGAACACCCCGCAGGACCGGATCACCGAGACCCGCTATTACACCGGCGAGATCACCTGGAATCCCTCGCACCCGACTTTCGAGCCGAACACGGCCTACACCGCGACTTCGGTCCTCACCGCGAAGACCGGCTACACGTTCGAGGGACTGGTCTTCGCGAATATGCCCGCCGGATGGGTCTATGAGATCTCCGACGACGGCACGCAGCTGACCATTACGAGCGTCTTTGACAAGACCGCTCCGGCGAACGCTCCGACCGAGCCCGCCGAGCCCGAGACGATCGCGCCCGGAACCCAGCCGCTCAGCCCGGACGATATCTCCGGGCTGATCCCGGATTACGGCGGAGGCGGCGGCATTGACTACGGCGGAGGCGGCGACGCGGGCCTGCCTTCCTCGACCGCGAACACGAATGCCCTCGCGGTCGTCTGCACGATCGCGAAGCCCGACACCGCGAAGATCACCCTGAGCGTCGATGAGGCGGACATCCTCTCGGTCCACGAGGGACAGCAGGCCACGATCACGCTCGACGCATTCGCGGACCGCACGTTCGAAGGCACCGTGACCCGCGTGTCGCAGACTTCGTCCTCGCAGGGCGGCAGCGCGAAGTACACGGTCGAGATCACGTTCGACCGCGACGAGGACATGCTGATCGGCATGAGCGCCTCGGCAGAGATCTTCGTGGCGAACGCCGAAAACGTCCTCACGATCCCGATGCTCGCGCTGCAGCAGTACGGCGAACAGACCTTCGTCTACACCGCGGTCGACGAGGACGGAAACCTCACCGGCGAGACCGAGATCACGACCGGCGTCTCCGACGGAACGCTCGTCGAGATCGTCGACGGCCTCGAGGAGGGCGACACGGTCTACTACTACCGCATCGGCGGAGACGAGTACGACGATTTCTACTTCTACGGCTGACGCCGGGCGCGCACTATGACCCGCACCAAAGGACTGACTTATGATCGTTTTTAAGGACGTTTCCAAAATCTATAAGATGGGTGACGAAGAGCTGCGCGCACTCGACCGGGCCTCGCTTCACATCCGCGAGGGCGAGTTCGTCGCGATCGTCGGCCCCTCCGGCAGCGGAAAGTCCACGCTCATGAACATCATGGGCTGTCTGGACACCGCAGACGAGGGCGAGTACCTGCTCGACGGCCAGCCCATCGAAAAATATTCCGAGCGCGAGCTCACGAAGATCCGGAACCGGAAGATCGGCTTTATTTTCCAGAGTTTTAATCTGATCGCGGACCTGACCGCGGAGGAAAATGTCGAGCTCCCGCTGATCTATCAGCGCGTCCCCGCGAAGGAGCGGAAGGAACGCGTGAAGGAGGCTCTCGAGAACGTGGACCTCTACGACCGCCGGCGCCACCGGCCGAACCAGCTGTCCGGCGGCCAGCAGCAGCGCGTCGCGATCGCCCGCGCCATGGCCGGGAAGCCCGCGCTCTTCCTAGCGGACGAGCCGACGGGCAACCTGGACCAGAAGACCGGCCAGCAGATCATGGATCTGTTCCGGCGGCTGAACGCGCAGGGCCACACGATCGTGCTGATCACGCACGACGAGCACGTGGCGGCGCAGGCCGGGCGCGCGATCCGCATCATGGACGGGCGCGTCGAGGAACTGGGAGGCGAGGCATTGCCCGACGCAGAAGCGGAGGCCGCGCAGGCGGATGAGGCCATGCCGGCGGACGAAGCATGGCCCGACACCGAAGCATTGCCCGCGGAAGAAGTCGACGACCTCTTCGCGGACGAGCCGGGAGAGGAGGTGTCCGAATGATCTTCCAATCCTTTAAGATGGCCCTCAAATCCATCCTCTCGCATAAGATGCGGTCGTTTCTGACCATGCTCGGCATCATCATCGGCGTGTTCGCGCTGGTCGTGCTGGTCTCCCTGGTGAACGGCGCCACGAGCTCCATCACCGACACGATCGCGGGCCTGGGCACGAACCAGATCAGCGTCTACATCTACGACGAGGGCTTCCGCCTCGAGGACCTGCGCGAGCTGACCGAGGACGAAGCCATCGAGGCCGTCGCCCCCTACGTCGAGTCCGGCGCGCTCGCCTCGAGCGCCGTCGCCCAGAAGAACGCGCAGGTCATCGGCACGACCGCGGGCCTCGCGCAGATGCAGAACATGGAGCTCGAGTCCGGACGGTTCCTGATGACGCCGGACGTCGACAACCACTCCTACGTCTGCGTGATCAACCACGACCTCGCGACCGAAGTCATGGGCCGCACGAACGTCGTCGGCGAATACATCAAGCTGAACGGCCAGCGCTTCCTGATCGTCGGCGTGCTGTCCGAGAACGACAACTCCATCGCGAGCTACTGGGGCGCGAGCTACATGGCCTACATCCCGCACTCGACTCTGGTGCGCATCAGCGACGTCGGCCGGAACATCAGCTCGTTCTACGTCTCCGCGGCGAACGACGACATGGACGCCTGCGAGGAGGCGCTGAAGATCCGGCTGGCGGAGCGCCTCGGCGACGATCCGGAGAACCCCGAGAATTTCTGGCTCTATAACGAGTCCGAATACGCGGAGGCCATGCAGCAGGTGACCGCAACGCTCTCGCTGCTGCTCGGCGGCATCGCCGCGATCTCTCTGCTGGTCGGCGGCATCGGCATCATGAACATCATGCTCGTGTCCGTCACCGAGCGGACGCGCGAGATCGGCATCCGCAAGGCCATCGGCGCAGGGCGCGGGACCATCATGCTGCAGTTCCTGATCGAGTCGCTGATGGTCAGCCTGATGGGCTGCCTGATCGGCATCGTGTTCTCGGGCGTCGCCCTGAAGCTCATCAGCACGATCGGCATGTCCGACTTCCTCGACATGGGGCTGGATTCCGGCGTGCACTACTCGATCTCGCCGTCGATCGCCTTGATCTCGATCCTGTTCTCGATCGGCATCGGCGTGCTGTTCGGGCTCTACCCCGCGAATAAGGCCGCGAAGATGAAGCCGATCGACGCGCTGCGGTATAACTGATCCGGCAGCGGCCTGCGGGAGCGGGAACTGCGGTCCGGACCGATCGCACAAAAACGTATATGAAAACGCCGGCGCATCGCGCACCGGCGTTTCTTTTACTTCGGTTTTTCAGACAATGCTCCCGAGCCGGCACTGCCCGGCCGCCGCCTCAGGCCGACGTCCCCCGGCGGATAAACTCCGCCGCATACTCGCTCATCAGCGCCGCCAGCTCCCGCTCGTCCGTCAGCAGGTCCCAGACGCCGTCCTCGGTCAGCACGCCGCGCGGCAGATCCGCCGGCAGCTTCCCTGCCTCGTCGTCCTCGAAGTCCTGCCGCCACTCGTCGCTGCCGTAGTAGGCGTCGAGCTCGCGGATCTTCCCCTGCACCGCGCGGTAGCCCTCCAGGGCGTCGCCGAGCAGGGCGAGCGCGTCCGACGCCTCGTTCAGAAGCGTTTCATAGTGTGTGATGCGTTCGATCTGGTTCATGTTTATCGCTCCGAAAAATGCTCGTTTGAGAAATATCTCACTCCGCCATCCAGACACTGACCCGGTTAAACACCTCGTCCGCGTCGATCCCCGGCGCCGCCACGATCTCATAATTCATGTTCTCGCCGACCACGAACGCAAAGAAGGTCGTTCCGTCCTCCTGCGTGAAGATCACGCCGGCTCCGACTTCCGAGAAGCTCTCGTTTTCGCGGTTCTCCTCGATCAGCGTCTCGTACTCTTCCTGGGTCAGGTGGACCGCATAGCCGGCCGCTTCCCTCACGCCGTCGTTCTGGCCGTCATAGATATACGTGGCGTTCTGTCCGAACTCGACGTTCCAGCCGCCGATGATATCCACGCTGACCATCACCGGCTGATCGTCGAAAATGAACTGGTTCGTGGCGACCGCCGCCCCGGCTCCCTGCACGGCGCTGGCCGCGGAAGGCGTCGTGATCGCCGCGCCGACCTCCGCCATCATGACATTGACACGGTTATAGACCGCGTCCGCGTCATGGCCCGGCTCGACCATGATCTCATAGTTCACGCCCTCGCCGACGACAAACGCAAAGCACTGCGTCCCGTCGCTCTGCGTGAACATCACGCCAGCTCCGACTTCCGAGAAGCTCTCGTCCCCGCTGTACTCCGCGATGACTCCCTCATAGTCTTCCTGGGACAGATAGACGCCGAAAGCGGCCGCCTCGATCGTCCCGTCGTTCGGCTCGTCGTAAATATACGTGGCATTCTCGCCGAATTCCACGCCCCAGCCGCAGCTGATATCCACGGCCACCGTGACGTCATGCCCGTCGAACGTAAACTCGTTCGCGGCGATCGACGCTCCGCCGTCTGGAGCCGGTTCCGCGGGTGCCGGGGTCTCGGGTGCAGGCGTCTCCGCAGGTGCGGCCGTCTCCGCAGGCGCGGCGGTCTCCGCACCGCCGCCGGACGCTCCGCCCGAGCCGCAGCCCGCCAGAAGCGCCGCCGTCATCGCGGCCGCAATGATTCCGATCAAAAACTTTTTCATTATTCGTCCTTCCTTCTAAGTTAGTATCACCGCTCCTCGCGGAAATAATTCAGTCCCAGCGCCTGAGGCTGTCCGGTACTCTTTGACTTCTTCATCGAGGTCACGATCAGCACGACCGCGGTGATCACGAACGGCAGCGCCTGATACAGCTGCGTCGGGATCCGGGACAGCCATCCCAGGAGCCCCGGGAACGCGGCCGCGAGCGAAGTGCCCGAGACCTGCAGGGTGTTGAAGAAACCGAAAATGAATGTGCCCAGCAGCGCCACGATCGGGCTCCAGTTCGCGAAGATGACCAGCGCGACCGCGATCCAGCCGTAGCCGTTCGTCCAGACCGTCGAGGAAAGCGAGCCGTTCAGGTTCAGGCCCATGTACAGCCCGCCGAGGCCCATGATGCCGCTGCCGACCATGATGTTCAGATACTTATACCGCACGATGTTGATGCCGACCGAATCCGCCGCCGCGGGGTTCTCGCCGATCGCCCGCGTGCGCAGGCCGACGCGCGTGTGGCGCAGGTAGATCCACACCAGAACGGCAATGATGATGCCCATATACACCATCGAGTTCTGCGAGAAGAGGATCCGTCCGAGCCCGGGGATCTGCGAGAGTCCCGGTATCTCGATGTCCGCAAAGCCGCGCACCATCGACTCGAAATTCTGCAGCACCGGCCACTCGACCGCTTTCACGCCGTTGCCGACGAAGAAGAACACGCCGAGGCCGAACGTCGTCAGCGTCAGACCGGTGATGTTCTGGTTCGCCTGCAGGGTCACGGTCAGCACCGCGAAGATCAGGCCGCACAGCGCTCCCGAGATAAATGCCACGATCAGGCCGACCAGGAACGAGTTCGCACGGCAGCCGGCAATGTAGCCGAACATGGCGCCCACGGCCATGGTACCCTCGACGCCGAGGTTCAGGCTGCCGGACTTCTCGACCATGATCTCGCCGACCGTACCGTACAGCAGCGGGATGTTATAGACGATAATGTTATGGAGGAATGTGATCAGGATAAAACTACTGTTCATTTGATACCTCCTCTCCTGCCTGCGCGGCCGCTTCCGCTGCGTCCGCCGGGATCTCCGCTTCCGCGGGTGCCGCCGGGATCTCCGCCGCTTCCGGCGCATCGGCCTTCACCGCCGCGGCTGCCGGGACTGCCTTCTCCGTCCGCACCAGGCGGAACCGGCAGAAGAAGTCCGCGACCAGCACCGCGAACAGGATCATGCCCTGCAGCATGTTCGCGAAGTTCGCGTCGACCGCGCCGAACGTCGAGGCCGCGACCGTCGATCCGTAGTTCAGGATACTGATCAGCGCGGAGACGATGAAGATGCCGCCCGTGGACAGCTTCGCGAGCCAGGCCACGATGACGCCGGTCCAGCCGACATTTCCCGTTATGGCCGTGGACAGGATGCCCGCGGTCCCGACCTTGAACGCGGCCGCCAGGCCGATCAGCGCGGCAGACAGGAACACGGTCCGCACGATGATCTTTCCGACGTTCATGCCGGCGTAGCGCGCGGAGTTCGGCGAGTCGCCGACGACCGCGATCTCGTAGCCGTGCTTCGTCCGCTTCAGATAAATGTGCGCGATGATGCAGATGATGATCGTAAAGATCACGCAGATGTTCAGTGTGAACCGCCCGATGGGAATACCCGGCCAGCTCGCGTACTCCGCGAAACTGCCGAACGTCGTCCGGGCCGAGTTCGGGTTCAGGAAGATGTTCCAGTCGCCCGCGGTATTCGCGAAATAGATGATAATGTACAGCGCGATGTAGTTTAACATCAGCGTCAGCAGCGTCTCATTCGTCCCGAACTTCACCTTCAGCGCCGCGACGAAGCAGCCGTACACGCCTGCGACGACGACCGCGCCCACGCACATCAGCAGCAGGGTCAGGGGCTGCGGCAGCACGGGCCCGAACTTGAACGCGACGAACGCCGCGGCCAGCGATCCCATGATGAACTGGCCCTCGCCGCCGATGTTCCAGAAGCGCATCTTAAACGCAAACGAGAGCGCCACCGAGGTCAGCACCAGCGGAACGAACACCTTCAGGTAGTTCTCGAACGCCTTATAGGCGATGCGGTTTCCGACCATGCCCATCGTGGCCATGTTGAAATAGTAGGACAGAGGATTCACGCCGATCGCGGCCAGGATCGCGGCGCCGATCAGCAGCGCGATCACGATCGCGATCACGTAGTAAAGGATCTTTTTGCTCAGGGGGCAGCTGTCACGCTTGATCACATGGAACGGCACGATCACTCACCTCCTTTCGCGTTTTCCGCGGAGCGGGCGGCCTCCGCCGCCGCCTTCGCGGCTTCCCTGGCGGCCTCCGCGGCCTCTCTGGCCGCCGCGACCTGCTCTTCCGCCTCCGCCAGTGCGGCTTCCGCCTCACGGACGTCCTTCGCGGCCTCGACCGCTTCGAGCGTCGCCTCGTCGATCTGTGTGTCGCGGGCGATGCCGTACGGCTTCGACGCGTCCTTCTCCGTCAGGTCGAGCGAGCCGGTCATCATCAGACCCAGCTCTTCCTTCGTGGTGTGGTTCGCGTTCACGACGCCCATGACCTTGCTGTGGCAAAGGACCATGATCTTATCGCACAGCTCCAGCATGATGTCGAGGTCCTCGCCGACGAACAGGATGCCGACGCCCTTCATCTTCTGCTGGTTCAGAATGTCGTAGATCTGGTAAGAGGAGTTGATGTCCAGGCCGCGCACGGGGTACGCCGTGACGATCACGTTCGGCTCGCCCTTGATCTCGCGGCCCAGCAGCACCTTCTGGACGTTTCCTCCCGAGAGCCTTCGGACGGGCTCGAACGTGCCCTGCGTGACCACGCCGAGCTTCTCGATGACCTCTTCCGCCTCCTGCGTGCCCTTCTTCATGTCGACGAACAGGCCCGGCGTGTCCTTATAGGTCTTCAGGATCATGTTTTCGGCGATCGACATTGAGGGGACCAGGCCCATGCCCAGGCGGTCCTCCGGGATGAACGACATCGCGATGCCCTTCTCCAGGATCTGCTTCGGGGTCTTCCCGACGATGTTCTCTCCTTTATGCACGATCGCTCCGGACTGTACCGGCCGCAAACCCGCGATGGCCTCGCAGAGCTCGCGCTGGCCGCAGCCCGCAATGCCCGCCACGCCGAGGATCTCGCCGCCGCGGATGTAGAAATTCAGGCCGTCGATCGCGGCATTGCCCTCGTCGGACAGGACCGTCAGATCGCGGATCTCCAGCAGCGGCTCGGTCTTCTCCGAGACCGGGTGCGCGATGTTCAGGTCGATCTTCGAACCGACCATCCACTCGGTCAGCTCCTGCTCGTTCGTCTCCGCGGTGTTCACCGTGGTGATGTACTCGCCCTTCCGCAGGATGGCCACGCGGTCCGAGATCTCCATGACTTCGTTCAGCTTATGCGTGATGATAATGATGGAGTGGCCCTCCTCGCGCATGCGGCGGAGGACGTCGAAGAGCTTCGCGATCTCCTGGACCGTCAGCACCGCGGTGGGCTCGTCCAGAATGATGATCTTCGCGCCGTAGTAAAGGACCTTCATGATCTCCAGCGTCTGTTTCTCGGAGACCGACATGTTATGGACTTTTTTCCGGAGGTCGATGCGGAAGCCGAAGCGGTCTGCGATCTCCTGAATCTCCTTATAACGGTCCTTCTTCAGGAAAAGAGCGCCCTTTTCCGTGCCGATCGTGATATTGTCCGCAGCGTCGAAGGCTTCCACCAGCTTCGAGTGCTGATGGACCATGCCGACGCCGAGGCGCTTCGCGTCTTCGGGCGAGCGGATCTCCACTTCTTTTCCGTCGATGAGAATGGTGCCGGCATCCGGCGCATAGATGCCCGCGAGCATGTTCACGAGCGTGGTCTTTCCGGAACCGTTTTCGCCGAGCAGCGAAAGGATCTCGCCCCTCTTCAGGGTGAGCTCCACCTGGCTGTTCGCGATCTTATTGCCGAATGCTTTCGAAATGCCGTGCATCTCCACGGCGTATTCCTGAGACATAGGCCCTCCCTTCTTCGGGACGTTTCCTCTCTTTCCTCACAGGACGCGCGGTCTTTCGCGGCCGTTCCCGCGGCGCTGCGGTTCCGGGCAGGGCCGGCCGCGCGGGATAAATGCGCGTTCTGCGGGGAAAAAGACCCGGGCCGGAATGACCCGGCCCGGGTCCCGGGTCCGTTTTCGTTCAGACTGAACCGGATCAGCCGGCGACGTCCTGGACGCCTTCCACGAACCAGTCCATGGTTCCGGTGATCACGCTGTCTTCCACGCTGGGGCCGCCGGCCTCAACGATGACATTGCCCTCGTTATCGACGAGGTCCGCAGGAGTCTGGACCACGGTCACGGTGCCGTCCTCAGCCTCCTCGAAGCTCAGGGCCGTGCCGCTGAACACATCCCACTCGCCGGAGATGATCAGATCGGAAACGGCATCCAGATAAGCCTGCGCATTCGCGGGAGCGATCGCCTCGTTCAGAGGGGCATAGCCCACGAAGCCCTCGGCCAGACCCGCATAGTACGCGGGGCCGCCCATCTGGGTCACGAACTGGGAAGCGTCGCCGCCGCAGGCAGCCGCCGCCTCGATCGCAGTCTGGTAATACACATCCCAATGCCACACGGCGCTGGTCAGGACTGCGGTCGGAGCATCCTCGGTCATATCGCTGTTATAGCCGCAGCCGTACACGCCGGCGTCAGCCGCCGCGATCATGGCCTGCGCGGAGTCGCAGTGCTGGGAGATCACGCAGCAGTTATAGCTGTTGATCAGCTCTTCCGCGAACGCGTACTCGTTCGGCTCATCGCCCCAGGCGCCGAGCTCCTTCACGTAGATCGTCGCGTCGGGGTTCACCGCGCGGACGCCCATCGCGAAGCCGTTGATGCCGGAAGCGGTCTCGGCATACTCGGTTCCGAAAGCGGCGACGTAGCCGATATTGTTATTTCCTTCCTCAAGGCTCTTCAGGCCCGCCACGATGCCGGCCAGGTAACGAGCCTGGTAGGCGCGGCCGAAGTAGTTGTTGAAGTTCGTGTCATTGCACAGATAGCCGGTGCCGTGCGAGAAGATCACGTCCGGATACTCCGCGGCCTTATCGTTAAACGCATCCAGATAGCCGAAGGAGATACCGAAGATAATGTCGCAGCCCTCGCCGACCAGCGTGTCGATGGCCTGGCAGACCGCGTCGTAGTCTTCCTCGACGTAGTCGACCACGTACAGCTGGCTGTCAACGTCCATGCCCAGATTACGCATGGCCGTAATGATGCCGTTCGAGTGCTGGTAGGTGTAGCCGGCGGTGTCGTTCTTACCGTTAATGTAGATCGCACCGACGGTCAGATCGGCCAGATCGGTCGAACCCGCCTCGCCGGCAGACTCCGCGTCTTCCGCCGCGGGTGCAGGGGCGCTTCCGTTATCCGCAGCGCCGCCGCCGTTGTCGCTCGAGCCGCCGCCGCAGGCAGCCAGGCCGACGACCATGGCACAGGACAGCAGGAGAGCTAAAATACGCTTTTTCATTTTCCTTTTCCTCCTCGTCAAAAATGAAAGCTTTCTATCTGAAAAACGGGGCTTAACAGAATGTGATCCCGTCTTCCGTCATGGATGCGATGCGCGCGAGAGACTCCACGCGCACGCCCGCGGCACGGATGCGCCCGCCGCCGGGCTGGAACGCCTTTTCGATGGCAATGCCCGCGCCCGCCACCGTCGCGCCCGCCTGATGCACGAGGTCGATCAGGCCCTCCAGGGCGGCGCCGTTCGCGAGAAAGTCGTCAATGATCAGCACGCGGTCCTCCGGGCCCAGAAACCGCTTCGAAACGATCACGTCGTTCACGGTTCCGTGGGTGAACGACTCGACCTTCGTCGTGTAGAACTCGCCGGAAAGATTCCGCGTCTTCGACTTCTTCGCGAAGATCACCGGCACGCCGAAGCGCTCCGCGGCAATGCAGGCCATCCCGATGCCCGAAGCCTCGATCGTAAGGATCTTCGTGATCTTCTCGTCCGCGAACAGGCGCTTCCACTCATCGGCCATCGCGCCGAAGAGCGCGACGTCCATCTGGTGATTCAAAAAAGCGTCTACTTTCAGAACGTTCCCGCCATCCAGGATGACGCCGTCCTTCCGTATACGCTCTTCCAGCAGTTTCATGTTATGATCTCCTTCGAAGTGTCGGCGGCAGCCTTTCCCGCCGCTCATCCGGCTGTTCGGAAACACTTTAGAAACATATCCATATACTAACAAAAATCAGGCTTTTCGTACATTGCTTTTTACGAAAAACCTGACCTTTTTTCTTTGATATTTGCACGATCTTTAGGGCAATATGCCCGCCGCCCGATCTATGCCTCCCGCAGCCGCGGCGGCCGCGTTCATCGCACGAAACGTTTCGCCACATATTCGGAATTATACGCGCGCAGCAGCGCGTAGTAGCCGCAGCGCAGCTCCACGGCGTCACCCATGCGGTAGTCCCGCTCCGCGTCCGTCACATCCAGCATCAGGTGGTCGCTCGAAGCGCCGAGGATCTCCACGCCCGGATCGACCGTCCAGAGCGTCTCGAAGTCCGCGTCCTGCCGGCCCAGGGCGCAGATCGCCCGGCGGCGGATGCCTCGGTCGTGATGTTCCGGGGCGCGGCCGTAGCTGTCGACGCCGAACTCGCCCCAGGGCATGCTCGGCTTTTCCTTCAGTTCGACGATCTCCGCGCGCAGGATGAACGCGTCGTTCCGGGTCCCGGGTAGGTACGCGTAGTG
Source organism: Lachnospiraceae bacterium (assembly GCA_017513125.1). Taxonomy (GTDB): domain Bacteria; phylum Bacillota; class Clostridia; order Lachnospirales; family Lachnospiraceae; genus RGIG5636. The sequence continues at coordinate 7,569 of JAFWDI010000026.1, read as the reverse complement.
CGCGCGCTCACGGCCGAACAGCAGGGATTCGCCCAGCCGCAGCATGTTCACGCCGGCCGGTATCCCCCCGCGCAGCATCAGGTCGAGCGTCGCGGAATTGCCCCCGCTCACGTACGTGTCCGCCCCCAGGCTCCGGGCCGCGTCGGCGAGCAGTGTGAGCTTTTCCGTGTCGGGGTGCACGAAATTAAAACAGGTGAGGTTCGTCCCCACGCCCTTCAGTTCCAGCCCGGGGAGGCTCCGCACGAGCTCCGCGGCGCGCGCCAGGCTGTCCCGGTCGACCCAGCCCTCGCGCAGATCGCCCAGATCGTACATCAGGACGACTCCGTGGGGACCGCGGTCCGCGAATGCCGGATCTTCGGCCTTCAGGCGCAGCCACGCGCCGCTCAGCGCGCGGAGCGTCTCCTCCTCGGAGTTCAGCGAGACGTCCGCCGCGCGCACGCACTCTTCCGCCCGGCTGATCTGCGGCATGCGGATCAGCCACTTCTCGGCGTCTATGCCGGCCGCGGCCATCCGCTCCAGGTTCTCCGTGCGCGAGTCGCCCAGACTCTTCACGCCGCCCGCCAGGAACGCGCGCGCGATCTCCGGGTCGCCGCGGAACACCTTCGTCACGCCGGTGATCCCGATGCCGCGCTCCGCGCAGAGACGCACGAGCTCGCGAGTATTGTCCTCGATGATCTTCAGGTCAATGGTGAGTTCGGGAAGCATGGTCTTCTCCTTAAAAAAACCCCGGGAGCGTTACTCCCGGGGCTCATCTGTCGTTTCTTAAAGGACTTTGCTCAGGAAGCTGATCGTCCGCTCTTCCTTCGGATGCGCGAGCACCTCGACCGGGTCGCCCTCCTCGATGATGTAGCCTTCATCCATGAACAGCAGGCGGTCTCCGACCTCGCGGGCGAAGCCCATCTCATGCGTGACGACCACCATGGTCATGCCCTGCGAGGCCAGCGTTTTCATGACCTCGAGGACCTCGCCGACCATCTCCGGGTCGAGCGCCGACGTCGGTTCGTCGAACAGCATGATGTCCGGGTTCATCGCGAGCGCGCGGGCGATCGCCACGCGCTGCTTCTGGCCGCCGGAAAGCTGCGACGGATAGGCGTCCGTCTTATCCTGCATGCCGACGCGCGCCAGCAGCCGGTCCGCGGTGGCCGCTGCCTCTTCCTTCGTCATGATCTTCAGCTCGACCGGGGCCATCATGACATTTTCCTTCACTGTCTTATGCGGGAAAAGGTTAAAGTGCTGGAACACCATGCCGATGTGCCGGCGGACCTTGTTCAGGTCCGTCTTCGGATCCGCCATGTCCGTGCCGTCCACATACACGTGGCCGCCGGTGATCTCTTCCAGACGGTTGATGCAGCGCAGGAATGTGGACTTTCCGGAACCCGACGGCCCGATGACCACGACCACTTCGCCCTCGTCGATCTCGCAGTTGATGTCTTTCAGGACTTCCAGATGGCCGAAGCTCTTCTTCAGGTGTTCGACGACGATCTTCTTATTCTCTTTATTGATCACTTTATCTGCCATATTGCGTCCTCTTTTCGACCAATCTCGAGACTCTGGTCAGGATGAAGATGACGACCCAGTACCAGACGCCGCAGATGAAGTACATGGTCAATGCCTCCATATTGTTAGCGACGATGATCTTCGTGTTCTGGGTCAGCTCGCGCAGGCCGATGGCCGACAGCAGCGACGTATCTTTCAGGGTGACGATGAACTGGTTAATGATCGAAGGCAGCATCATGCGCAGCGCCTGCGGCAGGATGACCAGCCGCATGGTCTGGCCGTACGACAGGCCCAGGCTTCGAGAGGCCTCCATCTGGCCTTTATCGACCGCCTCGATGCCGCCGCGGATGATCTCGGCCATGTACGCGCCGCCGTTTAAGCTCATGGTCAGGACCGATGCCGCGAACAGCGTCAGGTGCACATGCAGCGCCGAGGGAATACCGAAGTAGATGAACAGGATCTGCACCATCAGAGGCGTGCCGCGGATGATGCTGATGTAGACGTTTCCGACCGCCTTCAGCGGTTTCGGGCCGACCAGACGGATCAGCGCTACGACAATGCCGATGATCGTGGCGAAGATCAGCGACAGCACAGTCACGCGCACGGTCATTCCGAACGCCGCGAGGAACGTCCAGAAATGCGTCACGAACAGTGTACAGATCTTTACCAGTATGTTCAAATCAGTACCCCCTGTAAAACATGAAGTCACGCCGGGCTCCCGGAAACCGCCGGAAACACGGCAAGCGGCTTTCAGACAGCCGCAAAGCGGCCCGGAAAAGGGGGCCGCGAATCAGCGGCAGGCCGGTGAAGGCCTGCCACCGTCAATGCTTAAAACAAATAATTATCCGAAGTAGTCAGCCAGGATGGCATCGTAGGTGCCGTCCGCCTGCAGGCGGGCCAGACCCTCATTAAACGCAGCGACCAGCTCGGGATAGTTCCCCTTCAGCACGGCCAGAGCGGTCGGATACACGAACTCGCCCTCGGTCTGGGAAATGATCTGAAGGCTGATGTTTCCGCGCGCGATCTCGTACTGCATGATGGGATAGTCGTCGAAGCAGGCGGCAGCCTGTCCGGACTCGACATACTGATACATCACGGAAGACTCATCGACATAGAGCAGGTTCATGTCATAATCGGGAGCGATCAGCTCGGCATACTGCATGGAGGTCGTGCCGTTCTTCACGACGACGGTCGCTCCGCGCAGGCCTTCCAGATCCGTAATGTCGGAATCCGCAGACACGGCCACGCCGATGTTCGCGTCATAGTAGCTGTCGGAGAAGTCGTACTTCTGCATGCGCTCCTCGGTGATGGACATACCGGCCATGACCGCGTCGACCTGCTCAGCCTCCAGAGCCGCGACGGACGCGGAGAAGCCCAGGATCTGCCACTCCACGGTGAATCCCATCTCGTCCGCGATCGCCTCGAGCAGGCGGATGTCGATACCGGTGAACTCGCCGTTATCATCCTCGAACTCGAACGGAGCGAAGGTGGTGTCGGTGCCGACCACATAGGTCTGGCCCGCAGCCTGCTCATACAGAGGGGCAGCCGCTTCGCCGCCGGCAGCCTCGGTCTCGGGAGCCGCAGCCTCGGTCTCGGCAGGGGCGGGAGCGTCGTTTCCGCCGTTCGAAGAACCGCCGCAGCCGGCCAGAACGCCGATCATCATGCATGCAGCCAGTCCCAGAGCCAGGATCTTTCTCAATTTCATTTCCCTTTTCCTCCTCTAATACTGAATATTCGCGACGGGCACGAGCCCACGCACCATTCTTCTACACCTCTACGTTAAAAGAAATGTATTATCGTCACTATACACGAAAAATTATAGTAATTCAAGAAGATTTCGCCCCGGACGGCCCGCCTGCGGGCTGCTCCGGCGCCCTGCGGCCGCAGTCGGGGCAAGCATTGTGGTCGCGCTCCGGACGGATCACCAGATGTTGTGTACAGCCGGCATTTCCCTCCCGATTCTGACGAAAAAAAAGATGCGCGCCGCGATATTTTTTACGGCGCGCAAGTTTAAAAATACGCTGTTTCGTCTCGATTTTCGTCGTTTCCGGCCGTTCAGGGTCAGTTTCCGCCCTCCCAGGCACGGATGCGGTAATTCACGCCGAGCTCCCGGCAGATCTGTCTGCAGCGGCGCTCCTCTTCGCGCGAGATCGTCGTCTCGACGGTCGTGAGCGTCACCTCAGGCACATGCGCGGCCGCGCGCCGCGCGAAATCCAGCAGGGCTTCGAACGACCCCGCCCCGAACTTCGGGCGCACGAGGGCGAGATACGCCTCCGGGTCCGGCGTGTTCAGGCTGATCGACACGCGATCGACCGCGCCTTCCAGTTCCGGCGTGATGTCGCGGCCCCAGATGAGGTTTCCGAGCCCGTTCGTATTCACGCGGACCGGGATCCCGAAATGCGCTTTCGCGTAACGTGCGGTCTCGAGCAGCACGGGCAGGGCTTCGGTCGGCTCACCGAACCCGCAGAACACCAGTTCGTCGAACGACTCCATATCCCACGCGTCAAACGCGGCGATGACCTCCTCCGCGGACGGCTCCCGCTCCAGCCAGAGGCTCGTGGACTCGCCCACGGTCTCCCTGGTCTGCCGCAGACAGAACGTGCAGGCGCAGGGACAGCGGTTCGTCAGGTTCACATAGAGCCCGTTATGTACTTTATACAGTATCTCCATGCCTTTGGACATGCTCTTCTCCCTTTCGGCTCCGCGGCGTCTACCGCAGAAGGTGCAGCAGTTCCTCGAAGCACACGCCGTCCGTCAGCGGAATGTCCCGCTCGATCGAGCGTGTGATGCAGGCCTTCACGAACCGCGAAGCTTTCCGCACCGACACGCGGAAATCGACGCCGTTCACAGCGTCGGCGGCGATGACCGCCGCGAAGATGTCTCCGGTGCCCGAGCGCGAGTTTCCGATCTTCAATGTGCGGAACATGTGCTTTTCGGCCGGTCCCGCGGCTCCTGCCGTTTTCCGCTCCGAACAGTAATTCCCCAGATACGTCCGCAGCGGGATCCCGGTGATCACGATCTTCTCCGGCCCCATCGCGTGCAGCTTCTCCGTCAGGATATCCAGTTCGCGGAAGCTCCAGCGCGCCCGGTAGGGCGTGTCCGTGAGGAGGCAGGCCTCCGTGATGTTCGGCGTGATGATATCCGCGCGCCTCACGAGCTCGCGCATCTGCAGCGCCAGCTCCGGCCCGCAGGTCGCGTAATACTTTCCGTAGTCGCCCATGACCGGATCGACGATCACGGCAGTCCCGTTCCCGGCGCCGAACTCCTCGATAAACTCCTTCACGATCTCCGCCTGCGCGGGCGATCCCAGGAACCCGGTGCAGATCCCCGCGAACGTCAGTTTCAGTTTCCGCCACTCATCGATGTACGCACGCATGTTCCGCGTGTAGTCGTCGATAAAGAAGCTCGGAAAGCCCGTGTGGTTCGACAGGATCGACGTGGGCAGCGGGCAGCACTGGACGCCCATCACCGAAATGACGGGCAATGCCACCGCCAGCGAACAGCGGCCGAATCCGGTAAAGTCATTTACCGCAGCGATCTTCTTCTGTCGGTTATGCCCGTTCTCTCCCATGCCGGTCTCTTCTCTTATCCTGCCGTCTCAGATCCTTCCGCCTCAGATCCGGACGTTTCCGGTCGCGGTCGCGCGATAGAGTTCCTTGATCCAGAACGATCCGTACCGCAGCGTTCCCTCGACCCGCTCGCGCTCTTCCGTAATGCTCAGGCCGCCCGAAGCGCCCTGCTCCCTGGCGGCGGCTTCAGCCTGCTTCAGCGCGGATTCCTGCGCGAATGCCGCAGCCTCCTCGTAATCGGAGAACTGCCGGGTCTCGGTGCGGTTCGTGACCGTGAAGATCTGCTCGCCGTCTTCGCCGTCCTCGGGGACCAGCTCGACTTCCTCGGTCACGGAGACCTTTCCGACGATCGCGCCCACGGCGTTCGCCACGTGCGCATACTCCGGAATGATCGCCGTAGTCCCGAACAGCTTCGCGACCATGCCCAGGAAGATGTAAGTCGGCGCGCCGACGCCGATCAGCGGCGCATCCAGCTGGAATGCCGGGCGGAAGAAGCCGTAAGGCGGCTTGTTGTCGCCCTTCTTCGGGAACAGCCCCGCCGCGACACGCGCCTCGTCGTAGGCGAGCTCGATCATCTTATTCAGCTGGTCGTCGAACTTTTTATTCGCGAATTCGCGGTAGGACGAAGTCATCATGAGCCGCGCGATATTCACATAAAGCTTCTTCACGATCATCTCGTAGATCTCGTCCGCCATCTGCTCGACGCTCTCGTGGTCGGTGCTGTGCGCGACGAACTCCGCGGCATAGCGCGCCGCGTCCGAGTCGAACGAGTTGAAATCGCCCTTCACATGCATGATGTCCGTAGGCGTCAGGCCGCTGCGCTGTACGACGCCGAGCTTCTCCAGACGGTCGAGGCCCAGGTCATAGAGCGAAACGTTCAGCGTCTCCGCGAGCCGCACCATATTCATGGGGCCGGGCGACAGCACTTCGACGACTCTCTGCTCATGCGGCGTCAGCTTATAGAAGTCGACGGCCTCGGTGCGGTCCTGAATCAGGAAATAGTACTCATGCAGGAATCGCGTGTGCTTCTTTCCGCTTTCCGCCAGCTCCTTCAGTTCTTCGGTTATGTAAGGGAAATACACCGCCACCGACGACAGCGGCACGATCCGGTGATCCTCCAGGACCAGCTTTCCCGCGAAATCGTAATGGATGCCCGAGTCGCCGCCCAGTCCGAACGTGTCGACGTAAAGGCCCTTCACGAAGGTCTTCCAGTCTCCGATGAAAATGCCGTCGTCCGCGCGTTTCGGAACACCGTCGCGCACGATCGACACGTCTGTGGTGGTACCGCCGATATCGACGATGACCGCGTCCGTCTGCTTCGCCAGCGCCATGGCGCCCAGCGTACTGGCCGCAGGACCGCACAGCAGCGTCTCGACCGGCCGCTTCAGCGCGAACTCCTCGGTCATCAGCGTGCCTTCGCTGCGCACGATGACGCGCGGAACGTCCTCCATGCCGTAACCTGCAAACACCTCGCGGATCGCGCCCATGAACGAGTAGATCACAGGGATCAGCCGCGCGTTCAGCAGCGCTCCCGCGCCGCGCTGATACATATCGGGATCCTGGAACAGCTCGCTCGAGCGGATCACCGGGACGCCGACCTTCTCGATGATCTCCGCAGCCTTCCGCTCCTGCTGACTGTTATTCCGCTTCGCGTGCAGCTGGCAGACCGCCGCACACTCACAGTCCGCAAGGAACGTCCTCATATCCGCCTCGAATGCGTCCCAGTCAGGCTCGCGGGTCTCGGCCGGGTTCATTTTAATGCCGCAGTCCGCGATGTAGACGTCGTCGACATTGTCAAATCCGTACTTCTGATAATTCTGATGGAAAATGCTCTTGCTCGCGCCCAGAAGGATCAGCTTTCCCTTTCCGCCGCGGCCCTCCACGGCGGCGTTCGTCGCCAGCGTGGTCGACAGCGCGATCATCCCGCACTTACGCATCAGGTCCTCGGGCAGTTCCATGAGCGTGTTTTTAATGCCCACCTTCAGGTCACCCTTCGACGTAAGCGTCTTTCCGCTCGCGAGGATCTCGCCTTTTTCCATGTCATAGATGACGGCATCCGTGTAGGTTCCGCCGGTGTCAATGCCGAGTCCGATCATGTTCTCCTCCTCTGAGATCATCAATTATGCCGATGCAGATTCGCATTTTCATGCTCCGGCTTCAGTATACCGCGATTCCCGAAGATGCAAAAGACCTTCCCGGCGGTCACCCGCAGGGAAGGTCTTCGGTTTTGTGCTGCTCAGCGTTTCCGCTGCGCGGGATCTGCTTTACCTGTCAGATCCGCTTTTTATTCTCCGCGGTCCCTTCCGCTCAGCGCGCTCTCTTCCGCGCGATCAGCGATCCCAGGCAGACCGCTGCGGCCGCTAGCGCGATGGCCACGTACACGATCGCGTTCGTGCTGTCGCCGGTCGGGACGATCGGCGGTACGTAGATGTTCGAGAACACCGGCTGGCCGTTCGCATAGGAGACCTCGGCAGTCAGCGCACCCTCGCCGTCATCCGTAACT
>JAFWDI010000025.1 GCA_017513125.1 Lachnospiraceae bacterium | reverse complement strand
CTGCTGCTTTTTGTTTGATCATGCGGATTGTCCTATACTTTAGCATCCGGGCCACCTCCCATGAGGTCATGGTAGGCAGGCGGAAGTGATAGGTCAATTTTCACCGGCGTTACTGGGTCATTTTACTTCGGCGTTCACACTGCCTGCCCACGCCCCCATAAGAACATAATAAATGATCGCCACCACCATGAACACTTGATGGTGATTTAACATAAAAATGTATGGAACAAACAAAAATACCAGCGGTAATGCCATCCATACGATTATTGCGACAAATGCAGACATCCCTTTGATCTTGCCTTTTTCAACATCAAGAATGTTTGGAACCGTGCAATCACCTTTGGACGGATAATCTATATCTTCAGCTTCCAATAGGTTTTCTTCTGCTAATTCCGTGGTTTTTCGCACCGAAGTTCTCGGATTTTTTCTGTTATTTCTGGATTTCATATCAGGTCTCCACTCTTAATACTGTGTCATCACATCAAAACTCCAGACGTTGTTATTCCTCACCACGTTTCCGGTCCATCTTGAAGACAAATGGAAGGTTACAAAATCATGTATAATCCACTCCTTGCTTCAGATGCCTCTTTATTCTGTTTTCATTATAGGGCATTATAACTTGACTCAGAACAATAAATATGTTTACATGGAATTAACTAAAGGTTATCGCCAGTTTAGTTTTTTGATTAATGCAAGAGATACGAACTATGTATGATCCACGCCTTCAAACATTTGTAACCGTTGCAGAACTAGGATCGTTTACAGCTGCGTCAAAGGTCCTCTTTATCAGTTCAGTAGCGGTCATGAAACAGATCGATGCATTCGAAACACAAGTCGGAGCAAAACTGTTCGTGCGAACGAATCACGGAATTCGGCTCACTCCTGCCGGAGAAACCATCCTGAAAGAAGGAAAACGGATCATAAAACATTGCGATGACGTCATGTCAAAAGCCAGGCTGAAGGAACGGCCATACACAGTCATAACGATTGGGTACACTTTTTCGGAGCCAGATGAGCTGACGCGTGGTTTTTGGGGTTCTTTCATAAAACAATATCCGGAATTTCGTATTCAGATTGTAAAAAAGGAGGCCTCCTGGAACGGTTTTCGTGAGCTCTCAGAAATGCTGGGAAGCGGCGTCGACTGTATCCATGCAGTTGCTCCACCGGATCTTTTTCTAAAACATATGGTATTTGAACCGTTTGGTACACATGATGTATGTGCAGTAGCACTACAAGGAGCACCGATAGCGAAAAAGCCGTTTCTAAGAAAGGATGATTTGGCAGGAAAGAACGTAATCGTACCATTTTTGAACGATACCATAACTCCAACGTTTCTGGATCGGCTCAAACAACTCGGATGCAATCCATCACTGTATCAAGGTGGCAGGGAAGACTTCTTAAATGAATTCAGTATGACTGCAACAGAGGATGATATTACGGTTTCGTATCCGGGACATGTGCTGCAATATCCTTCCCTGGCTGCGATACCGGCTGAGTTTGGGGTTGCGATACCGTTCGGACTGCTTTATCCAAAAAAGGCATCGATTGGGTTCAAACGGTTTATCCAGTGCGCAAAGAAACATATGGATAGCAACTGGAAATCATGATATGAACATTTATAAGATATTTTTTGATAAGGGCCTGGAATGGAGAGAAAGGAGATAAGCCAGTGTTTATAAATGTATTCAATCGCCGAGAGGTTCTAATCACATTTGACCTGAATAGATTCAATGAAGCCAGATGCACTCTCGATGTTGCAGGAATCAATTATATTTGCAGAACCCGTAATCTGGTCAGCTCGTCCTATGTCACAGACAAAAGAACCAGAGGGATTCCTGGGATTAATTACGATTATGCATATGAATACAAGATATTTGTACATAAGGATGATTACGAACAAGCTCTATACGTTATAAGGAAATAGTACGATTGTTGTGCCAGATAATATCTGTCTGGCTTTAATTTTATAGATATATCATCATATTAATATGATAGAGCCATTTTGAAAGCGGAATAGGGTAAGAAAGAATATGGGGTTAAAGATAAGATCATGATAGTTCCTGATTTGGAAGAAGGCGCATCAAAAGCTTTTTATGATTTTATAAGCGGATTGGGATGTAAAATCCAATGGAGTAAGGATGGCCAAGGAGATTTTTTGGACTCGTTTATTATGACCGCAAACGAAGACTGTGTGACCATCTCCTATGATGGTCATGTAAGCAATTATCCTTCTCTCACCGCGCTTCCTGTCGCTTGGGATTATCGCATGTCTTACGGAATGCTTTATCCTCTAAATGCTACAGTCGAGTTTAAAAGATTCCTTCATTGCATGAAATCGCATATGGAAAGCAAGCAGAAATCATGATACTATTTTGATACTAAAAGCATTTGAAGCGAGGAACAATGCATATTGTTGGGGTAAAAAACATCGTCGCAACAGCATAACCTTAAACAAATAAAGTTAAGTTTTGAATATCCTAGCCGAATATGAATGATGAGCGGACTGAGCGTTAGACGAAGAAACAGAACGGTCCCGGGCGCCATGCTTGCATGAGTGCCCGGGACTTCTGTTTCTGAGGATAATGTGAAGGCGCAACATACATCGAGCGGATGCGGAGCATCTGCGAGACGGATGTTGCGCCGCTCAGTCCGCGTCTTGACTGAGACGCGAACCGGTTCGTGGATGCCCCGTTTCATATCTGTGACTATTTGAAGGCGGCTCATGAGGCTTACCGTCGAACGTCAGTGAGATGGTAAGATCAGTCAAGCGCGGAACGCGCCTGACCCGGCTGAATGAGTCGGCTGCTCTCAGTCCTCTTCATTGCTGAGAGCAGCAACAGACATGGAAAAGGTCGGGCACAAGTTTGCCCCCGGACCGGCCTTTCAGTTATTCTGTAAAATCTCCCGATTTTGCACCTGATATTATACATTCCGCAACGTTGACATTGCCCTTCCGATTATATATTTTTAACTATGGTTTGTTGTTTATTATAATTTTCATTAATTATAATACACCGAGGATCGAGGATTAACTATGAGCAGACTTAAAATCAGAACCCGAAGTCAGGCTCAGGAACTCGTGGACAACATGTATGCCGGCATGGAACGGCGCATTGCCGCCAGTCCTTCCGGCCTCTGCCCCATCGACATCACACTCAGCTTCCTGAACCTCTGCCACGCACAGTCCTGCGGAAAATGCACCCCCTGCCGCATCGGTCTGGGGCAGCTTTCGTCCCTGCTGGAGCAGGTCCTGGACGGTGAAGCCACGATGGAGACCCTGGACCAGATCAAAGCCACTGCGCGGAACATCGTCGACAGCGCGGACTGCGCCATCGGTTTTAATGCCGCCACGCTCGTACTGAACGGCATGGCCGGTTTTGAAGACGATTTCCGGGAGCACATCCTGCACCACCAGTGTCTGGCGTCCCACCGCAACTCCGTTCCCTGCATCACGCTCTGCCCGGCAGGCGTGGACGTCCCCGGCTACATCTCCCTGATCGCCGATGGACGGCCGGCCGACGCCGTGCGCCTGATCCGCAAGGACAATCCCTTCCCGACCGCCTGCGCGTACATCTGCGAGCATCCGTGCGAGAGCCGGTGCCGCCGCAGCATGATCGACGACCCCATCAACATCCGGGGTCTGAAGAAGTTCGCGGTGAACCAGGCCGGGAACGTCCCGAACCCGCCCTGCGCGGAGGACACCGGGAAGAAAGTGGCCATTATCGGCGGCGGCCCCAGCGGTCTGTCCGCGGCGTATTACCTGCGCCTGATGGGCCACTCCGTGACCGTCTTCGAGAAGCGCAGACAGCTGGGCGGCATGCTCCGCTACGGCATCCCGAGCTACCGTTTCCCGCGCGAAAAACTGAATGAAGAGATTGCCTCGATCCTGTCCACCGGAATCGACGCGCGCACAGGGGTCGACATCGGAAAAGACATCACCGTCGAACAGCTGAAGGTCGATTACGATGCGGTGTATATCGCGATCGGCGCACAGACCGACCGGAAGGCGGGCATTGCCGGCGAGGACAGCAACCACGTCATCTCCGCCGTGGAGATGCTCCGCGGCATCGGTGACGACCAGATGCCCGATTTCACCGGAAAGAAAGTCGTCGTGATCGGCGGTGGAAACGTCGCGATGGACGTGAACCGCTCGGCGATCCGCCTCGGCGCGGAGAAGGTCACCTGCGTGTACCGCCGCCGCCAGGTCGATATGACGGCGCTTCCTGAGGAAGTCGAAGGCGCGATGGCCGAGGGTGTGGAATTCCTGACCATGATGGCGCCCGTCCGCATCGAGGCGGACGAAGACGGAAACGCCGCGGCCCTGTGGGTGAAGCCGCAGGTCTCCGGCGCCTACGACAGAGGCGGCCGCCCCTCTCCCGTTCCTTCGGATATGCCCATGCTGCGCGTTCCCGCGGACATCGTGATCGTGGCCGTCGGCCAGGGCATCGAGTCCCGGCACTTCGAGGAATCCGGCATCACCGTGAAGCGCGGTTCGATCAATGCCGACGACGACACCACGGTCGGTGACGAGAAGATCTTCGCCGGCGGCGACTGCGTGACCGGTCCCGCCACCGCCATCCGCGCGATCGCGGCCGGAAAGGTAGCCGCGGCGAACATCGACGAGTTTCTGGGCTTCCGGCACGAGATCTCCGTGGACGTGGTCCTGCCCGACCCGAAGATCAACAGCGTGGTCCAGCGCGGCCGCGTGACCCTCGACGAGCGCGAGTCCGGCGAGAGAAGAAAAGACTTCGACGCCATCGAACATGATATGACCACGCTGCAGGCGCGTCTGGAATCTTCGCGCTGCCTGCACTGCGACTACTTCGGCTTCGGCTGCTTCAGAGGAGGGAGGGAGACGAAATGGTAAAACTGATGATCGACGGACGGGAAGCCATCGTCCCCGAGGGAACCACCATCCTCGAGGCCGCGGCGTCCATCGGGATCCGCATCCCGACCCTCTGCTACCTGAAAGATATCAATGAGATCTCCGCCTGCCGCATCTGTGTCGTGGAAGTGGAGAACTTCGAGAGACTGGTCACCGCGTGCACCGAGAAGGTGTCCGAGGGCATGGTCGTCTTCACGAATTCCCGCCGGGCCAGATCCGCCCGCGAGCTGAACCTGAAGATGATCCTCTCCCAGCACGACGGCGACTGCACCACCTGCGTGCGCTCCGGAAACTGCAGCCTTCAGGATCTGTCCTCGGAGCTGAACATCATTGACAACCCCTACCCGAAGGACGTTCCGAAGAACGAGTGGCCCGAGAACAGCTACCTGATCCGGAAGGAAAGCAAGTGCATCAAGTGCATGCGCTGCGTTCAGGTCTGCGACAACATCCAGACGCTGAAGGTCTGGGACGTGAAGGGCAGCGGATCCCGCACCACAGTGGGCGTGCGCCTGAACCGCGTCTTTACCGAGGCCGACTGCGCGCTGTGCGGCCAGTGCATCACGCACTGCCCGACCGGAGCGCTCACGATCCGCGACGACACCGAAAAAGTGAGCGCGGCGCTGGACGATCCGGCGATCACCACCGTCGTGCAGGTCGCGCCCGCCGTGCGTACCGCCTGGGCGGAGCAGCTCGGGCTTTCCCGCGAGCAGGCGACCGTCGGAAAGATGGCCGCGGCTCTGCGCGCGCTGGGCTTCAACTACGTGTTCGACACGAACTTCACCGCGGACCTGACCATCATGGAAGAAGGCAGCGAGTTCGTGGAGCGCTTCACGCACCGGGATCAGTATAACTGGCCGATGTTCACGTCCTGCTGCCCCGGCTGGGTGCGCTTCGTGAAATCGCAGTACCCCGAGTACACGACGAACCTGTCCACCGCGAAGTCCCCTCAGGCCATGTTCGGCGCGGTCGCGAAGAGCTACTTCGCGGAGAAGATCGGCGTGGATCCGCATAAGATGCGCGTCATCTCCGTCATGCCCTGCACCGCGAAAAAGGCCGAGGCGGACATTCCGAACCTGAAAGACGCCTGCGGCGATCCGGACGTGGACGTCGTGATCACCACCCGCGAGCTGGGACGGCTCCTGAAGATGTATCACGTGAACGTGTGGGATCTGAAGGACGAGCCTTTCGACTCGCCTCTGGGCAGCGGCACCGGCGCGGCCGTGATCTTCGGCGCGACCGGCGGCGTGATGGACGCGGCACTGCGCAGCGCCTACTACCTGGTCACCGGCGAGAACCCGCCCGCAGACGCCTTCACCGCGGTCCGCGGCATGAAGGGCTGGAAGGAAGCGGCCTTCGAGGTGCCGGGCGCCGGAACCGTCCGTGTGGCGGTCGCCAGCGGCCTGGGGAACACCCGCGCGCTGATGGAAGCCGTGAAGAGCGGCGAGGTCAGGTACGACTTCGTCGAGATCATGGCCTGCCCCGGCGGATGCTCGGGCGGCGGCGGACAGCCCATCCATGACGGCGCCGAGCTGGCCGACACCCGCGGAAATGTTCTCTGGAACCTGGATAAGAACAGTGCTCTCCGCTTCTCGCATGAGAACCCCGACGTTCAGGCGCTGTACAGCGAGTACCTGGAAAAGCCTCTGGGCCGCAGGTCGCATCACCTGCTCCACACGGACCTGACCGAGTGGGAAATGCCGCTGAGTCCGGAACTGCAGTGATCCGGCGCGCCCGGCGGCGCATTTGCCGGAAGCATACGAACCGGAACATTTCGGACATTATGAAAAGGGACCGCACCGTGCGGTCCCTTTTTTATGCTTCATTTTAAAACATTTTCCCGAGCAGTCTCCCGGGATTGTCCAGATAGATCAGCCGCGCCTCCTCTTCCGTCAGCCCGGCATCCATCTCCTCCGCCAGCCGCAGGCTCAGCGGCGGCGGCGAAAACGTTCCGTCGCTCCCGTACACCAGATGACCGGGAGCGGTGACCTTCTTCAGGTTCCCGAACTGCTTCGGCATAACGACGCCCGCCAGGTCATAGTACAGTCCCGCCAGGCTGCCCGAAAAATCCACGTCCGCCATCTCCGGAAAGATCTGCGGAATCCCCGAGAGGCGATCCTCCAGGATCGGCAGAAACGCGCCGGCGTGAGGAACGATGAACCGGATGTTCGGATATCGCTGAAAGATCCGGTGCAGAATCATGTTCACGATCGTCCGGCTGGTATCGAAAAAGAATTCCATGAAAGGCAGCGGCATCGTGTCACAGCAGCCTTCCGGGACCGCGCCCGGGGCCGTCGGGTGGATACTGACGAGCGCATTTGCACGGTCCAGCTCTTCCATCACCGGGTCCAGACGAGGGTCGCCCAGATACACGCCGCGGGAGTTCGTCATCAGTGCGAATCCGGTCAGCCGCCGCTCCGTACAGTATCGGATCTCACGGACGGACGCTTCTGTCTCGGGCAGAGGCAGACTCGCCATCGCCCCGAACCGCTCCGGATACACGTGCATCAGCTGAGCGCCGTATTCATTGCACGCCCGGGCCGTCTCCGCCGCCTCGACAGGATCGCCCAGGTGCAGGTGCGGCGAGGAGACGGACAGGCAGGCATACTTCACCGCGAGCCTCTCCATGTTCTCCAGCTGAATCTCCGGGGTCCAGTCCGGGATCTTCATGCCGCCGTCCAGGATCCGGATATCCCTGCGGCGCAGCAGTTCGTAGTACGCCGGAGGCAGATAATGACAATGCAGATCGATCCGCTCTTTCATCGGCCCGCTCACTCTATGATCTTCTTCGCCTGCGCCGCGAAACGTTCGCCGTAGATCTCGAACAGCTCGCGGAAGCCCTCCTTATCCGGGCTGATCGCCACCGGGCCGATGTGCACGACCGGGTGCCCGAAGGCATTGCCCCCGGAATACACCATCATGCCCCGCACCAGCAGATGCGTCAGCAGGAACTGGATCGTCAGGTCCTCTCCGCCGTGAATATACTGCCCCGTCGCAAAAGCGCCGCCCAGTTTCCCGGCCGGCCGGATCAGCGGCATGCTGTCCCGCATCAGCCAGTCGTACAGGTCCGGGGTCAGCCCCGCGGCATACGTCGGGCTGCCGACTACGATGCCGGCGCTCTCATTCACGAAATCCGCGTCGACTTCGGGAATACGAAAGCATCGCGCCTCCACGCCGCCGGCTTTCATCATGCCGGCAGCGATCGCCTCCGCGGCCGCCTGCGTGTTCCCGGTCTTCGAATCATAGATCACCGAAAGCTTCATGTTTCCTCCTTCCGGGCATCCGCCCGTTCAGATCTCACCCGCGATGCGCTCCTCGACGTAAGCCGGCCCCAGCCGTTCGATCAGCTCGCCGAAGCGCTCGCGCTCCAGCCCTTCCTCACGGTACAGCTGGATCGCCCGCTCCACCGCCGCCAGCATCTCCTCCTTATCCGCGAAGACACGCTGCGTCGGCCGGCCTTCCAGCAGTCTCCTGCCGCCGCGGCCTCCCAGCAGCAGCCGGTATCCGCCGCGGACGGCTATGACGCCGACGTCACAGAGGTTCGGCATCGCGCAGTTGTTCGGACAGCCTCCCACCGAGATCTTAAACTTCGCGGGCAATATCACGTCCCGCCACCCCAGCACGAACCGCTCATGGATCTCGCGCGCCAGGTCATCCGCGTCCAGCAGGCCGTGCCGGCAGGCGGAGGCATTGCACGCGGTCACGGGCCGGATATGCCGGCCTGCCGCGCCCGTCGGAAGCCCCGCCTCCTCGAGAAACGCACGGCACTCCGCGGCGCGTCCGGCAGCGATCCCGGGGATCTTGACCGACCCCTGCGCGTCCGTCCGCACCTCTCCTGTTCCGAACCGTTCCGCGGCCTCGGCGATCGTCTTCAGCTGCCCGGCGCTCAGACGTCCGGCACAGGTGATGACATGGACCGACATCGTCTCGGCTGCCGCTCCGCTCTTAACCTGTTCCGCCATGCTTAAAGTCCTCTGTCTCTGCAGGCCTCCGCGATCTTCTCATACTCCGGCAGGCTGACGCCGTACTCCCGGCCGAGCCGCACGACTTCGTAGACCAGGCCGTCGATCTCGGACGGTTTCCCGGCGTCGATATCGCGCTGCATCGAGGTCGTCGCGTCCGCGCTCAGAGCGTCCAGTATCGCGAGATTCCGTGCGACGATATCCTCACCGAAATGAATATCCATGGCCTCCGCGAGCACGTCGACTTCATGGATCAGCTCCGCGAAGCAATCGCGGTAAATGCCCGGACGCTGAATGGGGCCCGCCGGCACGCCGTGGTACACCCCGCAGGCGCCCTGCGGCGACACATACGAAAACTTCAGCAGCGCGTCACGGCGGATATCGTCCGAGAAGATGCCCTCGATCTGAGCCGCACAGAGATCGCCGCGGATCCGTTCCAGCTTCGCGTTCAGCTTTTCCTCGGCTGACACGCCGCTCTCCGCGGCCCCGCCGAACCCGCTCAGGTCCTCGTCTCCGCGCAGTCCGAAAACGACGCGCAGGATGTCGCCGTTCATCTGAATGCATCCCGGCTCGCGGATCTGCGCCGCGACGTAAATGCAGCCGTCCGTCACGCAGACGCCGGGCAGGCGCTTCTGCATCCGCCCGCCGGTCCCGTAAATGTTCAGGATCGGTATGATCACGGTCTCCGGTCCCGGAACACGTCCCAGAAACGCGAAGAACGCATCGTCCAGCGAATAGCCCTTCATGCACACGAAGATCACGTCGGGCCGGGCAATGCTCCCGTCCCCGACTCCCGCGGCATACTCCTCCATGGTGTAAGCGGCCGCCGGCACCGTAAACTCATCTTTCGGGCGGACCACCCGCAGGCCCTGCTCCCGCATGGCTGCCCGATGCGCGCCCCGCGCGAGGAACGTCACGTCATTCCCGGCTTTCGCCAGATACGAACCGATCGCTCCGCCGGTCCCTCCGGTCCCGATGATCAGATACTGCATAGATTCATCACTCCCCTTTTCTTAATAGATGAGCCGCACGCGTCACTCACCTTCGCCGCCCTGATCTTCCGGAGCTTCCTCCGGCGCAGGTTCCGGCTCCGGTTCGGGCTCGGGCTCAGGTTCGGGTTCAGGTTCAGGTTCGGGCTCAGGCTCCCGGGCTCCCTCTTCAGCCTGGTCCTCCGGCATCTCCACAGGCGCTTCGCCTTCCGGGGCCTCACCTTCAGCCGCGGTCTCCGCAGGCGTCTCCGGCGCGGGCTCCGTCGGCGGATCATCCATCTCCAGCACATAGCCGTGCCCCGCAACATTCGGATCGAACGTGTCCAGATACAGCGTGCCCTGCTGTCCGTCCAGGCTCGGAATCATGTCCGCGAGCTCGCTCATCTTCTCCTCGATGTAAGTCCCGTCGCCGAGGAACACGGTCACCCCGTTCAGCCTCGCCGTAACATTTCCGTTCTCGTCCAGCAGATCCTGCAGCTGCAGCGTCAGGCGGTCGTGGTCGTCGATCCGCATCATGTCCGCACGGATCCCGTAGATCTCGAGCAGCTGCGACACCCGCAGGATATCGCTGAAGATGCTGTCGTCCTCGACCGGAAGCTGCCGGTACAGCACGACCGACGAGAAATCCAGGCCGGTCACCATGACCGCGTCACGGTCGCGCTGCGTGGTGCTTTCGACGATCATGCCGTCATTGTCAAAATACATGTAAGTCCCGAGATACTCCATACAGCCGATGATGCTGCGCTCGTACACGATGACGCGCACGGAGTTCAGTCCCGAGAAATGAATGTCGTAGGAAGAAACGAAGGGAATCTCGACGTGGTCGCGGAAATGATCCTTATACCACAGGATCAGGCTCATGCGGTCGGAGGGTTCCGTGAAGATCATCCGTTCGATCTCCTCGTCGGTGTAGAACTCGTTCCCCTCGATCGTAATGTCGTCCACCCGGATCAAATACACGGCCGCCGCCAGGCTTCCGATGATCGCGAGGATGACGATCAGTACCACGAGCCTGCGGGTGCGCCTCGGACGCTCCGAGCGGCGCTGTCTGGTCTTCTTATGCCTCTGAACGACCTTTTCCGCGTTTCCCGCATCACCGGACTGCCAGACCGAACGGTCCTGCAGATCCAGCACATTATCAGGAAGCGGAGTCCCGCTCCCGGTCTCCGCTCCGTGCACGGGCGCACGGCCCGCGGTATCTTTCTTTTTCGTTCTGCCGAAGCGGCCGCTGCTGCGTTTTCTGCTCACGTTCCGACCGCCTTTCTAACGCCTGCCGTTACGGCCGCGGCGTGTGTTCGATCTGCTTCGCGAGAGCCTCGAGCGCCGCGTGTTCTTCCCGCGGGACGCAGATGTGCGTCCGGTCTCCTCCGCCGGAGGCACCTGAGGCGCGTAGGGATCGTATCCCGCCCGGTGCGCCGCCGCGAGCTGCTCCCGCTGTTCAGCCGTCAGACGCTGTCCGCGTACCGGAGCCGCGGGCCGCGTATATGTCTCGTGTTCATAGGGTTCGCGCGCATACGTCTCCCGGGTGTTCCGCTCACGCAGCGCCTGTACCCGCGTCGTCTGCGCACGCGAGGTCCGCGCGCTCCGCAGAGGAGATTCCGTCCTGCCGGCCGAAGACTGCGCGGCCGCTCTCCGGCGCTGCGACGCCTGCTGTTCGGCAGCGCGCGCACGCCGTCTGCGCGAGACCGTGATCCGTCCTGCCAGCGCACCGATCAATCCGCTGACCGGACTTCCGCCCTCGTTCGGAAGGACACGCTCTCCGCTCTTCTCGTCCACTATGATGCGGTTCGAGACGCTCAGGGCTATGCCCATCTCCAGCAAGAGGAAGATGACAGCGGTACCTCCGTAACTGAAAAACGGCAAGGTCACGCCGGTATTCGGAATAAAGTTCGTCACGACCGCGATGTTCAGGATGACCTGCAGCGAGATATGAGCCATCACGCCGACGACCAGCATCGAGCCGAACATGTCGGGGGCGTTCCGCGCGATCACGAACAGGCGGTAGATCAGGAACAGGAACAGAAGGATCACCGCGAGGGCGCCGAACAGACCGAGCTCCTCGCAGACGATCGAAAAGATCATGTCGTTCTGCGCTTCGGGAACGAAGCCCAGCTTCTGGATGCTGTTTCCGAGTCCCTTTCCGAACAGTCCGCCCGAGCCGATCGCGTACAGGCCCTGCAGCGTCTGCATGGCCGAGGTGATCGCGTAGTCTTCCGGATGCTGCCATGCCAGGATGCGCTGCACCTGATAGGGCTCCAGGATGCCCATATCCACGAACTTTTCGCAGAATCGCACGAATATCGCGGCCAGCGCCACCGCGCCGCCCGCCAGGACAGCAAAGAACGCCTTCCGCTTCACCGCGACGAACAGCATCACGAAGGCCACGCCTGCAATGATGATGCCGGTCGAAAGGTTATTATCCACGACCATGTAGTCCAGCGGCAGCACCACGACCGCCCAGACGACCAGGCCCTTCAGCACGTCCGTCGGTTTCTGGCTGTCGATCAGCCGGCTGACTCCGAGATACGTGAACAGCGCCGCCACGCAGACGATGATCGAGATCTTCACGAGCTCGGAAGACTGGAACAGCGCGTGCCCGCCGATCTGAAACCAGCGCTTCTGACCGTTTACCGAGCGGCCGAAGCCCGGGATATAGTTCGTCGCGGCCATGACCGCAAACGAGACCAGCCAGGCGGGGATCGCGAGCTTTCGCAGGATGTGGTAGTCGATCTTCGAGACGACCAGCATGAGGATCACGCCCAGCAGCATGAACGCGCCCTGCTTCTTCACATAGTAAAGCGTGTCCGAGTACTTCAGCGCGGCCGTGTAGTAGCTGGTCGAGAAGACCATGACGAGGCCGAAGCAGCACAAAAAGATCACGATAAACACGAGCGTGTAATCGTAAAATCTCGTACCTTTCGTTTTCGCCTTCTTCTGGGCCATAAACGTCCTCGTCTGTACCGGCGCGGCTTCGGATATCACGTTTCCGGCGCCGCGGCGGTTAAATAACTGGCGTTATTTTATCACAGTTCTTCGCAAAATGCCTTAAATTCTTTCCCGCGGACCTCAAAATTCGGGAACATGTCCCAGCTCGCGCACGCCGGGGACAGAAGCACGCAGTCTCCCGCCTCCGCGTCCGCCGCGCCGCGGCGCACCGCCTCCTCCAGGCTCTGCACCCGGACGATGTTTTCAATGCCGACTTCCCGCGCCTCGCGCTCGATCTGATCCGCGGTCGCGCCCAGAAGGATCAGCTCCTTCAGCTTCGGCTTCGCGATCCCGAGTACCTCGTGGAAGTCGCTCTTTTTATCATATCCGCCCGCGATCAGCAGCGTGGGCCGCGTCATCGCGTTCATGGCCTTGATCGTGGAGTCGGGGTTCGTGCCCTTCGAGTCATTGTAATAGACTACCCCGTTCTTTTCGCAGACGTACTCCAGACGGTGTTCGACCGCTCTGAAGTTCCGCAGCACTTCGCAGATGACCGGTACCGGAACACCCATGTTCAGGGCAATGCCGGCCGCCGCCAGCGCGTTCTCGCGGTTATGGTCTCCGATGATCTTCAGTTCGTCCGCGCGCACCAGCTCGACGGTCAGTCCGCCGCGGCGCGCGTACATCACATCATCCGCGAACCAGATGCCCTCCTCGAGTTCCCGTGCGTTCGAGAACCAGAACACGCGCGGTGCATCTTCGCGCGCCTGCAGTTCCTCGCCGAACCCGCGGCAATACGCATCCTCATAGTTCAGGACGCAGACGTCCTTCGGGCCCTGGTTCTCCGCGATGCGCTTCTTCACCGCGAAATAGCCCTCCATATCGCCGTGGCGGTCCAGATGGTCCGGGGTCAGGTTCAGAATCGCGCTGACGTCCGGGCGGAACTCGTCGATCGTCTCGAGCTGGAAACTCGAGACCTCGAGCGCCGTGACCGCCTCTTCGGTCATCTCCCGCGCCTTCTCGGTGTAGGGAATGCCGATATTGCCCAGCGTGTAACTCTCCGGAAACGCCGCGGCGAACAGTTCTCCGGTGAGTGCCGTCGTCGTGGTCTTTCCGTTCGTGCCGGTGATCGCAGCCAGCTTTCCTGCTCCGCTGCGCCACGCCAGCTCGATCTCGCTCCAGATCGGAACGCCGGCTTCTTCCAGATCCGCGACCCAGGGCTTGTTCAGCGGGATGCCCGGGCTGATCACGCAGGCCTCCGCCTTCCGGATCTGCTCCGGCTCCAGCTCGCCCAGCGCGAACTCGAGGATCACGTCGTCGTCCGACTCGAAAAACGATGCGAACGCGTCGTCGTCATAAGCGTCCTCGAAATACTCTTCCTCAGCCGCCTCATCCTCCGCGCCGTCCGCGAACAGCTCGTCGCCGAAGACCGCCTCGATGGCCTTCTGTACGTCCGCGTTCCGGTTCTCGTCGAACAGGATCACGGAATCGTCGCCCGCGATCAGCAGTTTCGCCGCCGCGATGCCGCTCTTTCCCATGCCTGCCACGATGTAAAAGCTCATGTTGAATCTCCGATCCAAAAAAGTATTCGACCTCATGCCGCCCCGCGCTCACGCGCTTACGCGGTCTCAGGTCGCTAAAGTACCGATCACACACAGGATCAGCGTGATCCCGGAAAACACCGCGACGACCTTGTTCTCGGACCAGCCGCCGAGCTCGAAATGATGGTGGATCGGCGTCATGCGGAAGATCCGCTTTCCGCCGGTCTTCTTAAAATATGCGACCTGGATGACCACCGAGAGGATCTCGATCAGGTAGATCAGGCCCACGATCAGGATGTAAAGCGGCATCCGCAGCATCAGCGCGGAACCCGCGATCAGGCCGCCGAGCGCCAGCGATCCGGTGTCGCCCATAAAGACCTTCGCCGGATGGCGGTTAAAGATCAGGAAACCGATCAGCGCGCCCACGCCCGCGAAGCAGACGAACTCCACGCCCCCGTGGATGCGGATCGAGGCGATCGCGAAGAACAGCGAGGTAAAGACCGTGACCGTACTGCAGAGGCCGTCGAGGCCGTCCGTGAAGTTCACGGCATTGTCCGTGCCGAGGATCGCGCAGAGCGCGATGAAGATAAAGATCGGCGCGGGAATGTGCACTTCGCGGCTCAGGAACGGGATGCGGAGCGAACTGCCGAGCCCGAAGGCGTACAGGATAATGATGAAGGCGACTGCCGCCGCGACCTGCAGAAGCAGCTTCTGCTTCGGGTTCAGGCCCTCGGACTGCTTCTTCACGATCTTCAGGAAGTCGTCAATGAAGCCGATCAGGCCGAACAGCAGGGTCAGCAGCAGCACCGGCACCATGCGGACGTCCCGCGAGACCACGAGAAAGATGATCCCGCACACGAGGATCGCGAGCAGAAAGCCGATGCCGCCCATCGTGGGGGTCCCGGCCTTCTTCAGGTGCGCCCGGGGCCCTTCCTCGCGGATCTGCTGCCCGAATTTGAGCTTGTGCAGGAACGGAATGAGCGCCGCCGTGGCGACGGCGCTGATCGCGAGCGCAAGCACGATATCGAGAATATATTTTCCGATCAGTCCGTTTGACATAGGCCTGCTCTCCTACTGGTCGTCCACGGCGGGGCCTTCGTCGTTCTCGGCGCTGACCTCCTGCGAATCGATCTGCGAATAGCTGTCGTTATCGTTTCCGCCCTCATAGAGACCGGCTTCGGTGTCGTAGCCGTCGGTGCTGTTCGCCGCGGCTTCCGCGTTCGCAGCCTCCGCCGCCGCCTGCGCCGCGGCCGCAGCCGCCGCCTCGGCGTCGTCCGGGTAGATCCCGAGGTGGTCCACGATCGACGCGATGATATCCCTCGCGAGCAACGTCGCGTATCCGCCGACCGACTGGTCGTCCACATGAGGCACGTCCATGATCGTGTAGACCAGGACCTGCGGATCGTCGTAAGGGACGAAGCCCGCGAACGAGATCAGATAGTTATTCTCTTCTCGCGGATACTTCTGGGCGGTGCCGGATTTGCCCGCGACGTTATATCCCGCCATCTGAGCACTCTTGCCGGTGCCGTACTGGACCGCCTGCAGCAGCGCCTCGCGCATGAACGCCGAAGTCTCGGGGCTGATGACCTGCCGGACCAGCTCGGGCTGGATGTTCCGCACCAGGTTTCCGTCCGCGTCGAGGATGCGGTTCACGACGTGGGGCGTGTAGTAATTTCCGCCGTTGATCAGCGCGCAGTATGCTGCCGCCATCTGGATCATCGTGACGTTATAGTTCTGGCCGAACGAGTTCGTGCACAGCGTCAGGTCGGTGATGTACTCCGGATCCCAGACGATGCCGCGTTCTTCGCCGGGCAGGTCGATGCCGGTCTTCATGCCGAGACCGAAATTCTGCAGATAGCGCGTCAGCACCTCCGTACCGCAGAGCCGGGCCATGTACATCATCGCGTCATTGCACGAATAGGCCAGCGCCTGATACGCGTTCACGGTGCCGTGGCCGCTGTGGAGATGGCAGTTTACGCGGACGTTTCCGGGGAAGTTCTCTCCGCCGTCGCAGTTCATGCTCCAGCCGCCGGGATTGACCAGGCCCTCCTCGATCGCCGCCGAGGTGGTGAACACCTTCGCGGTCGAGCCGGGCTCGTACGTTTCGGTAATGCAGTAGTTCTTCCAGACCGCAGTGAGCGCGTTCACGTACTCTTCCGGGCTCATCGCGTCGAGCTGGGCCTGCGTGTAGTAGGCGCTCACGTCGCTCGGGTTATTCAGATCGTAAGGACGGCTCGTCGCCATCGCGAGCACCTCGGACGTGTACGGGTCCATGACGATGCAGGCGATCATGTCCGCACCGACGCTCTGCTGGTAGTTCGCGATCTGGGTCTCGACCGCCTGCTGGATGACCGTGTCGATCGTGGAGCAGATCGTGTAGCCGTTCGTCGGCTCGACGGTCACGCGCTCCACATTCGAAACGTCGGACAGATAGCCGTACTCCCGGCCGTCCGTGCCGACCAGCATGTCATTGTAATACTGCTCGATGCCGTAAGTGCCGACCTCTCCGTCGGCGCTGGCGAAGCCGAGAACATTGCACGCGAGACTGCCGTAGGGATAGACGCGCTTATAGTTCGTCTCGAACCAGACTCCCTTGACCTGGTTCAGGCTGTTCGTGTCGGCCGCGGCGGTGTTGATCTCCGACCGGCGCGCCTCGAACGCGTCCACCTGATCGCCGGACAGGTAGTTCATGTAGCGGATGTAGTGGCTGTCGGGATTTGATTCGATCGCGGCGCGCAGATCCGCCTCGTCGCAGCCGAAAACTTCGACGAGCGCCGCCACGCTGGTGCGGTAATACTCGTCCTTCGAGAGCATGACGCCCGGATCCAGAATCAGGGTGTAATAGACCTCGTTCGTCGCAAGGATCGTGCCGTAGCGGTCCGTAATGTTCCCGCGCTGCGCCTCGATCGTGCGGCTGTCGTAGTCCTGCTGAGCCAGGACGATGCGCGCATACTCTTCGTTATCGTTATAGCTGATGCGGGCCGCGACGATCCCAAGCGTAAACAAAGCCAGCGCTATCAGGATAAAGACAAACGCCAGCTTCTTCTGCATGTATTTTTCGAATAATCTCGGACCTTTTTTCATCTTCCCAGAGTTTCGGACTGTCTCACGTACTCGCTCGTGCTGCTGTCATAGGTGATGACCTGACCCTGCTCGGGATATACCATGCCGAGCTCCTGCGTCGCTACTTCATAGATGTGGTTGATGTCGGTCATGGCCTCGATCGCGTTCGCGTGGTAGTCGTTCTCCGTGCGGATCTCACGCAGCTCATTCTCGAGATTCTCGATCGTCGTCTGGTTCGCGGTCACGAGCGCCTGCGCCTGCAGGTACTGCGTGCAGATCAGCAGGAACGCCACGGACGCTGCCGCCAGGAACACGACGAATCCCGGAGTCATGCGCTTCGCGTTCTCGCGGTTCCGCTTCGCTCTCGCGCGGGACTCCTTCCGCGGGTCGGCTTCGGGCTGCCGGCGGACCGGCTCGGCGTAACTGACCTTGCGTACGGTGTTTCCGTCAATATAGGTGCGGGTCATCTGCACACCGCCTCTCGCGGAACGCGCGGTCTGCGCGCTTCTGTAGGAGCGCGTCTGCGTCGTCTGTACACGTCCGCCGCTTCGGGCCGCGGTGCCGGTTCTTCTGTTCGCCATAATTCCTTCCCTCACTGCTGCTTCTTCTCAAACACCCTCAGTTTCGCCGAGGCGGCCCTGGGGTTCGCCTTACACTCTTCCTCGGTCGGAACGACCGGTTTCCTGGTGACCACTCTCCCGGCGGAGACCTTTCCGCAGACGCACACCGGAAAGTCCGGCGGGCAGGTGCAGGGGTCTTCCTGCGTGCGGAAGGCCTGCTTTACGATGCGGTCTTCCAGAGAGTGAAACGTGATGATGGCCAGGCGCCCTCCCGGGGCCAGGCGGCCGATCATCCGGTCCACCGTGTTTGACAGGATGTCCAGTTCGCGGTTGCACTCGATGCGCAATGCCTGAAACACGCGCTTCGCCGGATGCCCGTCGCGCTTCTTCGCGGCCGGGACCGCCTGCTCGACGATCTTCGCGAGCTGCAGCGTCGTCCCGATCGGGGCTTTCTCCCGCTCTCTCACGATCCGGTCCGCGATCCGCTTCGCGAACCGCTCTTCGCCGTACTCGCGGAAGATCCGCGTCAGCTCGTCTGCCGGATAGTCCGCGATGATGTCCGCGGCGCTCAGCGACTCGTCCCGGTCCATGCGCATGTCCAGAGGACCGTCGTGCATGTAGGAGAACCCGCGCTCCGCCTCGTCGATCTGCGGCGAGGAAACGCCGATATCCAGCAGGATGCCGTCCACGAGGGCAATGCCTCTCTCGTCCAGGACCCTGTCAAAGTTTTCATAGTTCGCGCGGACCACTTCCGCGTTCGGAAAGTCCGCCAGTCTCGCCGAGGCCGCCGCCACCGCGGCTTCATCGCGGTCCAGGCTGATCAGCCTGCCCTCCGCGCCGAGGCGCGACGCGATCTCGTACGAATGTCCTCCGCCGCCGGCCGTACCGTCCAGGTAGACGCCGCCGGGGAATATCTTCAATGCCTCCACCGCCTCGTTCCGAAGCACGGACACATGCGAGAACTCACTCATATCAGATCCCCAGATCTTCCATGTTCCGGGCCATCTCGTCCGCGTCGAAGTCGTTCATCGCGTCCCAGGCCTTCAGATCCCAGATCTCGATGTGGCTGCCGACGCCGACCACCGCGACGTCCTTCGACAGGCCCGCGTACTCGCGGAGCTTCGCGGGAAGAAGGATGCGCCCCTGCTTATCGATCTCGCAGGGCGCCGCGCCCGACAGGAACTGTCTCGAGAAGCGTCTGGCGTTCGGGTTCGACAGCGGCAGCGCCGCGATCTTCTCTTCCATCACGGCCCACTCATCGCGGTCGTACACGAACAGGCAGCCGTCGAGGCCCTTCGTGACGAAGCACTCGGTCTTCTCCTCGCCGAACAGGCCGTCGCGGAAGCGGGCGGGCACGATCACCCTCCCCTTCGCATCGATCGAATGATTAAATTCTCCGACAAATCTGGCCATAAACGTTCGAACCTGCCGCAAAACCGCTCCGAAGAGCCCTGAAATTCACCACTACGTGACACTTTGTGGCACTTCCAGCCACTTAAGACACATTTTACAGCATATTCTCAGTTTTTCAAGGCGTTTTTCTTTAAAATCAGGGGATTTACATTAAAAAAACAGAGACGGTGTAATAACCGTCTCCATTCTGCGTTCCGGAGCCTCCTCCGGCGCGAAAATGTGTAAATTAAATAGAAAACAGACTCAAAATGTTAAGAATTCCGAGCGGATCCCGGGCCGTCAGAGCGCGATCCGCAGCGCCTTCACGGCCTCCGTGACCTCCGCGATCTGCTCCGGCGTGATCCCGTCGACGTGAAACCCTCCGGTGCAGACGACCGTCCGCCCGGTCTTTTTACATACTTCTTCCGCGAGGTACCGGCAGACGGCCTCGTCTTTATGGCCCGTGACATTGATCACCGAGGAAGTCGCGCTCACGCTGCCGTCCCCGGTCAGTGACGGTCTGGGCAATGCCAGCACCGTGCAGCCGATGTGCGGCCGCTCCCCGCCGGAAAACAGCAGGCTGACGTCCTCCCCCAGCCGGCTCACGGTCACGTGCGCCTCGCTGAAGGAAAGCGGGATCTCATACCGGACCGCGTCCTCAGGCGGCAGATCGGTTCTCTCCATCCGGCACCTCCTCAGCTCTCCTGCCAGCGCCGAAAGCCCGGCTTTTCGATCCCGAACGGGGCGAGCAGTCTGGCAGCCACCTGGCAGGTCAGGTCTTCGAGGCTCTTCGGCTCATGGTAATACGACAGCATCGGCGGGATGATCCGCACCCCGGGAATCATCGACAGTTCGTAAAGATTTCTCAGGTGGATCGCCGACAGCGGCGACTCCCGCGCGCACAGCACCAGCGGCCGCCCCTCCTTCAGGGTGACGTCCGCGGCTCTCAGCAGCAGATTGTCCGCGTAGCCGCTGCGGATGCCGGCGACGGTCTTCATGCTGCAGGGCACCACGAGCATGCCCTCCGCCGGCCAGGAACCGCTCGCCGGACCCGCGTCGATCTGCGCCGGGTCCAGTACCAGGTCCGCCAGCGCCCCGATCTCCTCGACCGGCAGCTCCGACTCGTAGCCTGCGGTCAGCTTCGCCCCCTCGGTCATGATCAGCACGGACTCCCAGTCCGGGTCCTCCCGGACCGTCCGCAGCACTTCGACCAGAAGCGGCGTGCCCGAGGCGCCCGAGGCGCCGATAATGATCCTCTTCTTACTCATTCATCCACCCAGTGCTTCGGATCCACGTCCATGAACTTCGCCCTGCGGAAACGGTCCTTCATCGCGTACGGCACGGTGCAGTCGAAAATGGTCTTACATGAAATGCCGTGGTCGCGGATGCTCGGCGAGTAATCCGGGTCGTTCGACGGATCCAGCGGATGCGTCCGCACCCCGGGGATCGTGATGATGTCCACGTCGCCCTGGAAGCGCGTGTTCATGGCCCAGAGCACGTCGTTCATATCGAAGCAGTCCACGTCCTCGTCCACGAGGAAGATGGTCTTCAGCTCGGAAAACGCCGAAAACGCCAGCAGCGCGGCCTGGCGCTGCCTGCCCTCGTCGCTGGGCATGCCCTTCTTAAACTGCAGCACCGCCATGAACTTTCCGCCGCCCGGCGACGCGCAGTAGACGTTCTGCAGGCGCCCCGGCATGGCCTTATCGATCATGCCGTAAATGCTGGCCTCGGTCGGAATGCCGGCCATCGACACATGCTCCTCGGACGGTCCGATGCAGGTCTGCATGATCGGGTCCTTCCGCGTGGTGACCGCCTTCACCTTTATCTTCCAGCACTTTCCGGCCTTCCCGGTGTAGCCCGGGAACTCCGGCATCGCGAAGCCCGTGTGCCGGTTCATGTCCTCCTCGATGCGCACGCCCGGGATGACCTCGCCCTCGATCACATACTCTGCGTTCGCGATCGCGCGCTGGTCCACCGTCAGGCACTTCGTCAGCTTCACCGGCTCGCCGCGCAGCGCGCCCGCCACGGCCAGCTCGTCATATCCCATGGGCGTGGTCGGCGGCTCGAAGCACGATCCGATCTCGATGGCCGGGTCGACGCCGATCGAGATGGAGACGGGCAATGTCTGCCCCAGCTCCTCCGCGCGCAGGGCCATCGCCCCGATGTGCCGCGCTCCGGGCGTGAAGAAGATCGACAGCTCGTCCCGCGACTGGATGCACATCCGGTGGATCGTGATGTCGTTCGCACCGGTGTCCGGATGCGTCGCGTAGACCATGCCGAGCGTGATGTACGGGCCCGCGTCGTCCGGCGTGTTCGTCGGGGCCGGGACCAGCTTAAACAGGTCGAAATCCGGGTCCTCCGCGCGGTAGACCACCTCCTGGCACGGCGCCGGCTCATCCGTCAGCACCGGAGGGATCGGGTTATCCACCGAGGCCCACATCTTCTTCCCGAGATCCTTCGGGTCGCAGTCCAGCAGCGCTCCCACGCGCTTCCTGCTCGCCATCACGCCGATCGCCACGCGGGCGCCGGGATGGCCCTTCACATTATTAAAGATCATGGCGGGGCCTTCCTTCGTCGGCCGCTCCACGGTGCCGCCCGCTCCCACATGCCGGTATACGCCGGAGAGCTCCGCCTCGGGGTCCACTTCCACGTCAGTCTCGATCAATTGCCCGGGCATCGACGCCAGCAGTTCCAGCGCGCTTCTGAGGTCAGTTACCTTACCCATTCCAATTCCTCCCGCTCGGTTAATGATTATAAAGTCAATGATCGTCCGATCAGTTCTTTCGCAGTTTCATGATAACACACGGACACCGCCATTTACAGGGTTATTCATCCCTCGGAAGCGCCGTGCCCGTCCGGGCCGATCAGCCCCTGCTCCCTGAGATAATCGTCCAGCACCTCGAGCGCCAGGTCGACGGTCGCGCAGCACCGCTCCTCTTCCGTCCTGTATAACGGCACGATGTCGTCGCAGTCCGTGGCGCCGAACGCCTCGTTCATGGCCGCGAACAGTCCCTCGACGAGCTCGTGCCAGTTCTCCGTCCGGTGCGCGCGGTCCTTCACCGCCAGCTTTCCCAGGACCGCGATCGCGCCTGTGACCGCGCCGCAGGTCTTTCCCACGCACATGCCTCCGCCGAAGCCGGACAGCAGGCGGAACGCGTCGTCGGACAGCCCGAGGCCGTAACGCTCGTTGCCCAGCAGCACGACGGTCTCCGCACAGTTATGGTCCTCCGCCAGCATCGTCCGGCGGACTTCCGGATCGGCCTGTTTCGCTTTTCTGATCTCTTCCCTGATCTCTTCCATATGTGATCTCCTGTCTGCCGTGCGGCCGGGCGCCGCACGGGTATTCCGTGATTTCGGTCCGAAATGATTTTACCACGAAAACGGAACTCCCGCAGAAAAGAAGCGGGCCGTCTTTTCCCGAAAGCCAGTCTTGAGAAACCGGCATGTTTGCGGTATAAATAATCTGATATAAAAGGCGTTTGGCCCAATTCATTTCAGGAGATAGTAAAATACATGAAACTCGGCATCGTAGGCCTCCCGAACGTCGGGAAGAGCACACTGTTTAACTCACTTACCCGCGCGGGCGCCGAGTCCGCGAACTACCCGTTCTGCACGATCGACCCGAACGTCGGCATTGCCGTGGTCCCGGACGAGCGCCTGAAGCTGCTCGCGGACCTCTACGACTCGAAGAAGGTGACCCCCGCGGTCATCGAGTTCGTCGACATCGCCGGCCTCGTGAAGGGCGCCTCGAAGGGCGAGGGTCTCGGGAACCAGTTCCTCTCGCACATCCGCGAGACGGACGCGATCGTGCACGTCGTGCGCTGCTTCGAGGACTCGAACGTGGTGCACGTGGACGGCAGCATCGACCCGGTGCGTGACATCGAGACCATTAAGCTCGAGCTGCTCTTCGCGGACATGGAGACCATTGAGAAGCGCATCGCGAAAGTGGCCCGCGGCGCGAAGAACGATAAGGGCCTCGCGCACGAGCTCGAGCTCCTCGAGGCCATTAAGGCGCATCTCGAGGACGGTAAGGACGCGAAGTCCTACACGCCCCCGTCGGAGGACGACCTGCCCTTCGTCGGGGACCTGAACCTGCTGACCGGGAAGCCCGTGATCTACGCCGCGAACGTCTCCGAGGACGACCTCGCCGACGACGGCGCGGGCAATGCCTGGGTGGCCGCCGTTCGCGAGTACGCCGCGGCCGAGGGCAGCGAAGTGTTCGTGGTCTGCGCCGAAATCGAGGCGGAGATCGCCGAGCTCGACGAGGACGAGCGCCAGATGTTCCTGGAGGACCTGGGGCTGTCCGAGTCCGGCCTGGATAAGCTGATCGCCGCGAGCTATAAGCTGCTGGGCCTCATCTCCTACCTCACCGCCGGCGAGAAGGAGACGCGCGCCTGGACCATTAAGAAGGGAACGAAGGCCCCGCAGGCCGCCGGAAAGATCCACTCCGACTTCGAGCGCGGCTTCATCCGCGCGGAGGTCGTGGACTGGAGGGACCTGCTCGCGGAAGGGTCGCTGTCCGCCGCGCGCGAGAAGGGCCTGGTGGGTCTGGAAGGAAAGGACTACGTGGTGAAGGACGGGGACGTCATTCTCTTTAGATTTAATGTTTAACACACGCCGGCGCGCGCCGGCAGAGGCCGCAGTCCGCGGCACCATAACATTGCCCAGGAGGTAAGCACATGAGCGACGAAAAGTACACGATCCCGGAAGGCTTCGACGAAGGCATCGGCATTAACTTCGCCGACGGCGAACGGAAGTTCATCGACCTCGAGTTCGAGGACGGCGAGAGCGGCGAATACATGGTCGTCGACATCATCAGCGTCGGAGATCAGGACTACATCATCCTGACCCCCGAGGCGGATTTTGACAATGACGACGAGACCCTCCTCCTCTACTACCGCTACGACGAGGACGAGAACGGCGAGCCGATCCTCGGCCAGATCGAGAGCGACGAGGAGTTCGATAGGGTCCTGGACGCCTTCGAGGAAGTCATGGACGAGATCGAGTATGACCAGATGGCCGACGAGGTGGACGGGGAGTAACATTCCGCCCAATCGGCGAAGGAGTGCATCATGAGCTCTTTTAAAGATCTGCGGATCGTCGATAACTTCTATCAGACGTCCGCGTTTTTCCCCATGCCGACGGTCAGCATCACTACAGTGAACGAGGATAGGAGCCTGAACGCAGGCTCCTATTCGCTTTGCTTCCCGTACTATATCGCGGGTAAGGACTGCTACGCGATGCTGCTGGAGTGCCGGAACACGTCGAACACCTGCCCGAACATCATCCGGACCGGGCACTGCGC
Organism: Lachnospiraceae bacterium; assembly: GCA_017513125.1. Lineage (GTDB taxonomy): Bacteria > Bacillota > Clostridia > Lachnospirales > Lachnospiraceae > RGIG5636. The sequence continues at coordinate 32,974 of JAFWDI010000025.1, read as the reverse complement.
GATCAATTTCATCACCGACGAGCGCGAGACCTTCCGCGAGGCGGTGCGGCTGGGCTATCCGGGCCCGTCCGCCGAGAAGATGGCGGACTTCAAATGGCGCACCGAGCCCGGTCTCGCGGACCCGGACGACCCCGCGCGGCCGCCGGTCCTCTCCGACGCCTTCCAGGTCTTCGAGTGCACCTGGTGGCGCGAGCTCGAGGGCGCGGACCGCTTCCGCCCCGAGGACATCGACGACGGCTACGACGGCCCGTACAATGACTTTAACGGCCTCACCTCGAAATACGGCGCGCACTTCATCCTCCGGATCGATAAGATCCTGATGAAGCCGCGCTACTACGACGCGATCGTGGACGGCGTGAAGAAGACCGACTTCCCGCCGATCCCCGTGGACTACGGCTACCGCGACTCGACGAACTTCTGGTATACGCGGTTCCCGAAGCTCACGAAACCCGTGGCCGAGCCCATCCCCGCGCCGAAGGAGGTCGATCTCGCGTCGATCCGCTTCGCGGCGGACCGCGTCGACGACGAGGTAAAGTTCACCGACGAGGCGCTCGCGAACTTCGTGAAGGTCCCCCGCCCGTTCCTGAAGACCGTCCTGAACGGCTGCGTGGCCTGGGCGAAAGAGAACGGCGTGACGCTGATCACGGACGAGCATGTGAAGATCATTAACGATAAGAGAAACCAGGAGAAGCAGCAGAGGCGGTGAGCCCTGCCGCGATATAAAAGACGGCCGCGTCCTTTTCATGGGACGCGGCCTTTTTCATTCTGTTCGAGCAATTCCGTCCGGACCGTTCAGATATACTCCACCCGGTTCCCCGTCCGCGGCAGCGGCGTCCGCTCCGGCAGTCCGTCCGGCGTGTCCGCGAAGCCCACCGCGACCGCGCCGTACACGCGCTCGTCTTCCGCCAGCCCGAGCTCCCGCTCGTACGCCAGCAGCGCGGGATCCTCGTTCAGCCAGCGGAGCTGATTGATCCAGCAGCTCCCGAGATCCAGGGCGTTCGCCATCAGCATCATGTTCTCGAGCGCGCAGGCAGTGTCGGCCATGTTATTGCCGTAATCCTTTTTATTCGCCGCAATGATCAGCGTCGGCGCGTGATAGTGGAACACATAGCCGCCGCGCTTCGCCGCCTGGATCGCGAACGCCAGCGAGCGGTAGGTGTTCTCCATGACTTCCATTCCGGCGAACGCCTCCTGTGCCATCTCCGCGAGGCGCGCGAGCACCGCGGGGTCCGTCACGACGAGGAAGTGTCCGGTCTGGTTATTCCCGCCGCTCGGGGCGTATCTCCCGGCTTCGACGATCTGCTCCAGGAGTTCGCGCGGGACCGGGCGGTCCAGGTATTTGCGGGTGCTGCGTCTGGTTTTGATGAGGTCGAGCATGGTTTCTTCCTTTCTGAAATGCTATGTCAATGCTATCGTGCGGCGCTGCCCTCACTCGGAGGGTATTTCGCCCTCCGGACCGGAAGGAAAGGAGGGGGGCTTATGGATGTGAAGATTTCATGACTGCAAAAACAGATACGCATACTTCCGCATCTGTTCCCGCAGGACCGTCTCGACCCTTTCCCGCTCCGCCTCCGTATACAGATCCGCTTTTGACAGCTCTGCGTGAAGCTCTGAGCCGGTAATATGAAACTTCAGATGTTCGCCGTAGAGCTCCTCCGCCAGATCCAGCTGTTCGTCGAAGTCATCCGAAACGGTCTTGGCTTTCACATGATCCATTAACGAGAACACATCCTTCTCCAAAGGATAGTCGATCGTCGTATCCGAAAGCAGTCCCGCACCGTGATCGAAGAACGGACACAGCTCATAGCTCCCGTCCTCATCCCGCAAAAACGCGATATTATGTGCATGACGGTCCTCGTTCAGGATCACAGCGTCCAATGTCAGCAGGCGGCTCATATATACGCCGAGATCCCGCAGTCCTGTGATCCGCTCCATGCTTTCTACCAGAAATCGCAGCCGCTCCGCGTGATCCCGAATGCGGAACACGCTTTGATACAGGGATTCTCCGTACTTTTGCTGAAAAAGCCGCTCGGCTGTCAAAATCTGCTGTCCCGGTTTCCGGAAGTCGCGGCTCACCGCTCCGCGGAGCAGACGTTCCCGGTAACGAATAGCGACCGGTTCGTACGCCACGCGCAGTGTCTCCGGCAGATCCGACCGCGCCAGCAGCACCGAGGCGGCATATTCCGCCAGACCCTCATATCCTGCCGCATCCGCCTTATACCAGTATCCGCCGTTTTTCCACTTTAACTGGTTTCCCTTCGAGGACTGACGGTCCGAAGCGACGATCTCCTGCTCGAACAGTTCGACTTCCCGTGCGCTCATGCAGACTCCTTCTCGATGCGGATCCAGAAATCATCCTCGGCCATGCGCCCCTCTGTTTTCTGGATGATCAAAAACGGATCATAAAACGGCAGATCCAGATCTCGGAGGATCAGCTTCATCTTATCCCGCTCCGCCGGAAAACAACGTGATTCCAGAAACGCTTCATACTGTGCCCAGGTCGGCTCTTCGACGACGCCAAAAGCCCTCAGCTGATCATCCTGCGTGTAATTCCGTATCTGTACCCGCTTTTTCCGCTCATCCACATCGATCAATGTACAAAGCTGCTCCTGATACATATAGTAAAGGCGCAGCGGAAACGTTTGCTTCGGAACTGTCAGCAGATCCGCCAGGCCGGCATCCGCGAGCAGCAGCGCGGCCAGAGTCGTGACCGGTCCTTTTACGGGATCACCGCCCGCTTCCCAGCGCTCGACAGTGGGTTTGGAGACATGGACCAGCGCGGCAAACTCTCTCTGTGTCATCCCCAGCGACTTCCTTAATCTTCGCAGCATATCACCGGACATTTCGGCCGGCGCCGTGTATCGATCACTCTTCATAGCCTCGTGCCTCCTCTATAACCATCATTATAAAGGCAATAATTATATATGCAACCTTTATTTTAATGGTTTAGTATCCTTCATGGCCGGCTGCACGATCGGCAAAAGAAAGTGACCGCTCCACCTTATCCCGGAAGCGGTCACATTGCCGTAAATAACAAAGATATATTCACTCCACGCACTTCAGCACCGTCACCGACAGCGGCGCCAGCCGGATCCGCACGCTGTTTTCACGGTAATCACACTCGCTCTCCTCGCTTTCGATCACGCGCGGCACGCCCGCCTCGCGGTCCGCGGCCGAACTGCCGTTCGTCACGCCGCTTCCGCCGTACTCCGCCGCGTCGCTGTTCAGAATCTCGGTCCAGCTGCCCGCGAAGGGCACGCCGACCTTATAATCTTCGTACGCCTCGGACCGGAAGTTCGCGATCACGACCAGCGTGTCCTCCTTCGTCTGTCCGCGGCGGATGAAGGAGTAGACGGACTGCTCGGCATTGTCCGCGTTGATCCACTCGAACCCGAAACCGTCCTGGTCCAGGCTCCAGAGCGCGTTCTGCTCCTGGTAGACGCGGCCCAGGTCCGCCACGAAGCGCTGCAGCCCCGCGTGGAAGTCGTACTGCAGCAGGTCCCACTCGAGCTCGCGCCCCTCGTTCCACTCGCTGTACTGGCCGATCTCTCCGCCCATGAACAGCAGCTTCTTCCCGGGGTGCGCGTACATGAAGCCGTAGGCCGCGCGCAGGTTCGCGAAGCGCCGCCACTCGTCGCCGGGCATCTTCCCGATCATCGCGGACTTCATGTGGACGACTTCATCGTGGCTGAGCACGAGGATGTAGTTCTCGGAATAGATGTAGGTCGAGGCGAAGGTCATCTCGTTATGATGATACTTCCGATGTTCCTCCTCTTCGCCCATGTAGCCGAGGAAGTCGTGCATCCAGCCCATATTCCACTTAAATGTGAAGCCGAGGCCGTCCTCGTTCAGATCGCCGGTCACGCCGGGCCACGCCGTGGACTCCTCCGCGATCATGACCGTGCCGGGCGCGAGCCCGCCGATCACCGAGTTCATGTGCTTCAGGAAACCGACCGCCTCGAGGTTATGGTTTCCGCCGTACTCGTTCGCGATCCACTCTCCGTCCTTCTTTCCGTAGTCCAGGTAGAGCATGGATGCGACCGCGTCCACGCGCAGGCCGTCGGCGTGGAAGGCGTTCAGCCAGTACAGCGCGTTCGCGATCAGGAAGTTCTTCACTTCGTTCCGGCCGTAGTTAAAGATCAGGGTGCCCCACTCCGGGTGCTCGCCCTGACGCGGGTCCGCGTGCTCGTAGAGGGCCAGGCCGTCGAACTTTTCGAGGCCGTGGGAGTCCTTCGGGAAATGCGCCGGCACCCAGTCCAGGATCACGCCGATCCCGTTCCGGTGGCACAGGTCCACGAGGTACATGAAGCCGGCAGGGTCGCCGAAGCGGCTGGTCGCCGCGAAATACCCGGTGACCTGGTAGCCCCAGGACTCGTCCAGCGGGTGCTCCATCACCGGCAGCAGCTCGATGTAGTTAAAGCCCTCCTGCTTCACATACGCGACGAGACGCTCTGCGATGTCGCCGTAGCTCATGAAGTTCCCGTCGGGCTTTCGCATCCAGCTGCCGAGGTGGACCTCGTAGATGTTCATGGGCGCCGCGATCTTATCTTCGAGGCGCGGGCCGTTCATCCAGGCCTCGTCCTGCCACTCGTAGTCGCGGATGTCCCAGACGCGCGAGGCGGTGCCGGGGCGCATCTCGGACCATTTCCCGTAAGGGTCGGACTTATAGATCAATGTCCCGGTCTGCGTCAGGATCTCGAATTTATAACGGTCGCCGTTCGTGAGGCCGGGGATGAAGATTTCCCAGACGCCGTCGTCCAGGCGGCGCATGCCGTGGCGGCGGCCGTCCCAGCCGTTAAAGTCGCCGACCACGCTCACGCGGATGGCGTTCGGGGCCCAGACGCCGAACAGTACGCCGGGCACGCCGTCCATGGTCATCGGGTTCGCGCCGAGCTTCTCGTAGATCTGATAGTGGAGCCCCTGCCCGAACAGGTAGATGTCCATGTCGGAGATGCCGGGTGGGAAGGCGTAGGGGTCGTACGCGGTCCAGCGGGTGCCGTCCGCGTTCTCGGTCTCGAGCCGATAGCGGAGCGCGGGCGCGGCGCCGGACGCCTCGCCGGCCGCAGAGTCCGCCGCGGCCTCTCCCGCAGCCTCCCAGGCCTCCGCCGGGATCACGGCTTCGTAAAGTCCGGATCCGTCGATCTTATTCATGTCGAAGCGCAGCGGCTCTTCGTCCCCCGCGCGCAGCAGCACGGTCAATGCTGCCGCCTCCGGGTTCAGCGCGCGCACAGCCATGCCCGCATCCTCCGCGTGCGGTCCCAGGACCGTGTGCGGGTCGCGATGCCTGCCTTCGACGAGCGCTCTGATCTGTTCGAAACTCAATGCCATATCACACTCTCCTTCAGCGCTGTGACACATTGCTCCAACATGATTATAACCGAAAAGCCGCGGTTCCGAAAGAAAACCGCGGCTTTTTGCATTGCTCTGTATTTATCCGGTTTCTACGCCTCCGCGTCTCCCATCCCCGTCAGCCGGTCCAGGCGGGCCTTAAACAGGTAGTTGAACAGCGCCACCACGCGCCCGACTCCGAGGACGGCGGCGATCGTGCCGACATTCACCACCGGGAACCCGTGCCAGACGACCAGGCCGATCACGACCGCGATCGCGGCGTGGACCACGTCGACCAGGTTTTTCGTCAGACCGAGCGGTTTCCGGGACGCGTCCGAGACCGCCTGCACGAAGCCGTCGGGCGGGTTCGGGACCAGGCGCATATCCAGGACCATGGTGAGGCCGAAGCCGATCACGAAGATCCCTGCCGCGAGGATCACGGCGCGGAACGGGATCGAACCGAAGACCTGTCCCGCGTAATCCGTCGCGAAGTCCGGAATCAGCCCCGAAAACAGATTCATGACGCGGGTAAACGCGAAGTTTTCGAGGATCTGAAGTCCGTCGCGGATGAGCCAGCTCTTCAGGCTGCCCTGCAGCCGTCCCGTGCGGTGCAGATGCACGTGGATCAGAATCTCGATCAGGATCAGGACGCAGTAATGAACGAACGTGATGTTCCCGAGGTTCACGTGCAGCAGCATCGAAAACGTCAGCGAGGCCGACGTGACCGGAGGCACGCCGAGCGCTGCCTTCGAGTTCAGAATCACGCCGAACGCCAGGATGAACAGCCCCAGCACATAGAAGAAAATGCGGAAAGCCGTTTTCCTCCTGCCGCCCGCGGCTGCACTCCCTCCCGCGGCTGTGCTTCCGCCCGCGGCGGCTGTCCGCGCGCGGCTCACGAAGCGCCTCCCGCGCGGTCTTCCGGCTGCGCGTCCGGGCCGTGCAGCACGAGCTGCGTGTAGGGGATCCGGATCCCGTACTCGTCCAGGGTCTGCTTAATGACCGACATGCAGCGGCGCCGCACGCCGGGCGTTTCGGAAGCGTTCTCCGCGGTCCCGCAGATCTTATAGGTGATCGCGGACGCCCCGAATTCGGAGATGTCCAGGAACTGCGCGTCACTGACGCCGCAGCCTTCGCGCATCCGCTCCAGGATGACTTCGATCACGCGGCGCATGTCCTCGAAGGACTCCTCGTAGGGCAGCGGAATGTCGATCAGGAAGAAGCCGTCGTTCAGCTCCGCTTCATTGATCAGACTGTTCCGCACGACGAGTTCATGGTGCGTGACCAGATCGTACATCCGCGTCGTCTTCAGAGACAGCTCCGTCACACGGCAGAGGTGGCCGTTATAGATCAGGTGGTCTCCGACCCGGTAATAATGGTCGACGACGATGTTCAGGCCCATGATGATGTCTTTCAGGGCGTCCTGGATCGCGAAGCCGACGACGACCGACGCGATGCCGATGCCGGCGACGAGTGACGTCACATTCACCCCGCAGATCTGGAGCACCAGAACGACCAGGATCACGAGCAGCACATATTTGATCAGGGTGCGGATGGACCGCAGGTACGTCGTCAGGCGCGTGCGGCCGCTCTCGTCGCTCTCAAGGTGTTTTACGGTACCCGTAAGCACGCGGTCAATGATGATCCAGATCAGCAGGATCACCGCGACCGCGACGACGATCTTCAGGAACGCCCCGCCCGTGAAAAAGGTTTTGACAGCTGTCAGATCCATAAAACGGTGTTACTCCGCCTCTCTCCAGGCGGTCTCCAGCGAGACGATCATCATCTCGTCGAACGTGTCGCGGATCTCCTGCGGGGTCAGGCCCACGCCGGTGAACACTTCGTCGGAGATCGTCAGGATCGAGAGCGCCTTCTTATGCAGGTACTGCGCGGTCAGGTAGAGGCCGGCAGTCTCCATCTCCACGGCCAGCACGCCGAAATCGCGCGCCTTCTGGTTCGTGTCGCTCAGCGGGTTATAGAAGTGGTCGGTCGTAAACACCGCGCCGACCTGCATATTATTTCCGCGCTCGCGGCCGATCTGCACCGCGTTCTCCAGCAGGCCGAAATCGCCGCACGGAGCGAGCGTGCCCGGGAAGCCGTAGCATGCGCCGTAGTTCGAGTTCGTGGTGGCGGTCTGCGCGACGACGATGTCGCGGACCTTCACGCTGTCGCCGATCGCGCCGGCGGAACCCACGCGGATGATGGTCTCGATGCCGAAGAAACTGTACAGCTCAAACGCGTACAGGCCCATCGACGGGACGCCCATGCCGCTGCCCATAACGGAGATCTTCTTACCCTTATAGGTTCCGGTGTAGCCGAACATGTTCCGGACGTCGTTGAAAAGTACCGGATCCTCGAGATAGGTCTCGGCGATCTTCTTCGCGCGCAGCGGGTCGCCGGGCATCAGCATGACTTTCGAGATAAGTTCCGGGTCAGCCTGGATGCAGGCCGAGGGGGATGATTTGACCATGAGTGTTCCTCCTTAGATAAATGATTTACAGTTCCGGCAGCGCCGCCAGCAGCAGCCGCGCGGCGTCCTCTCCGGCCTTCGCCTCGAACAGCAGATAATCCAGAAACTCGCTGCCGTCGGCCTTGTCCGAGATCGCGCGGATGATCAGGAAGGGCAGGCCGTTCAGCCAGCACGCGTGTGCGACCGCGGCGCCCTCCATCTCGCAGCACGACGCCCCGAACGTGTCGCGGATAAACGTCTTCCGCTCATCGTCCGCGATGAAGCAGTCGCCGCTCGCGACGCGCCCGATGTGCGTGTGGATATCCGGGTTCACGCGCTCGCAGATCTCCTTCACTTTCGCGGCCATGGCGGCGTCCGCGGGGAAGCTCTCCACCCCCAGCTGCGGGACTTCGCCCGGCGCATAGCCGAAGATCGTCGCGTCCACGTCCCAGTAGACCGCGTCCGAAGAGATCAGGATGTCGCCGATGTCCAGTTTCGCGTCCAGGGAACCGGCCGCGCCGGTGTTGATCACATGCGTCACGCCGAACGTGTCCGCGAGGATCTGGACGCAGATGCCGGCATTGACCTTGCCCACGCCGCTCTTTACGACGACGACGCCGACCCCGCCGATCGTGCCTTCCGTAAACAGCATGGAGGCCTTCTCGAGCGTACCGGTCACGGTCATATGCTCTTTCAGCGCCGCGATCTCCACATCCATCGCGCCGATGATACCGATCTTTTTCATAGTGGTTCCTTTCTGTTTCAGGTGCGGATCACGCCGCGTCACGGTGCCGCGGCTGCTTCCGCGGCCGCCCGAGCGGCTTTTTCTTCGATAAAGGCCTGCTCCGCGGCATTGACCTTCTTTCTCAGCTTACTCAGCACCGGCAATGCCAGCAGGATCGTCAGGCCGTCCGCGACCGCCTGCACGGTGCCGACGCCGATCGCGCCCCAGAGTATGGTCATCGGGAAGACGATCGGCAGGAAGCAGGTGCCCTGCCGCGCGGTCGCCAGGACGAACGCGCCCTTCGCGTCTCCGAGGCCGGAGCTGTACATGTTTACCATCGCGACCCAGGCGTGGATGGGCATGGTGATGCACTGGGTGCGTATGGCCAGCGCGCCGATCCGCATCATCTCGCCGTCGGCCGCCGAGAACAGGTGTATCAGGCCGTGCGCCGGTATGCCGATCACGAGCGCCATCCCGATCGCGACGATCACCGAGACGATCGAGGCGAAGCGGAACGACTCGCGCACACGGTCGAACTTACACGCGCCGAAGTTAAAGCCCGCGACAGGCGTGAAGCCCGTGCCGATGCCCAGTATCACGCCGAACGGGAACATCATCAGCTTCTGGCAGACGCCGATGCCGGCCAGGACCGAGTCCGAGATGCCGCCCGCGATCCGGTTCAGGATCACGCCCGAGACCACCATCAGGCCCGAGCGGAACAGCGAGGACGCGCCCACGCTCAGGACTTCCTTAAAGATGATCTTATCGAAGCGGTAGCGGCGAATCGTCAGGTGCAGTTCGCTCTTCTTCGCGATGTAAGGATAGATCAGGATCACGAAGCTTACGACCTTCGAGATCGCGGTCGCCATCGAGGCGCCGGCCACGCCGAGGTCGAGCTTAAAGATAAAGATCGGGTCGAGCACGCAGTTCAGGATGCCGCCGAAGCTCATGCCGATCATGGAGCGCATCGCCGCGCCCTCGGAGCGCAGGCACTGGTTCATGACGAAGCTCGTGCCCATGAACGGGGCGACCAGCAGGACGTACGTCGCGTACTGGACCGCGTAGGTCTCGCAGCTTTCGGTCGCGCCGAGCATGCGGACCAGCGGGTGGATGTTCGGCACGCAGATCGCCATCAGGATAATGCCGATGAAGAACACCGAGAACCAGGATGTCGAGAGGACGTCCGATGCGCGGTCCTTCTTTCCGGCGCCCAGCAGGCGGGCGATGTAGCTCGCGGCGCCGACCGCGAACAGCGAGCCGGTCATCATGATGATCATGTCGAGGGACGAGTTCACCGAGACCGCCGCCGTGGCGTTCGTGCCGAGCGAACTCACGAAGAACGTGTCCGCCAGGCTGTAGATGGAGTTGATCAGGAACGCGATGATCGCAGGCAGAGCCATCGCCGGAATCAGCTTCGGGATAGGCTCGGTCGCCATGCGCTCGGAGCGCGAGACGGTCTCTGACTTTCTCTGAAATAATGCCATTCGTCAAACCTCACTAACTGCTCTTGCGTCCGCTGCCCCCGGAGGGGTCTCCGAACGGATACCATCGCACAACAATGTTTAATTATAGCACGCTACGCTTTTAAGAATCAATGCCGGGGCCGACGATCTCCCGCAGGATCGACAGCGAAGCGAACGGCCGGTCGATGTAGTACGCCCGGATCTTATCCACCCGCGCGATGAATTCCCGCGCAGCGTCCTCGCGCAGCGAGAAAGTGAAGATCCGCTCCGGCGGAGTCTCCGCGAGGAATTCCTCCGTACGCTGCAGCAGCTCGGAGCTGTCCGCAAACGCGCCGCCCGGGTAGTCGCCGCTCAGGATCATGCCCTTCAGCTCATAGACCGCCTTCACGAGCTCGTTCGGGATGGCCTCCTTCGAGAGCGCCTTCAGCGCCGCGTAGAGGAGCGAGAGCATCTCGGTCTCGTCATTGTTCTCGCGGGTCGCGCGGTCCGCGAACTCCGCGAAGTAATATCCGTAATACACGGCCTCCATGTCGTTCTGGATCCCCTCGAAATAGTCGAGGATCCGCGCCGACTTCAGGCTGTAGGAGTCGCGCCCCTGGAAGAGCTCAAACTCCCCGGTCGCGAACGGCCGGCAGCAGGCGGACAGCGGACTGTTCGGGCGGCGGGCGCCGCGCGCGAAAGCGGCGATCTTCCCGCGCTCGCGGGTGAGGATCACCACTCTCCTGTCATATTCGCCGATGGGCATGGAGGAAAGGACCATGCCGCTGACTGCCGCGTCGCGCATGCCGCGCACTCCTTTCGCCCGGTCCGGAGGGTCCGGCCGGAATGCGTTTCGGCCCGAAAGGCCGTGTCGGTTACAGGTTCTTCCGGTCGTAGCCGAAGTCTCTGAGCCAGGTGTCATTGTCCCGCCAGCCCTTGCGGACCTTCACCCAGAGCTTCAGGTTCACGTGCTCTCCGGCCATGCGCTCGATCTCGAAGCGCGCGGCGGATCCGATCTTCTTTATCATCTCGCCGCCCTTGCCGATGATGATGCGCTTATGGCTGTCGCGCTCGCAGATGATGGCCGCGTCGATGTCGTAGCGGTTTCCTTCCTCGTTCCAGGTCATCTGCTCGATCGCGACCGCGATGCCGTGGGGCACCTCGTCTTTCAGGCACTTCAGGGCCTTCTCGCGGATGAACTCCGCGGCGAGGTCGCGCATCTTCGTGTCGGTGACCGTGTCCTCGTCGTAGTACATCGGGCCTTCGGGGAGGCGGTCGAAGATCAGGCTGACGACCTCGTCCGTGCCCTCGCCCTTCAATGCCGACACCGGCACGATCTCGGCGAACTCGTACTCTTTCGCGTACATCGCGATGCGCGCGAGGAGGTCCTCCTTCGGGACCGTGTCGATCTTATTGATCAGCAGGATCACGGGCACGTCGATCGTTTCGAGCTGCTTCAGAATGTGCCTCTCGCCCTCGCCGATCGGGCCTTTCGGCTCGACCATCCAGACGATCACGTCGACGTCGCGCAGCGCGCGGTCCGCCACCGTGATCATGTACTCGCCGAGCTTCGTCTTCGCTTTATGGATGCCCGGCGTGTCCAGAAACACGATCTGGCCGCGCTCATCCGTGTAGACCGCGTGCTGGCGGCTGCGGGTAGTCTGCGGCTTATTGGACGTGATCGCGATCTTCTGTCCGAGCACCGTGTTCAGGAACGTCGACTTGCCCACGTTCGTGCGGCCGATCATGGCCGCAAATCCGGAGCGGAAAGGCTGTTTCGTTTCACTCATATGCTTCCTCATTTCCGTGGCCGGTCCGCCGGTCACTTCCCCGAGAACAGCGCCGACGTCTCGTCGAACACGTCCGCCGCCTCGGCGATCTTCGTCTCGTTTCCGATCACGCAGACGTCGCCGTTCTCCGCGATCGCCCTCATCAGGGGGGCCAGCGCGCGGATGTCCTCCGCGGTCACGTTCAGGACCGCGTCGCGCTTCGCCTGCTCTTCGTCCGCGTCCGCGCCGTAGAGCCACAGCGCCAGGTTTCTCGAGCCCTTCGCCATCGGCGACAGTGGAATGTCGATTGAGGACATGGTCCCGATCAGGAACTTCGTCATGTCGCGGTCGTCCGCGTCGAAGCCCGCGACGTAATCCGCGAGCTCGTCGTAGACCGCGAGGGTCTCTCTCAGGTTCGGGTCGCGGTAGGACACGAAGCCGCCCTCGCCGTCGCGGGAGAACAGGCACATGGCTCCGTAGGCGCCGCCGCGCACGCGGATGCGGTTCCAGAGATAGTCGTAGCTGAGGATCGTCTTCAGCACGGCCAGTGACGGCTGATACTCCAGTCCTGCGTCGCGGAAGTTTCCGGTCCTCGCCACGAACGAGATGCCGGCCGGGGTCGTGAAGGCTTCGTCCTTCCGGACCAGCGTGTAGTCCCGACGGCGGCGGCCGAAGGGTACGGGAGCCGCGTCCGCAGGCGCTTCCGTTCCGGCGGCAGAGCCCGGGGCGGCCTTCGCCGCGGTGAGTGCGGCGCAGAGATCCTCCAGAAGCGCCGGCACGGGCCCGAAGATCTCCCGGTCACAGGTCACCGCCGTCAGCATGCGCGCCGGATCGAAGATCTTCGCGGAGAGCTCCTCCAGCTTCGCGCGGATCGTGCCTTTCCGCTCATCGAAATTCGCGGCGGCGTCCTCCAGGAAGCGGTAGAACGCGATGCCGTCGGTCAGTTCCTTCACGTGCGAGGCGCGGTTGTGGCAGGCGCACGAGCGGCGGACCGCCGCGGCATGGCCCGCGCTGACCAGTTCCGCCTGCAGGCCGTAGCGGTTCTCGTCGAGCAGCTCCTTCAGGCGCTTTTCGCTCGAATAATCCGTGCGCAGCATGATCTCTTCGAGGATCCCGAACGGAAACGCCGTCCGGTCCGCGAATACCTTCATGGCGGTCTCGAAGGTCAGGATGAACTCGCCCTGCGCCTTACGCAGGTCGGTGCATCCGCTGCGGACGCTCAGGCCTCCGCTCTCGATGCCGATCTTATTCGCCAGATTCTGATATGTGTAATGTTCGGTGTCGAACATCCCGAAGACCCGGGTCAGAAGCCCGAGATACGGGAGATCCTCCTCCGGGAGGTCACCGACGTCGAACAGGAAGTTCAGGTAACAGATGCCCGAAGTGAAGATGTCGCTGTAGAAAATGTCCGGACGGGCCGCGCTGCCGGAGATCATTTCGCCGCCGAACGGCAGGATCTCCCGCTTCAGATCGCCGCGCGCGAGCATCGGGATCTTCGCGATGTCCTCCGGGCTGTCCTCCTGCTCCTGCCAGGCCAGAAGTTCCGCGGTCTTGCGGCAGACCTCCGCGCGGCGCTCTTCGGACCAGCTTTCCTTCAGGGCCGCCATCTTCCGGGCCATCTCGGCGTCGTTCGCCTTCTGCAGGCCCTTCTCGGCTGCCGCCGCGACGAAGACCTTATGCGGATTATCCAGGAAATACTCCCGCAGGATCCGCTCGTACGTCCCGTCGTCCAGCCCCGCTTTCGCCTTCGCGAACAGTTTCTCGTAGCGAAGGTTCTCGAAGGGCGCATCGTCGTCGTAGAGCCACAGGCCGATCGTGTCGAGGCCGATCATCAGGCCCTTCGGGAAGCGGCCGGTGTCGCCCTCGCGGGTCGTAAACTCGATCCCGTTCAGGCCGGCGCGCAGCGCGTCGCGGTCAAGGCCCTCATCCGCGAGGCGCTCGAGTGTCTCGCGCATCACGAGCAGAAAGTCGTCCTTCTTTCCCGCGTCCGCGCCTTTCGCGGTCAGCGAGAAATAGTTCTGCTTCAGGTCCTGCTCCACTCCGCCGTAGACGTCCGCGGCGATTCCCGCGTCCAGGAAAGCCTGCCGCAGCGGGGCTCCCGGGGTCTTCACGAGCGCGTGCTCCAGGATGTCGAGCGCGAGCTTCAGGTCCGGGTCGCAGCCGTCGCCGCACAGGAAGCCCATGGTCAGGCAGCTCTCCTCGTCCTCGTTCTGCTCGTCCGTGATCGGGATCTTCACCTCGATCTCGCTCATCGCCGTGAAAGGCTTCTGAGAAGCGATCTCCGAGTCCGGTTCGATCGCGTCGTAATCCGCGAGATATTCGCGGTCCAGCCAGGCCAGCCGCTCTTCCATATCGCAGTTTCCGTACAGGAAGATGTAGCTGTTCGAGGGATGATAATAGCGCTGATGGAACGCGAGGAAATCCTCGTAGGTCAGCGTGGGAATCTCTTCGGGGTCCCCGCCGGACTCGTGGGCGTAGGCATTGTCCGGGAACAATGCCTGCTTCACCCGGCGCTCGATCACCTCGTCGGCATTCGAAAACGCGCCCTTCATCTCGTTATAGACGACGCCGTTGATCTTCAGCTCGCCGTCCGGATCGTCCAGCTCATAGTGCCAGCCCTCCTGGCGGAAGATCTTCTCCTCGCGGTAGATGTTCGGATGCAGGACCGCGTCCATGTAGACGTCCATAAGGTTCGCGAAATCGCGGTCGTTGCAGCTTGCGACGGGATAGACGGTCTTATCCGGATAGGTCATCGCGTTCAGGAACGTGTTCAGCGAGCCCTTCGCGAGCTCGATGAAAGGATCCTTCGAGGGGAACTTCCGCGAGCCGCACAGCACCGAGTGCTCCAGAATATGGGGCAGGCCCGTGCTGTCCGCGGGCGGGGTGCGGAAAGCGATGGCGAAGACCTTGTTTTCGTCGTCGTTCGCCATCGTCAGCACGCGTGCGCCGCTCTTTTTATGGCGCAGCATCGTGACGTCGGAGCGGTATTCTTCGATGCGCTCTTCGCGCAGGATCTCATATGATTCGTAATGCAAGTACGGTTCCTCCTGACGCCGCCGGCAGGCGGCTCTGCTATTAAGAAAATGACGGCAGGAACGCCGCGTCGTCCAGGTAGCCGTTCATCCACCCCTTGAACAGGGCGAGGCCCTCGTAGACCAGATAATACGGCAACTCCCATCTCGGGGATTCGACCGGGTATCCGTAGACCGGAACGTCCGTCAGCCGCTCCGCGAGGCGGAGGGATCGGAACATGTGAAAATCGCTCGTGATGATGAGCACGCCTTCCCGCGCGTTCTGTCCGATGATCTCCAGGCTGTAGCGGAGGTTCTGCTCGGTACTGACCGAGCGGGTCTCCGTGATGATGTTCTGCAGAGGCACGCCGCTGGCCAGAAGCGTCTGGCGCATGACCTGAGCCTCGGAAGGACGGTTTTCGCGCGCGTTTCCGCCGCTGACGATGATGATGACGTCCGGATGGATCCGCCAGTAGTTCGCGGCCGCGTCCAGCCGCGCCTGCAGAACGACGTCGGCGCTGTCTCCGTTCAGGGCCGCGCCGGGCACGATCACGAATTCCGGTTCCGCGTTCCAGTCATCCTGCCTGACGTCGCCGAGGACCAGAACGGCCGCGTAGGCGAACAGGGCAATGACGATGACCGCGCTCGTGATCACGAACACGCGCATAAAGAGCGGAAAACGGAACGCGCGGATGCCTTTTCGTTTCGTGTAGGAGCTGACGAACAGGGCAATAAAAAAGATTCCCGCGATGAGCCAGACGAGGGCCACGCCGATGGCATGACCGGCGAAGATCGCGAGGAATCCGTAGTATATGAGCATGAACAGCCCGATGATCAGAAAAATGAACGACAAGGCTCCACCTCAAAAGAAGCATCGGGCCGGCAGAGCCGGCCGCGGATCGTTAAGCGCCCTCCTCCGGAGCCGCAGTTTCGGTCTCCGTCTCCGCCGGAGGCAGAGCCTGCGTTTCCGGCTGCGCGGGGACGTTCTCCGGCGAATCGGCCAGAGTGTGGTTCGGATCGCTGATCCAGGAAAGGATCTGGAGCGAGTTCATGCCCGAGTTCACCTCGTAGTCTCCGGGGACCAGGCCGTAATCGAAGATCTTATCCTGGATGCGCATGATGATCACGCTTCGGATCATGCCGGCTTCCTTCAGCTCGGAGGCGATAGAGGCGATGTCTTCACCCTCGTCGACCGTGATCACGTAGGTCTCGGGGTCGCCGCTTTCCGTGACCGGTTTCTGGTTAAAGATCGAATAGCCGAAGTAAAACGCTCCGAGCGCCAGCAGGATCACGATGAGGACCGCGATCAGCCGGACGCCGACACGGAAGCCCAGCCGGTCCGACCTTCTCGGTCTCGCGGCTTTCTCCGCCTTTTCGGCTTTTCTCTTTTCCTTCTTTTCGGCCCTGGTCATCTTCTTCTCCGCGGCATTATCAGGTTCTTCGGCGGGTGTTCCGGCAGGCTCTTCGGCCGGTGGATCCTGCGGCTCGAGAGGCTCTTCCGAAGTATCGGCGGTCTCAGGGACTTCGGCAGGCTCCGACTCCCCGGCATCCTCTTCGGGTTCCGGGTCATCTTCCATACCGTCGAGCTCGACCGGTTCATCGGCCGCATCGGTCGGGGCGTCCGCCTCTTCGGCAGGCGCGGCGTCTTCCGGCATCTCGGCAGGTTCGGACTCTTCGGAGACCTCGGGAATCTCCGGCTCTTCCGGTTCCAGGTTCTCGTTCTTTTCTCTCTCGTCCATACTCATGTCCTTAAGATGTATCGCACCCGGACCTGCGGCCCGGCCGGTCTCCCGCTTCCGTCAGATCTCCATGATGATCGGAAGGATCACGGGGTTTCTTCTCATGCGCTTCCAGATCAGGTCGCGCAGCGCGTCGCGGATAGCGTTTCTGAGCGCTCCGACATCCGCTTTTCCTTTTTTCTCCACGAGGTTATGCACCGCTTCGACGACCATGGTCTCGGTCTCGTCGATGAATTCCTCGGACTCTTTCACATAGATGAAGCCCCGGCTGACGATGCGGGGTCCGCTCAGGATCTCGCGGCTCTCGCTGTCGACCGTGATCGCCACGACCATGATACCGTTCTCGGCGAGGTTGTGCCGGTCGCGCAGGACGACATTGCCCACGTCGCCCACGCCCAGACCGTCGACGAAAATGCTCCCCGCGGTCACATGCTCCGACACGGCAGCCCCGTTATCTCCGAACTCCAGAACGTCGCCCACCCGCATAATGAAGGTGTTCTCCTCGGGGATTCCCAGCTGCTCGGCGATCCGCGCCTGCGCCACCAGATGGCGGTGCTCGCCGTGGACCGGGATGCTGTAGGTCGGACGGACGAGCGAATAGATGAGTTTGATCTCTTCGCTGCAGGCATGGCCCGAGACGTGCGTATCCTGGAAAATGACCCGCGCGCCTTTCTCCGAGAGTTCGTTAATGACCTTATAGACCGCTTTCTCGTTCCCGGGGATCGGGGTCGAGCTGAGGACCACCGTGTCGTTCGCGGTAATGCGGACCTTCCGGTGCATCCCCGAAGCCATCCGCGACAGCGCGGCCATGGACTCTCCCTGGCTTCCCGTCGTGATCAGGACGGTCTTCTCGTCCTCGTATTTCTTCAGGTCGTCGATCTCGATCAGCGTCCCCTCGGGAACCGTGACGTAGCCCAGCTCCACGGCGGTACTGATCGTGTTTACCATGCTCCGGCCCTCGACGACGACCTTCCGGTCGAACTTATAGGCCGTGTTCACGATCTGCTGCACGCGGTCCACGTTCGACGCGAACGTCGCGACGATGATGCGCCGGCCGGTGTTCGATGCGAAGATATCGTCAAACGTCCGTCCCACGGTGCTCTCGGACATCGTGAAGCCCTCGCGCGTCGCGTTCGTGCTGTCGCACATCAGCGCAAGGACGCCCTCGCTTCCCAGTTCCGCGAACCGGTGAAGGTCGATCGGGTCTCCGTAGACCGGAGTGTAGTCGACCTTAAAGTCGCCGGTGTGGACCAGCATGCCCACAGGGGTGCGGATCGCGAACGCCGCCGCGTCCTGGATGCTGTGGTTCGTCTTAATAAATTCGACCGAGAAGCAGCCCGCGTCGACCACGGTACCGTAGGAGACGACATGCTCCTCGACAATGCCGGTCAGGCCGTGCTCCTCGAACTTCTTATCGATCAGCGCCATGGTAAGCTTCGTCGCGTACAGCGGCACGCTCACGCGTCTCATCAGGTAGGGCAGAGCGCCGATATGGTCCTCATGCCCGTGGGTGATAAACACACCGCGAAGCTTCTCCACATGTTCCAGCAGATACGTGATGTCGGGGATGACGAGGTCGATGCCCAGCATGTCATCCGCCGGGAACGACATGCCGCAGTCGATCACGATCATGTCGTCTCCGTATTCGATCAGCGTCATGTTCATCCCGATCTCTCCGAGACCACCGATGGGTATGACGCGCAGTTTTTTCTTTTTACTCAAAATTCCTCCTTCACGAAGATACCGGAGGATCCGCCGGTCCCCGCGCCGCGCTTTCCTGCGGCGCCGTTCCGGGATTCACTCAATGTCGATATCTTCGTTCTGTTCTGAAAACACCTTCGAGATGTACTCGATCTCCGATTCGTCGGTCACGGGGTCCATAACGTAGTCTCCGCCGTCCTCGGTCATGCGGAAGATCACGCACTCTCCGTCCTCGCCTTCCTCGGCGGCCAGCAGATACTCGACGCCTGCGATGCGCGTGGTGTCCACGATGTAAAACGTGACCTCGTTTCCCTCTTCGTCCGTCAGGACGATCGGCTCAAATCCTTCCATGACTCTCTCCTTCGGGCTGCGCCGCCCCGGGCAGCGTTCCGTCCTCTCCCGCCGCGGCCTGCTGCGACGCCAGATAATCCTCGAGGATGACCTCCGCCGCCACCATGTCGATCAGCATCTTCCGCTTCTCCGCCGGGACGCCCGCGGCTTTCATCCGCTCGTCGGCCTCGACGCTCGACAGCCGCTCGTCGTGCAGGCACACGGAAAGACCGGTCCTCCGCCGGAGAAGCTCCGCAAATTCCTCCGACCTGCCGGCCCGCTCGCCCGTGCTCCCGTCCATATTTAAGGGGAGTCCCAGCACGATCATGTCGATGCCGTACTCCCCGATCAATTCTTCGATCCGAACCAGCGTCTTCCGGATCTTATTCTCCCGGTCGCGCCGGATGACTTCAATGCCCTGCACCACACGGAGTGAAGTGTCGCACACCGCCGCGCCGACCGTCTTCGCGCCGTAGTCCAAAGCCAGGATCTTCATCTGTCAGACGCTCCGATCTTCCAGTTTATGATCCACGTAGAACTTCACCAGCTCCTCCAGGAGCTCGTCTCTCTCCACGCGCATGATCAGGGAACGGGCATTCTCATAGCTGGTAATATACGTGGGATCCCCCGACATGATATAACCGACGATCTGGTTAACAGGGTTATATCCCTTCCTCGTCAAAGCCTGATAGACCTGGCGAAGGATGTCACCGACCTCCATCTGTCTGCTGCTTTCAGAGTCAAAAAACTGGGTCATAGAAATATCAGCCATAATTCAGCCTCCTTAACATATACATTATATGGACCCGAGCGCGATATGGCAAGGGTCAGGGAGCGAAAAGCCTGCGGGATTCCGCCTGTTTTCCCCACAGATCACTCACAGATCAGCCAAAGTTTTCCGTCTTCTTCCACTTCGGCGGCTTTCGCCCGGACGAGCGCGTTCACAGGGTGTTCGCCGGGCAATGCCGCGCGCACATACTCCTTCGTGTACCCCTCCGTGAAAACGCCGCCGGGAGTGCGCACGACCTCCTCGCAAAGGACCTCGACCGTGCGGCCGGAAAAGCGCTCTCCGTAAGCCCTGCTGAGCTCTTCGCCGAGCGCGATCAGCTGCCGGCAGCGGTCTTTTTTCACTCTCTCGGTGAGCTGTCCGCTCATCTTCGCCGCGTTCGTTCCCTCGCGGCGCGAGTAGGGAAACGCGTGGATCCGCGAAAAAGCCGCCTCGCGCACGAACGCGAGCGTCTCCGCGAACTCTTCTTCCGTCTCCTGCGGGAACCCGGCGATGATGTCCGTCGTGACGGCCGCGTCAGGGAAGAAGCGGCGGATCAGGCGGCACTTTTCCAGATATTCCGCTGTCGTATAATGCCGGTTCATCCGCGCGAGGACCGCGTCCGAGCCGCTCTGCAGCGACAGGTGGAACTGCGGGCAGAACTCCGGGACCGCGGCCAGCTCCGCGAGGAACGGCTCCGTGATCACGCCCTGCTCGAGCGAGCCGAGCCGCACGCGTTCGATACCTTCGGCCGCTGCCGCCGCGCGGACCAGGTCCGCCAGGCCTTCACGCTGTCCGGGGAGATCCTTCGCGTAGGACGACAGGTCAATGCCGTTCAGCACGAGTTCCTTCACGCCGGTCCGGGCGAGGCGCTCCGCCTCGCGGACCGCCGCCGCGAAAGGTCTGCTGCGCACGGGGCCGCGCGCGAAAGGAATCCCGCAGTAGCTGCAGAAGCGGTCGCAGCCGTCCTCGACCTTGATAAAAGCCCGGCAATGCTCTCCGCTCTCGCGGATCTCCTGCTCCTCGTAGGTCCGCTCGACGCGGATGTCCGCGCACACGGAAGTCAGCTTCCTGCGGCCGGCGGCACGGCCTGTCCCGGCTTCATCGCCGATGCGTTCTCCGCCGTCCCGCTCGGCCAGGAACTCCTCCACGGCAGACGCCAGATCCGTCTTCCGGTTCGTCCCGATCAGGATATCCGCGTCGGAAAAGACGCTCTCCTCCGCGCCGCGGGCCGCTGCCGCCTGCACCGAGCAGCCCACCGCGACCACGACCGCGTCCGGCGACTGCCTTCTGGCCTGCCGGATCATCTGTCGGGACTTGCGGTCCGCGATGTTCGTCACCGTGCAGGTGTGAATGACGTAAACATCCGCCGGGCTGTCGAAGGGCACGGTCTCCCAGCCGGAAGCCTCCATCTGTTCTTTCATGGCTTCCAGCTCGAAGGCATTGACCTTGCAGCCGAGGTTTTTATAGGCACACTTTTTCATCGGCAGTCTCCCGGGCGGCTTGACCTTTCCCGGCACAGAATCTATGATGGAAACATAAAAGGAGGAGACACCATGTATCAGACTCCCATTCGTCTCGAGTCCGTCGAGCAGATAAAAAAATTCGTGAATACGGTAGCCGTATATGACTGCGATTTCGACCTGGAGTCGGGCCGCTACGTCATCGACGCGAAGTCCATCATGGGCATCTTCAGCCTGGATCTGTCGCATCCGACCTCGCTCATCATCCACAGTAACGACGAGGAGGAGATCGCGAAGATCCGCGAGGATCTGGCGGAGTTTATCGGATAAATAACACCCGTTATCCTCCACCCGGCCTCATTTTTCAGGGGGAATATGCCCTTTTCACTCCACCCAGATCAGTTCGGCCGTCTCCACGGCGGTCCGGACCAGTTCTTCCATGTGCTCGTCCAGCTTTGCCTCGGACTTTAGGATCGACTTCAGGGTCGGCTTCGTCACGGGGTGCTTCGCCACGAAGATCGTGCAGCAGTCTTCGTACGGGAGGATCGAAGTTTCAAACGTTCCGATCTCCTGCGACTTTTCCACGATCTCCTGCTTATCCAGTCCCACACAGGGCCGGTAGACCGGCAGCGTGCAGACCTCGTTCGTGACCAGCATGCTCTGCATCGTCTGCGAGGCCACCTGGCCGATGCTCTCGCCCGTGACCAGTCCCAGACAGTCATGCTCCAGCGCGAAATGCTCCGCGATCCGCATCATATAGCGGCGCATGATGATCGTAAGCTGGTCGTGCGGACACTTCTGATAGATCTCCATCTGAACGTCGGTAAAATTCACGACGCGCAGCGGAATCGGACCCGTGTAGCGGGAAATGATCTTCGCCAGGTCCACGACCTTCTGCTTCGCGCGTTCGGAGGTGTAGGGCGGCGCATGAAAATACACCGCATCGATCTTCACGCCGCGCTTCGCGACCATGTAGGCGGCCACCGGGCTGTCGATGCCGCCCGAGAGCAGCAGCATGGCCTTTCCGTTCGTGCCGACGGGCATGCCGCCGGGGCCGGGAATCTCGCTCGAATAGATGTTCAGTTTCTCCCGGATCTCGATGCGCAGCAGAACGTCCGGCTGATGCACGTCGACGCGGGTGTTCGGGCAGGCTTCGAGGATCTTTTCGCCGAGGAGGGCATTGATCTCCTGGGAATTGATCGCGAACTTTTTATTCGCCCGGCGGGTCTCCACCTTAAACGAGATCTTCTGTCCGGCGTAAACGTCCTTCATGTAATCGACGACGTGTGCGACCATCGAATCGACGTCCTCGACGGGATACTGGCACATCGGGCAGATCGCCGACACGCCGAAGACGCGGCGCATCGCCGCGACCGCGTCGTCATAGTCGAAGGGTCCTTCGGCCTCGACGTAGATGCGCCCCCGGGTCTTTGTCACCGTAAACGTGCCGTCGACCTCCTTCAGGACGATCCGAAGCTGACGCACGAGCGCGTCCTCGAACTGATTTCTGTTATTCCCCTTCACGCCGATCTCGGCGTACTTCGCGATAAACGCACGGTAATCCATATCAATTTCTCCGGAATTTTCTCAAAAACGGCACCAGCTCCGCCAGCTGCTCCGCGGCATACTCCGCGTCTTCCTCCGCGCTGAACGCGCCGAAGGAGAAACGCAGCGTGCTCTCCAGCAGATCCTTCCGCAGGCCGACCGCCAGCAGCGTGCGGCTGTGCGTTCGGGCCGTGTGGTTCGTCGAGCAGGCCGATCCCGAGGAACAGTAAACGCCGCGTTCCTCGAGCGCGTGCAGAAGCACTTCCGCGCGCACGCCCTCAAAACTTACGCTGACGATGTGCGGCGCGGCCTGAGCCTCCGCCTGCCGCAGCGTGTCCTCATCGGCTCCGTCATCCCGCAGCGCGAGGACTCTCGCGAGCGGACCGTTTACCTGTGCGCCCTCGATCAGGCGCACTCCCTGCGCGAACCGGTCCCGGATCTTCCGCATGCGCTCCGTGCAGGCCTCTCCCTCCGCGTTCATGACGCGCACGGCCTCCGCAAGCCCCGCGATTCCGGGAACGTTCTCCGTCCCGGAGCGCATGCCGTTCTGCTGGCCGCCGCCCAGAATGAGCGGCTTAAAGCGGACCGGGTCCGCCACATAAAGGAAACCGACGCCCTTCGGGCCGTGGATCTTATGACCGCTCGCGCTCAGGAGGTCGATCCCCTCTTTCTTCGGGCGGATCGCGTACTTCCCGAACGCCTGGATCGCGTCGACGTGGAACATGGCTTTCGGAGCCAGCTCATGCACCAGTTTCGCGATCTCCGCGACCGGCTGGACCGCTCCGATCTCGTTATTTACATACATGACCGAGACCAGCACCGTATCCAGCCGCAGCGCCTCCCGCAGAGCCTGCAGATCGACGATGCCGCAGGCGTCGACCGGGACTCTCGTCACTTCGTACCCTTCCTTCTCGAGGGCCTTCATCGGCTCCGAGACCGAGTCATGCTCGAACGGCGTCGTCACGATGTGGCGTCCCTCGTGCCGCAGCGTGCGCACCGCGGTGCCGATCGCGGTGTTGTTCGATTCCGTGCCGCCGGAGGTAAATACGATCTGCCTCGGCTCGCACTTCAGCGCGGTCGCGATCTCCTCCCGCGCCTGCTTCACGAAACGTTCCGCCTCCATCCCCTTCGTATGCATGGAGGACGGATTTCCGTAATCAGAAGCGAGGACCTTCACCATGACGTCTGTCACGGAATCGAAGGCCCTGGTCGTCGCTGCATTGTCCAGATATGCTTCTCTCACGCTCATTCACTGACCTTTCGGGCCACGATCCCGACCCACTCGCCCTGATGTGCGGTCTCGCAGATCTCGAGCATCGGGTTCGACACGATCGCCGCCTTCACTTCCTCTTCCTTCACGTCGAGGATGCCGGAGGCGAGGAAATACGCGCCCGGCTTCATGTAGTCCGCGACCGTCTTCTGCAGTTCGATGATGACCGGCGCCAGAATGTTCGCCGTCACGATATCATACTCCGCGCCGGCCCTGTTCTTCAAGTCCGTTTCCGCGGGATCGATGAGATTTCCGCGCACGACCGTGATCCGGTCCGCCACGCCGTTTCGCTCCGCGTTCTCCGCCGCGGCTCCGACGGCCGCCTCATCCAGATCCGTCCCGAACGCGCGGTCCGCGCCGAGCGCGCAGGCGGTGATTGCGAGGATCCCGCTGCCGGTGCCCACGTCGAGCACCGCGTCGCCGGGCTTCAGGTATTTCTGCAGCGCGCGGATGCACAGCTGGGTCGTCTCATGCGACCCGGTGCCGAAAGCCGTCCCCGGATCCATATCGAGCACGACAGCGCCCTCTTCCGCCAGCGCGAGCAGATCGCCGGAGAGGTCTTCCCAGCTGGGTTTGATCACCACGCGGTCCACCGCGAACGCGTGCCAGTAGGCCTTCCAGTTATTCTCCCAGTCGACGTTCTTCGTCTCGGAGACCGTGATGTTCCCGGTCCCGATATTACAGTACGCGCCGACGCGCGCGAGCATCTCCCGCACCTCCGCGAGCAGGGTCCGCTCGTCCGTCACGCGGGGCTCGTCCCCGCCGAGCGAGATCGTCCCGTCTCCACGGTCCTCCGCGTAAAAAGAAACTTTCGCCAGACCGTCGTCGCCCGACAGATCCAGCGGAAGGTCCACGAACATCCCCTTCAGCTCCTCTTCGGTCAGCGGGACGTTATCTTCCAGTTCAATGCCGCAGGCGCCGAGTTCCGAAAGCTCCTCGCTCAGGATATCCTCGGCGTCTGTCGTCGTCTCGATCGTATACTTTTTCCAGTTCATCAGAGTTTAAACTTCTTCTTTCCGCGCTTCGAATGCTTCTCCGCGCTGCTGCCGGCCGCGTCCGCGGTCTCCGACTCTCCCATCGCCTCGCGGAACGCCTTCAGGGCCTCTTTCTGCTCATGCGTCAGCTTCGTCGGGACTTCCACCTGCAGTGTCACGTAGTGCGCGCCGCGCTGTTTCGGGTTCCGCACGTTCGGAACGCCCTTATCCTTCAGGCGGATCCTGGTCTCGCTCTGAGTTCCGGGCTTCACATCGTAGATCACGTCGCCGTCGACGGTGCGGATCTTCACCTCGCCGCCGAGCGCCGCGGTCGTGTAGGGAATCTTCACGGACGAGAAGATGTCCATGCCCTGACGCGCGAAGTCGCGGCTACCGCCCACCACGGCCTCGACCAGCAGGTCGCCCCGCTCGCCGCCGTTCCTGCCGAGGTCTCCCTCGCCGCGGACGCGGACGCTCTGTCCGTCGTCGATGCCGGCGGGAATGTCAATGTCGATCCGCTTCGCCTTCTTCACGAAGCCCTGGCCGCCGCAGTCCGGGCACTTATCGCGGATGATCGTTCCTTTTCCGCGGCAGTCCGGGCAGGGACTCACGCTCTGGACCATGCCGAACAGCGACTGCTGCTGGCGGACCACCTGTCCGTTTCCTCCGCAGGTCGGGCAGGTCTCCGGACTGGTCCCGGCCTTCGCGCCGGTGCCGCCGCAGGCGGTACAGTTCTGCCGCTGGTTCAGCTCCAGCGTCTTATGGCAGCCGAAAACCGCCTCCTCGAAGGTCAGGCGCACCGATGCGCGCATGTCGGCGCCGCGCTGCGGACCGTTATAGTTCGCGCGCCTGCCGCCGCCGAAGCCGCCTCCGAAGATATCTCCGAAGCCGCCGAAACCGCCGCCTCCGAAACCGCCGCCGAACATGCCGCCCAGGATATCCGAAAAGATATCCGAGAAGTCCGCGCCGGTGAAGCCCTCGAAGCCGGAGCCTCCCGCGCCGCCCTCGAACGCGGCATGGCCGAACTGGTCATAGCGCTTCCGCTTATCCGGATCGGAAAGAACGCCGTAAGCCTCGGAAGCCTCTTTAAACTTTTCTTCAGCCTCCTTATCTCCCGGGTTCGTATCCGGATGGTACTTTTTCGCCAGCCGGCGGTATGCTTTTTTGAGGTCTTCGTCCGTGGCGTTCTTTTCTACGCCCAGTACCTCGTAATAATCTCTCTTCTGCTCTGCCATAATATCCTCCAAGCAGCGCTGTGACCGAAACCGGTCGCAGCGCCGCCTGTTAGTTTAATCCATATTCAGCGGTTCGAAAACCCCTGTTTCCGAAGGATCCCGTCAAACCGCCGTTCCGCGGTCATTACACCTGACGGAAGTCCGCGTCGATCACATCGTCGTCGCCGCCGTTTCCGCCCTGGCCGCCCTGGCCGTAACCGCCCTGCTGGCCGCCGAAGCCGCCCATGTCGGGGCCTGCGCCGTAGGTTCCGTTCATATCGGGGCCTGCGCCGTAACCCTGCTGGCCTGCCTGGCCCGCCTGCTGCTCATACATCTTCGAGAACAGCTGCTGCGCGGAGTTCATCAGTTTCTCGCGGCCCGCCTTCAGCGCGTCCAGATCGGAGTCGGACATGTGCTCGGCGTCCTCGGTGCGGGCGATGACTTCCTTCAGCGAGTCGATGTCGGCCTGGACCTGAGACTTCAGCGAAGGATCCAGCTTATCGCCGACTTCCTTCATGGACTGCTCGGTCTGGAACACGATCGAGTCCGCCTCGTTTCTGGCGTCGACAGCCTCTTTCCGCTTACGGTCCTGCGCCTCGTACTCAGCCGCTTCCTTCACGGCGCGGTCGATCTCGGCGTCAGACATGTTCGAGCCCGCGGTGATCGTGATGTGCTGCTCCTTACCGGTGCCCAGATCCTTCGCGGAGACGTTCACGATGCCGTTCGCGTCGATATCGAACGTGACCTCGATCTGCGGAACGCCGCGGCGTGCGGGCGGGATGCCGTCCAGACGGAACTGGCCGAGGGACTTATTATCTCTCGCGAACTGACGCTCGCCCTGCAGGACGTTCACGTCGACAGCGGTCTGGTTATCCGCAGCGGTCGAGAAGATCTGCGACTTCTTCGTCGGGATCGTGGTGTTCCGCTCGATCAGTCTGGTCGCGATGCCGCCCATGGTCTCGATGGACAGCGACAGCGGGGTGACATCCAGCAGAAGGATGTCGCCTGCGCCGGCGTCGCCGGCGAGCTTTCCGCCCTGGATCGAAGCGCCGATCGCCACGCACTCATCCGGGTTCAGGTTCTTCGAAGGCTCCTGGCCGGTCAGCTGCTTCACCTTCTCCTGAACAGCGGGGATACGGGTCGAACCGCCGACCAGAAGGACCTTGCCCAGATCCGCGTTCGTCAGTCCGGCGTCACGCATCGCGTTCTGCACCGGGATGACGGAGCGCTCGATCAGGTCGTGCGTCAGCTCCTCGAACTTCGCTCTCGTGAGCGTGATGTCCAGGTGCTTCGGGCCGGTGCTCGTAGCGGTGATGAACGGCAGGTTAATGTTCGTGGTCGTGGAGCTCGACAGCTCCTTCTTCGCCTTCTCAGCCGCCTCTTTCAGACGCTGCATGGCCATGCTGTCGCCCGACAGATCCACGCCTTCCGCGCGCTTAAACTCAGCCAGCAGGTACTGAATGATCTTATTATCGAAGTCGTCGCCGCCCAGTCGGGTATCGCCGTTCGTCGCCAGAACTTCGATGACGCCGTCGCCGATATCGATGATCGAGACATCGAAGGTGCCGCCGCCGAGGTCGTAGACCATGATCTTCTGCTCGGCTTCGTTATCCAGTCCGTAGGCCAGCGCGGCCGCGGTCGGCTCGTTGATGATACGCTTCACGTCGAGGCCCGCGATCTTGCCGGCGTCCTTTGTCGCCTGGCGCTGCGCGTCATTGAAATACGCGGGGACGGTGATGACCGCCTCGGTCACCTTCTCGCCCAGATAGCTCTCGGCGTCCGCTTTCAGCTTCTGCAGGATCATCGCGCTGATCATCTGAGGGGAGTAATTCTTCCCGTCGATGTTCACGCTGAAGTTCGTTCCCATCTCTCTCTTAATGGAAGAGATGGTGCGGTCCGCGTTCGTGACCGCCTGACGCTTCGCCGGGTCGCCGACCAGGCGCTCGCCGTCTTTCGCAAATGCCACGACCGAGGGGGTCGTTCTCACACCCTCCGCGTTCGCGATAACGGTAGGCTTACCGCCTTCCATGACCGCCACGCACGAGTTCGTCGTTCCCAGGTCAATGCCAATGATCTTTCCCATGATATTTCCTCCTAAAATGATCGATTATTTGTCTGACTGCTCTGCAGTCCTCTTTACGCTTTTACCTTTACCATCGAGTAGCGGATCACGGTGTCGCGGAGCATGTATCCTTTCTGGAACTCCTCGACCACGGTTCCGGACTCCGCGTCGGACTCGGTGTCCTGCATCACGGCGTTATGGAAGTTCGGGTCGAACGGCTGTCCCACCGCCTCGATCGGGGTGACGCCCAGGTTCTCGAGCAGGTCCGTAAACTGCTTATAGACCTTATCCATGCCCTCGGCGAACGCCGTCGTCTCATCCTCGGGCCGCATCGTGATGCCGCGCTCGAAATTATCGATGACCGGCAGGAGCTTCTCCGCCACGCTGCGCACGCCCATGTCGTACATCTGGGACTTTTCCTTCTCCGTGCGCTTCCGGAAATTCTCGAACTCGGCCAGGTTCCGTTTCAGCCGGTCCTGAAGGACCTCGATCTGCTCGTCTTTCTTATCCTTCTTTTCTTTCTTACGCTTGAAAAAAGGATTTTTCGAGGCGGGCTCTTCGCCGTCCGGCTCTTCCGTTCCCGCGGGTCCGTCCTCGACCGGCTCCTCCGCGGCAGGCTCCCGCTCCGCCGCCTCGTCTCCGGCAGGCTCCGCGTTCTCCGCCGCTTCGGCGGCCTCAGACTCTTCCGCCGCGCGCTCCGCGGTCTCTTCGATCTCCTCTTCGGTGATCTTCTTTTCGTTTTCCGTCATGATCACTCACGCTCCTGTATATTCTCTTCCGCAGCGATTTCCTGACCTCTTCCGATCACATTCAGCTGCGCCATGACCGTCTGCAATGTTCCCACGACCTTCTCGTAATCCATCCGCTTCGGGCCCACGATGCCGATCTTTCCTTTCAGACCGTTCGCGAGTTCGTAAGTCGTGGTGACCACGCTGCAGTCTTTCATGCTTTCCATAGGCGCCTCGTCCCCGATATAGATCCGGATGCCGTCCGGCAGGTCCGCGCCTTCATAACCCTCGGCCAGGAACTGTGCCATCTTTTCCTTATCCTCGAACGCACCGATGATCTTTCCCGCGTTATCCGCGTCGGCCAGTTCCGGATATCGGAAGATGTTCGTGGCGCCGCTCGTGTAGACCTTCACCTCGTCGTCCCGGCGGAGCGCCTCGCCCAGCGCCTCGACGACTTTCGCGACGACCCAGCGGTGCGGGCCCGCCTGATCGTTCATGCTGTTCACGTCCGCCAGGCTGATCTCATCCAGGGTCTTCCCCGCGAGGCAGTTATTCAGAAGAAGGTTCAGCGAGAGGATCTCCTCGTCCGAGAGCACGTAGTCCGAGTCGAAAAACGTGTTCCGGACAATGTCTCCCTCCACCACCGCGACCAGCAGAAGCTTAAAGTTATCCACGCGGGACAGCTGTAAAAACTTCAGCTTATTCGCATTTACGCGGGGGGCCGAGACCATCGCCGCGTAGTTCGTGTTCGCCGCCACGACCTTCACCAGCTGCTCGAGCATCAGCTCCACGCGGTCGACCCGCTTCAGCAGGAAGTCCTGCGTGACCAGCTCGTTCTTCTCCGGCTGCGGGATCATCTCGAGCTCTTCCGGGCTCATGAGCTTCTCGACGTACATCCGGTACGCGAGATCCGTCGGGACGCGTCCCGCGGAAGTGTGCGGGCTCATGATCAGGCCCATCTCCTCGAGATCCGCCATCTCGTTCCGGATCGTGGCCGAACTGACGTTCAGGTCGGTATCCTTCGAGATCGTGCGCGAGCCCACGGGCTCACCGGTCTTCTGGTAATTCTTAATGATGGCCTCTATGATCTTCGCTTTTCTCTCAGTCAGTTCCATAAAACCCTCATTCGCTGTTAGCACTAATCTCCTTCGAGTGCTAACAATCTTTCTGACCATAATTTACCCCCCTCCGGACCCAATGTCAAGACATTTTGCAACAATTTCCGGATGCATTTTTATGCATGTTTCACGGGGGTTCCGGCGCCCCTGTCAGCTCTTCGGCGCAGCCTCCGAAAGGGTTCACGGATAGACAATGACGCGTTTTTGTATTACACTCTGAACAGGGACGAAACGTCTCCGAATAGTACCGAAACACTGGAGTTAAGATCATGAGAGATCCCGAAGTCGATATCTACGACGAGCTCTTTGACGATTACTATAATAACGATTACGGCGCGATAAACGCGATCCCCGTCCCCGGGGACAACATGCTGCAGATCTCCGAGCTGGTGAAGACCTACGGTTCCTTCATCCAGCCCTACCGGAACGCGATGGCGCTCGTGAAGGTCTGGCTCGAGAACCTGAAGCGGGAATTCGAGGACAAGTACCGCCACAACCCCATCCACAGCATCAGCAACCGCATTAAGACGCTCTCGAGCATCGCGGAGAAACTCGACCGGCGGCATATCAAGCCCACGTTCGAAAACGCGCGGAACCACCTGACCGACATTGCCGGGCTGCGCGTAACCTGCTATTACATTCAGGATGTCTACGCTGTCGCGGATGCGATGAAAAAGCAGCACGGGACCATTTTGATAAAGGAAACGGATTATATTAAAAATCCGAAGCCGAACGGCTACCGCACTTATCAGATGGTCATCGGTGTGGCGCTGTATAACGCCGGTGAGTACTACCCCGTCGAGATCCAGGTGCGCACGCTCGCGATGGACTTCTGGGCCAGCATGGAACACCAGCTGGTCTATAAGCACGACGGTGAGAATAAGGAAGAGATGTCCGCGCAGCTGAAGGAGTATGCGGACGATCTGTTCGACATGGAGGTACGCCTGTCGAAGCTGTACGACGGCGCGCCGGTCGAAAAGGAAGACCGGGCTGACGGCATCTGAGCCGCTGTCCCCTCTCTTCTCCGTTCATAATTATATAAGAACAGGCCCGGTTCGGCTGAACACCGAACCGGGCCTTTCTTTTATCTTTTAACTCATCATCTGCGGCGGATCTGCCTTTTCAGCCGATCAGCGGTCATCTCCACTCTGTCTGAACTTCATAAATGCCGCGGTGCCGATACCCAGAAGCGCCATGACCGAAAGCGAGAGCCACATGATCGGGCGGCTCACGTCTCCCGTGACGGGACCTGCAGGTTCTGTGGCAGGCTGCGTCGATGCCTCCGTAGGTTCCGTGGAAGGCTGCGTCGGTGCCTCAGTGGGTTCCGTGGAAGGTTCCGTCGGCTCCTCGGGGGGCTCCGTAGGATCTTCCGAAGGTTCTGTGGAAGGTTCCGTCGGCTCCTTGGAAGGCTCCGTAGGATCTTCCGAAGGCTCCGTGGACTCCTCTGTGGATTCCTCTTCGTTTTCCGTGTAGACGACAGTGACCTCGACAGCCTCAGCCGGCATCGTGCCGGAGACGGTCGCCTGATCCGGCGTGTAATTCTCGATCTCAGGCGAGTCGACCGAATAATCCGCGCCCTCGGCCAGCGACTCCGTATGATCCGCCGCGGCTTCCGTACCGTCTTCATACTGATAATGAATGGTCAGCGGGTACGTCGCGGGCGGAAGTTCGTATACATACTCGACATAAATGTTTCCGGAGGCCACCATTTCATCGGTGACCGTGAAGGTCAGCACACCGTCGTTATTTGTAATACCCTTCGAAGCCAGATCCGTGATCTCGGTATCCCCGAATTTGACGGTGACGGAGGAGAAAACATAATCTCCTTCAGGAACCGGGCTGATCGTCATGGCGGCCCCGGCGGTCAGCTGGGAAGCGGACTGATCGAAGTCCGGCCTGGGCTCGGCGCTACCGTACTGATGAGTGACCATGAGCGCCGCTTCGATCGTCACGCCATGGACCTCCCATCCGCCTGCATGGGAAAGATTCTCAAAATCCAGTTCCAGACTGCTGTTGGACAGCAGGATCCTTCCCACGATCCATATCCGGGGCTGTCCGCCGTTGTCGGGAGGAAGAGTGACCGAAGGTTCCGAAGCGTCGGGGCCTTCGTACAGTTTAATGGAAACGTCCTCGCCCAGAAGCCAGAAGTTATCCTCTCCGACGTTAACGCCATTGATCTTAAACTCTGCGGGATCGACGGATACATTTTTCTGGCAGTTCAGGGCGAAATACACATAATCGCCGTATCTCCAGGCCACGCGGGCGACCACATTTCCGTTCTGGCTCTCGCCCTCCATGTTAAAGAAATCCGTCCCCGCATCTCTGATAAACACCCCTGCGGCGGGGTTCTCCGAAACAGCGGCCAGCGCATTCACCGGGAGGATGCTTATGACCAGCACGAGTGCAAGCGTGATGAACAAAAGCAGCTTCGATCTGAACCTCGTTTTCATCCTATTTATCCTTTCGTCGGGTAAGTCAGGAAACGATTCCAGGAAGCAGAAACAGATGTACACATGCATCATTTCCCATATTGTTTAAATCATCCTACACTGCCTTTGGGGCAAACTCAAGGCAAAGCTTTTAACTTTTAAATAATTATTTTCTTCTTTCCTTCTATTCTATATTTCCCGAAAATAGTACAGTTATCCTGCCGGTTTTGACAGCTTCGCAGACGCAGTCCGGCGATCCCGGCAGGTCCCGCCGCATCGGATCAAAAAAGTCCGGGGACCGACCGATCGATCCCCGGACCATGATCCGGATAAGAACTCTGTTCCTTTTTATTTCTCAGGTGTTCTCGCTGTTTTCCGCGGGCGGTTCGGGCTGAGGCTCCTCCGCCGGTTCGGATGCGGGCTCTTCCGCGGGCTCATCCGCAGGTTCCGTCGGTGTCTCCACGTGATCCACGATCTGGATCGTCACGGAAGCCTGCGTCGTCAGATCCTGCTCGGAAGTGCAGGTCGCCACGATCTGAGTCGCCTGCTCGTCCGCGCCGACATGAAGCTGGCCGTCATACAGGCTGATCGTCGTCTCGGGCGAAGTCTGGCCGGTGATGACCCACTTCACGGAGGGCACCAGGACATTGCCCTGCGTCTCGTGAAGAAGAACGATGTCGCCGCCGCGTTCGCAGACGAACTCGCCGGTGGACGAACCGATCGCAATGCCGGTGATCGCGAGCGAACTCGGATCCACACCACCGTAACTGACTACCGGAATACCGTCATACACGATATCAAACAGCGCCGCGGCTTTCTCCAGAGGGAGGTTGATGCAGCCGTGCGAGCCGTCCGTGTAATAGATATGTCCTCCGAAAGCCGAACGCCAGTATCCGTCATGGAAGCCCACGCCGC
>JAFWDI010000024.1 GCA_017513125.1 Lachnospiraceae bacterium | reverse complement strand
TTCGCACAGCATCGTCCCGAACGGATGACCGCATTTACGGAAGAGATCACAGCCGCGCTTGACGCGGAAGAAGAATAAGATCTGATATCACGATAAGGAGGAAGGATCATGAAGACCTATATCGAACCACAGACCACGCTTCCTGTGTATGACGAGTGCGATGTGCTCGTCGTCGGAGGCGGAGCGGCCGGACACTCGGCAGCGATCGCGGCGGCCCGTGCGGGCTGTAAGAACATCATTCTGATGGAACGCTACGGTTACTGCGGCGGAGACGTCACGGGCGGCTATGTTCTGCTTATCCCGAACCTGTCGTTCCATGAGAAGACCTATGTCCGGGGGCTGCAGGAAGAGTGGTATACCCGCATGAAGGATATTCCCGGTGCGGTGTTCGGTCCGGGGCCCGAGGAGGCGGGCAGTTATGATCCGCTGTTCGTGAAGGCCTGGGATACCGCCGGAGCGGCGACGTTCATCCCGCCCCGCATGGTCTGTCACGCGTTTATGCTCGAACCGAATCAGATGAAGATCGAGATGGATAAGATGCTGCTCGAGCACAGCGATGCGATCCGGGTCCTCTACCACAGCTGGGGCACGAAGCCGATCATGGAGGGAGACGTCTGCAAGGGCGTTATCTTCGAGTCGAAGGAAGGCCGCAAGGCCATCCTCGCGAAGTTCGTGATCGACGCGACGGGCGACGCGGACCTGTGCCGGCTCTCCGGCGCGCCGACGTCCTCGGCGATCGCGGACGACTGCCGCTGCAGCGCCACCGCGCTGGTCTACCGTGTCGGCGGCTTCAGTTATAAGGCCTACGAGGCATGGCGCGCCGCGAACCCGAAGGAGTGGAAGTCCCTCGTCGAGCATGTCCAGCAGATCCACGGTTTCCGTGCGCTGATGTTTTCGACGCCGGATGACAATGTGGCCTGGACGAATAACTGGCAGCCGAAGCGCGACTGCTCGAAGATCGCGGACCAGACCGCGACCGAGATGGGCACCCGCGTGAAGCTGCGCGAAGTCATTGACTTCTATAAGAAGGCCGCGCCGGAGGTGTTCCGGAACGCGTATCTGTACGACATTGCCCCGCAGCTGGGCACCCGCGGTTCGCACCGCATCGTGGGCGAGTACATCATCGAGAGCAATGACTGGCTGTATCCGAAGCAGCACGACGACTGCATCGCGTGGCACTGCACGGTAAATACGCTGAATGACAATGCCCCGATCGAGATCCCCTACCGGTCCATCCTGCCTAAAAAGGTCGAGAACCTGCTGGCGCCGGGCCGCCACATCTCGGCGGACCGCATCGCGATCGATAACGTGAACCTGATCCCGCAGTGCGTCGGCACCGGCCAGGCCGCGGGCGTCGCGGCGGCGGTCGCGATCGCGGACGGAACGAGTGCGCGGACGGTGGACATTGCGAAGGTGCAGGATATCCTCGCGGCTGAGCAGGACGTTCCGCTGCCCAGAAACATTCATACGGATAAGAGCTATCAGGAATGCCTGGAGCAGTACGAGTACGGCCTGTATACCGACGCGGCGAAGAAGGCTCTCGAGGCGAAGGACGCGGACACCTACCGCCACTGGACGATCTCGAAAGGTCTGGGAGACGGAGCTCATCAGTAAATGACATGACCGGAATGAACTGGGAAGAACTGATAAAAGCCTATGCCTGGGCGAAAGAAGAGCAGGAGAGATTTTTTCCGGAACCGGAGCACGTGCGCGTGACGGACCTTGACCGGTTCGCGCAGAAGTATTATGCGCACGTCTCCTGGTTCACGGACGGAAGAAACGCGGTCCAGCGCGTGTACTGGCCGGCATACCGCCATCAGCGCGGCGTTGCGGTCGCGCGGGTGAAGTATTCGATCCTGGATAATTACCGGGAACTCTCCGCCGCGCATCCGGAGCTGTCGGACCAGATGCTCCGGAACGGGCTCTGGGCCTGGCGCTCGGAGCTGAGCGGAGAGGTCATGCTGCGCGAACCCGCGAAGCGGCCGGAGACCGGCGAGGACGGGAAGATCGTGGCGTTTCCCCGCGCGCTGGAGGGAAGGCCCGTGGAGCGGGAGGTCGCTCTCGAGATCCTGCCGGTTCGTTTTTCCGTATGCAAGGTAAAAGATCTCTCCGGGTTCGACCCGGAGACGCCGTTCTGCTTTATCGGAACGACGGACGCCGAGAAGTCGCTGGTGTGTCCGACCGACCGGGTCCCGGGTCATGTCACGGCCCGGGATGACGGATGGAGGGCGTTCCGGATCCGCGGACAGCTGGATTTTTCGCTGATCGGGATCCTGTCGGGCATATCCTCGGTGCTGGCTGCCGCGAAGATCGGCATTTTCGCGGTCTCGACGTTTGACACGGATTACATTCTGGTGAAAGAACGGGATCTGGAGGAAGCGGAGACGGAGCTGCTTCTGGCCGGGTATCCGGTCAGGACCGCGGGAAGGGAGCATTGACATGAAGAGATCGGGAACGCGCATCGCACCGGTCATTGCCTGCATCATCACCATGCTCTGCGTGGGCATCGTCTACATGTGGAACGTGTTCCAGCAGCCGGTCATGGACCATTACGGCTGGGAGCGCACGGCGGTGTCTTTCATCTCCGCGGTGAACCTGTTCATGTTTACGGCCGGCATCTTTCTGGGAGGCCTGATCGCGGACCGGAAAGGGCCGCGGCTGGTGAATCTGCTTTCGGGCATCCTGTTTTTCGCCGGCCTCTTCCTGACGTCGATGCTCCCTGTGGGAGCCCCCTGGCTCATCTACATCACCTACGGCGTTCTGGGCGGCATGGGCGTCGGCCTGGCTTACGCCGGCGCGACGAACTGCCTGCAGAAATGCTTTCCGGCGCGGCGCGGATTCGCGTCGGCGCTCGCGACCTGTGCGTTCGGCACCTCGATCGTGGTCTGTGTGCCGATCGCGCGCGCTCTGCTGGGGCACGGCGTGCCGTTTGCGTTCCGGGTACTGGGGGCGGTGCTGGGATGCATCGTTCTGGTGTGTTCGTTTTTCGTCGTGCCGCCGGGAGCGGCAGAGCGGGCCGTGCCTGCCGGCGAAACGGATCCCGTTCCCGCCGCGAAGCGCGACCGTGTGAACTATTCGGTCGGCGAGGCGCTCCGGGATCCGCGTTTCTGGTTCATGTGCACGCCGCTGTTCTTTATGAGCGTGACCTACATGGTGGTGAACCCCATCATTCAGACGCTGGGCGCGGAGCGCGGACTCGGTCCCGGCATCCTCACGACCACGGCCATGCTCGTGGGCATTGCGAGCGCGGTGTCGCGTTTTATCGTGCCGACCCTGTCGGATAAGCTGGGGAGGGCGCGCTCCATCCTGGTCATGACCATCGTGATGATGGTCTGCGCGATCCTGATGATCTTCGCGCGGGGAGCCGCCTATCCGGTCGTGATCTTCCTGATCGTCTGCGCGTACAGCGGTCCGGCCGGAGTCTATCCGGCCATGAGCGGCGACGCGTTCGGCATGAAGAACTGCGGGACGATCTTCGGACTCGCATTCTTCTCGATCGGGTTTTCCTCGCTGTTTTCGACCTGGATGACCGGCGTCATCTACCGCGTGACCGGTACCTATACCTGGGTCTTTGTCGCGGCGGCGCTGCTGTGTCTGGTGCCGCTGGTGTGCCTGTCGGTCTACGACCGGGTCGCGAAGAAGCGGGACGCGAAGCGCGCGGCGGAGTGGGATGCGGAAGAAGCTGCGGCTTCCGAAGAGTAGGGAAACGAGAGACTGATCATACATGTTTTCGGAAGGAGTTTCCATGCGTAAGATCACAGCGGCCATGATCGGT
Source organism: Lachnospiraceae bacterium (assembly GCA_017513125.1). GTDB lineage: Bacteria > Bacillota > Clostridia > Lachnospirales > Lachnospiraceae > RGIG5636. The sequence continues at coordinate 40,885 of JAFWDI010000024.1, read as the reverse complement.
GCGCTGAGCGGCACGGCAGTGATGTCCGTCCTGATCGCGGCAGGCATCTATCAGGCTGTGTTTTACATGTCTGACGAGCGGAAGAGCAGACACTGGCAGCTGCCGGAAGGCAGGCAGTTTAAGCGTTATCATAAAGCCATACGGAAACTGACCGCCGAAGCTGAGGCGGTACCGTTTGAACCGGTTCGGATCACGTCGCGCGACGGATTGGAGCTGTTCGGAAGATATTATCATATCGCGGACGGAGCGCCGCTGATAATGCTGTTCCACGGTTACGGCGGGTATGTGCTGCGCGATCTGGCCGGGGTCCATAAGATCGCGCGGGAAAACGGCATCAATATTCTCGCGGCCGATGAGCGGGCCGGCGGGCGGAGCGAAGGCCATACGACGACCTTCGGAGTCCGGGAGCGGTATGATGTTCTGGACTGGCTCGCATGGGCGGACCGCCGCTTCGGGGCGGATACTCCCGTCATTCTGGCCGGAAACTCGATGGGAGCGGCCACCGTGTGCATGGCGGCGGGATTGGAGCTGCCGGCGAATGTAAAAGGTGTCATCGCGGATTGCCCGTATACCTCTCCGAAGGATTTTATCCTCAGGTTCGCGAAGGATCGGAAGATCCCTGCAGGCCTGACCTGGAGTCTGACACGGCTGGGGATGCTCCTGCTCGGCCGGACCGACCTGACCCGTGCGTCGGCGGCGGAAGCCGCGCGGCGCGCGAAAGTGCCGCTTCTGGTGCTTCACGGTGAGGACGACCGCCTGGTGCCGGGCGATATGGGGCGTGAGATCTTCGGAGCGTGGGCCGCGAAGAAGCGGATCGAGACGTTTCCGGGCGCCGCGCACAGTATGAGTTATTATGCGGACCCGGAACGGTATGCGCGGGCGGTGCTGAAGCTCGTAAATACCGTGACGGAGAAGTCATGAAAGAAAGTGCGGAGCATATGCGCAGATCATCAGCTGTGATCACATCGATCCTGGGAGCGGCGTCGCTGTTGCTGGCGGTGTCCGTGGGCATCACATATAAAAATGTCTTTTATATGTCCGACGAGCGAAAGAGCCGCCGCTGGAAGCTTCCGCGGGGCGAACAGTTCGAGAAGGACTACGATCGGATGAACGAACTGATCGCTGCGGCGGAAGCGGTCCCGTTTGAGGAGGTCGGCATCCGCTCACGCGACGGGCTGAAGCTGTACGGGAGATATTATCATATCGCGGACGGAGCGCCGCTCATGCTGCTGTTTCACGGATACCACGGCTATGCGCTGCGGGATTTTGCGGGCGCGCATAAGATCGCCCGGGAAAACGGCCTGAATATGCTGGTCGTCGATGAACGCGCCCACGGCAGAAGCGAGGGGCATACCATCGCGTTCGGTGTGAAGGAGAGATATGACATCCTGGACTGGATCGACTATGCGCGCGGACGGTTCGGGTCCGGGACGCCGTTCGTCCTTTCGGGGATATCCATGGGAGGCGCGGCGGTCTGTATGGCCGCGGGCCTGGACCTTCCGGAGAATGTGAAGGGGATCATAGCGGACTGTCCGTTTTCATCGCCGAAGGCGATCATAAAGAGGGTCTGCGCGGAGCGCGGCTACCAGCCTGATATCATGTGGGCGATCGCCTGGCTGACCGAACGGATCCTCGGGAGGGTCGACCTGACGTCCGCGACCGCGGTGGACGCGGTGAAGCGTGCAAAGGTGCCGATGCTGTTCATCCACGGGGAAGACGACCGCTTCGTCCCCTGCTCGATGAGCCGGGAGATCTTCGGAGCGTGCGCATCGAAGAAGCGGATCGAGACATTTCCCGGCGCCGGTCACGGCGTGAGCTATCTGTCTGATCCCGAACGGTATACGCGTGCGGTGCTGAAGTTCGTGAAGACCGTGACCGAAAGTCAGGAATAGACCGGTACAGATGCGAGGAGCTCGTTCAGCTCCGCTTCCGTGAGAGCGCGCCAGCTGCCTGCGGGCAATGCCTCGTCCAGCCGCAGAGGCCCCATGGCGAGCCGCTTCAGATACACGACTTCCTTTCCGACCGCGCGGAACATGCGTTTGATCTGGTGGTATTTGCCTTCGCATATCGTGATCTCGACCTCGCTCGTTCCGGGCGGGGTCGTATTGTTCTCCGGCGATCCATCGCCTTCCGGCGTCCCGTCGTCCGCGCCGGGCCCGGATACGGAGAGGATCTTCAGATCCGCAGAGAGACAGCGGACGCCGTCTCCCAGGACCAGGCCTTCGCGAAACGCGCGGACGTCTTCATCCGTCACGGTCCCGCTCACCCGCGCGAAATAGATTTTATCGACATGATGTCCGGGTGCGAGCAGGTAATGACCGAGCTTCCCGTCGTTGGTGATCAGGAGCAGGCCTTCCGTGTCGCGGTCCAGCCGGCCGACCGGGTACAGGCCTTTTCCGGGGGCGCCGCCCATCAGATCCATCACGGTCCGCTCGGTGCGGTCCGTGACGGCTGTAATGACGCCGGCGGGTTTGTGCAGCATATAATAGACCTGCTTTTCCGCTTTCACGGGGCGGCCCTGAAACGTCACGGAGGCGTCCTCCGGCACATGAAAACCGACGTCTCTGATAACGTTCCCGTCTACCGCCGCCATTCCGCGGCGGATGCTTTTTTTCAGTTCACTGCGCGTACCGCACCCGGCGTCCGCGAGGTATTTGTCCAGCCTCATATCCGCTCCGTTCCGCTGTAAGCCGTGTTTTCGGCAGTTCCGTGGTTTTTCGGCATTTCCATTATAGCGTGTTTTGAAAACCGGTGGGATTATGATATGATGATCATGGCAAAAAATGACCGCGGGTCATCGGCCCGCTTCGCGCTGCTTATTACACAGAAGGAGAGGACTATGCTGACACCGAAACAAAACTTTCTTGAGACACTGAAAAAAGACGGACACCCGGACCGCCTGGTGAATAACTACGAGTACGGCGCGTTCCTGCCCGGCGACCCGATCGAGTATTACATCCGCGGAAGCTATTATCAGGGCATGGAGCCGAAAAAGGATGCGTTCGGCACCGAGCTGATCTGGCCGGAGGACAGCGTCGCGGTCATGCCGCACGTGACGGAAGAGAACCAGGTCATTCCGGATCTCGAGGAGTGGCAGGATTACCTGAAGGTCCCCGAGATCGCGAAGGAAGTCAGCGGAGACGAGGTCTGGGGACCGTTCCGCGAGCGCATCGCCGCAGTGCCCAGGGACGAGTACCTGCTGATGCCGTTCATGCACACCGGTCTGTTCGAGCGGATGCACTTCCTGATGGGCTTCGAGGATCTGTTCTGCTCGTTCTACGAGGATCCGGAGGATCTGGCGGACCTGTTCCAGCGGATCGCGGACTACCGCTTCGAGGTCTTTAAGACGCTGATCGATCACACGCATCCGGACCTGATCCTGTCGCACGACGACTGGGGCACGAAGCAGCAGCTGTTCATGCAGCCGGATCTGTGGCGCGAGTTCATTAAGCCGCACTATGAGAAGCTTTACAGTTACTGCCATGATGAGGGAATCATCATCGTGCATCACTCCGATTCGTTCCTGGAACCCATCATTGAGGACCTGATCGACATCCACGCCGACGTCTGGCAGGGCGTGCTTCCGCAGAATAACATTGACCAGCTGCTCGAGATCGCCGACGGCCGCATCACGCTGCAGGGAGGCCTTGAGATGGGCATCTGCGACCGCCCCGATACGACCGAGGAGGAAGTGCGGCGGAATACCCGCGAGGTCTGCGAGAAGTGGGGCCCGAAGGGTCATTTCATTCCTTCCATCACCTACGGCGGCCCCGGCACCCTGTTCCCGCAGAACTACGGCTACGTCTGGGATGAGATCGCGAAGTATAACCACGAAGTGTACGGCACGGAGTATCCGTACCCCTACACGCAGTATGTGGGCTGATGAATTTTCGGTTGAAAAAGGCCCCGTAAATGAAGTATATTTCTATGTATGTATGAAATGATGTCTTTCGGGGCATTTTTATAGAAAAAAGGAGAGCTTAAATGGTTTACGCGAGTGATTTCAGAAACGGTAAGACTTTCATCTATAACGGCGATCCCTGTGTGGTCCTGGAGTTCCAGCACGTGAAGCCCGGTAAAGGCGCTGCGTTTGTGCGCACGAAATATCGGAACATCCTGACCGGTGCGACCCGTGAGGAAGCGTTCAACCCGTCTGATAAGTTCGATGACGCGATCATCGAGACGAAGAAGCTGGAGTACCTGTATAACGACGGCGAGAGCTATTACTTCATGGATCCGGAGACCTACGAGCAGGATCCGATCGCTTATGAGCTCGTTAAGGACGCGGTGAAGTTCATTAAGGAAAATGACGAAGTGACCGTGAAGTATTTCCAGGGGAAGCCGTTCTCCGTGGAAGCGCCCACGTTCGTGGACCTGATCGTTACCGAGGCCGAGCCCGCCGCGAAAGGAAACACCGCGACGAACGTTACGAAGATCGTCACCGTCGAGACCGGTGCGACCGTGCAGGTGCCTTCGTTCATCGAGGAAGGCGAGAAGATTCAGATCGACACCAGAACGGGAGAGTATCTGGGAAGAGCGAAGTAAGAAGAGCGTATTTGTTTTTCGGAGACTGCCGTGCGTGTGCGCGGCAGTCTTTTTGCGAAAAAGACCGGGCCTGCCCGGAGAAAGGATCGATCGCTATGTTCTGCAGTAAGTGCGGCACGAAACTGGATGAAGGCATGAGATTTTGCCCGAAATGCGGAACGCCTGCCGCGGCACCCGCTGCCGCGGCGGCTTCCCCGGATCCCGGGCAGACCCCTGCCTCGGCGCAGACTCCTGCTCCCGCGGTGCAGCCTTCCGCCGAAGCCCCTGCTGAGGCTTCGAAGGCTTCCCGCCGTGAACTGCCGGTGAACTATCGAGCGGTGAACATCATGGAGTACGGCTCGAACGGCTGGCCTTTCGTGTATCCGGACATCGACGAGAACGGCCGCATCCCGGCGCAGGCGGCGGACCACGGCATCGGCGCGCCGGTCATCGCCCGCGCGATCACGATAAAGAAGAAGCCGAAAGGCGCCGAGAGCTATCAGCAGGATCTGCGTGCGCGCGACATTGTCCTCGAGCTCTATGTGACCGACGCACGCCTCATCCTCGTTTGCGACAAGTACGATAAGGGCGGTACATGGTACGGCGGGCTGGCGGCATTGGCCCTGACGGCGGTCGAGCGCGGCGTCGCGAGCGCCCGCACGAAGGGAAAGACTCTCGCGGGTCATGTGCGCTACGAGTGGCTGAAGCAGATCATGTATTACCGAAAGTCCGGGATTCTCTCGGACGAGCAGATGCGGATCGTTTATAAGGACCGCGCCGGTACGCAGTGGCAGATCGATCTGGTGCTGGATAAGCATGTGGACTCTTCACTGGTGGCGAATGACATCATGCACCGAGCCGCGGCCCTGCGCAGAGCCATGGGAGATGACGAAGGGACCATCAAACCCGAGAATATGGACTGGTACACGCAGCACGCGCATCCGTCGGCAAAGATTCAGCATGTGGATCAAAAGGATACGTATTCCTTCGTGACGTTTCCGCAGAATTATCTGGCGCCGGGGGGAGAGGGACTGAACCCGGAGTGGAGGGAATAAACCGATCTCCGGCAGACCGCGTACAGACGTTCACCGCTTCCTGACCGGTTATGCTTCCACACATCGAAAAACTATAGCATCGCTCAAAGGGAGCGGGAAATCTTTGATGGATTTCCCGCTCCCTTTCGCTCCGGATCATGATTCGGAAATCAAGATCCGGACTATAGTTTTTCGGTGTGTCTCGGCATACCGCTCATGGTCGCGCTTCAAGTCTGTCTGCAGTCTGCCGGAGATGGTTTTTACTTACTTAAAACACGTACGGCGACTCGCCCTTTTCATTGCGGATGTCGGCCATATCGCCTCCGTTGACGAAGATCTCGCCCTTAAACTCGCGGATGGTCTTCCAGTAGCCGCCGGGCGCCTCATTCAGGTTCACGCCCTGACGGATCATCTCTTCGCGGACCAGCTTTCCGTCGAGGTCGCGCGCCGCGGCCAGCCCCTGATCGACGATCATCGAAGCGCCGATGCCGGCCGCCTGGCCCATGCCCATGCAGGCCGCGATGATCCGGATGTTTCCGTTCGCGTGGTAATCCGAGGAGAAGCACCGGCCCGCCACGAGCAGGTTATCCACGCCCTTCGCGATCAGGCTGCGGAACGGGATCTCGCAGTACTCGCGCGGGTTCGTGCGGATCTCCCAGGGCAGCGGGTTCACGAACGGATGCATGTTAAAGTCGCGGTCGTTCGGAACTTCGCGGCAGATCGCGGGCTCGATCGGAGCGTTCGCGTGGATATGGCGGTTCGCGGTGTGGTGACCCGGGGTCGGCACGTGTGCGTCAAACACCTCGGCGTGCTGCCAGATGCCGTCCTCGAACTTCTTCGCGGCAGCGATATCGGTGGCTTTCATGATGTACTCGCCCATGACTCTGCGGCTCTCGCGGACACCGTTCATCGGGGCAAAGCTCACCAGCTTCGCGTTCTCGAAGCCGGGCACGTACTTCTGCAGGAATTCGACGAACCAGATGACCTTGCGGTGCTGATCCACGATCTGTCTGGTCAGGTCGACCACGTCGTCGCAGTGGCAGTCGAAAGTATGCGTCGCGTCGATCGTGACGTCCGTGCATGTCGGATCGCCGGGCATCGCGTAAACGAGGTTTCCGGGGCTCAGCAGGTCATGCAGATCACCGTTCTCGATCGCCTTATACTCGAGATGCGTGATCAGGTTCGTGTGCTTGAACGAGGTCGCGTCGAACTCGTCGCTCTGCCGGAACGCCTTCATGGCCGCGTAATACTCGGTCAGGTTTACGTAGGAGAGCTTAAAGCCCATCGTAACGGACTGGTTCAGGCCCATGAACTCGGCATTGCCCACTTCGATGGGGCAGCCCGCCGCAAACGCCAGGTCCGCGTCGCCGGTGCAGTCGATGAAGACGTCTGCTTCGAGCTCGATCCGGCCGTTCTTCGCGTAGCAGACCACGCTCTTAATGCGGTCGCCTTCCTTCTCCACGTCCACGACATGGCAGCCGTAAAGGATGCGCGCGCCGGCCTGCAGGACCATCTGCTCGAGCATGACACGGCCGTACTCCGGTTCTACGACCGGCAGGTGCGGTCGCATCGTCGCGTGGCCTTCCGCGTTCAGGCGGTCCAGCCATTCCTTCACCAGACCGTCCACACAGCCGGCAATGCCGGTGATATAGCCGTTCGTGACCAGACCGCCGAGCGACTGGCTGTACTCCAGAAGGAAGACGCGCTTCCCGGCGCGGCCCGCCGAGATGGCCGCCGCGGCCCCCGCGACACCGCCGCCGCAGACGACGACGTCAGCACTGAACTTTTTCACAGTAACTGCCATGATGATGCCTCCTGATCATGAATTCCGGAGCGCGGCTCCGGTAGGGTTCTGAAAACCGCATACTATTATACACCCTTTTATATGATAGGGATGGGAAATGTTGAAAAAGAAAATGAGAATCGCGCCGGGAACGGGGTGCGCACGCAGCGGGTTTTATGCTAAGATATTGTCGTTGTATTATGAACGAATCTGTCATTTTCACAGGAGACCACACATGAACAAGATCGGATTTGATAACGACAAATATCTCAGCATGCAGTCCGAACGCATCAAGGAGCGCATCAGCGAACTGGGCGGAAAGCTCTACCTCGAGTTCGGCGGAAAGCTTTTCGATGACTATCATGCCTCGCGCGTGCTGCCCGGCTTCATGCCCGACAGTAAGCTGCGCATGCTGATGCAGATCAGCGAGGAAGTCGAGATCGTCGTCGTCATCGGATCCGAGTCGATCGAGAAGAACAAGGTCCGCGGCGACCTGGGCATCACCTACCAGTCCGAAGTTCTGCGCCTGATCGACGCGTTCCGCGGCATCGGCCTGTATGTGGGCAGCGTCGTGATCACGATGTATAACGAGCAGCCCGCTGCGAAGGCGTTCGGTGAGAAGCTCTCGCGCCTGGGCATCCGGGTCTACCATCATTATCCGATCGAGGGCTATCCGTCCGACCTCGCGAAGATCGCGAGCGACGAGGGCTACGGAAAGAACGACTACATCGAGACGACCCGGAACCTCGTCGTTGTGACCGCGCCCGGCCCGGGCAGCGGAAAGATGGCCACCTGCCTGTCGCAGCTGTACCACGAGAATAAGCGCGGCGTGAAGGCCGGCTATGCGAAGTTCGAGACCTTCCCGATCTGGAACATCCCGCTGAACCACCCGGTGAACTTGGCCTATGAGGCGGCCACGGCGGATCTGGACGACGTGAACATGATCGACCCGTTCCACCTCGAGGCTTACGGGCAGACGACTGTTAACTATAACCGCGACGTCGAGATCTTTCCGGTGCTCTCCGCGATCATGGAGCGTGTCATGGGAGAGTGCCCGTATAAGTCCCCGACGGACATGGGCGTGAACATGGCGGGAAACTGCATTATTGATGATGATGCGGTCTGCGAGGCGTCGAGGCAGGAGATCATCCGCCGTTACTTTAACGCTCTGAGCGAGAAACGCAGGGGCAATGACGCCGCCGGAAACGACGAGATCATCTATAAACTGGAGCTTCTCATGAAGAAGGCCGGCGTGACCGCGGAGGACCGCAGGGTCGTCTCGCCGGCGCGTGTGAAGGAGGAGGTCACCGGCGAGCCCGCGGCGGCGATCGAGCTGCCGGACGGCCGGATCATCACCGGTAAGACTTCGGAGCTTCTGGGCTGCTGCGCGGCCATGCTTTTGAACGCGCTGAAGGCGCTCGGCGGCATTCCGGATGAACGGGAGCTGATCTCGCGGAGTATCATCGAACCGATCCAGGAGCTGAAGGTGAAGAACCTCGGCGGCCGGAATCCACGTCTGCATATGGAGGAGATCCTGATCGCACTTTCGATCTGCGCTGTGACGGATCCGGAAGCGCAGAAGGCCATGGAGCAGCTCTCGAAGCTGAAGGACTGCGAGGCGCACTGCACGGTCATTCTCTCCGAGGTGGACGTGAAGACGTTCCGGAAGCTGGGGATCCGGCTGACGAACGAGCCGAAGTATCAGGAGAAGAAGCTGTACCACGTCTGAGCCAGTACACCATGAGACCCATCAATTACGCCAGTAATCAAATAACGAAAAACATCCTCCGGACTGCGCTGCCTCTCCTGGCAGCGCAGCTTTTTCAGCTGCTTTATAACGTCATGGACCGGATCTTCATCGCCCGCATCCCGGGCGTGGGAACCGCCGCACTCGGCGGCGTCGGCCTGTGTTTTCCGATCATCACGATGATCGCGGCGTTCACGAATCTCTACGGAGCCGGCGGCATGCCGCTGTTTTCGATCGAGCGCGGAAAGGGCAATGACGAGGAGGCCTCGAAGCTGATGAACACCTCGTTTTCCCTGCTGCTGTTTACAGCGGGGATCCTGATGATCGTCGGCTTCCTGTTCGGAGAACCGATCCTGCGGGCGCTGGGAGCCTCCGACGCAGCCCTGGTCTACAGCCTTCCGTATCTGCGCATCTATCTGCTCGGGACGGCATTTACGATGATCGCTTCCGGCATGAACCCGTTTATCAATGCCCAGGGTTTTCCCGGAGTCGGCATGTTCACCGTGATCATCGGCGCGGCCGTGAACCTGGTCCTGGACCCGGTCTTTATTTTCGCGCTGGGCATGGGCGTGCGCGGCGCGGCGATCGCGACCGTGATCGCGCAGGGCTTTTCGGCGGCGTTCGCGCTGCGGTTTCTCTTCGGGAGAACGATCACGATCCGCCTCGGTCTGTTCTCATTCCGTGAATTCTGGAGGAACTGGAAGCGCGCATGGGAGGTGGTCAGTCTCGGCATTTCATCCTTCGTCATGATGTTTACGAACAGCCTCGTGCAGATGAGCTGCAACAGCGTACTGGCTGCGCAGGGCGGCGATCTGTACGTGTCGGTCATGACGATCATTTCCTCCGTCCGCCAGATGCTGGACCTGCCGGTGTTCGCGATCTCGGAGGGCGCGACCCCGACTCTCAGCTTTAACTACGGTGCGAAGAAACCGCAGCACGTAAGAACAGCCATGAAGGTCATGGCTGTTCTGGGCATCATCTATACACTGGCGATCTGGGGCGTGATCAGCTGGAAGCCCGTGCCTTTCATCCGGATCTTTACCTCGGACAGCACCATCCTCGCGGACGCCGTGCACAGCATGCGGCTGTACTTTTTCGCGTTCCCGTTCATGACGCTGCAGTATTGCGGCCAGACGACGTTTAAGGCGCTGAAAAAGAGAAAGAAAGCCGTGTTCTTCTCGATCTTCCGGAAGGTCGTGATCGTGGTGCCGCTGACGTTCCTGCTTCCCTATGCGTTCGGGATGGGGACCGACGGCGTGTTCATGGCGGAGCCGGTCTCAAACGTTATCGGCGGCGCGGCGTGTTTCATCACGATGCTGCTGACGGTGCTGCCGGAGCTGCGGGAGATGGAGAGGACGTGAGGCCTTGATGCGGATGATCCGCGGGACGGTTGAAGCGTTTGGCGCAGGACCGATCGGGCGTCTGGGGCCCGGTATATGCAGCCTCGGCGTCCGGTTCACTGCTCCCTGAGCATCTATGACTCCACACAGGAAAAAGAACCGACACCATTCAGAGAGAGCGGGAAATCTTCGATGGATTTCCCGCTCTCCTTCATTCGAAATCGTGATTCGGATATCACGATTTCGGTCTGCTCTTTTTCGTGCGTGTCGGCATGATGCTCATGGTCGCAGTTCAATGTCCGCCCGGGCTGCATATACCGGGCCCGCAGCCGCCGGCCGGACATTTGCCGAATGCCTCAGCTCTGCAGGATCACCCGCGTGAAGAACTCCGTCGCCTTCGCGACCTCCTCCAGCCGGATCCGCTCGTTATTTCCGTGGATCATCGCACGTTCCTCCGCGGACAGGTGCATCGCGGAGAATTTGTAGACCTTCTTTGAGTAATCCCGGTAATGCCGGCTGTCCGAACACTGCATCATCAGGTAAGGCGCCACGATCGAGCCTTCCCAGGTCCCCGCGGCCGCTGCCGCCACGCGTTCCCAGCCGTCGCAGTCGGTCGGAGCGATCGGGCTCGGGTCGCAGGCGTAGTCGCCGAGAACTTTCAGCTGCACCGCGTCATTCCCGATGCGCGAGCGCAGGGCGGAGAGGACCGAGTCGATGGTCTCGCCGGGATTGATCCGGATGTTCGAGACGACCGAAGCCGAAGGCGGAATCACGTTCGGAGCCTTCGAGCCCTGCATCTGAGTGAACGCGACCGTCGTCCGCATCATTGCGGAGAGCTCCCCGCCGGTCTTTTTTGTCAGGTTCGCGAGAAGTCCCTTAAAGCACCACATATTCGCGAAGATCACCTTCATGCCGAAGCCTGCGTGCCGCCCGAGCGTGTCGAACATCTTCACGACCGGCTCGGACAGGTTCGCGTCCATCGGCCGCGCCTCGATGTTCGCGACCGCCTGCGAGAGGATCCCGACCGGCGTGTGTGCCTTCGGCGCGGAGGCGTGTCCGCCCTGCGAGGCCACCGAGTACTCGACGTTCATCAGGCCCTTTTCGGCAATGCCCACCAGCGCACATTTCTCCTTTACCCCGGGAAACACGTCCTCCACCACGGCGCCGCCTTCGTCGAGGACCATCGACAGTTCCACGCCGTGCTCCCGGAACCACTCGACCGCACGCAGGGCGCCGGGACCGTTGATCTCTTCCTGGCCGGAGAACGCCATGTAGATGTCTTCCTTCGGCACGAATCCCTGCCCGATCAGCGTGTTCGCCGCGGTCAGGATCCCGTTCATCGTGACCTTCGTGTCCAGCGTTCCGCGGCCCCAGAGGATGCCGTCCTCGATGATGCCTTCAAACGCCGGTTTCTCCCAGTTTTCCTCCTCGACCGGGACCACGTCGTAGTGCGCCATCAGCACGGACGCGCGCGCGTCCGACTGTCCCTTCCAGCGGAAGAGCAGTTCACGGTCCGGAAGCTCCGTGTACTCGCACCGCGCGAACACGTTTGGGTAGAGCTCGGGCAGGAGCACGACGAGCTTCTGAAACTCCGCGTCGTCCTCCAGGGTGTGATCCTCATAGGACTCCGTGCGGCACCGCACGAGCTTCTGCAGGTTCGCGACCGCTGTTTCCGCGTCCACGGGGACTTCGCCGGTGTGCGCGGGCACGCCGGCCTTCGGTTTAAACGCGGCCGCGCGCCCCAGCAGGACCAGCAGAAAGACGACGATCACGGCAACAATGATCAGAACAATGATTCCGCCTGTCATCCCAGAATTCCTTTCTTATACATGATGCGCGCCTCGATCAGCGTGATGATCACGCAGACCGGGACCATTATGCCGACCGTGCCGGAGTTCAGCGCGGGCACGAAGATGAACAACAGGATCATCAGAATCAGCGGGAAGATCGTGATCTTCACGTTCTTTGCGATGAACACGATCGCGAGGCCGCCGAACAGCGCGGGCACCAGCTGTGCGAACGCGGGCGCGAGCACCGGGCTCTCGAGCACCGGCGTCAGCGGCACGATCAGGATCACGCCGAGGATGATGATGACCGTCGTCACGATCGAGGAGACCGCGATCGCCATCGTCGAGATGACCTCGCCTTCCTCGCTGTTCGCCTTCACGCCGGCCTGCTCCATCGCGTTCAGCGCGCAGGGGAGCTTCAGGTTCGAGATATTGCCCGTGATAAAGCTCAGGTAGGCGCCGCCCGGACCCAGCATCGGGAAGTACGTAAAGACTTCGATGACGCCGACGATCCAGTACATCGGCGCGGTCGCGATCAGGCCCAGCAGCAGCGCGCGCATGTCGGGCGTCGTGCGGAAGATCGCGCACTCAAGGAACGGGATGCCGATCAGGATGACCGCCATGATCGCGCACCAGACGCGGCCGTTAAAATGGACGCTGTCCATGTAGGATCTTTCTTTCTTCATGACGTCACCTCCTTAACCGAGCCACGCGGTCAGCGGAATCGCGCAGGCCATGCCGCCGATCAGGCTGATCGGGAGAGCGTAGTCATTGATCCAGCCCCAGTTCGTTTTCTTCTTAATGGCGCCGCAGACGATCATGATCACCATGGATATGAAGAAGACGAACACCGGGATCAGGCCGGACGTGTTTCCTTCGCGCACCAGCAGGACGTCGCTGAAGACGAAGCCCACGAATGCGGTGATCATGCCGATGAACAGGGCGTTCGAGAAGATCTCGGCCCATTTCTTATCCTTCATCTCGCGTTTTACCATGCCCTTATGCAGGCGCTTTCCGATGAAGACCAGCAGGATGATGCCGGACATGATGCTGACCGACATGACGAAGACGATCGTCACATACTGCGAGGCGGTCAGCGCCGCGCCGCCGCCCAGGCGGAGGCCCATCGCGCTTTCCGCGTTCGCGGCCGCCACGGTCTCGTAGGAGAGGGATCCCAGGACCGACAGGCGCAGCCAGGGGAGCGGGATGCCGAGGTCCTTTGACAGTGTGATCACGCCCACCACGATCGCGACCGCCGGAGCGATCGTGAAGACGGCCGCGGTGCGCAGGACCTTTTTGACTTTGGCCTTGTCGATGCCCAGTTCGTCCGCCCGGCGAAGCGACCGCCGCAGCGTCGTGACCGCCTGTGTCAGCACGAGTACCAGTACGCAGATCGTGATGACATACAGGACGGGGCTGTTAATGCTGAATGCCATATGAGCCTCCTTTTCCAATATCTCCGCACGGGAGGTTTCCGAATATCTGAGTAAAGTATAACACTGCGAAAAGCGCGGGAAAACGGCGGCGAAGCCGATAATCGCGCGGAAAATATTTGAATCTGCATATATAGAGGGAGATAGCATTGAACGCAGGCGGAAAAAGGATTAAAATAAATCGTAAATTTTTTCACACCCAATTTCATTGACCAGGGGGCATGAAACTTATGGCGATTAATGAGAGAAACCACGGAACGATCTCCATCGGCGTGCGCGCGCCGATCATCCGCGAGGGCGACGATCTGGTGAAGATCGTGACCGAGAGCGTACTGGCGGCGGCGATGGGCCTCGGCCTGAAGCCTGCCGACCGCGACGTGATCGGCATCACCGAGTCCGTCGTGGCGCGGGCGCAGGGTAATTACGCGACGATCGACGACATTGCCGCCGACGTGAAGGCGAAGTTCGGCGAGAACACGGTCGGCGTGATCTTCCCGATCCTGTCCCGGAACCGCTTCGCGATCTGCCTGCGCGGCATCGCGAAGGGCGCGAAGAAGATCGTCCTGATGCTGCAGTATCCCGACGACGAGGTGGGTAATAAGCTCGTGAGCGAGGACGTCTTCTATGAGGCGGGTCACGGCGATACCACGAAACTGTACGACGAGGCGGGCTTCCGCGAGGTCTTCGGCGAGACGAAGCACGAGTTTACCGGCGTGGACTACATTGAGTACTATAAAGAGCTCGTGGCGGGCTGCGACTGTGAGGTCGAGGTCATTTTCAGCAATGACTGTGTGGACATCCTGAAGTACACCGACTGCGTCCTGAACTGCGACATCCACACCCGCAAGATCACGAAGAAGAGACTGCTCGCGGCCGGTGCGAAGGTCGTCTGCGGCATGGACGACATCCTGACCGCTCCGGTATCCGAGGGCGGCGGATATAACGAGAAGTACGGCCTGCTGGGTTCGAATAAGGCCACCGAGGATAAGGTGAAGCTGTTCCCGAACGACCCGACCGACCTCGTGAACGCCATCCAGAAGGAGATGCTGACGATGACCGGTGCGAAGGTCGAAGTCATGGTCTACGGCGACGGCGCGTTTAAGGATCCCCAGGGTAAGATCTGGGAGCTGGCCGACCCGGTCGTCTCCCCCGGCTTTACCGAGGGCCTGCGCGGCACCCCGAGTGAGCTGAAGCTGAAGTACCTGGCGGATAACGACTACGCGAACCTTTCCGGCGACGAGCTGAAGACCGCGATCCGCGACCGCATTACCGAGAAGGATCACGACCTGGTCGGAAAGATGGTCTCCGAAGGAACTACGCCCCGGCAGCTGACCGATCTGCTCGGTTCTCTGTGCGACCTGACCTCCGGCAGCGGAGATAAGGGCACTCCGATCATCTGGATCAAGGGCTATTTCGATAACTACACGACGCTGTAAGCGCTCGTTTGTATCGAAACGTACGGTTTCTGTGTTATACTGATGACGCGGGTCCGCGGGGCACATTCCCGCAGGGCCCGCTTTTTCATGGAAGCCAGAAGAGCGCGGACGGCACCGTCCGATCCCGCAGTACCGACAGGAGCATTGACATGAGCCACCCGGCACCGACACCTTACACCGACATGCCCATCCGCACCATTGAGGAGGACCGCTTCTGGGTCTCTCCCTACATCGACGCGCTCTGTGCGTTCATCCGGAACAGCGAGACACCGATCACGATCGCTCTCCAGGGAGAATGGGGCTGCGGGAAGTCTTCGTTTATGAATCTGATCCGCCAGCAGCTGTGCGACCCGAAGCTGCCGGACAGCGAGCGTTTCGAGCCGATCACGATCAATGCCTGGGAATTCTTCCTCGAAGACGACTTCGATCAGGCCGTGAACCAGCTGACGAAGAGCATCATTTATCAGATGTCGGAGCATTTCGAGGAACTGCAGCGGTCGCATGTCGCCGAGGGACGGAAAGCGGTGGCGAAGGAGGCTGCGGACACGCTCGCGAAGGTCGTGCTGAACGTGATCAATGTCGGCGGCGAGACTCTGGACAATGTCCGCTCCCTCGCCGGAAACTTCATGCGGAACACGAATTCCCTGCTGCAGAACAAGGCCGATCTCGAGCGTGTCATCATGCAGGACGATTCATGCCGGGCGTTCGTGATCTTCGTGGATGATCTGGACCGGCTGACGCCGCAGATGGCGGTCACGCTGATGGAGTCCATGAAGATTCTGTTTGAAATGCGGAAATGCATATTCGTGGTGGCGGTCGATTATGAAGTGATCGAGAACGGCATCGAACTCAAATACGGACGTTCGGTCGCCGGGAGCCGGGATATCGCGAGGGATTTCTTCGATAAGCTCATCCAGCTTCCGTTCCGCGTCCCTATGGAGAGTTACCGCATTCGGAACTACCTGCAGGAGCAGCTGAAGCGCATCGGCTTTTTCGCACGGCCGCATGATTACGTGACGCATATCGATGAGATCGAGACGATCTTTACGCTGGCGACGCGGAAAAACCCGCGCACGATGAAGTCGGTCCTGAACATGTTCCAGGCGATGGACCTTCTGGACGGAAAGGCCAACGACCGTCCGGATTACCAGCTGATGGAGCTCCTGCTGATCGTGTTCCAGAAGTGTTTTCCCCGCATCTATCTGATGCTCGCGGAACGGCAGAGCCTGAATCAGTGGAACAGCGCGCTGCACGTGGAGATCCCTCAGGAAGTGATCGATTTCTACGGGCTGAACTCACCCTGGAAACAGCGCATCTACCTGATGTATCAGGACGATGATCTGATGAAAAAGAATTTTTACCGGATCTTCCGCCTCCTGGAGATGTACGAGCAGATCCAGGAACGCTGCCTGCGTGACGGAGAAGTCTTCGGAGACCTGTTCTCACTGCTGAACCTGATGGTCGGGCATTCCGTACAGGCCGGGAATTCGCTTTACGACGGCCGCGCGTACGATGCGCATTCGGATATCCAGAAGCAGCAGGGCAATATGCTGATCGCGAAGATCGGTGACTTCTCCGCCTACCGCACGGTCCTCGACGTGGGATGCGGAAACGGAAAGACCACGATCGAAATGTGGGAGAAAAACCCTTCGATGATCGTGACCGCGATCGATACTTCGAAGTCGCAGCTGAACGTCGCGATCGGGCATTTCGACCGGACGGTGCAGGAAATGCCCGTGCCGCCGAAAGGGCACGTGGAATTCCTGCTGGAGGATGCTGCGCAGATCTCCGGTACCGCGAAGTACGATCTGGTCTTTTCGAACGCTGCGCTGCACTGGGTCGGAAGCCGCGTTTATGCCGCCCTGTTCCGGGCGCTGCGGCCCGGCGGAGATCTGGCGGTCCATCAGGGGGCGCGCGGCACCTACGAGCAGTATCACGCCGCGGCCAGACGCGCGATCCGTGAGCTGGGGTATGAAAAGTATTACGAGCGGTGGACGCTGCCGGTATATTATCCGGATAAGCGCGAGATGGAACAGCTGCTCGCCGACTGCGGCTTCGAGGAGATCCGTGTCGAGCAGGATGTGACGTATCGGGCGGCGGACGAAGCATTGACCGAAGCGTTCATCGCGGCCAGTCTGACCGCGTACAGGACTGTGCTGACGGATGAGCATTTCGAAGCTTTGAAGGAGCGCTTCCGGGAGATCTGCGCGTCGGATCTCGCGGAAGTTACGGTGAGCAGACTGTACATTTTCGCGAAGCGGCCCGGGAAGTGAAGCGCCGCACGGCGCATGGAACACGGAGAACGACAGGACGCCGGAAAGGCGGAAGGAGATAATGTGGAGACGAGGACGGTCTATCGGAGCCCGGAGGCATTGAACGAGGCGGAACGCGCGGACATCTGGGAGATCCTGAAAATGTGCGACGGGGACTTTTATCCGCCGCTGTCGCAGAGACAGAGCTCCTATCAGAAGACTTTTGAGGCGAACACCGGTGAGGTCAGCGATGAGGGACCGCGCGCGTATTTTGACGAGATGATCCGGCAGGAGTTTCTGCTGACCTACGTCGGGGACGAGATGGTCGGGTTTATGACGTTCCGGACCGGCTACGAGTATGAGAAGATGGGCCCGGAGTACAATCCCTCGCTCTACATGACGACCGCATGCGTGAAGCACACCTGGCGGGAGCGCGGCATCATGGGCGCGCTTTATGACATGATGGACGAGATGACGAAGCGTTTCGGCTGTCCCGCCGTGA
Source organism: Lachnospiraceae bacterium (assembly GCA_017513125.1). Lineage (GTDB taxonomy): Bacteria > Bacillota > Clostridia > Lachnospirales > Lachnospiraceae > RGIG5636. The sequence goes on along the minus strand of JAFWDI010000024.1, from coordinate 23,047 downwards.
CGACGCGCACCTGGTCGACGAACGAGGCGCAGATGGCGATGCTTCCGCGGCACGGTTTCCGGGAACTCTGCGTGCTGAAGGATGACCGCGGGCCCGGCGTGGACACCGTGTATTTCGGAAAGCTCGTCGTCTGAACCGCGAGGGCGTCTCGCGCGGACTGTGAGGAAAATGTCAGATATCCGTCAGAAAAGTATGAAAATGACCGGCGCCCGCTTCCTGTATAATGATCGCAGGAGGTGAGAAATATGCTGACATTGGTCGTAGCGGTGCTCGCGGTCCTGGTCTTTCTGGGACTGGTCTTCGCATTGATCCGCGCGGCAGTGAAGATCTTCGTGCTGGCGGGGATGGTGCTGGTGCCTGTGATCGTGATCGGTCTCGGCCTGGCGGGGCTGCTGGTTTTCGCGGTCCCCGTGCTTCTGGTGTTCGGGCTGGTCACTCTGTTCGGCTTTTTGATCTGAAGCCCGCTCCCGGCCGGGAGCGCGTGAAGGAAATGTTTTCAATGCATGCACGGGCATGCCGGTATGCGCTTCGGAGGATCTCCGGAGCGCTTTTTTTGCGCTTTTTCGGAATCCGCGGGAGCTGCGAGGGGAGTTTTTGGGACACCTGTTTCGGGAAAATAAAAAACGAAAGAAACAGAAAGGCATGCGCTTCCGGATGTCCGGGAGCGGATATTCGATCGCGGGAGGTGTTCCATGAAGCAGACGATGACATTTGCGGTGATCTTTATGATGATCATTATGATCGTGTCGATCGCACTGGCGGTGTGCCGATGAAGGCGGCGCTGCCGGGCGGAATCGTTCCGGCTGCGCGCAGGCGGGAAATGTCTGCCGAGGCGCGTTACCGGGCGGAGACCGCGCTTTACGACGAGATGCACGGAGACTGTGCGCAGTGCAGATACTGTCTGCGCCGTTGTCACATGACCGCGGGGAAGTTTTACATTACCGATCATCGCAGTATTTTCTGCGGCGCGTACGCGTATCCGGCCCGAAAGCCGGAGCGCGTGTGTGACGGAAGGGAAAACTGCGGGTTTTTCGAGCGGGACCTGCGGTGATATAATCGCGGGGAAAGGAGCCTGCGATGAACCCTGCGGAAAAAGTATTGCCCGGATCCCGAAGCGGGATCGGCCGCCCGGCCGGCGTCATATTCGATCTGGACGGTGTGATCATTGACTCCGAAGGCGCGGTCCTCCGGTGTTGGGACGCCGCCATGGAGCGGCTCGGCCTGCCGCTGCCGGAGGGCTTCCGCGAGACCTGCCTGAGCGTGATCGGATCGAACCGGGAGCGCACGCGGGAGGTGTTTCTGGAACGGTACGGGCCGGATCTTCCTTATGACCGCATCTCGCAGGAGAAGATCCGCGCATACAGGGATCTTTACGGTTCGGCCGGCGTTCCGCTGAAGCCGGGAGTCCGGGGACTGCTGTCGTTCCTCGAAGAAGAAGGCATTCCCGCGGCGGTCGCGTCCTCGACCCCGACGGAGATCGTCAGGGAGGAGCTTGCGGCGGAAGACATTCTGCGTTTTTTCCGAACCGTGGTCGGCGGAGATCAGGTCAGCCGGAGCAAGCCCGCGCCTGACATTTTCCTGCGCGCCTGCGAGCTTTTGGGGATCGCACCGGAGGACGCTCTGGTGCTCGAGGACTCCTATAACGGAGTGCGCGCGGCGCACGCCGGAGGCATCCCTGTGATCATGGTGCCGGATCTGCTGCCGGCGACGGATGAGATGTACGGGAAGGCGGCTGCGGTCCTGGGGTCGCTGGATGACGTGCGGCGGGCATTGGAACCTCTGTGCTGAAGGAAGCGCGGAACGAAAGGACTTCGGTAAAGGGACTATGGCGATGAAAGACGCGATCCTCGAATATATCAGAAAGACTTACGATCCCGAAGCCGTGATCGTCTACGGATCTTTCGCGGACGGCAGCGCGAACGCGCACAGCGATTTCGATGCGCTGGTCATCGCGGAGCGCGAGGCGGTCCATGATGTTTCGGTCGTGGACGGCACGCAGCTCGATGTGTTCGTTTATCCGCCGGAGACGTTCCGCGCGGAGTATGACCCTGCGGATCTCGTACAGGTTTACGACGGAGAGATCGCGCTGGACCGGGACGGAACCGCCGCACGGCTGAAGGAAGCCGTGAGGACGTACGTCGAGGGCTTTCCGCCGAAGTCGAAAGAAGAAAAGATGCAGGAAGTCGAGTGGTGCCGGAAGATGCTCCTGCGCACCGGCCGCGGGGACGCGGAGGGATATTACCGGTGGCACTGGCTCCTGACCGACAGTCTGGAGATCTGGTGCGATCTGCGCGGCGAGCGGTATTTCGGCCCGAAGAAGACCCTGCGCAGGATGGAACGGGACGATCCGGAGGGCTTCCGGCTCTGCGCGGCGGCGCTGAAGGAGTTTTCACAGTCGGCATTGGCCGCGTGGGTGGAGTATCTGGAGGCGGTCCCGGACAGTCGATGACAGCCCGCACACTCCGGAAAATGACGAGAAAAGCTCCCTCGACAGACCTGCTCTGCGAGGGAGTTTTTTTGTACTCTGTTTTTGCGAGAATGTGTTCGGACAGTTAAGAAACGGTTTTCCCGGCGGCCGGACCGCCGGTTCGAAAAGGAGGTCTGAACATGAAGGGATATGTGACGAACGACGGTTTCATGGGTTACGTCGAGGGCGCGTACATGCTGTTCGCGAGCGAGGCGGATTACCTGGAGTATGTGAGCGAAGAGTGAGCGAAGAGCCGGCGGCCGCGGTCGGATGACAGACGGGCGCATGAAAGCCCCGGCTGCTCACAGTTCCGCGATCACGAACTCCTCGATCAGCGGCAGGATCTCGCGCTCGCGGCTGTCGAACGACTGGACCGCGATCACAGCGTCTTTTTCGGGCAGTACGATGCAGTACTGTCCGAATTTGCCTGAAGCGTAATAATAGCTCTCGTCTTCGGGGAGCCAGAACTGCCAGCCGTACTTTACGTTCTTCTCCGTCGGGGGCATCTGATCTCGCACGGCTTCGCGGAGATATTCCGCGGAGACCACACGCCGCCCGCCGAACACGCCGCCCTGCAGCAGCATCTGCCCGAAATTCGCGAGCTCGTCGATCGTGATGTACAGCCCGTTCGCGGCATGGACGTGCCCGCCGGGACAAACGGTCCAGTCCGGGCTCAGGATGCCGATCGGCGTAAACAGCCGCGGCCGTGCGAACTCCATGAACGGCATGCCTGCCTTCCGCTCGAGCAGACAAGCGAGCATGTAGGTGTTGAAGTTCGAGTAGAGGAAGCGCTCCCCGTTCGGATGCGGGAAGTCCTGCGCGAAGAAATACGCGATCCAGTCCTGCGTAGCGTACCGCTCCGGATCATCTCCGAAAAACAGCGGTCCGGCCAGCCCTGTCGTCATCGTCAGCATGTCGCGTACGGTGAGTTCCGCCAGGCTTTTCTGCGGTTCCGCCGGCATGTACTCGGGGAACGCGTCGGAAAGCCTGTCTTCCAATGTCACGAGCCCCTCGTCCATCGCGATCCCGACCGCGGCGGAGATGAAGCTTTTGCTCGCGGACCAGGTGTTCAGGCGCGTCTTCGAGGCCAGCCGGCCCCAGTCTTCGACGATATCGCTTCCCCGGCGGACCTGCACATAGTTCAGGACGATCTGTTCGCTTTTCGCGGCTTCGACGAGTTCTTTTACGGCCATGGCATTGTCCTCCCGAAAAAAGTATAGCAAATCCGTTCACAGCCGGACAATGATTTGATGTATGATAATAGAGCCGGGATGCGGCAGGAAGAGGAGTGCGGAATGAAGCTGCTGTTCAGACAACGTTTTTTCTCATGGTTCGACAGCTATGACATCTGGTATGAGGACGGAAGCCTGGCCTACACGGTCGAGGGGCAGCTGTCCTGGGGGCATAAGCTGCACATTCTGGACGCGTCGGGAAGGCACGTCGGGACCGTGAAGGAGCGCGTGATCTCGTTTCTGCCGAAGTTCCAGATGTTTTACATAGGAGAATTCATCGGCGAGATCCGGAAACAGTGGACGGTCCTGCGGCCGCGCTTTACGGTCGATATGAACGGATGGACCGTGCGCGGGGATCTTCTGAACTGGGATTATCAGGTGTTCGCGCCCGGCGGATACGAGGTGGCTGTGATCTCGAAGAGGCTGTTCCGCCTGACGGACACCTATGAGATCGACGTGGTAAATCCGGCCGACGCGCTGTTCGTGCTGATGCTGGCGCTGGCGATCGACGCCGAGAAATGTACGAGAGGTGTAAACTGACATGCTGGATGCGGCGAAAACGCTCCTGCGGGCGCTGAAACTGATCATCGGTATCGCGTCGGGCCTGGCCTGCGCGGTGTTTCTGGCGGTCGAGCTCCTGACGCGCCCGGAATCGCCGGTGATGATCGTCTTCGCGGCAGTGTTCGCAGCGCTGGCGGTCGTGTTTCTGGTGTCTTTCGTGAGGGACGGAAGCCGGCGCCGCGGAAGCTGAGAATGACGGCGCATGACAGCGGCGTCGGAAACAGAGTCTGAAAAGTTTGGAAAGTGAGGTATTTATGGGGCTGCTGGACAGATTTTTAAATAAAACGGGTATCGCGGACGAGGAAGGTCCCGACGCGAACTGGGATCCGGAATATGACGGCGGGGATTACGAAGAAGATCCCGGCGACGCCGGCGGATATGCTCCCGAGCCCGTGAGCGAAGAACCGTATGATGACGGCCCGGCCCGTTTCGCACGCTCCCAGGGGAATATTTCCGAGGCGCGCAGAGAGGCCGCTCCCGTCCGCCGCGGACGCGGGAGCATGGAGATCGAGATGATCCGTCCTTCTTCCGTGAATGACGCCAGGGACATCACCGATATGATCCTGAGCGGAAGAGCGGTGATCGTGAATCTCGAGGGCGTGCGCGTCGAGACCGCGCAGCGGATCATGGATTTCGCTTCCGGAGCCTGCTATGCGGTCGGAGGAAACATGAAGCCGGTCTCGGAGAGGGTCATCATGATCTCGCCGAAGAGCATCGGCCTGTCGGGAGATTTTTCATGATGAACGGGATCGGCCGGTTTTACGGACCGCAGAAGCGGGACTACGCGCGGGCGCTGCGCGAAGTGAAAGCCGGAAGAAAAGAAACGCACTGGATCTGGTACATTTTCCCGCAGATCCGCGGGCTGGGAAAGTCCGGTCCGTCGTACGACTACGGAATCGCTTCTCTGGACGAGGCGAAGGAATATCTCGCCGATCCTGTGCTCTCGGCGCGGCTTCTGGAGATCACGGAAGCGGTGCTGGCGCAGGACAGATCGCCCCGGGAGATCTTCGGCGGGCTCGACGCGATGAAGGTAAGGTCCTGCATGACGCTGTTTTCGGCTGCGGCGGAGCGGCCGGAGCAGAAAGCCGTGTTCGACGCGGTGCTGGAGAAATGCTACGGCGGGAAGCGATGTGAACTTACGATGGACATCCTGAGCGGGCGTTAAACGGATGAAACGCGCCCGGCGTGAGCGAAAGAGGTGAGCGATGGCGGATGTGGTCCATTTTCCGGAAAAGGGCGGATCCTCGCGCGATTACGATATCTTCCTGGAGATTCTGGAGGGGAGATATCGCGACGACGCGTGGACATTTGCGTGCGCGGAGATCGAAAAGCTGAAGATCGAACCCGGTGAAACGGAGCTGATGAACGTCGTCGACTGTTTTATCAATACCTATACGACGCATGCCGCGCTCTTCCGGAACCCCGCCGGGAAGGAAGTGCTGGCGCGGCGCTACGACCGCGAATATGACATCGTGTATTATTACCGGCCGACGGATTTTCCGGAGTACCGGGATTTTTATCCCGAGAAGACGGAACTGCTTTTCCGGAACGGGGATTACCTGTATATCAAATACTGCCGTCCGGATCTGCGCCGGATCATGAAGTGGTGAGGACGGAGCGGCAGGCGCCGCGCCGGATCAGTCCTTGGGATTCTGATAGAAGTTGCCGCGCACTTCGGAGGTCTTGATCGAGTTGATGAACGCGCCCGGATCGACCTTTCGGACCGCGGCGATCACCTTCCGCGTCTGTGCGCCGGAGACCACGGAATACACGACCTGGCGCGAGGCGTTTTCGTAGGAACCCTCGGCCTGCATGATCGTCGCGCCGTGGTGCGATACGCGGTGGATCTCTTCGCAGATCTCCGGGGCGCGGTCCGTGACGACGAAAAGCGTCTGCTGCTGGTAGGTCTTGAAGAGCAGGTGGATGACCTGCGTCGAGACGAACTGGAAGATGATCGAATAGAGGGCCTTGTCCCAGCCGAACAGAAGGCCGGCAACGACGAGGATGCAGGCATTGAACGCGAGGATGATGTTGAAGGAATCGAGCCCGCGCCGCAGGGACATGAAGATGCTGATGAAGTCGGTCCCGCCGCTGGTCGCGTCCACGGCCAGGCACATGCTCGTGGCCGCGCCGTTGATGATGCCGCCGAAGATCGAGATCAGCAGCGTGTCGTAGGTCAGGATATAGGCGGGGAGAAGGTCGACCAGAAAGCTGCTCAGAAAGATCATGATCAGCGAATACAGCGTGAATTTCTTCCCGATGAAGCGGAAACCGATGTAGATCGGGCCCACGTTCAGCAGGATGTTCAGGATCGAGTAGGGGACCTCGATGCCGGTGTGCCTCAGCAGTGCGCGCTGAATCAACAGCGTGAGCCCCGACACGCCGCCGGGAAACAGACCGCCGGTGCGGACGAAGCTTTTTACGTTCAATGCCATTAAAAAAGCAGCCGCTACGACGACCGCCAGTCTGATCAGATCTTTTTTCGGTTCGATCTTTATTCCGAGTATCATTTCATGCGTCCCCCTGCGCGAGAATGTGCTATGATATATCGGCTTCCGATGACGGAGCCATTTTTAAAACGGTAATAATAAAACTACATTACAGATAAAAAAGCAAAGACACATTCGATTATGTTCGGGATAATGAAAACCCGATAAGGAGAAAAGACAGTGAATGACTATATCGTACGCGCGACCGCGGCGGACGGCTACATCCGCGCTTTCGCGATCCGCTCGACCGGACTGGCGGAAGAGGCACGCAGGCGTCACGACACGACGCCGGTCATGACGGCCGCGCTGGGGCGCACGCTCTCGGCGGCCGCGATGATGGGCGCCATGATGAAAGGCGACGAAGACGTTCTCACGATCCGCATTAAGAGCGACGGACCCGCGGAAGGGATCCTCGTCACGGCGGACAGCCGGGGAAACGTGAAAGGCTATGTGCATAACCCGCACGTGCTGATCCCGCTGAAGCGCCGCGGAAAGCTGGACGTCGGCGGGGCGGTGGCTCCCGGAACGCTCTCGGTCACGAAGGATCTGGGGTTGAAGGAGCCTTACACCGGCCAGTGCGAATTGCAGACCGGCGAGATCGGGGACGACCTCGCTTATTACTTTATGACTTCGGAGCAGACCCCGTCGGCGGTCGGGCTCGGTGTGCTGGTAGACACGGACTGCACGGTGAAGCAGGCGGGCGGGTTCATCATCCAGCTGATGCCTTTCGCGAAGGATGACATCGTGGACCGGCTGGAGGCGCGGCTCGCGGAGATCGGTTCGGTCACTTCCCTGATGGAAGAGGGGATGGGGCCCGAGGAGATTCTGGAGCGGCTTCTGGGCGACATGGATCTGCAGATCAATGACACGATGCCCGCACGGTTTTTCTGCGACTGTTCCCGCGAGCGGATCACGCGCGTGCTCGGCGCGGTATCGATGAAGGATATGCGGGAGATGATCGCGGACGGCGAGCCGATCGAGGTGAAGTGCGATTTCTGCGGTGAGACTTACCGGTTCGGCGTCGATGAGCTGAAGGAGCTGCTGCGCGCGCGGATGCAGCGCGTCGCGGAGCGGATCATCGGCGGGAACGGTCCGGAAGCGGATAGTGCGCCGGCGGCGGAAAACGCGCCGGCACCTGATCACGGTTCGGAGGACGAGTGACGGCAGTGAAGAGTGAACGCCTGAAAACTGCGGGGGAACTGTTCCTGACCTTCATGAAGATCGGCGGATTCACGTTCGGCGGCGGTTATGCAATGATTCCGCTGATCCAGAAAGAAGCTGTGGAAACGAAACACTGGATCACGGAGGAGGATATCCTCGAGATCACGGCGATCGCGGAATCCACGCCCGGGCCGGTCGCGATCAATTCCGCCACGTTTATCGGCTACCGCCTGCTCGGAGTGCCGGGCGCCGCGGCGGCCACGCTGGGCGTGGTCCTGCCTTCGTTTGTCGTGATCCTGCTGATCTCGTTCGTGCTGCGGCGGTTCTGGGATCTGCGCCCGGTCCGCTACGCGTTTTTCGGGATCCGCGCCGGCGTGCTGGCATTGATCGCGAAGGCGCTGATCACGATGTATCGGAAGTGCCCGAAAGGCGCGGTCTCGTATATCGTGATGTTCGGCGCGTTCGCGGCGGCGGCGTTCCTGAAGGTGCCGGTGGTGCTGATCATCATCTGCTGCGCGGTGTTCGGGATCGTGACGTCGGCTCTCGGCAGAAGGAGGACAGAGACATGATCTTCCTTCGGCTGTTTCTTTCGTTCTTTAAGATCGGGCTCTTTACGTTCGGCGGCGGCTACGCAATGATTCCGCTGATCCAGGAGGAAGTCCTCGCGCGCGGCTGGCTGGACAGCGGGACCCTGGTGGATTTTATAGCGGTGAGCGAGAGCACGCCGGGACCGTTCGCGGTGAATATCGCCACTTACGTGGGCAGTCAGACAGGAGGAATGATCGGGGCTGTCTGCGCGACCGCAGGTGTGGTGCTGCCATCGTTCCTGATCATCCTGCTGGTCGCGACGTTTTACGAGCGCTTCCGGAAGAACCGGATCGTCGAGGGCGCGATGACCGGTCTGAAGCCCGCGGTCGTGGGACTGATCGGGAAGGCGCTCGTGACCGTGGCGCTGACGGTGTTTGTGCCAATGGGCGTGTTCACCGGGTTTACCTGGACTTTCGCCGTGAGCGCGGTGCTCTGTGTGATCGCTTTCGTGATGGCGATGAAAAAGATCCACCCGATCTTTATCATACTGCTTTGCGCGGCCGCCGGAATCGCGGCCGGATATCTGCTGGATCTGTGATCCGGCGAAGGAGAGGACATGACTGAGAAGAAAGACCTGAAAGATGACAGAACATTTTCGGCCGAGGAGGTGAATGAAGGCCTGCTCGACTTCATCCGCAGGAGCCCGAACAGCTTCTTCGCGGCGGAGAACATTGCGGTCGAACTGCGCGCCGCCGGCTTCGAAGAGCTGTCGGAGAGCGAGCGCTGGGAACTGCGTCCGGGCGGGAGATATCTGGTCCGCCGGAACGGATCTTCCCTGATCGCGTTCCGGATGCCGGGGGCGGCAGACGCGGACTGCGGGACCGGCGGCGTCCCCGCGTTTCATATCTATGCCGCACATCCGGATTCACCGGCGTTTAAGATCAAGCCGAACGCGGAGATCCGGGTCGAAGACAAGTATCTGAAACTGAACGTGGAATGCTACGGAGGCATGCTGATGTCGACGTGGCTCGACCGGCCTCTTTCGGCCGCGGGCCGTCTGGTGATCCGCGACGGGGAAGGCGTTTCCGCGCGGCTCGTTAATCTGGACCGCGACCTGTTCGTGATCCCGAACCTCGCGATCCACATGGATCGGGGCGTGAACGAGTCGAAGTCGTGGAACCCCCAGAACGACATGCTGCCGCTGTTTGCGGGTGTCTCCGCGGCAGCCGGCGGAGACGAGGATGAAGAAGCCTCAAAAGACCGTTTTCTGCGCCTGGTCGCGTCTGAGGTCGGCGTGGAACCGGAGAACATCCTGGATGCGGACCTGTTCCTCTATAACCGTGAGCCCGGGACCGTTTTCGGCGCGGAGCGCGAGTTTATCGCCTCGCCGAGACTGGATGATCTGCAGTGCCTTTACGCGGGTCTGCGCGGCTTTCTGGAGGCGTCGGCGGACGCTTCGGCCGGCACGGATACGGAAGCCGGTGCGGATGCGCCGGGCGGAGATATCCCGGTCTTCTGCGTGCTGGATAACGAGGAGATCGGAAGCGGCACGAAGCAGGGAGCTGCCTCGGATCTCCTGAAAAACACGCTGTTCCGGATCTGCGGTTCGGAAGCGTTTTCCGCCGGGGCGGGAGAGGCCGGCGCGCCGGGTATCACCGAAGCATATTACCGTGCGCTGGCGAAGAGCTTCATGATCTCGGCAGACAATGCCCACGGCGTTCATCCGAACGACGCGTCGAAGGCTGATCCCACGAACCGTCCGGTCATGAACGGCGGCATCGTGATCAAATACACCGCGACCATGCGCTATGCGACCGACGCGCTCTCCGGAGCGGTGTTCCGCAGGATCTGCGAACTGGCGGGCGTGCCGTGCCAGACGTTCGCGAACCGCTCGGACATCCCCGGCGGCTCGACCCTCGGAACGATCGCGGATACGCAGGTCTCGGTGAGCACGGTCGATATCGGCCTGCCGCAGCTGGCCATGCATTCCGCTTACGAAACGGCCGGCGCGCGCGACACGGCGTATCTGGCCGCTGCGGCACGGACATTTTTCTCGACCCGGATCCGCTTCGGAGCGGACGGGACGGTCAGTATCGGAAAGTGAGACGAAAGAGATGTCATTGCTGAAATCGTTTTTATTCGGTGACGGACATAAAGGATCGCACCACGGACATTCATCGCATCACCATCATCATTCGAAGCATAAAAGCAGTTATGACCGCGGCTTCAGCGACGGTCTGTGGATGAAGAGCCCGTCCCATCATGACAGGAAAAACAGCAGCTATATGCGCGGGCATTTCGACGGTTTCGATGAGGGCTGGGAGGAGGATAACGATTTCCTATGAGCAGTCAGGCCAGGACCTATACATTTTTCGCATCCGTTTCGCGGATGAAATACATCGAGAGGTGGGCGCTCATGCGCGCCTCGCGCCCGGAAAACCTGAGCGAGCATTCGCTGGAAGTAGCGATGATCGCGCATGCGCTCTGCGTGCTCGGAAACGTCCGTCACGGCCGCGCGCTGAACGCGGAGAAGGCGGCATTGACCGCGCTCTACCATGACGCGACCGAGATCATCACGGGCGATATGCCGACTCCGGTCAAGTACGGCAGCGAGTCCCTGAAGCGCGCCTATAAATCCGTGGAGCGCGAGGCGGGAGAGCACCTTCTGGCCAGGCTGCCCGAAGATCTGCGGCCGGTCTACGAACCGCTCTTTGCCGAGGAAGGCGAAGCGGCCGCGGAAGGTGAGGCGGCGGAGAACGAGCGCTACATGCGCCGGCTCGTGAAGGCCGCGGATAAGCTTTCCGCGCTGATCAAATGCATCGAAGAGGAAGGCAGCGGGAACCGCGAGTTCGCGACCGCGAAGGCTTCCACGGAGCGCGCGGTCGCCGCGATGCGTGAGGAACTTCCGGAAGTGGACGACTTCTGCCGCGAGTTCCTGCCGCCTTACGGGAGCACGCTGGATGAACTGTCCTGAAGGCAGGATCATCACGGGTGATGGTCCGGCTTTTACTTTCGGATAACGGAAAGGCGAACGAATGGATATTGTTCTTCATTACAGAGAAGCCGGCGAAGGCGAACCCCTGATCCTGCTGCATGGGAACGGAGGGGACGGCGCATACTTTCAGGAGCAGATGGGGCCGCTGTCGGAATATTTCCGCGTGATCGCGATCGACACGCGGGGCTACGGCGGTTCACCGCGCGGGAGCCGCCCGTTCACACTGGCGCAGTTCGCGCGGGATCTGGAGGATTTTCTCGAAGAAGAAGAGATCGAAAAGGCGCACGTGCTGGGGTTCTCGGACGGCGGGAACATCGCGCTGCTGTTTGCGCTGAACTCTTGTGCGCGCATCAATAAACTGATCCTGAACGGGGCGAATCTGTTCTGGGACGGCCTGAAACCGGAAGTGCGGGAGGAGATCGAAGACACATATGACGACGCGGCTTCGGAGCTGGCGGATCTGGAACAGGAAGAGGCGGATCCGGAACAGGAAGAGGAGGAGCTGCTGACGCGGCGCAGGGAGCTCTGCGTGATCTGCGAGCGGATGAAGCTTATGATCGACGAGCCGGACATCCGTCCGGAGCAGCTCGCCGGAATCACGGTCCCGACCCTCGTGATCGTCGGGACTGACGATATGATCGACGACGCGCACTCGCAGCTGATCGCGGACTCGCTGCCGGACGCCCGCATGGTGCGGATCGAGGGCGATCATTTCATTGCGATGAAGGAGCCTGCGGCGTTCAATGCCGCGGTCCTCGACTTCCTGCTTTCCTGAGGCTCATGCGGGGAACGTGTGAACGGCCGGAGCCGGAAGAAGAGAAATCGTTGAAAACATGAAAAAAGCCGGGGCCCCGTCACAGCGGGAATGCCTCGGCTTTTCTGTTCGTGAAGACCATGTATTCGGTGAAGCCGCAGCCTTTCAGCAGCTCTCCGATCCGGTCAAACGCATACGCGATCCGGTCCGGCGTGTGCGCGTCCGCGCCCAGCGTGATCAGCCGTCCGCCGAGACTGCGGTAGAACCTCAGGAGACCCTCACAGGGGTTCGGACCGGCGCCGTACCGGAAACCGGAAGTGTTCACCTCGAGACAGATGTCCTTCGCGATCAGGTGTCTCAGGACCGCCTCGAAGATCTCGCGGTAATCTATCCAGTCATATATGCCGTTTCCCTCGATCCCGTAGCGGGTCACGTAGTCCAGGTGGCCCAGCGTATCGAAGTCATCGAACGCCTCCAGGTTTTCCAGGATCCGCTCGAAAAACGCGCGGAAGCCCTCCGGGTTCGTACGCCCGTCGAAATACTCCCTGTAATACGGATCCATCCCTTCCGCGAAATGTGTCGAACCGATCACGAAATCGTACGGGTGCTCTGCGAGCGCCGCCGCGAGCGTGTCCGTCATCTCGGCCTGGCATCCCAGCTCGATCCCGATGTTTATGCGGATCCGGTCCGCATACTTTTCGCGGAGAGCGGAGAGCGTGCGGCAGTACGCGTCCGCGTCGTAAAGATACGGCTGGTCATCGCCCCACACGAAGTCCATGTGGTCCGTGATGCAGATCCCGGGCAGCCCGATCTCCGCCGCGCGCCGGATCTGGTCTTCCGGGGCGGCGTCCGAGTCGAATGAGAACGATGTGTGCATGTGTGAATCCCAGTACATGGCCACATTTTACTCCAGATCTCGCCGTACGGGCAATGCCTTCGTACGAAACCGCGGTAAACATTGCCAGACTTTATACAAAAAAAGACCGCTTTTTGTGTATTACTCTGAAAACACGAAAGCGGTCTTGCATTCCACCCTCCGAAAAGTGTAAATTTATATTGAATTATTATAATTCATGCTCGGTTTTTTCGTGATTTTTCCCAAATGTGACAGGAGGTCCGGCATGGCACTGAAAGTTGCGGTCAATGGTTTCGGCATCATCGGCAGGCTCGCGTTCCGCGAGATGTTCGATAAGGATGACTTCGAGATCGTCGCGATCAATGATCTGTCCAACGCAGAGATGATCGCCTACCTGCTCAAATACCACGCGCGCCAGGGAAAGTTCCGCCACTGGCGTGAAGTCACCAGTACGGATCACGCACTGATCATCGGCGACCGTGCGATTCCGGTCTTTAACGAACCCGACGCATCGAAGCTCCCCTGGAAGGAGCTCGGCGTGGACGTGGTCCTCGAATGTACCGGAGCCTACACGAGCCGCGCGAAGGCTCAGAAGCATCTGGACGCCGGCGCGAAGAAGGTCGTTATTTCCGCACCCGCGGGAAAGGACGTTCCCACCGTCGTCTATAACATCAACCATAAGACGCTGAAGCCCGAGGACCGCATCATCTCGACGGCTTCGTGCACGACGAACTGTCTGGCGCCGATGGCGAAGGCGCTGAACGAGCTCGCTCCGATCCAGGGCGGCATCATCTGCACGGTGCACGCCTACACGAGCGACCAGTCGGTCATCGACGGGCCGTTCCGGAAGAACGATTTCCGCCGGTCGCGCGCGGCCGCGGAGAACATCGTTCCGACCGCCACCGGCGCCGCGAAGGCCATCGGCCTGGTCCTCCCCGAGCTGGAGGGAAAACTCATCGGCGCGGCGCAGCGGATCCCGCTGCCGGTCGGGTCGGTGACATTGCTCATGGCTTCCGTTAAGGGGCGTGTGAGCGTGGATGAGATCAATGCCGCGATGAAGTCCGCCGTGACCGTATCCTTCGGTTATAACGACGAGGAGATCGTCTCGAAAGACATCATCGGCATGGATTACGGTTCGCTGTTCGACTCGACGCAGACGCTGGTCGTGCCGATGGAGGACGGGAACACGCAGGTCCAGGTCGCGGCCTGGTATGATAATGAACACTCCTACGTGCAGCAGATGATCCGCACGTTGAAGTATCTGGAAACGATGAAAGGAGAATAACATGGCATTGCTGAATAAGAAGACTGTTGACGATATCGACGTGCGCGGAAAGAACGTTCTGTGCCGCTGCGATTTTAACGTTCCCCTGAAGGACGGCGTTATTACGGACGATAACCGCATTACCGCGGCGCTTCCGACCATTAAGAAGCTGATCTCCGACGGAGGCCGCGTGATCCTTTGCTCGCACCTCGGAAAGCCGAAGGGCGAGCCGAAGCCCGAGCTGAGCCTGGCTCCCGTGGCCGTGCGCCTGTCCGAGCTGCTCGGCCAGGAAGTGAAGTTCGCGGCTGACGACGAGGTCGTGGGTCCGAACGCGAAGGCCGCGGTCGCCGCGATGAAGGACGGCGACGCGATCCTGCTGCAGAACACCCGCTACCGGAAAGAGGAGACGAAGAACGAGGACGCGTTCTCCGAGGAACTCGGCTCGCTCGCGGACATCTTCGTGAACGACGCGTTCGGTACCGCGCACCGCGCGCACTGCTCGACGGCAGGCGTGACGAAGTACGTGGAGACGACGGCTGTCGGCTACCTGATGCAGAAGGAGATCGCTTTCCTGGGCAATGCCGTCGAGGCGCCCGAGCGTCCCTTCGTCGCGGTCCTGGGCGGCGCGAAGATCGCGGATAAGCTGAACGTGATCAATTCCCTGCTCGAGAAGTGCGACACCCTGATCATCGGCGGCGGCATGGCCTTCACGTTCCTGAAGGCGCAGGGATACGAGACCGGCGCTTCGATGGTGGACGCTGAGAAGATCGAGTACTGCGCCGAGATGATCGAGAAAGCGAAGAGCCTCGGAAAGACCATGCTCCTGCCGGTCGACGTCGTCTGCGCGAAGGCGTTCCCGGATCCGATCGACGCGGCGGTCGAGACGACCGTGTGCGCGGCGGACGCGATCCCCGCGGATCAGATGGGTCTGGATATCGGACCGAAGACCGCCGAGCTTTACGCCGAGACCGTGAAGGCTGCGAAGACCGTGGTTTGGAACGGACCGATGGGCGTGTTCGAGAACCCGACGCTCGCGGCCGGCACGCTGGCGGTGGCGAAGGCCATGGCCGAGACCGACGCCGTGACCGTGATCGGCGGCGGAGACTCCGCGGCGGCTGTGAACCAGATGGGGCTCGCGGATAAGATGACGCACATCTCCACGGGCGGCGGCGCGTCGCTCGAATACCTCGAGGGTAAGGAGATGCCCGGCATCGCGGCGATTCAGGATAACTAAGAAAACAGAATGAAGACTGCGGATCGCGCCCGGGCTCCGGTCCGGGCGCGGTTTAAAAGAGGCGAAGGAGAATGCATCAGGCGTTCTTCGGAGCGATCGGGAAGGATTTTACTACATGAGAAAAAAGATTATTGCCGGAAACTGGAAAATGAATAAGACCCCCTCGGAGGCCCTTGCACTGATTGAGACCTTGAAGCCGCTCGTGGCGGGCGCGGACGCGGACGTGGTGTTCTGCGTGCCGGCCATCGACATCGTACCGGCGGTGCAGGCGGTCGCGGGTACGGACATTGCCATCGGCGCCGAGAACATGTATTTCGAAGACAAGGGCGCGTTCACCGGCGAGATCAGTGCGCCGATGCTCGTCGACGCGGGCGTGAAGTACGTCATCATCGGCCACTCGGAGCGCCGCGAGTATTTCGCGGAGACCGACGCGACCGTGAATAAGAAAGTGCTGAAGGCGTTCGAGTACGGCCTGACCCCGATCATCTGCTGCGGCGAGACTCTCACCCAGCGCGAGCAGGGCGTGACCATCGACTTCGTGCGCCAGCAGATCAAGATCGCGTTCCAGGGCGTGACCGCAGAGCAGGCGAAGACCGCGGTCATCGCGTATGAGCCCATCTGGGCCATCGGGACCGGCGTCGTCGCGACCACGGAGCAGGCCGAAGAGGTCTGCGCGGCCGTGCGTGCCTGCATCGGCGAGCTCTACGGGGCTGACACCGCCGAGGCCATCCGCATCCAGTACGGCGGCAGCGTCTCGGGTGCGAGCGCGCCGGAGCTGTTCGCGCAGCCCGATATCGACGGCGGGCTCGTGGGCGGCGCTTCGCTGAAAGAAGACTTCGGAAAGATCGTGCATTACGACAGATAACGGCGGAGAAGACCGCTTCAGGCCGTTTTCGGGGCTGAAGTGGGAGAGAAACGCAGAATAACGGGTGTTATTTTATGAAAAGACCTACTTTGTTGATGATTTTAGACGGCTACGGGGTAAATGAGAACCCGGAGCATAATGCCATTGCCATGGCGGACACCCCCGTCATGGACCGCCTGAAGGCGGAGTACCCGTACGTGAAGGGCTACGCGAGCGGACTCGCGGTGGGCTTGCCGGACGGCCAGATGGGGAACTCCGAGGTCGGGCATCTGAACATCGGCGCGGGCCGCGTGGTGTATCAGGAGCTGACCCGGATCACGAAGGAGATCCAGGACGGAGATTTCTTCCGGAACGAGGAACTCCTCGCCGCGATCGAGAACTGTAAGGAGTACGGCTCCGCGCTTCACCTGTACGGCCTGGTCTCGGACGGCGGCGTGCACAGCCATAACACGCACCTTTACGCGCTGTTGAAGCTCGCGAAAGAGCAGGGTCTCGAGCGCGTCTACGTGCACGCGTTTCTGGACGGGCGCGACGTGCCTCCGACCTCGGGCGCGGGCTACGTCGAGGAGCTCGTGCAGAAGATGCGGGAGATCGGCGTAGGCCGCGTGGCGACGGTGCAGGGGCGGTATTACGCGATGGACCGCGATAACCGCTGGGAGCGCATCGAGAAGGCCTGGAACGCCCTCGTGAAGGGCGAGGGAAAGTACGCCGCGGACCCGGTGCAGGCCATCCGCGATTCGTACGCGGCCGGCGTGACCGACGAGTTCGTCGAGCCTGTCGTGATCTGCCCGGCGAAGGCTGCCGCGCAGAAGGCCCAGGAGGCCGACGAAGACGCGGCCGATACGGGCAATGCCTGCGGCATCCTCGGTTCGAACGGCCTCGGCGGAGCTGTGGAGACTATCGGTCCGAACGACTCGATCATCTTCTTTAACTTCCGGCCCGACCGTGCGCGGCAGATCACGCGGGCGTTCTGCGACGACGAGTTCACCGGCTTCGAGCGCGGCGAGCGCTTCCCGGTATGCTATGTGTGCTTCACGGACTATGACGTGACCATTCAGAATAAGCGCGTCGCGTTTAAGAAGCAGGAGATCACGAACACGTTCGGCGAGTGGCTCGCTGCGAACGGCCTGAAGCAGCTGCGGATCGCGGAGACCGAGAAGTACGCACACGTGACCTTCTTCTTCAACGGCGGCATCGAGGCCCCGAACGAGGGCGAGGACCGCATCCTGGTGCCTTCGCCGAAGGTTGCGACCTACGATCTGCAGCCCGAGATGAGCGCTTACGGCGTGACCGATAAACTGGTCGAAGCGATCGAAAGCGGGAAATACGACGTGATCATCTGCAATTACGCGAACTCCGACATGGTCGGACACACCGGCGTGGAGTCCGCGGCCGTGGCGGCCGTCGAGGCGGTCGACGCCTGCGTGGGACGCGTGTATGATGCGGTCATGAAGGCCGGCGGGCAGATGTTCATCTGTGCGGACCACGGGAACTCGGATCAGATGGTCGACTACGAGACCGGAGAGCCCTTCACGCAGCACACGACGAACCCGGTGCCTTTCGTACTCGTGAACGCGGATCCGTCCTGGAAGCTGCGCGAAGGCGGGAAGCTGTGCGACATCGTGCCGACACTGATCGAGATGATGGGCATGGAAAAGCCTGCGGAAATGACGGGGGAGAGCCTGATCGTCCGCGGGTGAGGACGTGCCCCCGGAGAGGCGGATAAGCAGCCCCTGAGGGTGATAGCAGACAATAACATATGTTATGCATTAAAGCGCCGCGGGATCCGGTTTCCGCGGCGCTTTTTTATTAGCCGGCACTTATGGAATCGATAAAGAATTGCTCTGATTTTCAGGGCTATTTTCATTAATACTCTTTTTATAAATTCTTTATTCATGATATGATAAAAACAGTTTGGTGTATTATGCCCTTTTGCAGTATCGGCGGTCACAGGGACGGCCGGGGGCATTAAGCAGCGAAGGAGTACTTTATGAAGAAGCGAAACACATTCCTGAAACGGATCGGAGCGATGATTCTGGTCATCGCGATGATCGTCACTCTGGCGCCGACCACGGCGTTCGCTAGAACGACGGAAGAGTCGGACGCGCATGTCGAAACCGTCGCGGATGACGCAGTCGTCCATACGGATGAGACCGCAGCGGCAGAAGCCGGTGCGGCGATCGGTGATGCGGCGGGCTCAGAGACAGCCGCCGAGACCGAGGCGCCGGGCGAGGGCTCGGGCATCCGGAACGGAGTAGAGACCGTCGACGTGACGGCTGCGCCGGAGGATGAGACGGCTGCCGAGGAGGCCACCGAGGCCGAGAATCCGGCGGAGACCGAGGGCGAGGAGACCACCGAGGTGGAGACTCCGGAAGAGACCCCGGAGGAGACGACCGAGGCTGAGAGTCCGCAGGAGACCGGCGAGGAGACCACCGAGGCTGAGACCCCGGAGGAGACGACCGAGGCCGAGACTCCGGAGGAGACGATCCCGGAGGAGACCGAGGCGCCGCTCGAGGAGACGATGCCTGAGGTCACGCTTCGGGCGCGTGCGAATGACGTCAACGTCACCATGGAAGCCCCTGTGGGTGCGTTCCCGGCGGGGACGAGGATGGAGGCACACAAGGTCGTCGATGAGAACGTTCTCAACCAGATCCGTGACGCGGTCGAGGGATATGTGTACGAGATCCGCGCTGTGGATATCCAGTTCTTCGATGCCGAGGGCAATGAGATCGAGCCTCAGGCGCCGATCCGTGTTTCGCTGGTATCCGACGTCGTGAACGAGGATAGCTCCGTCGTCGTTCACGTGCCGGACGAGGAAGACGGGGTCCAGGCTCCGGCCGAGGTGGTCGAGCAGGCTGTGATCACGGAGAACCGGGCGGAGTTCGTGAGCGAGGAGTTCTCGGTGTATGCGGTGGTGCAGACGGGTACGGATGCACGTGTGCTGATCCTGTTTTTGAATCCGGACGGCAGCGAGATCGAGCGTATTTATGTTAAAAAAGGCGATGATTTCAATCAGGTTATTCATGATCCGAGTACCGGATCTATCCCTGAAGGCGCAGAGTTCAGAGGATGGACGACGGACGGAAATTACGGACATCACGGAGAAGAAGATACAGGTGAAATCACTGCAGCAGAGATCAATGCAACGGTGACGATCGGTGAGATCCGTGACATTTTCAGGCAGTATACCAATGACGATTGGGAAGAAGTTACAGATGGAGATTCTGCGGAAGGCGGAACTGTTTACAGATACTATGCAATGGTGGCGAAAGAGTACACCATTAACTATTTTGATGAATTCCACGCATCACTCGGTCAGGATGTGATCACGTTTCGTGAAGATGCTTCCGCTGAACGGGTTTATTCCATAAGCAGAAACTATACTCCTTATCTGGAGACCGAAAGCTTTCTGGGGTGGATGGTAACCGCCGGTAAAGAAAGTATAAATGGTTATACAGAAGGAACTCTTTATAACTATGGTAATCAGATCACGATCACCGGAGATGTGACTTTCTCGGTAGATGCGCCTGAGGGCTATTGGTTGGTGTTCGACGAGAATGGAAGAGGCGGCACTTATAACGCTCCTCGTTTTTACCTCCCCGGAGATGAGATCAGTAATGAAGGTCTCCTTGATATGGTCAGATATGGCTATACATTCGGTGGTTGGTATGACACTAAAGAACATGCAGATGCTCATGCTGCAAATACGAGCGTAACTACTGGAGCATTCTCTTTTGAAGGCACCCTTACTGAAGATACTACAATCTACGCGAGTTGGATTCCGAATACTAGGTCAAATTATACGATAATCATTTGGAAGCAAAACATTGCTGGGGACGGATATGATTTTGTAAGATCCATCGTTGTTGAGAATGCAATTGTGGGAAGTACGATCAATGCAGTCACTCCACAGGGGAACGGCGCCAGAATTAATGGCACTAATTTCTCATATACCGGCTTCCATTTAGGAGAATATGATCAGGGCGTTAAGGTAAAGACTGAAGGTAATGCAGTGGTTAATGTTCATTTCGATCGAAATGAGTCAACGCTGCAGTTCCAAGTGCAGGATTATGTTTATACATCAACTACTTCCAATTCCAATAATGTGACGCAGTATGGTCTTGTGAACGGGCAGTATGTGCAGCTGACACGGCATGGCAGAGGAACTTGGAATAATCCTTATTACTGGACTTACGGTAATAACACTACATACAATGGCACTCGCTATACTCGAAACTATCAGTGGACAACAATTAAAGAAATCACCGCACTTTACCAGCAACCCATTGGGGAAAACTTCCCGATCGAAGGCACAAATGGAGTCACATATAATAACGGTGAAAGGTGGGATCCTCAAAGCACAGCAGGCGCGAATGATGTTATCGTTTACATCGACATCATGCCTGCTCAGGGAGATACATACAGGCTGAATGTAGTCGATGATCGTCCGCTAAAGACGATGAACTGGTATGTTGCGGCATTGCCAACTGATACCAATACTGTTGCTGCACCTGATACTCTTTATAATTATGATAACAATGCTATTACACCACCTTCAGGCACCAGGTATGTTTTATACAATTCTATTAGTGCCAGATATAACGGTGTGACGATAGAAGATTTCCTTGATTTGGCTGGTTTTGAAAGGCTTGGTGCGGACAGCCAGAGAGAAAATGGTTTCTATATTTATGATGAAGACCATGACGGTACCATCAACTTCTACTATACCCGAAATAACTATAACATCGTTTATATGGATGGTGTTTATGTCGATGGTAATGGAAACATACTTGACGAGGAAAACCGGGGTGAACTGAATCGAGTAACGGGTATCAGTTATAATGCGGATCTTTCCACCTATAATTCAGGAGGGGAAAACGGCTATGAGCCCACTCCTCCCAGAGGGTTCGTTTTCGAGGGCTGGTATATCGACAGTGCATGTTCCGACGAGCATCCTTACACTTTCAATAGAATGCCGGAAGGCGGTATCACAGTATATGCGAAGTGGCGTCAGATCCAGTATCGTGTTTTCCTGCATCCGAATGCAGGCACTGACTCTACACTCAACTGGGGTTCTGATTCTCAAACCATGAACTTCCGTGTATCCTACGATGGCCAGGTAAGTGCACCGACAGGCCTGCGTTCGAATTATACGTTTGTCGGCTGGTACCTTGATCCGGAATGCAGGGGAAATATGTTTGATCCTGCTTTCCATCGTGTAAACGAATCATTAAGTGCAGGTTTATCAGAGTACGATCAAACGACCGACTTTACCGATCCTATGGATAAGTGGGGTAATATCGGTGAAAATCCCACTAACAGCGATGCGTTGGAGAACCGTACCTGGATCACTCAGAGATTGGATCTCTATGCCCTGTGGCGACCTGCTCTGGACGGTGCGGACGGCATCGGTATTCTCTATGATTTGACAGATCCGGATATTGACGGACATGGAAATCCCGGCACTGGTTCGGGAGGTGAAACCGATTCTCGTTTGTATACGGCTGATGCCACTGCATATGCTGTGGCCGGCCCGTCACGAGCACCTGAAGGTTATCGTTTCGACCACTGGGTGATGCAACAGTGGGTGGAAGATGATGACCATCCGGATGGCGCCTTTGTTGATACTAATGACCCGGTTATTTACGCAGGTGGTCCGTTCACAGTCTTGGCAAGTTATGCACAGGATGAGGATACCGGCGAGTATAAAACGGATGAAGAGGGTCATTATCTGGATCGGTATGGTCGTATCACTGAGAATGAAGAAGATTATGTAATCGTCCACAAATATACGATTCGTCTCCGTGCGGAATATTCTCCTATTATTATTGAGACCCCGACGCACATCACCTGGTTCCAGAACTACGCTTCTGATAATTATTGGACTCACAGGGATCCCGAAGGTTCAGGAACCCTTTCTATCAATGAGGCTGTGGCCATCCAGGGAGCTCGGACGCGTGCAGGATATGAGTTCATAGGATGGGCCAGGGTTGAGGCAGATTCCGAAGAACAGATAGCAGCTTGGGAGACGCAAGGCCCTGTGAGGAATCTCACAGCATCGGATCTTTATCTTTTCTACAATGCATCAGACCAGACATTCCATCTGGACAGCACAACTGGAAGGACGGTTTCTCAAGTAGCTGCAGATGAGGAGACCCCTTATCACGCAATGTTTGCGGTGTGGGCTCCGGTCGTTTCGGTTGAGGTAACTGGTAGTTCGATCGAACGATCCTATACCGGAAGTCCGCAGAGCAACGACGGTTTTGCAGTGGTTGTAACAGTGGGCGATACAGAATATGTGGTAGGGACAGATACCCTTCCTGAAGGTATCACCTGCGCGGTAACAGCCACGCAGAATGGTCAGGCTGTGAATCCGATCGCTGCAACTGGCACGAATGTCGGGACTTATACAGCGGCGGTGACAGCTACAGTTGCTCTTGCTGAAAGTGTTGCTGGAAATTATGTGCTTGAAACGGCAACTGATAGTGATGATGTGGTGTTGAATATCACGCCTGTGGCGATCACGATCGCAGCGAACGACAAGACGAAGCCGTACGACAACGATCCCGCGACGGATCCGGCGCTGACGGCGACGGTGACGGGCGTGCCGGAGAACGGAGTGGCGCCTGATTACAGCCTGA
>JAFWDI010000005.1 GCA_017513125.1 Lachnospiraceae bacterium | reverse complement strand
AACCAGCTGAACCGCATTAAGCTGATGCTGGAAGTGGCGGCGGAGAACATCGAGAAGCGCCGCGCGAGGCGGCGTGGGCTGCCCGGAGGACAGGAGGCCTGAGATTGTACGCAGAGCTGGCGGAAGCGCTCTTAAATGAGCCATATCATGTGATCGACATCATGCCGCGGCGTGTTCCCGAGGAACGCGCTGCGGCGTGGTTTGCTTCGGAGCGCGTTTTCCTGCGTCCGGATCGGCTCGCGGGCCTGTATGCGTCGTTCGCCCGGATGATCGTTAAGGTGGGGTGCTATTATGACACGGCGGTCTGCGCCGGCGGGCCGGACGGCAGCGCGGACTGGATGACGCCGGATCCGGAAGAACTGTATGAAAAGATCTCCGGACTGACCGGGACCGGATATCTTCTTATCCTGTTTCCCGGCGAACATGCGCTGATCACACTGAATTCCGGGGATCCGTACATGACCGCGTATCACGCGGGCGGAGAGTTTCTGGAGACGGTCCGGCAGACCGCATCCGCGGAGGGACTTTTCCTTCGTCCGGGCGATCCGGATAATGAACTGCGCGGGCGGACCAGATCGGCCGAGGAAAAGCTCGGACGGGTGTTCTCGGAGCGGAGACCGTTTTCCGAACATCTTGCCAGATGGTCGGATGAAGAACTGCGCGATAAGTACGATCACAATGCCTTCGAATACCGCGGACAGCCGACCCGGGAAGAGTTTCGGCGCGCGGTGGATCACCAGAAAGCCCGCGGCGACGGATTTATAAAACTGGAGGGCGATGTGCCGCTTCAGGATGCTTTCGGGCTGGAGGGCAGCGTGACATTGACCATGGTCCTTTCGGCCGGTGCCGCCGGGCGAAACTGGAAGACAGATCCGGATCTGATATTCGCACGGCCGTCGCTCGATGAACTGGAATGTTTCGAGGTGAAGCATTACGGCCCGGTCTACGGGGAGGATTTCGCACGCAGGAACATTCGCCGGGAATATGAGAAGCTGGAGTACCACGGCGCCTATCTGGACGGAATGCTGGTCGGCGCCTGCTATACGTTTTCGGCGGACGGGATGACCTGCATCGACGGGCTGACTGTCGATGAGTCATACCGGCGGCGGTATATCGCGACCTCGCTGCTCGCACATCTGGCGGAACGGTATGCGGATGATACGCTGTTCCTGCATGCGGACGCGGACGATACGCCGAAAGACATGTATCTGAAAATGGGATTTGAGACGGCGGACCGTCTTTACGAATACCTAAGTACGGACCTGAAAAGTGTTAACTGACATGAGGGAGGTGTCATTTTGCAGAAGATCAAGTTCTACGGAATCGGAGGGCAGGGCGCGGTGACCGCCGCGAAAGTCCTGTCGATCGCGGTCTCGGTGTACCAGAACGAGTACGCGATCACGGTGCCTGCCTACGGACATGAGCGCCGCGGGGCGCCCGTTTACGCGCACATCATCGTGGATGAGGAACCCGTCCTTCTGAACTGCTACGTCTATGAACCGGACATCATCGCGGTGTTCGATGAGAATCTCATCGACAAGGGCGTAGACGTCGCGGAGGGCTGCACGGAAGACACGGTCGTGGTCCTGAACACAGCCAGCAGGGAGACTGCGGAACGCTACCGCGAAGCCTGCGGCGTGAAGAAGGTCCTGATGTGCGACGCGACGCACGCGGCTCTGGAAAACATCGGTCTGAACATCCCGAACAGCGCGATGCTGGGGGCGCTCGCGAAGACCGGAGTCGTCCGCATCGAGTCGGTCGTTTCGGCCGTGAAGGAAGCATTCGGAAAACACGGAGAGGAGAATGGCCATGCAGCAGAATACGCCTATGAACACACCCTCGAAGCGTAGGGTGCTCGGACCCTGCTCCCATGTGCTGGTCGCCGCGAACACCGGCAGCTGGCGACTGGAGCGCCCGGAGGTCGACGCGGAGCTGTGCGTGCGCTGCGGGACGTGCGCGCGGTATTGTCCGACCGCGTGCATCACGGTGCATAAAGAAGGGGATCCGCTGGACTTCGACTGGAACTACTGCAAGGGCTGCGGGATCTGCGCGAACGAATGCCCGAAGCAGGCATTGACGATGGTGCCGGAAGGGGGTGACGACTGATGGCAGTGAAGATGTTTGACGGAAACGGAGCCGCCGTCGAGGCGATCCGCCTGGCGCGGCCCGGAGTGATCGCGGCCTATCCGATCACTCCGCAGAGTTCGATCGCGGAGCATCTGGCCGACGAGGTCGCGGCGGGAAGGATCGACGCGGAATACGTCCGCGTGGAGTCCGAGCATTCCGCGATGTCCGTCGCCGTCGGCGCGCAGCTTACCGGCGTGCGCGTCGCGACCGCGACCGCCTCGGTCGGTCTGGCCCTGATGCATGAGGTCTGCGGTGTGGCGGCCGGCTGCCGTGTACCGATCGTGATGCCGGTCGTGAACCGTTCGCTCGTGGCTCCCTGGTCGCTCTGGTGCGATCACTCCGACACGATGGCCGAGCGCGACACGGGCTGGCTGCAGTATTACTGCGCGAACGTGCAGGAGATTCTGGACCTGACGCTGTGCGCCTACCGGATCGCCGAGCATGAGGACGTGATGACGCCCGCGATGGTCTGTCTGGACGGCTTTTTCCTGTCGCACTCGATGCAGCGTGTGGATACGCCTGACGATGAGGCGGCATGGGATTTCGTGAAGCCCTATGTCCGGAAAAACATGTATCTCGATACGAACGACGTCATGTTTATCAATGACCTCTGCCCGACCGACGAGCACTCGGAGATCAAATATCAGCAGTATGTCGGCTTCCAGGAGGCCGCCCGCGTGACGAAGGAAGTCTTCGCCGAGTATGAGGAGCGTTTCGGACGGAAGCTGCACACCGTGGAGTCCTACCGGCTCGATGACGCCGACGTCGCGGTCGTGACTATCGGATCGATGTCCGGTACCGGAAAGTATGTCGTGAATCAGCTGCGTGAGCAGGGCGTGAAAGCAGGCCTGCTTCGGATCTGCATGTTCCGGCCGTTCCCCGCCGAAGAGGTCGCTGAGGCGCTGAAGAACGTGAAGGTCATCGGCGTGGTGGACCGCTCCGCCGGTCTCGGCGCCGCGCAGGGTCCGGTGTGCACCGAAGTGAAGGCCGCCTGCTGCGGGACGTCTTCGAAGATCTTCGGGTTCTGCGGC
Source organism: Lachnospiraceae bacterium (assembly GCA_017513125.1). Lineage (GTDB taxonomy): Bacteria > Bacillota > Clostridia > Lachnospirales > Lachnospiraceae > RGIG5636. Next base: position 35,891 of record JAFWDI010000005.1, on the reverse strand, counting down.
GGCATTGCCGGCCGTGACATTTCCGACGGTTCGTTCAGGAAGATCTTCGGCGAACTGACCGACGTCGCCGAAGGTAGGTCGGAGACCTGTGAAAGATGGTTCGACGTGAAGCCGAACGCGATGAATATAAGGGAGGTGGATGTACCGTGCTGACCTATCAAGTACAGCCGAAAGGCGCAGTCTCTCCCGGCATCAATACCTGCCAGGGATGCATGATCGACGTGATATTCCGGAACGTGCTCGACGTGATGGGGCCGGACACGGTCCTTGTGATTCCGCCGGGCTGCGCCGCGCAGTTTTCCGGCTGCGGCCCCGAGGCTTCGGTCACGGTGCCCGGCATTCAGGGAAATCTCGAGAATTCGGCGGCTATCGCTTCCGGTATCGCGAACGGATTTCGCCATCAGGGCAATGACCACACCCAGGTCGTCGTCATTGCCGGCGACGGCGGTACGGTCGATATCGGCCTGCAGTCGCTCAGCGGCGCGATGGAGCGGAACGAGGATATCATTTATATCTGTTACGATAACGAAGCGTATATGAACACCGGCGTACAGGGTTCGAGCTCGACGCCGTTTGCTGCGTCCACGACTACGACGCCTGCGGGAAAGCCGGTGAACGCGAAGGACCTGATCAGCATCGTGATGGCGCACCGCGTGCCCTACGCGGCGACCGCATCGGTGGCGGACATCTTCGATCTGCGGCGGAAAGTGCAGAAGGCGAAGGAGACGAAGGGCTGCCGTGTGATCCATATCATGAGCCCGTGCCCGACCGGTTGGGGCTACCCTTCCGCGAAGACCGTCGAGGTCGCGCGCGAGGCGGTCCGCTGCGGAGCCTGGGTCCTGATGGAGTATGAAAACGGTGCGATAAAGCTCGGGAGAAAGCCCGAGGAACTCGGACAGCCGCAGAAGTATTTCGCGCTGCAGAAGCGATTCTGCGGTGCGGGAGAGGAAGAGATCGCGAAGATGGGCGCCTTCCTGACGGAGCGTTACGAGTATCTGGAAAAGCTTGCACAGCTGTAAATGCAGTGCAGACAGCGCGGCGGATGTCAGAACAGGCGGAACGCGGGCTTTTGACCCGCGGACCGGACCGGAGGTAGGAACATGAAGATCATGACAGCGGAAGAGGCTGCCGCACTCATTCAGGACGGCATGACCGTGGCGCTCGGCGGGTTCGGCGTATATTCGGTGCCGGACGCGCTCCAGCAGGCGGTCGCGGACCGCTATGCGCGGACCGGCCACCCGAAGGGCATCACCGTGATGGACGGGATCAGCACCGGGAACTTTAAGCCGAACAGCGGGCTGGGTCTCAGCAGGATGAACGCGGAGGGCCTGATCGACACGATCTATGCCGGGCATATCAGCAATCCGGTCGACATCTCCATGATGGTCGCGGAGAATAAGATCGCCGCGTATATCCTTCCGCTCGGCGTGATCTCGCATCTGTTCCGCGCGATGGCCGGAAAGAAGCCCGGGATCCTTACGACGGTGGGGCTGGGCACCTGCGCCGATCCGCGAGAGGAAGGCTGCATCGCGAATGAAAAGGCGCGTGCGCAGGGCCGTCCGGTCGTGGAGCTCGTCGAGCTCGGCGGGGAAGAGTATCTGTTCTATCGGATCCCGGTGCCGGACGTTTGCCTGATTCGCGGCACATATGCGGACGAGAAGGGGAACATCTCTCTGGCACATGAGCCCATAACAGAATCGCAGATGCAGATCGCCGCGGCCGTGCATAATCACGGCGGCACCGTGATCGTTCAGGTCGAGGACATCGTTCCGGCGGACACCCTGCCGCCGCGCGAGGTCCGCATCCATAAATCATTGGTGGATATCGTCGTGAAGGCCGATCCGGAGTATCGCATCATGTCCTACGGCTCTCCGGAGTACCGGCCGGAACTTACGGGCGAGGTCCGCGCGCCGCAGGGGTCGCTCGCACCCATGGAGATGGGGATCCGGAAGATCATCGCCCGGCGCGGCGCGATGGAGCTTAAGCCCGGAAGCATTATTAATCTGGGGATCGGCATCCCTTCCGGCGTTGGCAGCGTGGCTGATGAAGAAGGCCTCGCGGACGGGCTGACGATGTCGCTCGAGTCAGGCCCCGTGGGCGGCGTTCCGCTCGAAGGCCTGGATTTCGCGGCATCGGCTAATCCTGAGCAGATCGCTTCGATCCCGGACACGTTCGATCTCTACGACGGCGGCTGGCTCGATATGACCTGCCTGGGTGCGGCGGAGATCGACCGGGAGGGCAATGTCAATGTCTCACGGTTCGGAACGCGCTGCACCGGACCGGGCGGATTTATCAACATCTCGCAGAACACCCCGAAGGTCTGCTTCATGTTCGCGTTTACGCCCGGAAAGCCGGTCGTCGAGACCGGAGACGGGTCGCTGCGCATCCTGGAGGACGGCGCAGGCTGCAAATTCGTGGAACGTGTACAGCAGATCACATTCTCGGGCGCCTACGCGAGGAAGACCAGCCAGGAGATCCTCTACATCACCGAGCGGGCGGTGTTCCGCCTGACCGACCGGGGCGTGACATTGACCGAGATCGCGCCCGGAGTCGATCTGAAAAAGGATATTCTGGCGCACATGGAGTTTATGCCGGCGATCGCCGATGACCTGAAGATCATGGATCCCAGGCTCTTCCGGACAGAGAAGATGGGGCTGGCGGAGCAGGCGGTATAATTATTGCGTCCGGCGAACGAGCCGGCTGAGACGGGAGAGAACGGACATGGCTGTTCAGATCAACGGCATTAATCACGTGGCCGTCAGCGTGGCGGATATGGAGGAGAGCATCGCGTGGTACGAGCGCGTGTTCGGCTTTACGGTGACCGACCGGAGCGAGATCCCCGGAACGGGCATTCAGGTCTGCCACATGGATGCGCAGGGGCATTTTCAGATGGAGATCTTCTGCGCGCCGGGTTCCGATCCGCTGGATCCGCGGCGCACGGTCCCGAACGAGGACCTGACGATCCAGGGGAATAAGCACGCGTCCTTCGGCGTGCCGGACGCGCATGCGCTGCTGGACGAGTTCCGCCGGCTGGGCGTGCATATCGCGTTCATCGCGGAGGTGGACGGGACTTACGGCGTGTTTATCAATGACAACAGCGGAAACCTGATCGAGATCTTTGAGGAAGGACCCCGGAACGAATGAAGAAGATCCTTTTTATCTGCCACGGCAACATCTGCCGCTCACCCCTCGCCGAGTTCGTTTTCATCGATCTCGCCGAGCGCGCGGGCGTCTCGGACCGCTTCCAGGCTGCCTCCGCGGCCACGAGCACGGAGGAGCTCGGGAACCCGGTCTATCCGCCCATGCGGAAGGTCATGGCGGCTCACGGACTGGACCCGACCGGGAAGCGCGCACGCCAGATGACCCGCGCGGACTACGACGCGTACGACCTGCTGATCGGCATGGACGACTGGAATCTCCGGAACATCCGACGGATCACGGGCGGGGATCCGGACGGGAAGATCTTCCGGCTGCTGGATTTTACGGACCGTCCGCGCGAGGTCGACGATCCGTGGTATACACGGGAGTTCGAACGGTGCTATGATGAGATCCGTGAGGGCTGCGAGGCATTGCTGCGGCATCTGACGGCGGAGATGCCTTGACCCGAGACATGAAACATCGGAGAGACCTATGTACTACCTGATCAAAGAAACACTGACCCCCTGCGACGAAACGCTGGCCATGAACGGAAAGACCACGGTCGAGCCGTTCGTGGCTGTGATGTCCACGGCGGAGTGGCAGGAGAAAAAAGACCGGTTCGATATGGTCATCGACATGGACCTGGACCCTTCGGACGTACATGAAACGAAGGCGGTCGTGAACTACGACTCGCTGACCGGAAGCTTCTACATTCCCAGCCGGCGCTTCCTGTCCGAGGGAAAGGTCTACCGCTTCGCGTTCGCGCTGGACGAGAACGGCATCGTTCTGATCGACGACGGGACCCGTGCGCAGGAAGTGGTCGATGAGATCCGCGCAGGCAAAAAATGGCGCCTGCCCTCGCTGGAGCGATTCCTTTACGATTTTCTGGAGCGGATCATCCGGGATGACCTGGGACTGATCGAGCGGACCGAACAGCGGCTCGGAAAGCTCGAGGAGGAGATCATCGGCGGCGAGATGGAAGCGTACCCCATGGTGCTGAACGACATCCGCGGCGAGCTGCTGGACCTGCGCGTACACTACGAACAGCTGATCGACATGGGCCAGGAACTCGAGGAGAACGAGAACGGCTTCTTCGCGCAGGAGAATATCCGGTATTTCCGCCTGTTCACCGAGCGTGTGATCCGCCTGCGTGATCAGATCACGTCGCTGCGCGACTATACGGTCCAGCTGCGTGACCTGTTTTCGACGCAGCTCGACATCCGCCAGAACCGGACGATGTCGATCCTCACGGTAGTCACGACGATCTTCCTGCCTCTGACGCTGATCGCGGGCTGGTACGGCATGAACTTTCATAACATGCCCGAGCTCGGCTGGCGCTTCGGCTATCCGTGCGTGATCATCGTCAGTATCGTGATCGTGATCGTGTGCATCGCGTTCTTTAAGAAGAAAAAGTGGCTGTGAGCATCGGCTCTTCAGTCTTCAGAGAAAAAAGAAGCCCGGATCCGCTGTGGGATCCGGGCTGTTTGATTCCGGTATGTGTCCTGCCGGTTCTGTGTCCGCTCAGTGAATCGTCGCCGGCACGCCCATGTCGTCGAAGATCTTCTTCAGCGACTGCATCTTCGCGTCCGAGGGCGGCGTCGCCTCCATCACGGTCGCGTCCTCGTCGATGCGCGCATACTTCGAAACGCCCAGGTTATGGTAGGGCAGCAGCTGCACGACGGTCACGGCGTCTCCGAGTTCCTTACACAGTTCCGCGGTCTTCGTCATGTTCTCGATGCTGTCGTTAAACATCGGAATCGTGGGAATGCGGATCTGCATCTTCCCGCCTGCCGCCGCGAGTTTCTTCACGTTTTCGAGAATCAGCGGGTTCGGGACCTTGATCACGGCTTCATGCTGCGCGTTATCCATGTGCTTCAGGTCGTACAGGTACAGATCCGTGTAGGGAAGCGTCCGCTCGAGCTGCTCCCACTGCACGAAACCGGTGGTGTCGACCGCGGTGTGCAGGCCCAACTCCTTGCATCCTTTCAGGAAAGCGACCGTGAAGTCGGGCTGGGAGAGGCACTCGCCGCCCGAGATCGTCACGCCGCCGCCGGAGGTGTCGTAGAACGTCTTATCCTTATAGACGCGCTCGACCATGTCCTGCACGGTCCACTCGTCTCCGCAGACGTAGAGCGCCTTCGGGTAGCACTTCTCGGTGCAGGCTCCGCAGTCGGTGCAGAGCTTCCGGTTAATGTGCGGAAGCGTGATCTCCTCGTCGGTCGCCGGGTTCGTGGACTTCCTGCCGGGCTCGAGCGCACCGGTCGGGCATTTATCCATGCAGCGTCCGCATTTCTCGATGCCCAGGCAGCGCATCGCGATCCAGAGCACCTGCGGATCGAACCGCTGGGACTCGGGGCTGTGGCACCACGGGCAGCGCAGCGGGCATCCCTTCAGGAACACGGTCGTGCGGATGCCGGGACCGTCCTGGACGGAGAAGCCCTGGATATCGTAGACCAGCGCCTTCCGGTTCTTTTCTTCCTCGGTGAGGGTCTTCAGTTCAATCATGATTCGATCTCCATTCGATTCGTGTCTTGATACGGGTTTATAAATGCTTTGTCAGATTATAACATATTCCGTATGGAATCGTCTTTACTATCTTTTTCTTATCATTGACCGAAATGTCTCGAAAGATTTCCAAAAGGTGTTATAATCCTTGCGTTGCATGGGAAAACCGAGAAGAAAGACCGGCGGTCGGGAGACGAATATGCGCTTTACGAAGATGGAAGGCTGCGGAAACGATTATATTTATGTGGATATCACGGAGCAGCCGCTGCGTGACCCCGCGGCGTTCGCGGTGAAGTACAGCGACCGGCATTTCGGGATCGGTTCGGACGGACTGATCACGATCGGACGGTCGGAGAACGCGGATTTCTTCATGCGCATTTACAATGCCGACGGTTCGGAAGGCACCATGTGCGGAAACGGGATCCGCTGCGTCGCAAAGTACGTCTATGATAAGGGCCTGACCGACCGGGACGAGATCTCGGTCGAGACTCTCGGCGGCATCAAGGTCATCCGCATGAACATCGAAGACGGGAAGGCAGTCTCCGCACGGGTCGACATGGGTGTGCCATCGCTGCGCGCCGCCGACGTGCCTGTGGTATTTCCCGGCCCGGACGGGAAACCGCTTTCCGAGGTGAAGGCGGAGCCTGTCCGCATCGCCGGCCGCGACTGGGAGATGACCTGCGTGAGCGTGGGAAACCCGCACGCGGTCGTCTGGTGTGAGGATCCGGAAGCGCTGGATCTGGAGAAGATCGGCCCACTGTTCGATCACCATGAAATGTTCCCTGAGCGTGTCAATACCGAATTTATCCGGGTCATCGATCGGGGAAACATTCAGATGCGCGTCTGGGAACGCGGCTCGGGCGAGACCATCGCCTGCGGAACCGGAGCCACCGCCAGCGCGTACGCGTGCATGGTAAACGGAAAGTGTGACGACGCCGTCCGCGTGTTCCTGCGCGGAGGAGAGCTTCTGATCGAGTATGACAGGGAGACCGGACACCTGTTTATGACCGGCCCGGCGAAGACCGTTTTCGAGGGCGAGTGCGTCTGGGAGTAAGGCTGCGGAAAACCGGCTGCGATAAATGACCGCGGAACGATCTGCGGAAACATAGAAAGGCTAATTTATGAAAACACTGGCGGAACTGATCATTGACATGAGCATCGACGAATACGAGCTCCTGCAGGGCGACATCAGCTGCCCGATCGAATCGGTCGCATACGACTCGCGGAAAGCCGGCCCCGGCTCGCTCTTTATCTGCATTCCGGGTGCGGTCTCGGACGGTCACGATTACATTCCGCAGGTCCTGGAGGCCGGAACGACGGCTCTCGTGACCTCGCACGACACCGACGACCTGATCCCGAATAACGTGACGGTCCTTCGGGTGAAGGATCCTCGTCACGCGCTCGCGATGATCGCGGCAGCCTGGTTCGAATATCCCGCGGAACGCCTGATCACGATCGGCATTACCGGCACGAAGGGTAAGACTACGACGACTTACATGATCCGCGACATCCTCGAGGACGCGCAGATTCCCTGCGGCCTGATCGGAACGATCGAGATCATCTGCGGCGGCGAGCATATCCCCGCGAAGAACACGACGCCCGAGTCCTGGATCGTGCAGGAGTATTTCGCGAAGATGGCGGACGCCGGCCTGAAGGCGGTCGTGATGGAAGTCAGTTCGCAGGCTCTGAAGATGTCGCGCGTCGACGGCATTATGTTCGATTACGGCATTTTCACGAACCTCGAGAAGGATCACATCGGCGAGAACGAGCATCCTGATATGGAGGATTACATCGCGTGCAAATCGCGCCTGTTCCGGCAGTGCCGTACCGGCATCTTTAATGCCGACGCGGACTATCTCGACGGGATCCTTGCGGGTCACACCTGCCGCGTCCTGACCTACGGCATTGAAAATCCCGCGGATTACCGTGCGGGGAACATCGAGCCGGTGCATGACCAGGGATTTCCGGGCGTGGAGTACGACCTGACCGTGCGCGAAGACGTTCCGGTGCACGTGACGGTCGATATCCCCGGCGATTTTACGGTCTATAACTCGCTGGCCGCGGCCGCGCTGTGCCGCTGCATGGGCATCGAAGACGCGGATATCCTCGCGGCTCTGGAAAAGGTCCGCGTGAAGGGCCGCATGGAGATCGTTCCGACTCCGGGCGAGTATGTGCTGATGATCGATTATGCGCACAATGCCATGGCCCTCGAGGCGCTTCTGAAGAACCTGCGATCCTACGCGAAGGGCAGGCTGATCTGCTGCTTCGGCTGCGGCGGGAACCGCTCTAAGGACCGCAGATACGAGATGGGCGAAGTCAGCTCGAGGCTGGCGGATCTGTCCGTAGTCACCTCGGATAATCCGCGGTTCGAGGAGCCGGCGGACATCATTGCCGACATTCTGGTCGGCGTGAAGAAAGGCGGCGGCGAGTACATCATGATCGAAGACCGGAAGGAGGCCATCCGGTGGTGCATGAAGAACGGACGGAAGGGCGATCTGATCGTGCTGGCGGGAAAAGGACATGAGGATTACCAGGAGATCCGCGGTGTGAAGTACCCGATGGACGAGCGCGTGCTGGTGCGCGAGATCATTGAGGAAGAAGGCATGTAAGGGCGGAAATGCCGCGGTCCGTAAGAAAAAAACATTGTAAAGTAAAAATGCTTGACAGCCGGGTTCGGCTTTGTTATTATGGCAAAGCTGTTCCCGGCCTTATTATGCCCTTTCGGCATTTTTCCGGGGGTGAGAACGTCGGCCGGAGGATCCGCGTCATGGAAAAGATCGTCACACAGACCCTTTTATATGACTTCTACGGAGCGCTCCTGACGGACCACCAGCGGAAGATCTACGAGGACGTGGTCTTCGGGGATCTGTCGTTATCGGAGGCGGCGGAGGACGCGGGCATCTCCAGACAGGGGGTGCACGACATCCTGAAGCGCTGCACGAAGGCCATGGAAGAGTATGAGGAGAAGCTGGGGCTGATCGCACAGCATCAGAGCATCCTTCGGAAGACGGAGGAGATCGGACGCCTGTCGGAGAAAGCACGGACGGCGGATCCGGAGCGCACGGAAGTGCTGGAACGGATCTCCGCACTCGCGCGGGAGATCGCGGAAGAGGTTTGATATGGCATTTGAAAGCTTATCGGATAAACTGCAGAACGTCTTCCGGAACCTGCGCGGCAAGGGCCGACTTTCCGAGGCGGACGTAAAGACTGCCTGCAAGGAAGTCCGGATGGCCCTCCTCGAGGCGGACGTGAACTTTAAAGTCGTAAAGCAGTTCATCCGAAGGGTCGAGGAGCGCGCTATCGGCGCGGACGTCATGAACAGCCTGACCCCGGGCCAGCAGGTCATTAAGATCGTGAACGAGGAACTGACCTCGCTCATGGGCTCGGAGACGACCGAGCTTCAGCTCCGTCCGAAGAACGAAGTGTCCGTCATCCTGCTCGCCGGCCTTCAGGGCGCCGGTAAGACCACGACCGCGGCGAAGCTTGCCGGAAAGTGGAAGGGCGGAAAGTATGTTCCGCTGCTGGCGGCCTGCGACGTTTACCGGCCCGCGGCCATCGAACAGCTGAAGATAAACGGCGAAAAGCAGGGCGTGGAAGTCTTCTCGATGGGAGACGGCGCGAAGCCCGAGGAGATCGCGAAGGCGGCTTACGAGTACGCGAAGAAGGGCGATGCGAACCTGCTGATCATCGATACCGCCGGACGCCTTCACGTCGACGAAGAGATGATGGAGGAGCTCCAGCGGATCAAGGACGTCGTTCCGGTCGACTACACGATCCTCGTACTCGATGCGATGACCGGCCAGGACGCGGTGAACGCGGCGACGGCATTCGACGAGAAGGTCGGCACAGACGGCGTGATCCTCACGAAGCTCGACGGCGATTCCCGCGGCGGCGCGGCGCTCTCGGTAAAGGCCGTGACCGGAAAGCCGATCCTCTACGTCGGCATGGGCGAGAAGCTGAACGACCTCGAGCAGTTCTATCCCGACCGCATGGCGTCCCGGATCCTGGGCATGGGCGACATCCTCAGCCTGATCGAAAAGGCGCAGGAGGATTTCGACGAGAAACAGGCGGCCGAGCTCGAGCGGAAGCTCAGGAAGTCCGAGTTCGACTTTAACGACTTCCTGGACCAGATGCGCCAGATGAAAAAGATGGGCGGCATCGGCAGCGTGATGAGCATGATGCCCGGCATGGGACTCGGCAGAAAAGGAAAGATGCCGAAGATCGACGAGGAACAGGCCGATAAGAGCATGAAGCGCATGGAGGCGATCATCCTCTCGATGACCCCGAAGGAGCGGACGAAGCCGGATATCATCACTCCGCCGAGGAAGCGCCGCATCGCGAAAGGCGCGGGCGTCGATATCTCCGAGGTAAATAAGCTTCTGAAGCAGTTCGAGCAGTCGAGAAAGATGATGAAGCAGATGATGGGCGGCGGAAAACGCCGCGGCGGGCTCTTCTCGGGACTTCCATTCTGAGGCCCGGCAGCGTCTGAAGCCGGAAGATGTCCGGGACCGGTACCGTCCGGCATAAAACAGGGCGATATACACGCAGCGGCGTGTTTATCACATAGATCATAAAAACATATTTCAGGAGGAAACATTATCATGGCAGTTAAGATGCGTCTTACCAGAATGGGAAAGAAGAAGGCTCCCTTCTATCGTATTATCGTGGCGGATTCCAGATCTCCCCGCGACGGCCGCTTCATCGAGCAGGTCGGTTACTATGATCCCACGAAGGATCCCAGCGTGATCAAGTTTGACGAGGAGCTTACGAAGAAGTGGCTCGGAAACGGTGCGCAGCCGACCGAGACCGTTGCGAAGCTTCTGAAGATCGCCGGCATCGAGAAGTAAAATCCCCTCAGGATGCAGAAAGTGGTGATCTTATGAAAAAACTGGTCGAGACCATTGCAAGGTCCCTCGTCGATCATCCGGACGAAGTGTTCGTCCTGGAGACCGAAAACAGTTCCGAGATCATTTTAGAGCTTCACGTGGCAGCGTCCGACATGGGCAAGGTGATCGGAAAGCAGGGCCGCATCGCCCGCGCGATCCGCACGGTCGTCCGCGCGCAGGCCGCAAAAGAAGACAAGATGGTCACCCTCGACATCCGATAGGCGGCTTTTTATGGAAGATTTCCTGAGAGTCGGCGTGGTCACGACCACGCACGGCGTGAGAGGGGAGATGAAAGTCTACCCCACGACGGATGATCCGAAGCGTTTCCTGGATCTGGAGAAAGTCTTCGTCGATGAGCCCGAAGGCCCGAAAGGGACGAAAGAGCAGCCCGGAAAGGGTCCGAAGGCCCCTGTGAAGACGGTACGCAGAGAGCGCGCGGTCGAAGGCGTAAAGTTCTTTAAGAACCTGGTCATCCTGAAGCTCGCAGGTATCGACGACATGGACGCGGCAGCGAAACTGCGCGGCGCGGAACTCTACGTCTCGCGTGAGGACGCGGTGCCCCTGGAGGAAGGCGAGTACTACATCGCCGATCTCCTCGGCATGGAGGTCGTCTCCGACGAAGGCGTGAAGCTCGGCTTCGTGAAGGATGTGCTGGAGACCGGGGCGAACGATGTTTACATCGTGCAGCGTCCGAAGGGAAAACCCCTGCTTTTGCCCGCGATTCCGGAGTGCGTGCTCGACATCGACGTCGGGCAGGGCATGATGCGTGTCCACATTATGGAAGGTTTGCTGGAGTTGTGAAGATCACGGTCCTGACATTGTTCCCGGATATGGTCGCGCAGGCGCTGCACACGAGCATCGTCGGCAGAGCCATGGACGCGGGGATCCTCGAGATCCGCACGGTCGATATCCGTGATTACGCGGAAAATAAGCACAACAGCGTCGACGACTATCCCTACGGCGGCGGCGCGGGCATGGTCATGCAGGCCGGCCCGGTCGTGCGCGCGGTCAGAGCGGCGAAAACGGAGCTCCCGGCGGGAACACGCGTCGTTTACACCTCGCCGCAGGGCAGCGTATTCACGCAGGAGACCGCGAAGCGGCTCGCGTCAGAGGAGAGCCTGATCATTTTGTGCGGGCACTACGAGGGCATCGATGAGCGCGCACTCGAGCTGACGGTCGACGAGGAGATCTCTATCGGCGATTATGTGCTTACGGGCGGAGAACTTCCGGCCATGGTCATGATCGACGCCGTGGCGCGGCTCCTTCCAGGCGTGCTGCATAACGACACGTCCGCCGAGACCGAATCGCATCAGGAGTCATTGCTCGAATATCCGCAGTATTCGCGCCCGCGCGAGTTCGAGGGACTGGAGGTCCCCGAGGTGCTTCTCAGCGGGGATCACGCGAAAGTGGACGCCTGGAGAAGGGAACAGTCCCTGCTCCGGACCCGTGAAAAAAGGCCGGATCTGCTCGAAAAGGCGGAACTGACAGAGAAAGAAAAAAAGTTTCTTGCAAATACGCCGGGCGAATGATAAAATAACTCGGCATTTAACACAGATGGTCCTCTGCCGCGCCTTACGGTACGAACATCGGGATGATAAGGAGAAAGTGTAATCATGAACGAAATCATTAAAAAGATCGAAGACGCTCAGCTGAAGGAGACCGTCGACGAATTCCGCATCGGTGATACCGTCCGCGTGTTCGCGAAGATCCGCGAGGGTAACCGCGAGCGTATCCAGGTGTTCGAAGGCACCGTGATCAAACGCCAGCACGGCGGAGCCCGCGAGACCTTTACCGTCAGAAAGTCTTCCGGCGGCATCGGCGTCGAGCGTACCTGGCCGCTTCACTCCCCGTCGATCGACCACATCGAGGTCGTCCGCATGGGTAAGGTCAGAAGAGCGAAGCTGAACTACCTGAGACAGCGCGTTGGTAAGAAGGCGAAAGTCAAAGAGCGCATCAGATAATGTCACACGCGGGACGATCCCGAAAAGATCGTCCCGTTTTTATTTAGGAGTTTGTGTACGGACATATGCACGGTTCCCTGTTTCATCCGGAAGAAAAGTATTCCGAGACGCTGAGGAAAGTCGTCATCTGGGTCGTGGATATCATCGCCGCGGCCGTGTTCGCGCTGCTCCTATTCATCTGGTTCGGGACCGGGGTCCCCGTGCAGGGCCGTTCGATGGAGCCGACGATCCTGACAGGTGAGCAGGTCTATCTGGACCGCATCGCATACCGGCTGGTCTCGCCGGACCGTTTCGACTGTGTGGTGTTTTTGCGCGGCGGCGAGTACAGTGTACGGCGAATAGCCGGACTGCCGGGTGAGACCGTGCAGATCGCGGACGGCATCCTTTATATCGACGGCGAGGAGACGGCGCTTCCCGGGACCGGCGATCTGATCCAGTACGCGGGACTCGCGTCGGAACCCGTGGTCCTGGGCTTTGACGAGTATTTCGTTCTGGGTGATAATATCAACGGCTCCGAGGACAGCAGGCAGGCGCTGACGGGAAACATCCGCGAGTCCGAGATCGTGGGACGCGTGTGGGGACACCGCGCCGGATCACGGATCGAGTTCCTGCATGAGAAAAGCTGAGGTGATCGGATGGATATCCAGTGGTATCCGGGTCACATGACCAAGGCCAAAAGAAAAATGATGGAAGACCGGAAGCTCATCGACGTCGTCGCGGAGCTTCTGGACGCGCGCGCGCCGCTCGCCTGCCGGAACCCCGATATCGGGGAGATCGCGGCGGGAAAGGAGCGCGTGATCGTGCTGAATAAGGCGGATCTGGCGGATCCCCGTGCGAACGAAGCGTGGAAGGCGTATTTCGAGGCTGAAGGGGCTTATTTCATTGCCCTAGATTCGCGCGCTGCGTCGTCGCGGAAAGCGCTCGAGGGCGTGATCGACCGTGCGGGGCAGAAAAAGCGCGAGCGCGATGCGAAACGCGGTATCAAAAACCGCCCCGTGCGCGTGATGGTGTGCGGGATTCCGAACGTCGGAAAATCCACGCTGATAAACACACTGGCAGGGCGCGCCTCCGCGAAGACCGGAAACAAGCCCGGCGTCACGAAAGGAAATCAGTGGATCCGGCTGAATAAAAACATCGAGCTGCTCGACACCCCGGGCATCCTCTGGCCGAAGTTCGACGATGAACAGATCGGACTTCGCCTGGCGTTTCTGGGCTCGGTCAATGACCAGATCCTCGAGCGCGTCGAACTCGCGTGCGAACTGGCCGGTTTCCTCGACGAAAAATATCCGGGAACACTGCGCGAACACTACGGTGATTTGTGCTATGATACGAGATACGGGTGCATCGAGGAGATCGCCCGCGCGAAAAAGTGTCTGAAGAAAGGCGGCGAGCCGGATACCGAGCGCGCCGCGGCGATGCTTCTCGATGATTTCCGTTCCGGAAGGCTCGGGAAGATCACGCTGGAGACGCCGCAGGAGAACTGATCATGTCTGATTCGTACAGAGATGACATTTTAAACACGGAACCGGAAGACATTTTTCCCGATGAGATTCCGGAAGAAGAACTGATACCCGAGCCCGGTCTGACGGAGACCGGCGAACTCGGTCTGTTTGCCGAACTGAAAAAAGCGGAGTATGACAGTGTCCTGCGTAACGATGTTCCAGTCCGCCCGAAACTCCGCGCGGGAGAGTCCGACACGGCTTCGCTGGCGTCCGACGTCGTCTACCGGAGCGCGAGTGAGGACGCCGTTCGCGAGCGGGCCAGACTGCGCGAGGCGCAGATCGAGCGCGATCTGAAGACAGAGGACGAAAAGGCGCTTCAGACGAAGTACCGCGAGGCCAGAAAGGCAGCGCGGAAGCGGAACCGGCAGGAAGTCGTCGAAGAAAAGACGGCAGCCAGAAAAGAACGCGAGCGTAAGGCCGAGGCGGCCGAGCGCGCGGCGGTCGAGCGGCACCGCAGGGTCGAGACCGATCGGATCCGGCATGCCAGAGAAGCAGTAGAGCGCAGGAAGAAAAACGACGCTGCGAAGACTGCTGAGCTGGCCGAAAAGCGGAACCGCAAAGCGAACATGGAGTATTACCGGCAGAAGGAGAAGGAGAGCAGAAAGTTGCAGGCATTGAGAGAAGAAAACAGCAGGCCTCTCCGGCAGAAGCCGTTGTGGAAGTCCGTGCTGGAGACCGCGATCTATATCGCAGTCATCGTGGCTCTGGCGTTCTTTATCGTAAAGTTCGTGGTTCAGAAGACCGTCGTTGAGGGGCCTTCGATGTACCCGACCCTCGAATCCGGCGACCATCTGATCCTTGAAAAAGTCTCGTACGCGTTCGGCGAGCCCGACCGTTTCGATATTATCGTGTTCCGTATTCCCGGAGATGAGCGCACGTACTACATTAAACGCGTGATCGCGCTTCCGGGCGAGACCGTTCAGATCGCGGAAGGCGTGATCTATATCGACGGAATTCCGCTCGAAGAAAACTACGGATATGAGGAGATGGCCTATGCAGGTCTCTGCGCAAATCCGCTGACGCTGGGCGAAGGGGAGTATTTCGTGCTCGGAGATAACCGAAATAACAGCACGGACAGCCGCTACGAGAGCGTCGGACCGGTAACGGAGGAACAGATTCTGGGACACGCGGTCCTGCGAATATGGCCGATCAACGAAATATCACTGCTGACGGACTGATGACCCGCCGGGAAAGAGGCTGCGGATTGAGCGCAAAAACAGACCGTGAAGAAAAGGCGCGCCTGCGCCTGGAAAAAGAGCTGGCCCGCATGGAGACCATGCTCGCTTACGAGCACGAGTATGCTGCGTACGCAGGTATTTGCGGCATCGACGAGGCGGGCAGAGGCCCGCTCGCCGGGCCGGTCGTGGCGGGCGCCGTTATTCTGCCGAAAGACGACCTGATCCTGTACCTGAACGATTCGAAGAAGCTCTCCGCCAAAAAGCGCGAGGCACTGTATGAAGAGATCCGTTCGCGTGCCGCGGCCTGGGCTGTGGGCATCGTGGATGAGAAGCGGATCGATGAGATCAATATTCTGAACGCCACCTATGAGGCCATGAGGAAGGCGGTCGGCACGCTCGGGATACGCCCGGATCTCCTGCTGAACGACGCGGTGACGATTCCCGGGATCGATATCCCGCAGGTCCCGATCGTGAAGGGCGATGCGAAGAGCGCTTCGATCGCTGCAGCCAGCATCATGGCGAAGGTGACCAGGGACCGGATGATGGAGGAGTACGACGCACTTTATCCGGAGTACGGATTTGCGGGTCATAAAGGATACGGGACGAAAGCGCACACGGATGCGATCCTGGAGTACGGTCCGTGCCCGATCCACCGCAGGACTTTTCTGCGGAACCTTTTGGGAGAACACGCGTTTGACTGAGCGAAAGGCAGCGCTGCCGGACGGCGGAGCCGGAACGCGGAATAACCGGCGGGCTCTCGGCACGCATTATGAGGAACTCGCCGCCGGATACCTGCGCGGGAAGGGCCTGCGGATCCTGGTGCGGAATTTCCGGACGCGCTTCGGGGAAATCGACCTGATCGCGGAGGACGCCGGGACTCTGGTATTCGTGGAGGTCAAGTACCGCAGCAGCACCGGGAAAGGCGCTCCGGAGGAAGCGGTGGGCCGCGAAAAGCAGGCGGTGATCCGGAAGCAGGCATGTGCATATCTGGCTTCGAAAGGTCTGAACGACCTGACACCCTGCCGGTTTGACGTGATCGCGGTCCTCGGAGACCGCATCAGATGGATACGGAACGCGTTCTGAGAGGGACGCTGTCCACGGAAAGAAAGGATTTGGATAGTATGAGTGACCTGATGTATCGAAGCACCCGCAGGGCGGATGACGTTGTGACCGCCTCCCGCGCCGTTCTGAACGGCCTTTCCGCGGACGGCGGACTTTATGTGCCCGAGAGCATCCCGCAGCTGCCCCGAACGATGGGCGAGTTCGCGAAGATGGATTATCGGGAGACCGCGTTCGAGATCCTGAAATGTTTCCTGACGGATTACACGGATGAGGAACTGCGGCACTGCGTGGAAGGTGCATATGACGCGAAGTTCGACGACGAGCGGATCGTGCCGGTCACCGGGACGGGAGACGACTATTATCTCGAACTGTATCACGGCCCTACGATCGCGTTTAAGGACATGGCATTGTCCATCCTGCCTTATCTGATGACCATCGCGGCGAAAAAGCAGGGAATCGACCGCGAGATCGTGATCCTGACCGCGACCAGCGGCGACACCGGAAAGGCCGCCCTGGCAGGCTTCGCGGACGTTCCCGGGACGAAGATCATCGTGTTTTATCCGAAGGACGGCGTCAGCCCGATCCAGAAGCTGCAGATGGTCACCCAGAAAGGCGCGAACACCTGCGTGATCGGCGTGGACGGAAACTTCGACGATTGCCAGACCGGCGTGAAGAAGATGTTTACCGACGCGGCGATGAAGGAAGAGCTGGCGGCTGCGGGCTGCATGTTCTCGAGCGCGAATTCGATCAATATCGGCCGCCTCGTCCCGCAGGTCGTCTACTATGTGTATGCGTATGCCCGTCTGCTGAGCCGCGGAGTGATCGAAGAGGGAGAGCCGATCAATGTTACGGTCCCGACCGGTAATTTCGGAAACATCCTCGCGGCGTACATCGCGAAGAAGATGGGCACCCCGATCGATCGTCTGATCTGTGCGTCGAACGAGAACCGTGTGCTCACGGATTTCTTCGAAAGCGGCGTCTACGACCGGAACCGCGAGTTCATTCTGACGAGCTCGCCTTCGATGGACATCCTGATCTCCTCGAATCTCGAGCGCCTGATCTACTGGATCTGCGGAAGCTCGCCCGAGCGCTGCATGGCGCTGATGAAGGAGCTCAGCGAGACCGGGAAGTACACGATCACGGATGAGATGCGTGCGCAGCTGAAAGACTTCGAAGCCGGTTCCGCCGCGGAGGCGGACGTCTTTAAGCAGATCCGCACGGTCTTCGGCATGTGGGAATATCTGCTGGATCCGCACACCGCTGTCGCTTCGCGCGTCACGGACGCCTACCGCGACGCGACCGGGGATATGAAGCCCTGCGTGATCGCCTCGACGGCCAGCCCGTATAAGTTTACGCGAAATGTCATGTACGCGCTCACCGAAGCCGGCGGGGACGAAGACGATTTTGACCTGGCCAATGAAATGTCGCGCATCAGCGGAGTGCCGGTGCCGAAGGCGGTGACGGAGCTGCGCGGGGCGGAGATCCGCCATAAGAGCACCTGCGCGGTGGATGAGATGCCTGCTAAGGTTCGGGAGTTCCTGGGAATATAAAAGGGCTTCATCGACCGTCAGATCATCATTTGCGTGAGGACGTCATTGAAACGCGACCATGGAAGTCGGGCGGATTCGCACAAAAGAAGCGAGGGGCGAGATCATTGATCCGAGAAATGATCTCAGCTCATCGGGACAGGAAATACATCGGTATTTCCCGTCGCGTATGAGCGGTGCCCCTCGCGTTTTAAATGCGGATCGCCCTGAGTTTCAGGGAGCGCTGAACGTCGTCCGGCGCAATGATGACCTGACGGTTGATTAATCCGCGTTTATTTTCTGTAGATGAACTTCGGAAGACCGTCCTCGTACACCACCGGAGTGTTCCCCTGAATCAGCGGCAGCGCGTAATCGATGTAGCCCTGCAGGATGTCATTGCCCTCGGCATTGATCCACTCGGCGGGGAAAGGCTTCTCTTCGTTGCAGACTTCGTTTACGTCCACGGGCTGATAGGTGATCTTATACTCGGAGCCGGGCTCGCGGATGAACGCGATCATCTTTCCGGTCTCGCCCTTCATGGCCTCCTCGACCGCGAGGGATCCGACCTGCGTCGCCTCCTCCATATCCGTAGCGGAGCCGTTCGTCACACCGCAGCGCTGCGTCAGCGAGAGTTCGATGCCGCGGACCTTGATGCCGGGGTAGTGCGCGCTCACAGCGTCGGCGAGATAGGCGGCAGTGCCGGTCAGCTGCTTATGGCCGAAATTATCGACCGCGACGTCCTGACGCGCATATTCGCAGATGAAGGTTCCGTCCTTATCGTGAATGCCCTCGGAGACCGCCACGACGACGCTCTTTTCCTGCGCCATGCAGCGGTCGAGATCCGCGAAGAACTGCTCCATCGTGAAATCGGTCTCGGGCATGTAGATCAGCTTCGGGTTATCTCCCTCGAACTTCCGTGCGAGCACGGCGGAGGCGGTCAGCCATCCGGCGTGGCGGCCCATCACCTCGATGATCGTCACGAATTTCTTATCGTAGACGACGGCGTCGAGCGCCACCTGGCGGATCGTCGTCGCGACGTACTTTGCGGCGCTGCCGTAGCCGGGGCAGTGATCGGTGATGATCAGGTCGTTGTCGATGGTCTTCGGAACGCCCATGCAGCGGATATCGCTGCCGATCTTCGCACCGTAGCGGGAGAGCTTCGAGACCGTGTCCATCGAGTCGTTTCCGCCGCAGTAGAAGAAGTAGCCGATGTTCATCTCCTCGAACTTCGCGAACAGCTCAGGAAATACCGGGTCATCCAGATCCTCGGGGAGCTTATAGCGGCAGGATCCCAGATATGCGGCGGGCGTGGTCTGCAGCAGCTTCAGTTCGTCGGCGGGGATGTCGGAGAGCACCGTGGTCTTCCCCTGCAGGAATCCTTCGATGCCGTTTACCATACCGATGACTTTATCGACGCGGTCGGCATGCGCCATGCCCGCGGAGACGACGCCGTACAGGCTGGCGTTAATGACGGAAGTGGGACCGCCGGACTGGCCGACGAGTATATTTTTCTTAGACATATTCTGTTCCTTTCCCTTTCATGAATAACAGGTAAGCAAGTCATAACGACAGCTTCATGATACAATCATTCCGCGCCGAAAACAAGACCGCCGCCCCGGCCGAAATCTGCTGATAAAACGTTTTTCCTGTGTTACAATGACACAAGCCTGAACTATAGGAGGAATACCCGAACATGGATAAGATCCGCATGAACGTCCCTCTGGTGGAGATGGACGGGGACGAAATGACCCGCATCCTCTGGCAGATGATAAAAGACGAGCTCATCGTTCCGTTCGTCGACCTGAAGACCGAGTACTACGACCTGGGGCTCGCGCACCGGGACGAGACCGACGATCAGGTGACGGCCGACGCGGCGCACGCGATCAAAAAGTACGGCGTCGGAGTAAAATGCGCCACGATCACCCCGAATGCCGCCCGGGTGGAGGAGTACGGCCTTAAAAAGATGTGGCCGAGCCCGAACGGTACGATCCGCGCGATCCTCGACGGAACCGTTTTCCGCGCGCCGATCATGGTGAACGGCATCGAGCCGTACGTGAAGACCTGGAAGGCGCCGATCACCCTGGCCCGTCATGCCTACGGCGACGTGTATAAGGCGGTCGAGATCCGTGTTCCGGGACCCGGAAAGGTGGAACTGACTTACGTTCCCGAGGAGGGCGAACCCGAGACGTTGACCGTGTTTGATTACGCAGGCGCCGGCATTGCCCAGGGCATGCATAACACGGACGCTTCGATCACGAATTTCGCGCGCTGCTGCTTTAACTACGCGCTCGGAACGAAGCAGGATCTGTGGTTCGCGACGAAGGATACGATCTCGAAGAAATATGATCACACCTTTAAGGACATCTTTGCGGAGATCTATGAGAACGAGTACCGCGCTGCGTTCGAGGAGGCCGGCATCACTTATTTCTACACGCTGATCGACGACGCGGTGGCGCGCGTGATCCGCTCGGAAGGCGGCTTCATCTGGGCCTGCAAAAACTACGACGGCGACGTCATGAGCGACCTGGTCGCGACCGCGTTCGGCTCGCTCGCGATGATGACTTCGGTGCTGGTGTCCCCGGAAGGCTTTTATGAGTATGAGGCCGCTCACGGGACCGTGCAGAGGCACTATTATCAGTATCTGGAGGGAAAGCAGACCTCCACGAACCCGATCGCGACGATCTTTGCCTGGACGGGCGCGTTCCGGAAGCGCGGCGAACTCGACGAAATTCCGGAGCTGGCCGCTTACGCCGACGCTCTGGAGAAGGCGGTCATCGATACGGTCGAGTCCGGTGCGATGACGAAGGATCTCGCGTCCATCACGACGCTTCCCGGCGCACGGACGCTCACGAGCGCGGAGTTCATCGGGGAGATCAGAAGCAGACTGGAGCAGGCATTGGGCTGAGGCGCGGATGCCTGGTAAAACGCGGGCCGAAGAGCACGCTTATAAGAAAAGGAGAGGGAACCATGAGTGAACTGTTAAAGGGGAAAGTAGCTGTAGTCACCGGATCCGGTCAGGGCATCGGCCGTGCGATCGCGATCGGTCTGGCTGCCGAGGGAGCGAAGGTCGTGACGAATAACCGCAAGCCTGGTTCAACCGGCGCCGCGCAGATGTCTCCCGAGCGTCTGGCGAAGCTCTCGAAGGAGGAGATGGAGTGGTATAAGAGCGCAGAAGCCGAGCAGAACGGCGATGCGGAGACCACCGCTATGGCGATCCGCGCCGACGGAGGCGAGGCGACCGCGTTCTTCGGCGATATTTCGAAGTTTGACGTGGCGGAACAGCTGATCAAAACCGCAGTGGACACATACGGCCGGATCGACATTCTGGTCAATGTCGCGGGCCGCTTCGGCTTCTCGAACTTCGAGGACATTTCCGAAGAGCTCTGGGATAATGTCAATACCGTGAAGCCGAAGGGCTACTTCGCGACGATGAAGTATGCGGTCCCCTATATGAAGGAGCAGGGCTTCGGCCGCATCATCAACTGCACGAGCCGCGCCTTCATGGGTGACGTTCTGAAGCATGCCGAATACTGCGCTGCGAACGCAGGCGTCGTGGGCCTGACCCGCGCGGCCGCGATCGAGCTTCGCCAGTTCGGCATCACCTGCAACGCCTTCGGTCCCTTCGCGAAGACCCGCGCCGCCTATGAGCTGGACGCGATGAAGGTCGCCGCGGGCTTCTCGCTGACCGTGAAGGAAGGCATGCCGCTGCCGAAGTACGAATACACGCCCACGCCGGACTATCTGGTACCGTTCCTGGCATGGCTCTGCACGGAAGAGGCGGAGAAGGTAAGCGGATCCGTGTTTACGCTGGCCGGAAACAGCATCCAGCTGCACTCCGATCCGGTCGTCTGCGCGTCTCTGGTAAAACAGGGCGAGGAGAAGTGGACGGTCGAGGAGATCGGGCAGATGGCGCCGCGCGCGCTGTTCTCGAACTATACGAGCATCGCGGACGAGTATCCCCTGTAAGCATTGAGATCCGGCATCGCGGACGAATTCGGCGAATCATTTACTTGCAACATTTTTGAGCAGTTGTTAAACTGGGATGTGTTTGTAGATTTTTTCACGAAAGGGGTTCTGAGCAATGCCCGAAAAAGTGATCTCGCGTGCGGTCATCCGCAGGCTTCCCAGATACTACCGCTATCTGAACGAACTGCAGTATGAAGGCGTGGAGCGCATCTCCTCAGGCCAGCTGAGCAAACTCATGAACGTGACTGCCTCGCAGATCCGTCAGGATCTGAACAATTTCGGCGGTTTCGGCCAGCAGGGTTACGGATATAACGTTGCGCATCTGAAGGAAGAGATCGGAAAGATCCTCTATCTGGATAAGGTGCATAACATGATCATCGTCGGTGGCGGAAACTTCGGCCACGCACTGGCCGGTTACCGGAGGTTCGAGGAGAAGAATTTCATTATCCGCGCGGTATTCGATGTCGACAAGTCTCTGATCGGGACGGATATCCGAGGGATTCCGATCCTGGATGTGGCCGAGCTTCCCGCGTATCTCGCGGAGCATCCGACGGATATCGCGATCCTGACTGTGCCGAAGAGCGTGGCGCAGGAAGTCACCGATATTCTGGTCGCGAACGGCATTAAAGGCATCATGAATTTCGCACATCTGGATCTCGAGGTTCCGGACGACGTCACTGTGGAGAGCATCCATCTCTCTGAGAATATGATGGAACTGTCTTACCGTCTCGGAGAAAGGCGCTGAACATGATCGCGGGTGTGGGTATCGATCTTCTCGAGATCGGAAGGATTCGCAGGCTCGCGGAGCGGGAAGCGTTCCTCAAAGGAGTCTATACCGACACGGAAAGAGAGAATTTCCGTGAATTCCCTGCTGTTCTGGCAGGGAATTTTGCTGTGAAGGAAGCGGTCGCGAAAGCGCTGGGAACCGGTTTCCGGGGATTTCGTGCACGGGACATCGAGGTGCTTCGCGACGACCTCGGGAAACCCTACGTGAATCTCTATGAGGGCGCCGCGCGAAGAGCTGAGGAGCTCGGCGTGGTGAGGGTACACGTCTCGATCAGCGACACGGACGAACTGGTCACGGCTCTGGCCGTGGCGGAAACGGAGGCAGGAACATGCGTTTGATTCCGGGCGGAAGAGCCATGAAGCTCGTCGAAGAATACAGCATAAAGGAGTGCGGCGTTCCGTCGCTCGTCCTGCAGGAACGCGCGGCGCTCGCGGTGAGGGATGAGGCGCTCCGCTATCTGCGGCCGGGCATGCGCGCGGCGGTGGTCTGCGGCGTCGGAAACAATGGCGCGGACGGTCTGGCCGCGGCACGGCTGCTGACGCAGGCGGGGTATGAGCCGGACGTGATCATCATGGGCGATACCGAGAAGCGCACGCCGGAGTTCGCGGTGCAGATGAACATCATCACGAACATGGGCGTCCGCTGTTCTTTCGTGTCGGAGCTGGGCATGGAACCGGAAGATTACGACCTGGTCATTGACGCGCTGTTTGGGATCGGCCTTTCGCGGGATCTTACCGGCTCCTATGCGGAACTGGTCGATCAGATCAATGCCATGGACGCCGTGCGCATCGCCGTCGACATTCCTTCCGGGATCGACGCTGAGACCGGCGCGGTCATGGGAAAGGCTGTGCGCTGCGACGCCACCGTGACTTTTACGTACGAAAAGCTGGGCACCGCGCTCTGGCCCGGGGCCGAGTATGCGGGGCGGGTCGTCGTGAAAGACGTGGGACATCTCGAGTGCGATCTGGACGGCCGTCGTGCCTATACTTACGGGAAGGATGATCTGGACCGACTCCCGATCCGGCCTGCGCGTTCACACAAGGGCACGTTCGGAAAGGTGCTCGTGATCGCGGGTTCCGCGGGCATGTGCGGAGCCGCGCATTTCGCGGCGAAGGCGGCGTACCGCACCGGTGCGGGGCTGGTCTACATCCTCACGCCGGAGCAAAACCGCGGAGTGCTGCAGACGCTGATCCCCGAGGCGATCGTGATCGGCTATCATCCCGACCGGTTCGACGAGGAGAAGCTCGCCGAGATCGTTCGGAAGATGGACGCGGTCGTGATGGGACCCGGCATGGGCAGGGCCGACTACGTGAAGCAGCTGGTCGGAGCGGCGCTAAAAAGCGCCCGGTGTCCGGTGGTCATCGACGCGGACGGCCTGAACGCGGTGGCGGACGAGCCGGCATTGCTCGAGTATTTCGGAAACCGCGTGATCGTCACCCCGCACGTGGGCGAGATGGCCACGCTGACCTCGCGGGCCGCGGCGGACGTCATGAAGACGATGCCGGATTCGGCGATCAGCTATGCCAGGGCGACGGGGGCGGTCTGCGTCCTGAAGGATGCACGGACGATCGTCTCGAACGGGACGGACGAGTTTTACATCAATATGAGCGGCGACAACGGCATGGCCACCGGCGGATCGGGAGACGCCCTGAGCGGTATCATCGGAGCGCTGCTGGCCGCCGGCATGACGCGGATGAGCGCTTCGGTCATGGGCGTCTACATTCATGGCCTGGCAGGCGAGGCCGCTTCTGCGAAGCTCGGCACCCGTGCCGTCATGGCCGGGGATATCATCGAGGGGCTTGCCGAGGTCCTGAAAGAGTATTAAACGCAGGCGGCTTTAATTCGCACTTCTCAAATGCTGCGTTTTGCGGTAAGATAGCCGGGTGAATTTGCGTTTTCGGAGGATATTATGAGCGGACATTCCAAGTTTTCGAACATTAAGCATAAGAAAGAGAAGAACGATGCGGCGAAAGGTAAGATCTTCACCGTGATCGGCCGCGAGATCGCGGTCGCCGTGAAAGAGGGCGGCCCGGACCCCGCGAATAACTCGAAGCTGAAGGACGTCATCGCGAAGGCGAAGGCGAATAACATGCCGAACGACACGATCGAGCGCGGCATTAAAAAGGCTGCCGGAGATCTCGGCTCGGTGAACTACGAGTCGATCACCTACGAAGGCTACGGCCCGAACGGCGTCGCGATCATCGTCGAGTGCCTGACGGATAATAAGAACCGCACCGCGTCGAACGTGCGGAACGCCTTCACGAAGGGCGGCGGAAACGTCGGTACGACCGGCTGCGTCTCCTTCATGTTCGATAAGAAGGGTCAGATCGTGATCTCGAAGGAAGACTGCGACATGGATTCGGATGAGCTCATGATGACCGCACTGGAGGCCGGCGCGGACGATTTCGAGGAGGAAGAGGAAGGCTACATCGTCTGGACGGATCCCGACAGCTTCTCCGAGGTGCGTGAGGCGCTCGAGGAGGCCGGCATTCCGATGGCGGACGCTGAAGTGGCCATGATCCCGCAGACCACCGTGGCGCTGACCTTCGAGGAAGACCTGAAGAAGTTCCAGAAGACGATGGACCTGCTGGATGAGGATGACGACGTGCAGCAGGTGTATACGAACATTGACGAATAGACCCGTGATCATCGGAAAAAAGATCCCCGCGGCGCGCTTGCGTACCGCGGGGTTATTTTATGCTTCGAAACATTTAGATCCGGGAGAAGTCAAATGCCCAGATCGAACTGCAGCTGCGGCTTCATCGGAGTGTAATCGCGCATCTCGAAATCCTCGATGATGAAGTCTTCGAACGCGCAGCCGGGTTCGCGGTTCAGGATCAGCATGGGCCGGACGGCCCCGACTGTATCTTCTTTCGCGGCTTCTTCGGCACGGCGGAGCAGTTCCTGCGCATTTTCCATATGGCGGTCGTAGATCTGCTCGTTCGCGACGAAGTGTGTGAAGACGCCGGGCTGTTTTTCGACCGTGCGCGCGACCATCATGTGGAACGCGGCGTACTGGATCTCATTGATCCCGCCGGCGCCCGAGGCGGTCAGCATATCGCCGCTGCGCTGGATCATGGCCATGTCGAGATACTCCCCGCGGACGTTCCAGATCGTCAGAAACGCGCACGGCGCCAGGCCGGGAGTCTCACGCAGGTCCGTTTCCTGCCAGAGGGAGAGGACCTTCCGTCTACCGTAAGGATCCTTCCGGATGTCCTCGATCAGACGGTCGGTCAGATCGTAGCGCTTTACGGTGGCACCGTAGCGCTGGCCGATCGTGCCGTCGCCGATATCCCACGGATCCCACCAGGTCACGCCGTACTCCTTCATCTCGGAGAGTACGTTCGTCGGGTGCTGGTAGATCGTGAAGATCTCGCGGATACCGGTCTTCCATGCCTGCGGGCGCAGGGTGGAGATCGGAAACTCGCCGCGGCTCAGATCGTACTTCCGCACCACATGATTTACACTGATCGTATGTGCCGGAGTCCCGTCGGGATAGACCGGGCGCGGGTCCTCGTCGAGATAGCCGTTATCGAGGATATTACGAATGTCCTGTACCAGGTAATGATCCGCTTTCGTCATGGCAGTCACGCTCCGTTTTCAGTCATCAACAATGTTTCGGCCGGTCGTTTCCGGCTGCATGCATTATACCCTGCGGGACCGGAAGCGTCCATACCTACTGAAGAAGGTTCGGACGGACAGGGCGCTGAGCGTACAGCTGGCTCAAAAGGCCCCGAGGAAGCGGCGGCTGTCGCGGCAGAAGCCGGTTTCGATGTGACGGCGGAAGAACTGGCACAGGCGGAGCAGGAGTTGAAAAAGGAGTTGCCGCAAGCTGAGGAACCGGTCGCTCTGGATGAAAAAGATCTGGATCAGGTTGCCGGGGGAATGTTCTTTTTCGGAGATGAAGCGCCGGACGGACATGAGCTCGGATGTTTTGCGTTTTATTACGACACCATAGATGATTATTACTTTTCGAATATGGTATGCGCGTGCGGATCCCAAAATGTCGTAATAACCAGGGTGGACGGCAGCGATTACTGGCATTTTGAATGCCGCAACTGCGGATACAGATTCGTTATGTATGATTCTTCTACGATCTTTGGCTAAGCCGGGCGCATAAAAAATGCGGGCTGCCTGTAACGGGCAGCCCGTTTTTATGAGGCGGGACGGGTCCTGACAGGGTACAGAACACCGATCCGGCGGACCCGCACGGTTCAGCCAAGCGCGGACAGATCCCGGAAAAAAGCGGGATAGGAGATGTTTACGCACTCGGCGCCATGAAGAACGGTCGTGCCTTCCGCATCCAGTGATGCGACCGCGAAGCTCATCGCGATCCGATGATCGTCGAAACAGCGGATCTCCGCGCCGTGAAGCGGTCTGCCGCCGCGGATGATCATGCCGTCCTCCAGTTCTTCGACATCCGCGCCCATCGCGGAAAGTCCCTCGCAGACCGCGCTGATGCGGTCGGACTCCTTCACGCGAAGCTCCTTCGCACCGCGAATCACGGTCTCGCCGTCCGCATAAGCCGCACAGACCGCGAGGACAGGCAGCTCGTCGATCAGTGTCGGAATGATGCTTCCCTCGATCGTGCAGCCTTTCAGCGAAGAGTGGCGGATCAGAAGATCCGCGGAAGGTTCGCCGCCGATATCCTTTCGGTCCAGAATCGTCAGGTCCGCTCCCATGGCCTGCAGCACACGGACCGCGCCGTCCCGTGTCGGGTTCAGGCCTACGTTTTTCAGGAGAATCTCGCTTCCGGGGCAGACCGCGCCGGCCGCGAGGAAAAACGCGGCGGAAGAGACGTCGCCGGGTACCGCGATATCTTGAGCTTCCAGCTGCTCGAAGGGCTCCGCCGTGACCGACAGCCCGTCGACCGAGATCTTCGCGCCGAACGCGCGCAGCATCCGCTCGGTGTGGTCGCGCGAACGTTCCGGCTCGATGACCGTGGTCGGCCCGTCCGCATAAAGACCTGCCAGAAGGACCGCGGATTTGACCTGCGCGGAAGCGACGGGCGACACATATCGGATCCCGCGCAGCGCGCCCCCGCGAACCGTGAGCGGAAGGCAGTCATTGCCCTGCTCGGAGACGATCTCCGCGCCCATCCGGGACAGCGGATCCATGATCCGCCGCATGGGCCTTTGGGACAGGGAAGCGTCGCCGGTAAGCCTGGTCCCGAACGTCTGACCCGCGAGGATCCCGCTGATCAGACGCGTGGTCGTCCCGCTGTTTCCGCAGTCGATGCTCCCGTCAGGCTGCCTCAGCCCATGCAGGCCGACGCCGCGGACCACACATTCTGTGCCGTCCTGACGCACCTGCGCGCCCATCGCGGTGAAAGCGCGGATCGTCGAGACGCAGTCCGCGCTGTTCAGAAAGCCCGTAATGCGGGCTTCGCCGTGCGCGAGCGCGTTAAACATCACCGCACGGTGCGAGATCGATTTGTCGCCGGGAATCGCGATCTCTCCGCGAAGTCCCGCTTTTCGTGATAATTCCATGCAATGTCCCTTCATCATTTGCGGTAGACGCGGTAATCGTTTCTTTCAAGGACGTCGGCGGCTTTCACCAGCGAATTTTCATTGTAAAAGTCGATCTTCAGGATCGCTTCGCCGTTCTCGCGGTTATGCAGGATCCCGAGGTTTTTGATATTTACGCGGTGGACCGCCAGAATGTTCAGCACGCCGGCGATCGAACCCGCGACGTCGGGGATGTCCAGCGTCAGCGCGTATTCGCGCTGGATGGCTCCAGCAGAGCGGTCGTCCAGGCTGTTCCGGAAATCGCCGCTCTTGCGGATCGAGTTGTACAGACCCTCGCGGTCGCCGTTTGCTATCAGCCCGCGAAGCGCGTCCAGCTCCCTTTCGAAATCGTCCAGCACATGCTCGATCGCGGGACGGTTCTCCATGCAGATCGCCTCCCACATCTCGGGTGAGGAGTTCGCGATCCGCGTGATGTCCTTGAAACCGCCTGCGGCGATCCTGCGCATGGTCCCTTCGAGATCGTCCGAATCGCGCAGCAGGTTCACCAGGGCGAACGCGATGATGTGCGGGATATGGCTCACCGTGGCGACCGTGCGGTCGTGTTCCTCGGCTTCCATGACCATGGGCAATGCCGGAATCCGGTGCACGAACTCGATCAGCCGCAGCTGCTTTTTCGCGTGCGTCTCCTGGAACGGCGTAATGATGTAAAACGCGTTCTCGAACAGCAGATCGCTCGCGTTCGCGTATCCGGAGCGCTCGGAACCCGCCATCGGGTGTCCGCCGATGAAATACTTCTGCAGTCCGAGTTCCGCAGCACGCTCCATGATGCCGGTCTTCGTGCTGCCGACGTCGGTCAGGATCGCGTCATCCTTCAGATATGGCTTTACGAGTTCCATGTACTTCAGATTAACGCTGACCGGTGCGCAGAGGAAGATGATGTCGCAGTCCGCGAAAGCATCGTCGATCTCCTCCGCGATCGCGTCGATATCGCCGGCCAGCTGAGCCTGAAGCAGAGAGGCGCGGTCGGTGTCGTAAGCGGTGATCCGGCAGTCGGGATCCTGTTTCTTAATACTTTTGGCGAGGGAGCCTCCGATGAGTCCCAGTCCGATGATACCTGCGGTATTGCTGAGCATGTGTATGTCCTTTCAAACAGCTTTTCATACAGTTGCGGCGTGAGATGAATGCTGTCTCATTTTAACATTGACACTTTAACGTGTCAAACTGTTAAAGTGCCGGATTTATTGTTGCAGTTTTCTATAAAATACTTTAGAATATTTTTGTTTGCGGACTTTTGCCGGCGCTTTCCCGCAGCGGCTTCCGCCCGTATCGATCTTATGCCCCCGTCGGGCCCTGAAAATAATTATCAGAAGGAGAGTAACAGAATGAAGGTTTATGACAAGGCTCATGTCAGAAATGTCGCACTGTTCGGACACGGCAGTTCCGGAAAGACCACGCTGGCGGAGTCCCTGGCCTATCTGACCGGTATCACCACCCGTCAGGGAAAGGTCACGGACGGAAACACGATCAGCGACTTCGATAAGGAAGAGCAGAAGAGAGGGTTTTCGATCGGCACGACGATGATTCCGATCGAGTACAGAGACTGCAAGATCAACATTCTGGATACTCCCGGCTATTTCGACTTCGTGGGCGAGACCGAGGAAGCCGCCTGCGCTGCGGACGCGGCCATCATCGTCGTGAACGGCAAGGCCGGTGTGCAGGTCGGCGTGCAGAAGGCGTGGGATCTGTGCGAGAAGAACGGCATTCCGCGCATCTTCTTCGTCACGAACCTGGATGACCCGAACTCGAGCTACAGAGGAATCGTCGAGGCGCTTCAGGAGCGCTACGGTTCCAAGGTCACTCCGTTCGAGCTGGCGATCCGTGAGGACGAGAAGCTGGTCGGATACGTGAACCTGATCCTTCAGAAGGGCGTAAAGTTCACCGGTAAGAAGGGAGAGAAGGAAGACTGCGCGATTCCCGATTATCTGCAGTCGAACTTCGAGGAGTGCGAGAATGCTCTCCAGGAAGCTGTCGCGGAGACTTCGGAAGAGCTCATGGACCGCTTCTTCGACGGCGAGGTGTTTACGCCCGAAGAGATCGCCGGCGCGCTGTTCCAGGATGTGAAGGACGGTTCCGTCGTTCCGGTCATGCTCGGCGTTCCGACCGACTGCTACGGCGTTTCCACGCTGCTCGACGTGATCGTGGACTTCCTGCCCGCTCCGGATGATGAGTATGACGACGCGAAGCCGATGAGCGCGCACATCTTTAAGACCCTGGTCGATCCTTTCCTCGGAAAGTATTCCTTCGTGAAGGTGAAGACCGGCGTCCTGAAGAACGACGCGACGCTGTTTAACGCGAATAAAGAGACTGAAGAGCGCATCTCCCGCCTGTACATTCTGCGCGGTAAAGAGCAGATCGAGGTGACCGAGCTTCATGCCGGCGACATCGGAGCGATCTCAAAACTGAGCAATGCCACGACCGGCGACACGCTCTGCACGAAGGCTTCGCCCGTGACCTACGAAGGCCCCGCGATCTCCACGCCTTACCTTTACATGGCGTACTCCGCGAAGAACAAGGGCGACGTCGATAAGCTTTCGACCGCTCTGAACCGCATCGCTGATGAGGACCGCACCATTAAGCTGGTGAATGACTCCGAGACGCATCAGACCCTGATCTACGGCATCGGCGACCAGCAGCTCGACACGGTCGTGTCGAAGGTCCTCGCGCGTAATAAGGTGGAGATGGAGCTCACGAAGCCGCGCATCGCCTATCACGAGACCATTAAGAAGAAGGCCGAGGGCATCCAGGGCCGTCATAAGAAACAGTCCGGCGGTTCCGGTCAGTTCGGCGAAGTCTTCATGGACTTCGAGCCCTCGGGCGATCTGGATACGCCTTACGTCTTCGAGGAGAGAGTCGTCGGCGGTTCCGTGCCGAAGAACTTCTTCCCCGCCGTCGAGAAGGGCGTGGCCGAGTCCGTTCAGAAGGGACCTCTGGCCGGCTATCCCGTGTTCGGCGTGAAAGCGACCCTTACCGACGGTAAGTATCACCCGGTCGACTCGAACGAAATGGCATTCAAGATGGCCGCGATCAAGTCGTTTAAGGCCGGCATCATGCAGGCGAACCCGGTCCTTCTCGAGCCGGTCGCTTCCCTGAGAGTCGTGGTTCCGAACGACTTCACCGGCGACGTCATGGGCGATCTGAATAAGCGCCGCGGCAGAGTGCTCGGCATGAACCCGCTGGAAGGCGGAAAGCAGGAGCTTCTGGCCGACGTTCCGATGTCCGAGCTGTTCGGTTATACGACCGACCTGCGTTCGATGACCGGCGGTATCGGCGAGTTCTCGTATGAGTTCGCGCGCTATGAGCAGGCGCCTGCCGACGTCCAGCAGAGAGAGATGGACGCGAAGGAAGCCGACGAGGACGAGTGATCGTCCGCGCGGATCACGGCCCCGTGACAGGGACGTTGACCGCGTCATGATAAGTACATTGCTTCGCCCCCGGAAAGGAGTGCCGGAAACGGTGATCCCTTCAGGGGGCGATTACCCTACGGAGGCATAGCATGGCTGTTCCCTATAACCACACTGAGATCGAGAATAAATGGAACGCTTACTGGAAAGAGCACCCCATCAACACCGACGAGTCGAAAGAAAAGTATTACTGCCTGGACATGTTCCCGTATCCTTCGGGAAACGGACTGCATGTCGGACATTGGCGCGGCTACGTGATCAGTGACGCCTGGAGCCGCTATAAGCTGATGCAGGGGTATCACGTGATCCATCCGATGGGATGGGACGCGTTCGGTTCGCCTGCGGAGAACTACGCGATCAAGACCGGCCGCCATCCTGCTGTGACGACCGCGGAGAACGTCGCGCATATTAAGGAGCAGATCAGCCAGATCTCGGATCTCTATGACTGGGACCGCGAGGTGAACACGACCGATCCTTCGTTCTATAAGTGGACGCAGTGGATCTTCGTGCAGATGTTTAAGAAGGGCCTCGCCTATGAGAAGGAGATGCCCATCAACTGGTGTCCTTCCTGCCAGACCGGTATCTCGAACGAGGACGTGGTCGGCGGCCGCTGCGAGCGCTGCGGAAGCCCCGTCACGAAGCGGAACATGCGCCAGTGGATGCTGAAGATCACGGCGTATGCGGACCGCCTGCTGGACGACCTCCAGCTGCTGGACTGGCCGGAGAAGGTCATTAAGATGCAGTCCGACTGGATCGGCCGGTCTTACGGTGCGGAAGTCGAGTTTCATGTGGACGGCATGGACGAGGTCCTCACGGTCTACAC
This sequence comes from Lachnospiraceae bacterium, assembly GCA_017513125.1. Classification (GTDB taxonomy): domain Bacteria; phylum Bacillota; class Clostridia; order Lachnospirales; family Lachnospiraceae; genus RGIG5636. The sequence goes on along the minus strand of JAFWDI010000005.1, from coordinate 3,628 downwards.
GACACGGCCGGATACGCTTTACGGCGCGACCTTCATGGTCATGGCTCCCGAACTGAAACTGGCGGGTGAACTCGCGACTCCGGAGCAGAGGGAGGCCGTCGACGCCTACATCGAAGCGACGTCGATGCGGTCTTCGGTCGACCGCATGCAGGATAAGGAGAAGACCGGCGTCTTTACCGGCCGTTACGCGGTGAACCCGCTGAACGGGAAGAAGATTCCGATCTGGCTTTCCGACTACGTGCTTTCCGACTATGGCACCGGCGTGATCATGTGCGTGCCCGCGCATGACGAGCGCGACTTCGATTTCGCGAAGAAGTTCGGTCTGGAGATCATTCCGGTCATCTCTCCGGACGGTGAGGAACACGAACTGACCGAGGCCTATATCGGCACTGGTAAGGTCATTAATTCCGGCGACTGGAACGGCATGGACTCGGACGACCTGAAGCAGAAGGCTCCTCACATTCTCGAGGAGAAGGGCATCGGCCGGAAACAGAAGAACTTCAAGCTCCGCGACTGGGTCTTCGCGCGCCAGCGCTACTGGGGAGAGCCTATTCCGATCGTACACTGCGAGAAGTGCGGCTGTGTGGCGGTCCCCGAGGACCAGCTTCCCGTGCTGCTTCCCGACGTCGAAAGCTACCAGCCGACCGGCACCGGTGAATCGCCGCTGGCCGCAATCGAAGACTGGGTGAACACGACCTGCCCGCAGTGCGGCGGCCCCGCGAAGCGCGAGACGAACACGATGCCTCAGTGGGCCGGCTCGTCCTGGTATTATCTGCGCTATGTGGATCCGCATAATGACGAGGCGCTCGTAGACCGAGAGATCGCGGACAAATACCTTCCTGTCGATATGTATATCGGCGGCGTCGAACACGCGGTCCTTCACCTGCTGTATTCGCGCTTCTACACGAAGTTCCTCTACGACATCGGAGTCGTGGATTTCCAGGAGCCGTTCAAGAAGCTGTTTAACCAGGGCATGATCACCGGCGAGAACGGCATTAAGATGTCGAAGTCGAAGGGAAATGTCATTTCCCCGGATGATCTGATCCGCGACTATGGCTGCGACTCGCTTCGCATGTATGAGCTGTTCGTCGGACCGCCGGAACAGGAGTCGGCGTGGAACGACCGCGGCATTGACGGCGTGCGCAGATATCTGTCGCGCTTCTGGACGCTGGCCTGCGACAGCATCGAGGCGGACGTCGCCCGGACGCCGGAGATGGAAAAGCTCATCCATAAGATGACTTACGACATCACGAACCGCTTCGACGGGTTCTATCTGAACACCGTGATCAGCGGATTCATGGAGTATAATAATAAATTCATCGATCTCGCGAAGAAGACCGGCGGCATCGATAAAGAGACGATCGGCACGATGTGCCTGATGCTCGCCCCGTTCGCGCCGCACATCTGCGCGGAGATCTGGGAGCGCCTGGGACACGACGACTGCATTTACGATCACGCCTGGCCGACTTATGATGAGTCGAAGCTGGCGGACGATCTGGTCGAGATCGCTGTGCAGGTGAACGGAAAGACCCGCTCTGTCATCGAGATCTCCGCGGAAGCTTCGAAAGACGAAGCGATCGCGGCCGCGAAGGACGCTGTCGCTTCGAGACTGACCGGAACGATCGTGAAGGAGATCTACGTGCCCGGAAAGATCGTGAATATTGTAGTGAAGGGCTGATCGCGTCTATGAATGTTTTCGGACATCTGAAAACGATATCGAAGCACCGGTTTCTGGTGATGGTCCACTGCTTTAAGATGGGCCTTTATCTGCAGGGGCTTACGCATGATCTGTCGAAGTACTCGCCGTGGGAGTTCATCCCGGGGTGCAAGTACTACCGCGGCTACATGAGCCCGAACAATGCCGAGCGCGAAGACCTCGGCTTCTCCACCGCGTGGCTGCATCATAAGGGCCGGAACCGCCATCACTTCGAATACTGGACCGATCTTTCTCTGGAGCAGCCCGGCACTTACGCCCCGGTCAGGATGCCGCGCCGCTATGTGGCAGAGATGGTCGCGGACCGTGTGGCCGCCTCAAAGGTGTATAAGGGAGACGAATACGACGACAGCTGTGCCTACGCCTATTTTAAACGTGCACCGCTGAAGGGTTCGCGGATCATGCACGAGCAGACTGCGAAGGAACTGGGATTTCTCCTTAAGATGGTGGCCGTTAAGGGTGAAGATTACGCTTTCCGCTATATCCGGAAAGTGTATCTGCGGGGTAAGTACCGCTGGCTGACACATTGAGCACCGCTTACAGTCCGGGCTTTTCCGGGCTGTAAGTGATTTTTGAACCCCTGAACGACAGAAGCGAGGGCGTTCACGGATCCGTCACGTTTCGGAGGTATGCTTATGGCGAAAACGAAGATCCTGGTAGCCGACGACGAAGCCCGGATGCGGAAACTGATCTGCGATTTCCTGACCGCGGCCGGTTATGATGTGACCGAGGCGGAAGACGGGGAGCAGGCGGTCGATCTCTTTTTCGGGACCGGCGGGTTCGGTCTGGTCATTCTGGACGTGATGATGCCGCTGATGGACGGGTTTGAGGTCTGCAGGACGATCCGCGAATATTCGAAGGTCCCGGTCGTTATGCTGACAGCCCGTACCGCCGAACGCGACGAACTGACCGGTTTCGGCTGCGGCGCCGATGAGTACATCTCCAAGCCGTTCAGCCCGAAGATCCTGGTGGCCCGCGTCGAAGCACTGCTGCGCCGCTCCGGCGCGGATAAGCAGGAGCTGCTGACCGCGGAGGGCATCACGCTGGATAAGTCCGCGCATGAAGTGACGGTCGACGGGAAGCCGGTCGATCTGAGCTTTAAGGAATTCGAGCTGCTGGCTTACCTGATGGAGAACCGGGGCATCGCCCTGTCCAGGGAAAAGATCCTGAACAATGTCTGGGATTACGACTATTTCGGCGACGCGCGGACCATCGACACACATATTAAGAAACTGCGGGGAAAACTCGGTGACCGCGGAGATTATATCAGGACCATCTGGCGGATGGGATATAAGTTCGACGACCGGCCCGCCGACAAGGATACGGATGAAGGATAAACAGTTCAGATCATCCATAAGAGTACGCTACGCGCTCGTGTTTACCGCGATACTCGTGGCCAGCCTGGCGGCGATCCTGATCGTGAACCGCCTGTTTCTCGAACGCTTTTATAATGCGCAGCAGATCCGGGCGATCGACGCGGCATACACGGAGATGGGGATACTGCTCGAGGATACCGGAAACGGCACGCTGCGCAGCGGACTGAACGAACTCACGGAAGAGTACGGCATGAGCGTGATCGTCATGACGGATGAGAGTTCGTTTCTTACGGTCGGCGCCGAACGGTCGGAGTATTTTATGCTCGGCAGGCTCTTCGGATACCGTTACGGTGAGATCACGGAACCGGATGATATCGATTCGGAAGACCTGTTCGATGACGATGCCGACGACCTGTTCGATGATGCGGATGATATGCCCGGAACCGGGCAGGCCGGGTCGGAAGGCCGTGTGATCGGGGAGATCGTATATTCGCCGGGCGGCATGGAAACGGTACCGCGCAGCGGCGTCGTGACGGTACCGAGGATCATTGCGACGCGGATCGTGGAGCGCGGTCGGTATACGGTCTACCGCGCGTTT
>JAFWDI010000002.1 GCA_017513125.1 Lachnospiraceae bacterium | reverse complement strand
GATTATGGACAAATACAGTCAGATGATGTTCGAAGAAAGCTGATTGTATAACAAAAGTCTGTTGATATCTGGCTCATTTTGCGTACAATAAAAGTAGGGAATTCCTATTTCCCTACTTTTACTGAGCGGAGGTGTTCAAATATGGCAAATGCAGCATTTGTTAATGATGCAAGGGTCATGGCCAAAGGGCAGATTACGATCCCCAAAAAAGTCCGGGCAGCACTTGGCGTTGAAAGCGGCGACCGCGTGACCTTCATCGTGGAAGGAAATACCGTGCGCGTGGTCAACTCGGCTGTTTACGCTCTGATGCGTTTTCAGGAACAAATGAGCGGAGAAGGTGAAAAGGTTGGCCTCCTTACAGAGGATGACGTTGCCAACTGGATCACGCAGTCCCGGCGCGAGGAAAATGCTGAATGAGAGTGATGATCGATACCAACATCTTCATTTCCGCAGCCCTTTTCCCCAAGGGTCGTACAGCAGAAGCATTATATAAAGCTCTGATGCCACCGTTTCAACCGGTTGTCTGTGACTACGTGGTCGACGAGCTTCACCGCAAATTTCAGGAGAAATTTCCAGATCGAACCGTTGAACTGGAAGCATTCCTTTATACTGCGCTCCCTGCGTTTGAAATGACTGAAACCCCGAAGGAGACTAACGAGGCAGAGGCCAGGATCCGTGACCCAAAGGATCGGCCGATCCTTCGAGCGGCTTTGAATGCAGGAGTCGACCTGTTCCTGACCGGGGATAAGGATTTCCTTGAATCATCCGTAGAAGATCCACGCATCATCAGCGTTGCAGCCTTTCTTGAAATGTAAACGTATACTTTCCGAGGGAGTGCGGGAAATCGATTTGCCAGTTTGAAAACACTTGGCAACCGAATTTGCTTTACATGCAGGTGTGGAGGTCGCCGGGTAGTTATTTTGGGGGACTGAGTGTGACGGAAAGAGGAAATATTAGAAAATGTCAGAAAAAGCCAATCGTCGAAATCCCCTTAAAAATCAACACATTACGCAACGATAGAAAATAATACATTAACATAAAAATGGTGCTGGCAGTGTGGAGGTCACGGGTTCAAGTCCCGTATGCTCCATATCACCGGATCCCTTGAAAAATAAGGGGTCCGGTGTTTTTTGTGCTTAGAAGATTGCGCGAAACACGTGCCGGAAAATCGGATTTGGTGGCCTCGCGGTAGAGAACATGTTGATTTTTAGGCCAATTAACACCAAGTTTGGTGGCCTATAAGCGTTTATAAACAGAAATACATAAGCATAAACAGGGCCATGCACCATCTTATTTAAGGAGGGATCATATCATGTAATAAAATACGGTGTTGGAAGCGGCGGCGGTTGGCTGGGATTCTTAAAGCGGGTCAACGGGAAATAAGCTCCGAGGAATAACAGCTCTCCGGAAAGGCATCACGAAGGAGCACACAGAACTTGAGAGACACCGCCGGCGCGAGGTTACTGTTGGGGTGTTTTTTGCCTGAAAGGCTGCCCGTTTCGCGAATTTTTACAATGGCGGATGGAATTTTCCGAATCGGGATTCTTAGGAAAATCAAGGGATTCCGAGTGAAAAACAGAAAATCCCGACTCGGAATGTAATTTTTCGGAGGTCCCAAACAGGATCAGTTCCTGTCCTCCCAGCCCGTCCGCTCGGAACCGACGCCCTGGCCGGCTGTCGTAGAGGTATTGATCGTGATCGTCCAGACGTACCCTGCATCCAGTACGGTGAGATAACGATCGCCTTCGACTTCGTCGAATACCATGTTCTCGTAGTATCCGTCGGGACCGAACTGTTCATCCGCACCGTACCACTCGGTTCCGGAAGCGTCCTTAACATAGTAGCAGCCGCCCGGAAGTCCGACCTCCGCAGAACCGCTTCCCAGGATGAACAGTTCCGCAGCCAGCACATGATCTTCCGTATAGACCGAGATAAACCTTCCGATACTCTCATCCGCCGCGTTCACGACGAAGACGAGCTCCATTTCATCGCTCGCCATGTTTTCCGCCCGGCTGATCACTCCGGTTCCCGGCATGGGCTGAACACACGCCGCAGCGCGCTCCGCCCAGTCCCCGTAACCGCTGTTCTCGAAAGCGGCCCGGGCGCTGTAGTATCTGCCCTCCTCGAACAGGGTGCAGGCGCGCTCATATTCGGCCTCATCTCCGACGTTCGCCTCCGTCTCCTCGGGCTTCTCGATCCTGCCGGAGCTCTGTCCGGCGGGGTTTCCGTCGTTCTCGACCGAGCTCCCGGGTTTATCAGTGCTGTTCGGGTCGCTCGTGCCGGTCGCGGTCTGTCCGGACCCGTTCGACCCGCCCCCGCAGGCGGTGAGAGAGACCGCCATGACCACGGCGAGGAGCAGGGCCGGTACCGTGCGCAGGATCTGCAGACGGCGGCGTAAGATCTTCTCAAAAGAGTGGTTTTGTCTTTTCATGAGTTCCCTCCCGTCTTTGTTTCTTAATTCTTTCGTTCGGGTTCGTTCTGCAGCGGTCGGGCCGCCGTTTGCGGCCATGATCACACGTGATCCACCTTCAGGTGTTCAGCTGGAATGCGCCGGGCACGCAGCTGCCGTCGATCCAGAGCTGCCGGGCCCCGAACTGCCTGTAAGCTGCCGGAGCTTCGGGAGATCTTCTGCCCTCTTATCGCTGATCATGATCCGGCCGCGGCATGGGCCGGTTTTATTTCGAGAAATCCTCCTTCAGGATCCCGCACACGAAGTCCAGCGCCTCTGCGGCCTCCTCGACCACGCCGGTGAATTGGATGAACCCGTGGATCATATCGTCGAAATGCATATGTGCGACAGGCACGCCCGCCTCGGCCAGCCGGCCCGCATAGGTCATGCCTTCCTCCTTCAGCGGATCATTTCCTTCCGTGATGATCACTGCCGGCGGCAGCCCGGCCAGATCCTCCGCATAGACCGGGGAGACCAGCGGAAGCTTCGCTTCTTCGGGATCGTTCAGGTACACTTTGTTCAGCAGCTTAAAGTCGCCCGCGTTCAGCGGAAGGTCGTTCGTCTCGTTTTCCTTCAGGTCGGGATCCGTCGCCAGGTCGATCCAGGGGTAGAGCAGCACCTGGCGGACGATCGAAAACTCTTTCCGCTCGCGCGCGAGCATGGAGACTGTCGCAGTCAGGTTTCCTCCGGCACTGTCGCCGCCGAGGGCGAGCCTGGAGGGATCGATCTTCAGTTCCGCCGCGTTCCGGACGATCTCCCGTACCGCCTCATAGCACTCCTCGAGGGGTTTCGGGAACTTATTCTCCGGTGCGAGCGCATAGTCGACCGAGATCACGGTGCAGCAGGCGTGCTCGGAGATGTAGCGGCAGGGCGCGTCCATGAAGTTCAGGTCGCCGAACAGCATGCCGCCGCCGTGAAAGTAAACGAGCACGGGTGCGGCCTCGTCCTCCGTCATGCGGTAGATCCGAACCGGCGTCTCGCGGTGCGCGGTCGTGAGCGTGCGCTCCTCGATTTGTCCGGCATAGGGGAGCGGCGGAGCGGCCTTCCCCTGATCGATAAAGACCTGACGAATCTCCTCCACGGTCATCTCGTACAGGCGAGGCGCCTGGCGCATGGTATCAATGATCAATGCGGGAATGGGCATGGTGAGACCTCCTTTCTCCGCGTCTTGACAGAGCGGACGACACGATGGCATAGTACTTTTATGTGGTCATTATAGCATTGCGGAAAATACTTCGTCTGCAGAAATAAGGAGATCGAAATGAACCGGACCGACGATAAAACCGGCGGAAAAGAAATAATCCCCGGACCGGACTGTGCTGTCGGAGACCGCCTCGAAGCCCAGATCCGCTTCCTCATGGAGGCGGACCGCGAGAAGGAGATCGTGCGGCAGAACTATCTGGCGAGCGGAAACCGCCGCGAGACCGACGCCGAGCATGCCTGGCACATGGCGCTGATGGTCATGCTGCTGTCGGAGTACGCGAACGAGCCGATCGACCGGTACCGCACGATGTGCCTCTGCCTCGCGCACGACCTGGTCGAGGTCTATGCGGGCGACACCTACGCCTACGACACGAACGCGCAGGTCCACGAGGATCAGGAAGCGCGGGAGCGGGCGGCGGCGGAGCGGCTGTTTTCATTGCTCCCGGAAGACCAGGCGGCGTGGATGCGCGGGCTCTGGGAGGAGTTCGAGGCCTGGGAGACCCCGGAAGCGAAATTCGCGAAGACGCTGGACCGTTTCCAGCCGCTGTTTCTGAACAGCCGCTCGGGAGGGAAGTCGTGGATCGAGCACGGCGTGGCAGCGTCGCAGATCCTGAAGCGGAACGAGCGCACGGCCGAGGGCTCCGAGGTGCTTTACGAGCGCCTGCTCGGGGAGCTGGAGGCCAATGTCTCGAAGGGCATCATCCCCGACGACCGTGTGTGAGCGGCCGCGGGGCTTCGGGCAGATAAAAACCGCCGGGGCACGTGCCCCGGCGATCTCATGATCCGATGTTTTCCGCTGTGATCTTTCACAGAAGCTGTTCGACGAACTCCGTGAGCTCTCCGACAGTCTTCACTTTCGCATCGACCGAATAATCGATGCGGATGCCGAGTTCATCTTCGAGATCCAGCATCATCTCGGTGATGTCCAGCGAATCCATTCCCAGAGACTTAAAAGCGGTCTCCGGCAGGATATCTTCAGCGTTCGCCTCGCAGTGGCCGAGGATCAGGCGGGTGATCGTTTCCTGCAGCATGAATTAAACCTCCGATCAATTACTACCGTAACAGAATAGTCTTTTTCCGAGGAAAAGGCAAGCCGGAAGAATTGCTTTGCGCGCAGGCCCGAAATATCGTATCTTTAAAGAGCATGAAAGTGCAGTGAGCACAGCGGCATCAGGGACGGCGCTGGAGATACATTGACCAAAGGAAACAGAAAAGGAGATCATTTATGCAGTATAAGAGTTTCAGAGATACCGGCATTGAACTCTCGTGCCTGGGCATGGGAAACATGCGCTTCCCGACCGTGGACGGTAAGTTCTCCGGAAAGATCGACCGTGGGCCTTCGACCGAGATCCTGCGTCACGCGATGGCCGGCGGCATCAACTACTACGACACCGCCTACGTCTATCACGACGGCGAGTCCGAGGAGTTCCTCGGCGTAGCGATGAAGGAGTGGCCGCGCGAGAGCTTTTATCTGGCGACGAAGTATAACTGCATGGCGGGCGACGGTCACGTGAACGTTTTCAGGGAGCAGCTCGAGCGCCTGCAGACCGACTACATTGACTTCTATCTGATCCACGGCGTGGGCGACGGGAACATTGATAAGTATCTGGACTGCGGATGTGTGGATTTCTTCGCGGAGAAGAAGGCCGAGGGCGCGATCAAGTACCTGGGCTTCTCGTTCCACGGCAGCCCCGCCTGCCTGAAGCGCATGCTCGACGTGCGTGACTGGGACTTCGTCCAGATCGAGCTGAACTATTTCGACTGGCTCTACGGTGAGGAGCGCGAGCAGTACGAGATCCTGTCGGAGCGCGGCATCCCGATCGTGATCATGGAGCCGCTGCGCGGCGGAAAGCTCGCGGCGCTGACCCCGGAGGCCGAGGCGATCCTGAAGGAGGCGCATCCCGACTGGACCATCCCTTCGTGGGGATTCCGCTTCCTGCGCAGTCTCCCCGGCATCCAGGTGATCCTTTCCGGCATGAGCGCGGTCGAGCAGATGGACGGGAACCTCGCCACGTTCGCTGACGATGCGCCGTTTACCGACGCGGACCGCGAGACGCTGTTCAAGGCCTGCGACCTGTTTAAGAGCCAGATCACGGTGCCCTGCACCGCGTGCAACTACTGCGGACCGAACTGCCCGGTGCAGATCGAGATCCCGACGATCATGTCGCTGTATAACGAGTATAAGGCGAAGCCGGCGAACGGCGTGCCGTTCATCGACCGCTCCGGCGAGCGCGGACGCTTCACCGAGTGTGTCGGATGCCGGTCGTGCGAGCAGCATTGCCCGCAGGGGATCGCGATCCCGGACGTGATGAGCGAGCTGCAGGCGGTGTTCGCGAAGCTGTGATCCTGGGGTGTCTGCGGCACTGTGAGAGCGGCCCTGACCGAAACTTTTATTCATCGAGAAACGAAAACATAAAAAACGGCGCAGCCTCTCGGGGCTGCGCCGCGTTTTTTGACCGGTATAGTTTGTCCGGTTCAGCCGCCGGCCGACTCAGAGACAGAATCCGGTATGGGAGCCGGCAGCAGATAGATCGTGATGGGCTCTTCGCCGTTTACGGTCAGACGCAGGAAGCCGTCCTGCTGCAGCGTCAAGGCGACCGAAAGACCTTCGGTTTCATAGCAGAGCGAGCCGTCCCGGAGCTCCATATCGACGAACACGTCGCCGAAGAGGGGACCGCCCAGAGCCACATGGGCACCTTCGACGTAGATGTCCGTGTTTTCTCCCAGGGCGGAGGCCAGCATGGTTCCGTCGCCCACGGCGACGAAATGCGATCTCCAGTAGCCGTCAAAGTCGCCTTCCGTTCCTGCAAGATCATCGCCGGGAACATAGGTCTCGGGCATATCCCGGGTAAACAGCAGATCGGCGCTTTCCCACAGGAGCGAGTCATCCACAGGGAGGAGGGAATTCGCTTCCTGCTCATCCAGGATGATCTCGCCGTCCGTAAGCGCCCATGCTCCGGTCTGATCATCCTGACCCGGGAAGTGCAGGGTATAGCTTCCGTCTTCCGTCAGAGTGAGGGTCAATGCCAGCCCCTCATATCCGGCGTACCATTCTCCGGGGAGCTGCTCTTCCAGAGACATGGCGGCTGCAGGAAGGGGCTCATAGACCTCCTCCTCAGACTCTTCGGTTTCGGCGGTCTCGGAGGCGCCGCTGCCGCATCCTGCTAGAGACACGGCCGCAAACAGCATGCCGGCCGTCAGTATTACAAGCAGTTTTTTCATAAGACCCTCCTTTCCGTTTACCATCTTACAGGTCCCGAAGCGCATGTCTGTTGGTAGCGGTCCGTGATGACGAAACAGTATGTGGCGTGAATGTTTTCATTTGAGCCGTCGGTGGCGCGCGTCCACAGAGGGAGATACAGGACCGGGTCGGTGCCTTCCACCCGCGTCGTGCGCTCGATCGTGACTGTTTCCGTAGCCTCATCGTATAGATATACTTCGATGAAATAGTTCGGGACGCCGCCCTCGTACGAGAGATGGTACCTGCCGGTGCCCGGAGCGACCTGCGCGTACATTTCCGCGCTGACAAAGCACATATTTCTGTATACCGTCACTGTTCTGCTGTAGGTCGTCTTTCCGGTATCCGTGTCGGTGATCCGACAGCGGTAGAGGCCGGGCCGGGAAGTTTCCAGGGTCTGTCTGCCCCATTCCCACAGGGTCCAGCTGCCGCCTTCTTCCAGGGCTTTTCGCTGCCAGTCATAGCGGAGGGTGTGGTTTCCGGCGCCGGAGATCGCCGAACACTGCAGAGTGAAGGATCCTCCGGCGGGAATGGCGCCGCCGACCGGCTGTTGTGTGATCCAGGGATTTTCTCCCCTGTACTCCACCGGGATATGCTCGGCGTAGATGGTGTTGTCATCGGAATCGGTGATCCGGCAGGCGTATTCGCCGACCGAAGTCACAGGGAGGTTCGGGGAGTCCGAGCCGGTCATGTACCACTGGTCCCCGGGATTGAACATCCACTGGTACGTATAGGGCGGGAGACCGCCCTCGACACGAACGCCGAGCTGGATCAAAGTCCCGTAGAATTCCGCCGACAGGGTCTGGGAAGCGATGCGGAACTCGGGCAGGGATATCGTGGCATGTTCGGATCGTCCGCGATGACCTTCCGCGTCCTGAACGGTGACGTGATAGCTGCCCGTCCGGTTGAGATCGGAAAACGTCCAGGAACCGCTGTCCGATTTCCGCGTGATGGCCCGCCGACCGTTACGGCTGAGAATAAAAGTGTAGGGCGGGGTGCCGTCGTCGACCGTGACGGACAGTTCCGCCAGACCGTCTTCCGACAACACGGCGTCCTCGGGCTGCTGTGAGAAATGCAGCTGCCTTTCCTCGCGGTAGGTCGAGGTGAACACGGTCTCGCCCATGGAGTCTGTGACGTGGACGGTGTATTTGCCCTCGCCGACACCTGTGGCATGGAAGGTCGGACGTCCGCCGCTGTCATCCTCGCCCTGCTCGGTGAGCAGCGGCACGCCGTTCACATCCCACCAGACCTCATAGGGCGGCACGCCGCCTTCGATCGAAGCGCTCACTTCCCATTCCTCCTCGGACCAGAGCGTGGCCCCGGAGGGGAGGGAATAGATGAGGAGCGGCGGGACGTCATAGACCTCGACCTCTTCGGACTCCACGGTGTCGCCCGTCGCCAGATCGGTCACCCGGCATACATAGGTGCCCAGATCCATGATCTCACAGCTGTCATAAAGGGCGTAGGGCAGATCCCGCTCGTCGTTCCGGAACCACTCGTAAAAATACTCTCCGGAGCCGTCCGCCGCCTGACACTCCATCCGGACGTAGTCATCCGGTGGTGCTGCTGTCCGCCAGTTTGCGTTCCGGGGCTGCTCGGCGATGCGGACGCGGTAGCTGACCCGGGCTCTGTCGGAAGTGATGCTGTGGCCGGCATTGTCGGTGATCACGACCCAGTATTCGCAATTGCCCTGGGAAATGTTAATAAACGGTTCTTCCGTTCCGCCCAGATCATGTTCAAAGAGATGCAGGCCTCCGATAAGATCAGCGACAGATCCTCCGCCGGTCACGGCAGAGAACCATCCGGGGTCGAATGCGTCTGCATAAGACTGAGCATGGTCGGCATACCAGCTCGCAGCGGTGTTCTGGAACGTCGTGCTCAGGGATGCATTCGCATCCGAAGCCCATACAGCGATAGAACTGGTCTGCTCTTCTGCCTCGAGATCCTTGCAGTACCATTCATAGGTATAGGGCGCTTCTCCGCCCTCCACGGCCACGGAGAGGGTGAAGCCTTCACCGGCGTCCCGGGTGACGGAGCCGCCCGAAGGCTGCTGGGTGATCACCAGAGTGTTCGCACTTGTCGGAATATTACGAAGGGAGGAAAAGAGTGCGGCCGCGGAGAAAGCAGGGTTCGCGGCAGTGGTTTCGACCGGCGTCACAGGTGTCACAGGTGCCGCGGGTGTCTCGGGCGCTGCCGGCGCTTCGCTGTTTCTCTGTCCGCATCGGCGGCAGACGCCGTCCGCGCCCCAGTCGTGTCCCAGGGCGGGAATGGCTTCCGTGCGCGTCTGGCTGCAGCGCGTGCATTGGTAAGTGCGCTCGCCTGCGGCGGTACATGTGGCTTCTCTGGTTACGGTGCCGGCATTCCAGTTGTGTCCGAGCGCCGGAACGCTTCGGGTTGCCACCTGTTCGCAGCGGGAGCAGACACGGAATTCAACACCGTCTTCCGTGCAGGTGGGAGGCTGGTAATAGTTGCCGAAGCTGTCAGTGCCGGACTGCCAGTCGCTCCAGATGTGCCCGGCAGGAACGGCGCGGGTCTCCATCGTGCCACAGCGGGAGCAGACGCGGTACTCTTCGCCCGCTTCGGTGCAGGTGGGCGGTTCATGATAAATGCCGAACTCATCGCCGCCGGTTAACCACGGGCCCCAGCTGTGGCCTTCGGCACAAGGGTCGTCTTCCAGGGGATCGAAACGTTGTCGGTTATGTTCATAAGTGCCGGTATTTCTCGTGCAGTCTCCCGCCGCCGGCTCGGCATGTGCCGTGACCGGGAGAAGTGTCGCCGCGAATACCAGCGCCAGAACCAGACTCAGGAGTTTTTTGCTCGTTTTTTTCATGGCTGTCCCTCCATAAGCTATATAACGGTTTCGGCATGTTGCATATTCTGTTATTTAATTTAATTATACATAAGAGATGGAGACTTTGTACGATGATTATTGACCGGAAAAGGACTTTTTCCGGTTAAAAACAACAGCGGGAAGAAATCTTCCCGCTGCTATGCCACATATGAGGGTGTGATGAAGCTGTATGCAGTTATTTCACACGGTACTCGTACGCCGTCGACGACCCCGCCACCGCGGGGTTTCCGTACTCGCACATGATCTCCGCAAGCCGCTGGATCCACGGCATGCGCTCCTTCAGCTCCGCCGGCCGGAAGTCGTCGCCCATCGGGTAGAACTTTCCGAGCGAATCGTACTTCTCGGTGCCCATCTTCAGGTAGGGCAGCAGCTGCACCTGCAGCACGCGGTTCTCCAGCTCGTCGCGGATGAACGCGGCGGTGGCCCGGATGTTCTCCTCGGAGTCATTGATCCCCGGAATCACGGGGATGCGCAGGATCATCTGCTGTCCCGCGTCGACGGTCTTCTTAATGTTCGACAGGATCACGCGGATATCGCCGCCGGACCAGCGTTTGTGGGCGGCATTGTCCATGTTTTTAATGTCGGCGATGAAGATGTCGGTATTCTCGTAAAACCGCTCGATGGTCTCGGGCCGGCAGAACATGCAGGTCTCCGTGACCGTGTTCACGTGCGCCGCCTTCGCCGCCGCGAGCAGCTCGACGCAGAAGTCGGGCTGGGTCGTGACCTCGCCGCCGTTGATCGTGAGGCCGCCGCCGGAGCGCTGGTAGAACTCGCGGTCCTGCAGCACCTCGGCCATGACTTCGTCGACGGTCATCCACTGTCCCCACTTTTTGATCGCGTGCAGGAAGCACGAGTCCGTGCACTTCTGGCAGCCTTCGGGACAGCGCGTGCGGTCGCAGCCCGCGATGACGTTCTCCTTCACGATCAGCGGCGAAGGGTCGAGCGGGCAGTCTGCGAGGCAGGTGCCGCATTTGTCGACGCCGATGCAGGTCGCGGGATAGATGCCGATCTCCGGGGCGGGGTTCATGCTCTCGGGGTTCGAACACCATTTGCAGTGCAGCGGGCAGCCTTTCAGGAAGACCTCGGTGCGGATGCCGGGTCCGTCGTGGATGGTGTAGCGCTGGATGTTATAAACGATGCCTTTCGTTTCGGCCATAGCGGATCTCCGTAGGACTGTGTCAGCCGAAATTCAGCTCGGTCCGCCCGATGATATCGTTCTGCAGCGACTCCGAGAGCTCGACGAAATACGCGGAGTAGCCCGCCACGCGGACCAGCAGGTCCTGATACTCGGACGGGTTCGCCTTCGCGTCGAGCAATGTCTCGCGGCTCGCCACCGTGAACTGGCTGTGCATGCCCTTCCGCTGGACATAGGTGTCGAGCAGGGAGATGAGGTTTGAAAGTCCTGTGTCGCCTTCCATCGTGGAGGGGGAGAACTTCCAGTTCAGCAGCGTGCCGTTTCCGGCTTTCGAGTGGTCGAGCTTCGTGACGGATCTGCAGATCGCCGAAGGACCCTTGATATCGTGTGCGCAGCAGAGCGTGTGCTGGGCGCCCATGCAGTCGCTGACGGGCTCGAACGCCTTTCGCCCGTCGACGGAGGCCCACTGGGCCTTTCCGAGCGCGACATTGATCGTGACCGAGTAGGCGCCGGCCTGGAAGTGTCCGCCGTGCGCGGTCGGACGGCCGTTGATCGCCTCGCACCAGGTGTTGAAGCCGAACGCGGTCAGTTCGTCGGCGTAGTCGTCGTCATTTCCGTAATGATGCACGTAGTCGGAGTTCACGAGCGCGTAGAGCTTCTCGTGGCCGACCCAGTTGTCCCGGACCGCCTGCAGCAGCTCGGCGCCGGTGACGAGCTTCTCGTCGAAGACCAGCTGCTTAATGGCGGAGAGCGCGTCGCCGACCGAGCCGATGGCTACGCCCTGCGGGCCGGAGAAGTTGTAAACGGCGCTGCCGGTCGTGATGTCGGCGCCCTTTTCGATCGGGCCCTCCATGACCGTGGACAGGAACGGAAGCGGCCGCACCTGCTGGTGCGCCAGATCGATCTTCGTCAGGTACCCGCACAATGCGTCGGTCCAGTACTTCATCTGCTTCCGATAGGCTTCCTTGACCTCTTCGAACGTCTCGAACGTTTCGAGAGAACCGTAGTCGGGAGCGTACTGTTCGCCGGTCTCCATGTCGCGGCCGCCGTTGATGGCCAGCTCCAGGACTTTATTCATGTTCAGATCGGCGGCGTCGTGCCAGCCATACTCCTTACCGGAGACGTCGGGCTCCACGCAGCCGACGACGTGGTAGTTCCGCGCGTCTTCGAGGGAGCGCCCGTTCGCGACCATCATCGGTACCGTGACGTCGTCGTTAAAGATCTTCGGTTCGCCGATGCCGAGCCGGATCACGTTTGCGACCTTCACTTTCAGAGCCTCCGGCGTCGCCGCGTGCAGGCGGACCGCCGACCAGGGGGTGGGGATCCGCAGATGCGCGAGCGCGTCGAGCGCCATAAACGTCAGGTCGTTCGTGCCGTCGCGGCCGTCCGGGAGAATGCCGCCCACCGTCATGGCCGGACCGCCGATGCCGCCGTTTCCGAACACCTCGACGGACTGGTAGGTGCGGACTTTATTCTTCTCCCAGATCTTAATATAAAAGTTCTCGATCAGTTCCTGGCAGAACTCGCGGGTCGTTTCGCCGGTCTCGAGATCGTGCTCATAGAACGGCAGCATGTACTGGTCGAAGCGGCCGTAGGAGACGGAGTGTCCGTTCGACTCGAGCAGTACGAACATGTTCGCGAATTCGACCGCCTGGATGGCCTGCCAGAAGGTCTGCGGGGCTTCGGTCGCGATCAGGTCGCAGTTATCCGCCATCTTCAGCAGCTCGCAGCGGCGGACCTCGTCTTCGGTCTCCGCGGCTTTCGCGCGCAGCGCTTCCGCGTGGCGGCGGATCAGGGTCGTGCCCGCCTCGTTTACGATGAGCGCGGCCTCGTAAAACTCATTTTTCTTAATGCCGTCCGGGGTCGACAGATCCAGCGCGGCCTGCTTCTCCAGGATCTCCTCGCGGATCTTTCCGTAGCCCCAGTGCAGGATGCGGTCGTAGTTCACGCCCAGGTGTCCCGCACCGCAGGTCATGTAGGAGTCCGCGAAGAAGACGCTGTGGCCTTCGCCGGAACCGATCCGCTCCACCTCGGTCAGGCGGGGCAGGACGTAGTCCGAGCACTGCTTTCCCTTCCAGTAGGGCCGGATCTCCTGCAGCGCCTTCAGTGTCTCCTCGGAGTGCGTGAAGTAGTCGTGCGTGTGCCCGACCTCGGGGCAGTAATCCAGCGTGCCGTCCTCGCACTGCTCCACGACCCAGTCGATGCCGAACTCGGGAAAGACCGGCGCTCCCTTTATCGGGCAGAGCATGGAGCCGACGATCAGCTCGTGGTCGAACAGATACACCGGGGCGTTCTCGAAGAACAGCCGCAGACCGTGCGCCAGGCGGACGATCATGGGCTGGCCCTCGTAATCCTGCATGGCCTTCGTGAGCCACACCGCGCGGTCCGCGAAGATCTCGCCGTTCGTGGTCTTCGGGACGCGGTCGAGGATGAGGTTGATCCGCTCGAACGGAGACGGATCCGAGATCTTTCCGCATGCGCCTACGCCCCAGACCTTGTCATAGGGTTCGATGGCTTTCGCGACTTTACTGACTCTGGGCATATACAGACCTCCTGAAGAGAATAGGATGTCACGGACATCAAAAAACGTATAGAAAATGCCGGCAAATGTGCCGGCAAATATTATACCATGAATTGCCTCAGTCCAGCCACCCCTCGCGCGCCTTCACGCCGAAACCGGCCTCGATCTCACGCAGGTTATCGTCCGTGATCGTCTGCAGGATCGGGTGCCCGAACGTCTTCATGTAGATCTCGGCGCCCTTCTCGGCGGTCTCGATCAGGCCGAACGTCTCGTCCAGATCCTTTCCGGTGCCGTAGATGCCGTGCTGCGCCCATACGACCATGCGCGCGGTCTTCATGGCCTCGGCGGTCGCGACGCCGATCTCGTTCGTGCCGCAGAGCATCCAGGGCAGGACGTTGATCCCGTCGGGGAAGACCACGAGGCACTCGGTGCAGGTGCGCCAGATATCGACCGTGAACTCGCGCGAATCCAGGCTGTGCACGAACGTCATCGCGATGATGTTCGTCGGGTGGCAGTGCATGACGACCCGGTGGTCCGGGCTCTTCGCCAGCGCCACCGCGTGGCTCATGATGTGCGCCGGAAACTCCGAGGTGAACTTTCCGCCGTCGGTGAAGCCCCAGAGCAGCTCCGCGACCGCGCCGCCCTCCGCGAGCCGGACGATGCCGAGGTTCGCCGCGGGGTCGTACTTTGCGTTCTTAAAATATTTCCCGGTCCCGGTCACGATGAAGATCTTTCCGTCGAGCGCGGGCTCCGCGAACGTCATCGGGATGCGGCGCAGTACGAGGCTCGTGTCCAGGTATTCCGCGACTTCGGCGGGGTCGAGCATCACGCTGACATTGCCCCCGTTGCGCTCATCCCAGCCGTGCGAGTACATATTGTCCAGCGCGCGCGTCATATCGACGATAAAAGGTGCTTCCAGGATACTTTTCATCTTCTTTCCTCCAGTATTTTCTGCTCGTAAGCTTTTACTTCATCCATCCATTCGTAGCCCGCGGGAACGCCCTCCGCCTCGCAGAACGCGGCCCAGACGTCGCTGAAGGGCAATGTCTTCAGCTCCTCCTGCAGGGCCAGCAGCTCGGTGAACCGGCTCTCGTCCTGCAGCTTCTTCAGCTCGTCCGCCGGCTGCAGCAGCGCGAACAGCAGGGCCTTCTCGAGGTTCCGGGTGCCGACGACCCATGCGGCGATGCGGTTGATGCCCGCGTCGAAGAAGTCGAGGGCGATATCGACCCGCTCCGCGCCGCACCGGATGATCTCCTTCGCGATCTCGCGGGTCTCGTCGTCGTAGGCCACCACATGGTCCGAATCCCAGCGGATGGGCCGCGTGACATGCAGCGCGATCTCCGGGAAGAACGTGAGCAGCGCGGGGATCTTGTCGCTGACGACCTCGGTCGGGTGATAGTGGCCGTTGTCCATCAGCGGGATGCATTTGTCGCGGTTGAACGCGGCGTAGCTGAGCGAGAACTCCGCGGAGCCTGCCGTAAACGCCTCGACGCCGATGCCGAAGACCTTGCTCTCCACGCAGGGCTTCACCTTCGTGAAATCATAGGGCTCCTCGAGGATCGCGTCAATGCTCTCCTTATAGCGCATGCGCGGCCCCATGCGGTCGCCGGGCACGTCCTTAAAGCCGTCGCCGGTCCAGATGTTCATGACGCAGGGCTCGCCCAGCTCCTCGGCCAGGTACGAGGCAATGCGGATGCACGCCCGCCCGTGGTCGATCCAGAAGCGCCGGGTCTCCGGGTCCGGGCTCGAGAGCGTCAGAGGGTCGCACTTTTCGTGCGAGAAGAACGTCGGGTTAAAGTCGCAGCCCAGTCCGCGCTCCCGGCAGAACTCGACCCAGCGGCGGAAGTGCTTCGGCTCCAGCCGGTCGCGGTCCGCCCACTCACCGTCCTCGAAGATCGCGTAGCTTGCGTGCAGGTTCAGCTTCATTTTCCCCGGGACCAGCTTCAGGACTTCGTCGATGTCCGCCATCAGCTGCTCCGGCGTGGCGGCGCGCCCGGGGTAGTTGCCCGTGGTCTGGATGCCGCCGGTCAGGGGCTTCGACGGGTCCGTGTCGAACCCGCGCACGTCGTCGCCCTGCCAACAGTGCAGGGACACGGGGATCTCCTTCAGTTTCGCGATCGCGGCGTCCGTGTCGACGCCGAACCGCGCGTAGGCCTGTTTCGCTTCGTTATAACTCATCGTTCGGTCTCCCTTCGAAATTATGTTTGAGTGTCGGCTTCCAGCTGGATTCTGAGGTTCCCCAGGGCGGTCGCCTCGATGGGCAATGCCGTGACGCGCTTCCCGGTGAGAAGCGCGGTCTGCTCGTTAATAAACGTGTTTTTCGCGCCGCCGCCCACGATGTACAGCTCGTCGATCTGCTTTCCGGTGTTCGCCTCGAGCTCCGCGAGCGCGATGCGGTAGCTCTCTGCCAGGCTGCGGTAACAGCAGCGGAAATAGTCCCCGACGGTCTGCAGAACGGGCGTGCCGGCGCGGCCCTGCGGACCTCCCGCGGCTTCCGCGGCGGCCTCGTCGAACGCGGCGCGCATGCTCTCGGGCGCGGTCAGGCGGGGGTCGTTGGCATTGATCAGAACGTCACAGGTGCTCGCGCGCACCGTGGCATCCAGTTCCGCGAAGGACATGTCGGGCGCCAGCTCATCTTTCAGCCGGTTCACCAGCCACATGCCCGTGATGTTTTTCTGATAGCGGTTATAGCCGGGGCCGCCCTCGTTCGAGTAGTTCGCGGCTTCGCTCCCCTCATCGGTGAGCGGCGCCGGGGTCTTCGTGCCGAGCAGGCTCCAGGTGCCGGAAGAGACGTAGGCCTCGTGCCCGGTGTCCGGCATCGGGATGCCCTCGACCGCCGAGGCCGTGTCATGCGTGGCGCAGAGGACCACGTTCAGCCCCCGGTACGTGCCGATCACGGTTCCGGGCTGCGCCAGCTCCGGGAACAGCCTGTCCGGCAGGCCGGTCCGCGCGATGACTTCGCGGTCGAACTGCAGGGTGCCGGCATTGACCAGACCGGTCGTCGTGGCGTTCGTGAACTCCCGCGCCTTCGCTCCGCAGAGCCGGTACATCAGGTATTCCGGGATCATCAGGACGTCGGTCACGCCATCGAGCCTGCCCTCCTTCATATCCCAGTACCACTGGTAGAGCGAGTTAAAGGTCTGGAACTGGCTGCCGGTCCGGCGGTAGAGCTCGGAGAAGGGGACTTTCTCATGCACCTCGTCCACGACGGACTGTGTGCGGCTGTCCCGGTAGGAATAGCAGGGGAGGACCTCCTCGTCACCGCGCAGCAGCACATAATCGATGCCCCAGGTGTCGACGGAGAGGCTGACGATGTCGTCGTACTCCGCGAGCGCCAGGTCGATCCCGCGCTTCACCTCTTCCGCGAGGTGCAGGATATCCCAGATCAGATGGCCGTTCACACGCTGCACGCCGTTCGCGAAGCGATAGACTTCGCGGGTCTCGAACGCGGGCGGCGGGGATGCGCTGCCTTCCGCGGTCCATCCGACGATATGCCTGCCGGAGGACGCGCCGATGTCGATGGCCAGATAACGTCTCATGCGGTCACCTCCCTGATGCGGTAAGGTTCGAGCACGACCGGTCCGGTCAGCCCGTAGTCCTTCAGGGACGCCCGGACCCGGAAGAGGATGGCCATGTCGGCGGGCTCTTCCTCGGGCGCCTGTCCTTCGCCGGTGACGTTGGCGTTGTTCGAGTTTTCCGCCAGGGCCATCGACGCTTCATTTCCCTTTTCATAATAGCCGCGCGCCATCAGCCGGTTATTCAGGCTGGAGGCGGTCTCCACACGGAGCTCGTTCGTACCCGCGTGCAGCAGGGCGGAGACGTCGACCGCGAGTGCGTCGAAGTCGACCGCGTCGGCCTTCTCACCGTTCACGAAGACCGAGAGCGAGTGCCGGCCGGCGCCCGTGAAGCGCAGCACGGCGCCGCAGTCCGCGGACCAGTCTTCGGGCAATGTCACCTCCGCCGTATAGATGCCCACGCCGGAGACCTCCGGGCCGACGGCGGGGATGTCCTTCCAGGGGATCAGAGCGGTCTCGCCGGCATCCAGGAGCGTCTTTTCGGTGTCGTACCAGATCTCCTTCGTCACGATGCCCAGTCCGCGGTCCTCGTACAGCTCGTGCTTTTCGCCTTCGTCCCAGCTCTCGACGGTCAGGTGCATGCGGTCCAGCCGGATGGGGTCGCCGCAGAGCATCTTCGCCAGGATGCGGCCGTCCGCCGCAGTGAGAAACGCCTCTGCCGGAAGCCCGCCGGTCTCCGCGAGCCCGATGTGCGGCCCGGGAGCCGCAGTCGTGTCCAGTTCGTAGAGCGCGGCCTGCCCCGGGGCCAGGGTCAGTTCCAGGACCGTGCGGCCGTCCGCGGCGTCGAAGCACCCGGCCTGCTCGAAGCGCCCGCCCCAGCAGTCGATGCGCGTCACGGCGCCCGTCCCGGCGATGCTGACGCGGAACGTGTGGGGCTCGGCCTGGGTGTAGAGCATGTTATAGAGGTAAATGTACTTCCGGCCCCCGTCCTCCCGTACATGCGTGAGCAGGTTCCGGTCGGGCACGTCGAAGCGCGTCTCGGGTTCGATCCCAAGCTCCCGCAGCGCCTGCAGGGCGGCGGCGGGTCCGTCGGCCTCGCGGACGTTCGGCAGCGCCTTCATCCGCGCGATGATCTCCGCCAGCTTCTCATCCGGCTCCGCGAGGAACGGGGTCATGCAGGCGGCTTTCTCATAGGTGCGGTCGATGCCCGGGCGCAGGGTCTCGGTGACGCCGTTCACGAACACGACCGGCAGGCTGGCCTCCGCCAGCGCGAGCAGCTTTTCGGCGGACGCGAGCGGGAGGACGTTCTGATAGACGATGACGGCTTTATAGCCCGGGCCTTCGGGGAAGAGGCGGCCGGCGCCGTCATTGCCCTCGGCGCCGAACGTGCAGAATTCCTCTTCAAGCAGCTGCGGCGCGAAATAATCCCAGGTGTATCCCGCGTTCTGCAGACCAGGATCCTTCCAGTAGATGCCCTCGTTCGCGCGCATCAGGCGGTTCTCGTAGAGGTCGACCTCGTCGTCGAGGAAGAGGAGGTTATTGAAATTATAGTCCAGACGCAGGATCGCCAGGTCCATGCGCGGCCGGCCCTGACGCAGCACCAGCTGATAGCGGGAGAGCATCTTCAGCCAGTCCCCGTAATGCCGGAAAGACGGCTGCCGCTCGCCGAAGCGCTCGGAGAAGACCGGCCACATGCCCTCGTGTCCGGGCCAGGCGGTCGACTCCTCGGAGCCGCGGATGCTGGAGTAGCCGTGCAGGACCGTGCGGGTCACGCCCGCGGCGAACTGCGTGTAGATGATCTGCGTGTAGAACGGCAGCCCCATCATATAGTTCAGGAGAGACGCGCCGGTCTCGCTCGAATACACGCGGTCATAGATGTGCGCCGCGCCGGCCAGCCCGCGGTAGGAGTCGATCTGCGAGGCGAACTCGAGCGACTCGGTCTCGATGCCGTCGACGTATTTTCCGGGCTGCGAGATCTCGAAAGGCAGACCGTAGGAGATCTCGGAGCGGAGCGTCATCTTATGCGTGTGGAGCCACTCCTGCATGGGCTGCAGGATGTTCTCCATATACAGATCCGTGTTCGTCTGGTAGAGGTCGTTCAGGAGCTTCTCGAGAAAGACCGCGTCGTCGGAACTGTAGTAATACTCGTAGACCGGCTGGAGCATGCCGGGCTTTTTTACGATGAAAGGCAGGTACGGGGCAATGTCATAGCCCCGGCAGCGTTCGAACTCCTCCCGGAAATGCCGGCTCCAGAGCTGTCCGCCCCGGCCGAACGTGCCGAGCTCGAGCGAGTCCATGTACATCATGCCGCGCAGGTTCCGGTACAGGTCCTCGCGCAGCTGCGGGGTCAGGACCACGTCGTCCCAGTATTCCGTGAACGCGCGGATGCCGGCGCGGTCGAAGTAGTTGATCGTGTAGGAAGTGGACACGGAAGGCTCGGCGGTCTGTCCGGTCCCGTGGATCCAGAAGAAGAAGAGCAGCCAGTCGCCTTCGGCGGGAGCGGTCCAGTCGAGAACAGCGCCCTGCTCAGGGTCGGTGCGGACCAGATTCGTGAGGACTGCGGCGGAGTTTCGGTCCAGGAAGACGACGCCGTTCTCCTCGCGGACCTTGCGGATGGCCGTGACAGCCTCGAGCTCCTGCTTCGTGACGCCGGGCATGGTCAGCTCCGCCCGCGCGAGAGGGCCGCTCCGAGACGCGCCCGCCGCGAGCTCCTCGACCGCGAAGTCAAGCTCCTTCGAGGCGGCGTCATCGTCCGGCGTGATCGTGATCAGGTTCGCGTTCGACCAGTTCGTGCCGCTGGTCATGGAGACCGCCATACCGTGCTCCGTGGTCTCGCGCACGATCGTGTGCGTGTCGTGGACCCACTCTTCGGAGCCCCAGCCGTAGAGCTTCGAGTCGGCGCCGGGCTCCTCCATGGCGAGAAACTCCACGCCGCCGAAACCGGTCCGGTCCAGCTGTTCGATCTCCATCTTCAATGTTTCGTCGGTATGCAGACCCTCGGCCAGCCACCAGCGGATATAAGGGCGGTATTCGCTGCCCGGGTCCCGAAATGCGTCTCGAATGTTCATAGAGGCTCCTCCGTCGATCATGTGTGCCGCTGCAGTAAGAGGCGGAGACAGAAAACGGCAGCAGGTAAGTCCCCTGCTGCCGGTATTATAATATGGAAATGACCGCCGGCGCATACGTTTTTTGACGCCGGCCGCTTTTCGCTCCGGAGAGCCCCCGTTCCGCCTCAGTCGTCCGGCTCGGCCACCCGCATCAGTTCTTCCTCGTCCGGCGACTGCTCCATGGTCTCGCCGGGCTGCAGCACCAGAAACTCCTTCGCGTCCCATTCGCCCGCGAGCATGCGCTCGAGCAGGCCCAGGTCGCCCGGGATCTCGTGATAACCCCAGCCGTAAAAGTCGGCGGCGGCCTTCGCGATCTCGTGATACCGCGACTGGTCGAAGAACGGCATCTCGATGTAGGCCGCGTTCCGGTACTTCTTCCTGGGCCCCAGGTGCTCCATCAGGTATTCGATGTCGTCCTCGTCGTAATCGTCCTCCTCGAATTCCCTGATCATGCGCGCCTCGGTCTCGGGGGTGGGCATGTCCGTGCAGTTGATCCAGTTCGCGGTGTACCAGAGGCAGCCGGGAATCTCCTCGAAGAGCTGTTCGTAGCGCGGCTTCGAGCCCAGACAGAGCGTGATGCAGTCATGTGCGCGGGGAATCACCAGAGGGAGGCTCCGGGTGGTCAGGCCGGCCGTGGCGCTCGCGCAGAGTCCGTAGCCGAGAAGTATCGCGTCATAGCCGGCGCCGCTGTCTTCGGTGCGGTCGATCTCCTGCTGGATGGCTTTCCGGAGTTTGCGTGCGTCCTCGTGCATCTCCATGTGGAACCAGGAGATGTCGAGGGTATTCTCTGAACGCTTTTTCAGGTAGCTGAGCTCTCTGCCCAGGACATTGCACGCGATAACTTTAAACTTCATACGATTCTCATTTGTGTCGAAAAAAGAAGCGGCAGCAGGCCGTGATCGGTCCGCTGCCGCCATTATAATACAAACAAGAACATAAAAATATGAAAAAAACCGAGTGCCGCATCAAAACATTTTGACAATACCGTCCGTCGGCGCTTGCTTTACGGGCACAATGCCTTTACCGCCGCCGGGAGCTCCCGGATCTCCGCGGCCCTCTCGTCCGCCCCGTCCAGCTCGCCCGCCGGCGCGTATCCGTAGTCACAGGCGATGAAGGGCAGGCCGTTCTCACGCGCGGCCTCCATGTCGTAGCGCCGGTCGCCGATGACGATGCCTGCGGGCCTGCCGGCATGGGCGGCAGTCTCATCCGCGCCTGCCGCATCCGCAGCGCGCGCCCGCAGATATTCCGCCAGCATCGCGCTTTTCGTCGGGCAATGCGGATACGCCTCGATCAGCACGTAATCCGAAAACCACCGGTCGAGCCCGTAGGCGCGGCGGTTCATATCGATATAGCTGACGGTGCTGTTGCTCAGCAGGACCATCGGGTATCCGGCGGCCGCGAGCGCGTCGAGCGCCTCTTCAGTCCCGGGGAAGAGCCGCCCGATGCCGTCGTCGATCAGGCAGTTCATCCGTCCGCCGACTTCGCGGATCGCCGCGTCCCGCAGGACCGGGTCCAGATCGGGGGCCAGCAGGTCCCAGGGATACCGGCTGGGCGTGCCGAGCCAGGTGCGGATCATCTCTTCGGTGATCTCCGCCGGGGGGACGAGCCCGTCGTCGGTCAGCTCCTCGTATACCGAACGGAACGCAGGGCCGTAGACCCTGGCGCTTTCATGCAGGGTCCCGTCAAAATCGATGTAGAGCGTCGGAAGTCTGGCCGCTGAAAGCTCCGCGGCCCGGCCGTCCCGCGTCATCATTTCCCGAGGTTGCGGATGAGGTTGATCATCTCGATCGCACCCTCGCCGCACTCGGAGCCCTTGTTTCCGGCCTTCGAACCGGCACGCTCGATCGCCTGCTCGATGTTCTCGGTGGTCAGCACGCCGAACATGACCGGGATGCCGGCCTTCAGCGACACGGTCGCGATGCCCTTCGAGACTTCGGCGCACACGTAGTCATAGTGCGTGGTGCTTCCGCGGATGACCGCGCCCAGGGCGATGACCGCGTCATACTTTCCGCTCTCGGCCATCTTTTCGGCGATCAGCGGGATCTCGAACGCGCCGGGCACCCACGCGACGTCGATGTCCTCATCGGCCACGCCGTGGCGGATCAGGGCGTCCTGAGCGCCGCCCAGGAGCTTGCTCGTGATAAATTCATTGAACCGGGCGCAGACGATGCCGATCCGGATCTTCTCAGCAATTACATTTCCCTCGATAATATTCATCTTTATTCTCCTTCCGTATAATTCACCTGATGACCCATCTTTTTCTGTTTCGTCTTCAGGTAGAAGAGGTCGTAGGGGGTCGCGTCCATCTGGATCGGGACGCGCTCGATGATCTCCATGCCGTACTCGCCGAGCTGGTAGATCTTGTCGGGGTTGTTCGTCAGCAGGCGCAGCTCGTGCACGCCGAGATCGCGCAGGATCTGTGCGCCGACGTAGTACTCGCGCATGTCCTCCGGGAAGCCGAGGGCGATGTTCGCCTCGACCGTGTCCATGCCCTGGTCCTGCAGTTCGTAGGCCTTCAGTTTATTCATCAGGCCGATGCCGCGGCCTTCCTGGCGCATGTAAAGGACGATACCGCGGCCTTCCTTCTCCACAGCCTGCATCGCGGCGGCGAACTGCTGGCCGCAGTCGCAGCGCAGCGACCCGAACGCGTCGCCGGTCAGGCACTCCGAGTGCACGCGGCAGAGGACGCCCTTTCCGTCGCCGATGTCGCCCTTCACGAGCGCGACGTGGTGCTCGCCGGTGACCGTGCTCATGTAGCAGTGCGCGGTGAAGTGCCCGTACTTCGTGGGCATGTCGGAGATCGAGGTGCACTCGACCAGCTTTTCGTGGCGCTTCCGGTAGTCCTGAAGGTCTTTGATCGTGATCACGGTCATGTCCCACTCCTCGGCCTTCTGCAGAAGCTCGGTCTTCCGCATCATGGTGCCGTCGTCGCGCATGATCTCGCAGCACAGGCCGCACTCCTTCAGTCCGGCCAGCTTCATCAGGTCGACCGTGGCCTCGGTGTGGCCGTTCCGCTCGAGCACGCCGTGCTTCTTCGCGACCAGCGGGAAGACGTGGCCGGGGCGGCGGAAATCGAGCGCCTGCGAGTTCTCGTCGACGATCGCGCGCATGGTCATGCCGCGCTCCTCGGCAGAAATGCCGGTGGTCGTCGAGATGTGGTCGATGGAGACCGTGAACGCGGTCTCGTGGCTCTCGGTGTTCTCGCTGACCATCTGCGGGAACTGCAGCCTGCGGGCAATGTCATAGCTCAGCGGGTTGCAGATCAGGCCCTTCGCGTGAACGGCCATGAAGTTCACGTTCTCGGTCGTCGCGAACTCGGCCGCGCAGATCAGGTCGCCCTCGTTCTCGCGGTCGGGGTCGTCGAGGACCATGATCAGTTTTCCGTCCTGAAGATCCTTTACGGCCTCTTCAATGGTGCCAAAGTCTTTCATAACAGCATCCTTTCTGAGGCGCGATCATCGCGAAGCGATCTCCGTTATCGCGCCGACCTGCCGCCGCGCGGTGCGCGGGGGCGTTTCCTTATCGTGCCGGCTCCGCCGGCGGGGTTTCAGATAAATCCGTTCTCCGCGAGAAAGCCCGCGTCGATGCCGCGGCTGTTCCCGGCGGAACGCCCGTTCGCCGCGTCATAGATCGTGGGCATGCCACCCGCGAGCAGCTTCGCGACGTACTTTCCGATAATGTCGTTCTCGAGGTTCACCGGATCCCCGGCCTTTTTCGTGCTGAGGATCGTGTTCCCGGCGGTGTGCGGGATGATCGAGACCGTGAAGCAGCGGTCGTCGACCGAGACCACGGTCAGGCTGATGCCGTCGATCGCGATCGACCCCTTCTCCACGATGCCCGCGAGGATCTCCGGGGAGGCCTCGACGGTGTAGATCACGGCATTGTCATCCCTGCGGATCCCGGCGATCGTGCCGACGCCGTCGATGTGGCCCGAGACGATGTGTCCGCCGAACCGTCCGTTCGCGGCCATCGCGCGCTCGAGGTTCACAGGGCTTCCCGGCCGCAGCATCCTAAGCGAGGTGCGGTCGAGCGTCTCGTGCATCGCGTCCGCGGTGAACGCGCGCGGGGTGAAGCCGGTCACGGTCAGGCAGATGCCGTTCACGGCGATGCTGTCGCCGACATGACAGTCGGAGAGGACCGTCTCCGCGCCGATCGTCAGGACCGCGGAGTTCGCGCCGCGGCGGATGTTTTCGATCGTTCCGATCTCTTCTATGATTCCTGTGAACATCGGATCACTTCGCTTTCCAGTAAGATGTCGCCGTCCAGATACGTGACGGTCGGTTCGCCGAGCAGGCAGCAGTCCGCGGGTTCGTCGACGCCGGTCCCCGCGACCGGACTTTTCGCGTCCTTTCCGCCGAAGATCTTCGGTGCGATATACGCCTGCACCCGGTTCACGATGCCTGCCTGCACCGCCGATGCGTTCAATGTCGCTCCGCCCTCCAGGATCACGCTGTCGATCTGCCGCTCGCCGAGCGCTTTCATCAGGGCTTTCAGATCGATGTGCGGCCCGCGCTTCGGAACCGTGACGATCCCGCAGCCGGCATGGATAAAAGGCGCGAGCGCCTCCGGGTCGGAGACCGCGGTGGCGATGATCGTGGGCACGTCCTTCGCGGTCTTCACGATCTGCGCGTCCTGCGGCATCCGCAGGTTCGTGTCGCAGATCACGCGGACCGGGTCGCGCCCGCCCTCGACGCGGCAGGTCAGGAGCGGATCGTCCGCGAGCACCGTGCCGACGCCGACCATGATCGCCGCATAGCGGTTCCGGTCTTCGTGGGTGCGCCGCCTGGCGGCCTCTCCGGTCACCCAGCGGCTCTTCCCGGTCGCGGTGCAGATCTTTCCGTCCGCGGTCATCGCGTACTTCATGATCACATAGGGCGTGCCGGTCGTGATGTAGTGGAGGAAGACGTAGTTGAACGCGTCGCACTCTTCGCGGAGCACGTTCTCGTTCACCTCGATGCCGGCCTCCCGCAGGATCCGCGTGCCCTTTCCGGCGACCTTCGGGTTCGGGTCAAACGATCCGATCACGACGCGCGCGACCTTCGCCTCAATCAATGCCTCGGTGCACGGCGGAGTCTTCCCGTAGTGGCAGCAGGGCTCGAGCGTGACGTAGATCGTCGCGCCGGCGGGGTCGTTCCCGCGCTCGCGGCAGTTCTTCAATGCGTTCCGCTCCGCGTGGAGCTCGCCGCAGCGCTCGTGATATCCCTCGCCGATGATTTCGCCGTCCTTCACGATGACCGCGCCCACCATCGGGTTCGGGTTCGTGCGGCCGCGGCCTTTCTGCGCCAGTTCGATCGCGCGGCGCATGTACCGCTCGTCGGTCTCGTTCCGTGTGAGCCCGCGGGCAATGTCTTTTTCTGCCATGTTCCTTCTCCCGGCGCGGGACCGCCGAAGCGGCGCCCGGGCCTCCGGCCGGAGCCGTGAAAACAGCCCTGAACGAACGTGTTCAGGGCCGGTGCATTGACATGAAAAAACTCCGGAATAAAAATTCCAGAGCGCAAACAGTCAGACTGATCTTCTTTCATCCGGACTATACCGTCGGCTTCGGAATCTCACCGAATCGGCCTCGAAAGGCTCGTGGGCTGTAACCACCGGTGGGGAATCTCACCCCGCCCTGAAGACGTATGCTTTTCGCGGCGTTCGCCGCACTTATGATTATAGTCTGCGGGCTGTGCTTGTCAATATTATAACTTTTCTTTTCAGGAGGCGAAGGATGTGATACAAGGGATAATGGAGGAAAATGGCGCCTTGATGAGACCGGGCCGCCGGAATCTTCCGAAACGGAGGAGAGAAGCAAATGGCTTATGACGTGATCGCGATCGGCGAACTGCTGGCAGACCTGGCCGAGACCGGGAAGAACGAATCCGGATACCCGGTGTTTTCGGCGAACCCGGGCGGGGCCCCCGCGAACTTTCTCGCGGCGCTCGCGGCCTGCGGGAAGAAGACCGCGTTCATCGGAAAGGTCGGATGCGACGCGTTCGGAGACCGGCTGACCGCGACGCTCGCGGAGGCGGGCATCGGCACGAAGGGGATCGTTCACGACCCGGAAGTGTTTACGACGCTGGCGTTCGTGACGCTGGACGAGGCGGGCGATCGGAGCTTCTCGTTCGCGAGGAAGCCAGGTGCCGATACGATGCTCCGGGAAGACGAGATCGACTTCGAAATGATCGATGGCGCGAAAGTCCTGCACTTCGGAACGCTCTCGCTGACCGGCGAGCCCGCGCGCACCGCGACGAAAGCCGCGGTCCGTTACGCGAAGGAACACGGAAAGTTCGTCACGTTCGACCCGAACTACCGGGCTCCGCTGTGGGCCTCGGAGGACGCGGCGAAGGAGCAGATGCTCTGGGGCCTGGCGCAGGCGGACATGGTGAAGATGAGTATCGAGGAGGCGCAGCTTCTGTGGGGCGCCGGATGTACGGAGGAACAGGCGGCGGACCGCCTGCTGAGCGGCGCGGAGGATGCGGCCGCGGCCTGCGTGTTCATTACATTGGGAAGCGAAGGCGCATATTTCGCGGACCGGAACGAGCGCGGCTATGTGCGTTATGCCGGCGGCCTGAACGTCGTCGACACGACCGGCGCGGGGGATATCTTCGGCGGGACGGCGCTGGCGGCTTTGCTGGACGGTATCGCGGAAAGCGCGGACGGCCGGATCACCGGTCCCGGACCGGGTGCGGCGGCCCGTGCCGCGGTTCGCGCCTGCGCGGCGGCGAGCCTCTCGGTCGGGCGGCCGGGCGGCATCAGCTCGGTGCCGGATGCGGCCGGGACCGAAACACATACAGAGTTTGTGAAGACCGTTATTCTGTGACATTTGAAGCATGGCAGTACTGATTTTTACGGGAGAATTTGCAAAATGACATTTGTGGAGATCTTTTTGCTGGCCGGCGGCCTGGGACTGTTCCTGTTCGGCATGAACATCATGGGTACCGGACTGCGGAGTCTGGCCGGGGATAAGCTCCAGAGCATCCTCGAGAAAGCGACCCGGAAACCGATTCTCGGCGTGGCGCTGGGCGTCGGCGCGACCGCGCTGATCCAGTCGTCCGGCGCGACGACGATCATGACGATCGGCTTCGTGAGTTCGGGTATGATGACGCTGGAGCAGTCGATCGGCGTGGTCATGGGCGCGAACATCGGTACCACGGTCACGGGCCAGATCATCGCGTTTCACCTGACGGACTTCGCGCCGCTGATTTTGCTGATCGGCGCGGTGCTCTATCTGTTCGTGAAGAACGACCGCGTGCGTGCGGCCGCGCAGATCATTCTGGGCTTCGGCATGCTGTTCGTCGGCGTGAGGCTGATGGGCGACGCGGTCGAGCCGCTGCGGTCCTCGCCCGCGGTGATCGAGGCGCTGGACCGGCTGGCGAATCCGTTCCTGGCCGTTGCGATCGGCCTGGTCATCGCCGCAGTTCTGCAGAGTTCTTCGTCCGCAGTCGGTATCATCCAGATCTTCGCGATGCAGGGACTGCTGGACGTCCGCATGGCGGTCTTTATGGTCGTGGGCACCTCGATCGGCGCGGTGGTCCCGGAGATCCTGGCGTCGCTGTCGTCGTCGCGGAACGGTAAGCGCGTGGCGGTGTCGGCGCTCATATTCAATGTCTTCCGCGTCATCCTCTGCACGGCGGTCCTGCTGATCTTCCCTCAGATCCTGGACGCGGTCACCGCGAGTTCGATGGCGCCCGCCAGACAGATCGCGGTCATGCACACCGCGATGGCGATCGTGGCCGTTCTGGTCATGCTTCCGTTTACGAAGGGAATCGCGGCGCTGGCGCGGAAAGTCCTTCCGATCACCGAAAAAGAGATGCGCAGCGCGCAGAAGAAGCTCGTTTACATCACGAACCTCGACGTGCCCGTCGGCATGAAGCTCGCGCAGATCCGCCTCGAGATGATGCGGATGGCGCATATGGCGCTGGATAACCTGAGACTGGCGATCGATTCGTTTTTCGAACGCGACGCCGAGAAGGCCGAAGTCGTCAAGGACACCGAGGAGGTCGTCGACTATCTCTGCCATCACGTGACGTCGGCGCTGGTCTCGGTGCGTACGGCAGACCTCTCCGAGCAGCAGCTGAACCAGATCGGCGCCATGCTGAAGTGCGCGTCCGACTTCGAGCGCATCAGCGACCACGCGGAGAACGTCGCGGAGTATACGGAGAGCGTGATCTCGCATAACAACTCGTTCTCCGAGGCCGGACAGAAGGATATGCGCGAGCTGTGCGATAAGGCACTGCACGCGGTGGAGATGTCGATCGACATCTATGAGAACCGGAAACTCGAGCTGATCCCCGAGTCAAATGACCTCGAGGAAGTGGTCGACGAGCTGAACCGCAGCCTCGTGGACCGTCACGTCGAGCGGGTCATGAAGGGCGACTGTGATCCGCGAAGCGGCGTTCTGTTCGCGGAGATGGCCTCCGACCTGGAGCGCGCCGCGGACCATGCGCACAATGTCGTGAAAGCCGTCGGCGGCGTGGAACAGGCTATAGAGATGGCCTGAGCGGGACCGCAGATGCGGCCGCCCGGACATGGGCCGTCATTTCAGAAATATTCAGAAGAGAGTAAAAACACCGTCGGGAGAGATCCCGGCGGTGTTTTTTGATTTCACAGAAAAAACACAGTTTCACCATTTTTCCGAAAAAACTCTTTCGTATCCTGAGTGCGTAAACCGGTGAGAACACCGGAAACGAAGGACCGGAACGATCGCCGGAAACGATACGAAAGGAGACCGCCATGCAGAACGCAGGCATTTTCGAACGAAGCGAGATCAAATACCTGGTCAATGATTTCCAGCGCGCGGCGCTCCTGTCCGCGATGAAAGACTTTCTGGAACCGGATCCGCACGGTGAGAGCACGATCTGCAACGTCTACTACGACACCCCGGACTTCCGCCTCATCCGGCATTCGCTGGAGAAGCCGGTATATAAGGAAAAGCTGCGCATCCGCAGCTACGGCCCCGCGAAGCCGGGTCAGGAGATCTTTCTGGAGATGAAGAAAAAGTTCGACGGCGTGGTCTATAAGCGCCGGATCAGCCTGCCGCTCGCGCAGGCGGAGGCCTTCCTGGCGGGGGAGACCGCATTGACCGGAGAGGACGGAGTCATGGAAGAAGCCTCGTGGGGCGACCGCCAGATCGCCCGCGAGCTGGAGTATTTCTGCTCATTCTACGGGAGCCTCGAGCCGGCGGTGCACCTGTGCTACGACCGCAGCGCGTATTTCGCGAAGGACGATTCGGACTTCCGTCTCACCTTCGACCGGAACATCCGATGGGAGAGCGAAAACCTGACTCTGACGGCCGAACCGGCCGGTGCGCGGATCCTTCCGGCAGGGCAGTCGATCATGGAGATCAAGACCGCCGGGGCGATCCCGCTGCAGCTGTCCCGCCTGATCGGCAGGCTGCGGATCCCGAAGGCTTCGCTCTCGAAGTACGGGAAGGCCTATGAGACCATGCTGGGCGACCGGTCGAGCCGCGCCTGGCAGCACACGATGAACATCCACACATTCCCGGGCGGTGAAGGCATGGCCCGGGACGGAGGACCCGCCCCCGTCAGACGGCGGAATGCATAGATATACAGAGACACAGCAAACAGAAAACAACACTGCACGGGCCGCGGATCTTTCGGCCCGAAACATGAGGAATAAGATATGAGCGACATTTTAACCAGCATTATCAACGGCAGCGCGGGGGAGATCACATTGTCCGTTTTCTTCGTCTGTCTGGCCGCGGCCCTGATCCTGGGCACGGCATTTGCCTACGTTTACTCGAAGAAGAGCGAGAGCTCGAAGAGCTTCGTGACCACGCTGGCCATGCTGCCCGCGATCGTGACCGTCGTCATCATGATGGTGAACGGTTCGGTCGGAGCGGGCGTCGCGGTGGCGGGCGCGTTCTCGCTGATCCGCTTCCGCTCGGCCGCCGGGACCGCGAAGGAGATCTGCGCGATCTTCATGAGCATGACGCTGGGGCTGGCATGCGGCATGGGCTATCCGCTGTTTGCGATGCTGTTCACCGTGATCATGTCGGTGGTATGGGTGATCAGCCAGCGTGTGAGGCTCGGCGGTGAAAACAGCGCGGAGCTGGCACGAAACCTGAACATCACGGTCCCCGAGGACCTGAACTACAGCGGTGCGTTCAATGACCTGTTCGACCGCTACACCACCGGCGCCAGACTGATCAAGGTCAAGACCACGAACCTGGGCAGCCTGAACCGGCTGACCTACCGGATCTCGCTGAAGGAAGCCGAAAACGAGAAGGCTCTGATCGATGAGCTCAGATGCCGGAACGGAAACCTGGAGATCAGTGCGGCGGCGCCGGCCTTCGATAATTCGGCGCTGTAAAGGACAGCGGCACAAAAAAGAAAGGAAGCGCCCACGGGGCGCGGGAGAATATCATGAGAAAGATGTCAAAAGAAACGAAACACATCATCCGGACGACGGCGGCGGGAGTCTGCGCGGTCCTGATCGCTGCGGCCGCGGCCGGGTGCGGAGGAGCCGCGGGCACTGCCTCCGCGGGAAACGCGGAGACCGCGGCGGTCACGGCGGAGGAAACGAATAAGGCCGACGCGGACGCGGCAGCGCAGGCTTCCGGGAGTTCCGCCGACAGCGGCAGTGCCGACAGCAGCGAAAACGCGGTTCTTGCCTCCTCCGACCAGTTCACCGAACGTGACCTGAGCACAGACTGCGAGATCGACTGCACGATCACCCTGGCGGACGGCGCGAGCAGCGCGGACGGATCCGGCATCAGCATCGACGGAGACACGGTCACGATCACAGCAGAGGGGACGTACCGGCTGACCGGGACATTGACCGCGGGGCAGATCGTCGTCGACGTCGAGGACACGGAGAAGGTCCAGCTGGTGCTGGACGGCGTGAACATCTCGAACGAGGGCGACGCCGCGATCTACGTGCTGAACGCGGACAAGGTCTTCCTGACCGCCGCGGCCGGCAGCACGAACACCATCGCGGTGACCGGCGAGTTCCCCGATGAGGACGAGTACGGAAACGGCGTGGACGCGGCCGTCTTCTCAAAGGACGACCTGACGCTGAACGGTGAAGGGACGCTGAACGTCAGCTGCGAGGCGGGCCACGGCATCGTATCGAAGAACGACCTGAAGGTCTGCGGCGGCACGATCGGGATCGTGTGCGCGGAGAAGGGCCTGTCCGCCGAAGACAGTGTGCGGATCGCGGCCGGGATGGTCACGGTCGAAAGCGGCGAGGACGGCGTTCACGTCGAGAATGACGATGAGACCGTCGACGCATACTTCTACATGAGCGGCGGCAGCCTGGCGATCTCGTCCGGCGACGACGGAATCGACGCGTCCGGGACGCTGGTGATCGACGGCGGCACGATCGATATCACGCAGTGCGAGGAGGGCATCGAGGGCCTTGTGATCGTGATCAATGACGGCGACATCTCGGTCGCGGCCGCGGACGACGGCATCAATGCCTCCGACGGCTCCGGCGGCGAGGTCATGGGCATGACGGCCGGTGCGTCGAGCGGCGCGAGCCTGACGATCAACGGCGGCACGATCTATGTGAATTCTTCGGGCGACGCGCTCGACTCGAACGGAGACCTGTACGTGAACGGCGGGACCGTATACCTCGACGGCCCGACTTCGGACGGCGAAAGCGCGATCGACATCGGCGACGGTGCGCAGGGCGTGATCACCGGCGGCACTCTGATCGCCGCGGGCTCGAGCGGGATGGCCGAGAACTTCGGGCAGAACTCGACACAGGGGTCGATCCTGTACAGCTTCGGGCAGCAGGCCGCCGGGACGACGGTGACGCTGACGGACGCGTCGGGCCGGGCCCTCGCGGAGTACACGCCCTCGAAGAGCTTCAGCAGCATCGTGATCAGCGCGCCCGGCATCGAGGCGGGGCAGACTTACACGCTGACCGTGGGCGGGCAGAGCTATACGGTCGAGATGACGGGCCTGATCTACAGGCAGGGCATGATGACGGGCATGGGTCCCGGCGGCATGCAGGGCGGTCAGATGCCTGGACAGAACGGAACCGCGGACGGCGGTTTCGACGGTCAGATGCCAGACGGGGAAATGCCGGACTTCGGCGGCGACGCGGCTTCGGGCGGCAGTATGCCGCAGGGAGGACCGCCGAGCGGACAGGGCCCGATGGGACAGTAAAGGAAGCGGTCCGGCGGAAGCCGGCCGGATCATGGTCCGATACAACGGAATACAGTGCGGACACCGCTGCGGGAAGGACCTCGCAGCGGTGTTTTTTCGTGCGCAAAAGACCAAAAAAATTATTCACAAGCACTGCCGAAAGGAATATACTGATTTTATAAAAATTTAATCATTTGCTTGCCGTAAGCCGCAATGCGGCGCGAGTCATTGTCAGGATCAAGAAAGGAGAGCTCTATGGAAACTCAGACCCAGGGTCTTCGTCTGCCCCACCCGCTGTCGGACAGCATCGTCGCGTGTATCGCGAAACTGCTGTTTGCGGCGTGCACCTGCTGTGAGCTGTATTATTTTTCGGCTTATCTCACGGACGGAGCACTGTTCTCCGTCGGCATCGTAGCTCTGATCATGAGCGCGACCACGGTCATCGATTTCATCTTCTCGTTCTTCCTCGGCGTCTTCCTCGAAGCGGTAAAGATGCCCTGGGGAAAGATCCGTTCCTGGCTGCTGGTCTGCCCCATCGTCGTCTGCATCTTCTTCCCGCTGAACTTCATCCGGATCCGCGAGAACGAGATGGCTTCGGCGATCTTCATCATCGTCACGTTCCTGATCGCCCACGTCATCTGGAACGTCGGCGAGGCGGCCGTGAACTCGATCGGCCTGGTCATGACGGACGACCCCGACGAGCGCGCGCAGGTCTCCCTGTGGGTCGGCCGCGGCGGCCTCGGAAACACGCTGCTGTTCGGCGTGCTGTCCGCCCCTCTGATCAGCTTCTTCACCGCGCGCTTCCCGAAGGGCTGGTACGCGATGCTCGCGCTGGTCATGAGCATCATCTATCTGATCGGTTTCTGGCTGCTGTTCTTTAAGACCTCCTACATCATGAAGCAGAAGGGCGTGTCGGACGACACCCGTCTGGGCACCGGCGAGGAGACCACGAAGGAAAAGAAGAAAGACTCGACCGCGCATAACCTGGCGCTGGGCTTTAAGTA
This sequence comes from Lachnospiraceae bacterium, assembly GCA_017513125.1. Lineage (GTDB taxonomy): Bacteria > Bacillota > Clostridia > Lachnospirales > Lachnospiraceae > RGIG5636. The sequence continues at coordinate 149,620 of JAFWDI010000002.1, read as the reverse complement.
CGCGGTCCTGAACCGCCACCTGCTGGTCACCATGGTCTGCATCATGGTCACCTACGGCGCCAGCATCCTGCAGTCCGCGTCGATGTTCTACTTCTTCACCTACACGCTGGGCGGAGGCTGGATCGCGAACATGTCCGCGTTCATCTCCCTGACCAGCGTCGCGAGACTGGTCGGTTCGTTCATCCTGATACCCATCATCACGAAGCTCGTGAAGGGCAATAAGCACGCGGTCTACGTCATCGGCTTTATCGGAGGCGCGATCCTGTTCTTCGTCGCCAGCTTCCTGACGGCCGTACCGGTCGCCTGCCTGACGATCTCGACGATCGCGGGCATGTTCATCTCCGCGCCGTTCGTCCTCTGGATCGGCCTGTATCAGGACTGCGCGGTCTATTCCGAGTATAAGGCGCAGAAGCGTATCGGCGGCTTCATCATGGGTCTGTCGATCATGCCGATCAAACTCGGCATCATGCTCCGCAGCTTCCTGATGTCCGCTTTCCTGGTGGCCATGGGCTACTCGGCGACCGCGACCGACACTTCGACCTACGGCGGAAGCTTTAAGATCCTGTACCTGCTGATCCCGACGTTCATGTTCCTGGGCGCGGGCATCGTCCACGCGCTGATCTATAAACTGCCTGAGGCGGAAGTGAAGCGCATGCAGGCGGAGATGCAGGAGAAGGGCATCCAGTGATCCTTATCGGTTTCTGAACTATCGCCGGCCGGGCGCCGGCGGAGCCGCGGGAGAGATCCCGCGGCTCTTTTTTTTGTGTGGACAGAGCCTGACCGAAAAGCTTATAAGCGGGGCTTATATGAAAAGAAGATACGCATATTTCACAAAGATTTCGGCCCTTTTTATAATGAAAACGAATAAGAAAGTCCTTATAACGGCGGTTGGCCCGCCCGCAAAAAGAGAAAGGAGAGAGTTATGGAACATTCACAAGGCTTAAGGCTGCCCCATCCTCTGGGGTACAGTATCCTGGCCGGTTTCGCCAAGCTCATGTACGCGGCGACGACCTGCGCGGAACTGTATTACTTTTCGGCGTTCCTGACCGACGGCGCACAGTTCTCGGTCGGAATCACGGCGATGATCCTGAGCGTCACGACCGTCATCGATTTCATCTTCTCGTTCTTCATCAGCGTTTTCATCGAGGCGATCAAGATGCCGTGGGGCAAGTACCGTTCGTGGCTGCTGATCGCGCCGCCCGTGGTCATCGTGTTCTTTACGCTGGCGTTCGTCCGCGTGGGCTCGAACGAAGTCCTGTCGGCCGTCGTGATCATCATCGGCTTCCTGATCAGCCACTTTATCTGGTCTATCGGTGAAGCGGCAGTGAACTCGATGGGTCTGGAAATGACCGAGGACCCCGACGAACGCGCAAAAGTTGCGATGTGGGTCGGCCGCGGCTCCCTGGGCAACACCCTAGTGTTCGGCCTGATCTCGGCCCCCATCATCGCGTTCTTCTCCCCGAGAATGCCGCAGGGCTATTACGCGGTCCTGGCATTTATTATGGGCGTCATATATCTGGTCGGCTTCTGGGCATTGTTCTTCGCCTCATCCTACACGATGAAGAAGAAGGGCGTCACCGATGACACGATCGTCGGCGGCGGGAAACCGGATGCCCCGAAGCGCTCCGTCATCCGTGATCTGGGCACCGGCCTGAAGTACACGGCTCTGAACCGACACCTGCTGGTCACCATGGTCTGCATCATGGTCACCTACGGCGCCAGTATCCTGCAGTCCGCGTCGATGTATTACTTCTTCAACTACACACTGGGCGGCTCCTGGCCCGCGATCATGTCCATGTATATCAGTCTGGGAAGTGTGGTCCGCCTGATCGCTTCGTTCGCGCTGGTCCCTGCGCTGATGAAGGCCTTTAAGGGCAATAAGAAGGCGGTGTACGTCTCAGGCTTCATAGGCGCGGCGGTCTGTCTGGTCATCGCTTATCTGGCGAGAGGGGCGGCTCTCCCGTGCCTGGTCATCTCCACGATCGCAGGCGTCTTCCTGTCCACGCCGTTCACGATGTGGATCGGCCTGTATCAGGACTGCAGCGTTTTCTCCGAGTGGAAAGCGAAGAAGCGTATCGGCGGCTTCATCATGGGTCTGTCGGTCATGCCGATCAAGCTCGGCATCATGATCCGCAGCTTCATCATGTCCGGTTTCCTGGTAGCCATGGGCTACTCCGCGACCGCGACGGACACCTCCTCCTACAGCAGCAACTTCGCGACGCTTTACCTGATCATCCCCGCGATCATGTTCCTGGGAGCGGGAATCGCACATGCCCTGATCTATAAACTGCCCGAGTCTGAGATCAAGCGCATGCAGGATGAACTGGACGCGGAAGGCATCGTCTGATCATAACGGTTTTTCACGGGAATGAGGCGGTCTGTCATTGCAGGCCGCCTTATAAGGATTTATGATAAGAGAGGAGGGCGGCGCATGCAGCTGGAACGTCTGAAAATGTTTGCTACACTGGCGGAATGCCGGAGTTTCAGCCGCACTGCGGAGGTGTCCTTCATCTCGCAGTCGGCTGTGAGCCAGCAGATCGCTTCCCTGGAGAAGGAGCTGGGCTGCCGCCTGCTGGAGCGGGACCGCAAGGGCAATGTCTCGCTCACGCCCGCCGGACAGGTCTTCTACGAGGGCTGTCTGGACACCCTGCGTGAATACGAGAATACACTGACCCGGCTGAGGAACCTGACGGACGGGAAAAGGTCATTGAACATCGGAATGGCCTCAGGGTCCAGCGTCGAGTGGCTGGGCCAGATCACGGATCTGCTCTCCGCTGTGGCTCCGGATATCCGGCTGAGCCCGGTCTTCGAGGAGTTTAACGGACTGCGGTACGCGCTCGAGAGCGGGCGGTGCGACGCGGTCGTTTCGATCGAGTTCGGCCTGACGGACATTCCGGGGGTGCTCTATGAGGAACTGATCGAACTCGAGCCCGTCCTGCTGGTCTCGCGGCGCCACCGGCTCGCGGACAGGGAGTCTGTGCGGCCGGAGGAACTGGCCGGCGAGCGCTTCGTGACGATCTCGGAGAAGAACGCCCGGCACAGCTACGAGCATTGGCTGCGGGCGCGCCGGGAGGACGGCATTCCGGTCACGGATCTGCTGAAGGTCGAAACGACGCAGGCTCAGGCCGCCATGGTCGAGATGAACGAAGCTGTGGCTGTCCTGCCTTTGCTGCGCGATCTGACCCGTTTCAACAGTTTTAAATGCGCACCCGTCCGGATCGAAGGGATCCGTGAGCGGGTCCGCTATGTGATCGCCTACCGGGAGAGCCTGAAAGACGATCCGAACCTCCAGAAATTCGTCGAAGTCACGAAACTGGTCTACGGCCGGGAACGCACGATCATCCGGTGACGGATGTAAGACACCCGGAAAACCGATATAAAAACATTTTTAAGAAAGGATCCAGGAAAATGAGCACTAAATACCCGCATCTGTTCAGCCCCATCATTCTGGGAAACCAGCTGTTCAGAAACCGTATTTTTAACTCGCCCACGGGTCTGGAGATCGATCCGGAGCAGTACACGAAGGGCTATTACGAGCGGAAGGCCATCGGCGGTTCCGCGTCGGTCTGCATCGGCGACGCGTGCCCCAGTATCAACGGCCGCACCCGCAAGTCCCAGATCAATCTCTGGGACGACACCGAGAAGCAGAAACTGACGGATATCGCCCAGTCCATCACCCGCCACGGCGCGGTCGCGTCGATGGAGATCCTGCATGCCGGAAACTGCTCCTACTACTCGGCGGACGCGTACGGCGCGCAGCTGTACGGCCCGGTCGACGGCATCAGTCCCTTCGGGCACGAGATAAAGGAAATGCCCGAGGAGATGATCCTGCAGATCATCGAGGAGCACGCGAAAGCGGCGCTCTATGCGAAGATGAGCGGCTACGGCATGGTCACGATCCACGGCGGACACGGCTGGCTGATCACGCAGTTCCTGTCGCATGAGAATAAACGAACGGATAAGTGGGGCGGCACCCCCGAGGGCCGCGCGCGCCTGGCGATCGCGATCATTGACCGGATCCACCAGGTCTGCGGACCGAAGTACCCCGTGGAGATCCGTATCGTGGGCGATGAGGTCTACGAGGGCGGCTACCACATCGAGGAGGGTATCACGCAGGCGCAGCTGCTGTCGGGCCACGCGGATCTGATCCACGTCTCGACCGGCAGCCACGAGGTGAACGAGGTCTTCACGATCACGCACCCGAACATGTTCCTGGCGGACGGCTGCAACGTCCACTACGCGGCGGAGATCAAAAAGCACGTGAAGGACACGCCCATCGCGACCGTCGGCGCGCTGTCCGAGCCCGAGCTCCTCGAGGAGATCATCGCGAGCGGTCAGGCGGACGTCGTCGAGATGGCGCGCGGCCTGATCTGCGATCCGGATCTGCCCATTAAGCTTCAGACCGGGCGCGACGACGAGGTCAGAAAGTGCATGCGCTGCCTGTGGTGCTTCTCGCATCATATGTTTGCGGCGACCATCAACTGCGCGATCAATCCCGAGATCGGCCACGAGTACGAGCACGAGATGATCAATGCGCCGAAGGTCAAAAAGCACATCCTGGTCGCCGGCGGCGGCATGGCCGGCATGGAGGCGGCTCTGACCGCGGCGGAGCGCGGCCACAAGGTCACGCTCTGTGAGAAGGGCGACCGTCTGGGCGGCGCGCTCCTGTGCGAGGAGAAGGTCCCGTTCAAGGAGAAGCTGGACCAGTACATTAATCTCCAGCGCAGGAAGATCGAGCGCGAACCGAACATCGAGGTGAAGCTGAACTGCGAGGTCACTCCCGAGACCGCGGCGCAGGTCGGCGCGGACGCGATCATCTGCGCGCTGGGCGCGGAGCCGATCAAGCCTCCGATCCCCGGTATCGACGGGGCGAACGTCTTCCAGGCGGAAGAGCTGTACGTAGCGCCCGAGAAGGCGGGGGACAATGTCGTGATCCTCGGTGCGGGTCTCGTCGGCATGGAGCTGGCGATCTATCTGTCGATGCTCGGAAAGAAGTGCACCATCGTCGAGATGGCGCCGGCCCCGAACGACGGCGGAAACTGCCTGCACGGCCTGGCGATCAGCACGGAACTGAAGAAGTACGGCATCCATATCAGCACGTCCACGAAGGCGGTCGAGATCAACGAGAACGGCGTTCTCTGCGAGTTCACCGGAGTGCCGGCGATAGCGGGCTTCCGCTTCGGCATGCCCGAGTACCCCGCGGACGGCACGGAAGGCACGAAGTTCTACGAGGCCGATACGATCGCCTACGCGGTGGGCATGAGGCCGCGCTGGGCCGCGGCGGACGCGATCCGCGACAGCGCGCCGGAGTTCTACCAGGTCGGCGACTGCGTGATGCCGAAGAACATCTGGCAGGCGACGACGCAGGGCCACTACGCGGCGAGAGACATCGGAAGGATGTAAATATGCGCCGGCCCGGAGCGGTCGGAATATTCGTCTGAGACAGAAGGCTGCCGGATCCGTCCGGCAGCCTTGGTTTATGTCTGTGAGGCAGCTGTGTGCCGGGCGGCATTGATATCGTCCGCGGAAAAGAGTAAAATCATCGGAGGAAGATATCCGGCCGAAAGCCGCGCGGTGCCGGCCGGACATAAAAAGGAGGTCATTCTTATGAAATACTATCTTTGCGAGCGCTGCGGAAACCTCGTGACGAAGATCATCGAAAAGCCCTGCACGCCGATGTGCTGCGGGCAGCCCATGAAGGAACTTGAGCCGAATACCGTCGAGGCGGCGTTCGAGAAGCACATCCCGGTCGTCGAGATCGCGGGGAACATCGTGACCGTGAAGGTCGGCGAAGTCGATCATCCGATGCTTGAGGAGCATTATATCCAGTTCATCGTCCTGGAGACGAAGCAGGGCGTCCAGATCAAGAAGCTGGCCCCCGGCGAAGCTCCCTGCGCGGTCTTCGCGCTGGCGGAAGGCGATGAGGCTGTGGCGGCGCTGGAATACTGCAACCTGCACGGCCTCTGGAAAAAAGAGCTCTGAGTACACGCTCTGAAACAAGAACGCTGATGAAGGAGCTTTGATCCAGCATGGCGAAGGTCATCGTCCGGATGTCGCGCCGGCATAATCTTTTCGAGAACCTGGTCTGGTTTTTCCGGCCCGGGAATTTTTCGCATGCCGCGATCGCGCTGGAGGAGGACCCGAAGACCTTCTACACGTTTAACCTGAAGGGCTTTCATATCGAGGGAACGAAGCGGAAGACCGACACGACGACGGTCTATTACGAGCTGATCGTGACGGATGAGGAATACACGACGATCAAAAACCGGATCGAGGAAGTCCGCGAGAACCGGGATTCGTACAAGTATGCCGCGGTCGGCGTGTTTCTGGCGCTGATCTACATCCCGCTGAAGATGAAGAATCACTACTTCTGCTCGCAGTTCGTGGCCAGCGTGCTTATGGACGCGGGCGTCGTGAGTACGACTCAGCCTGCGGCGACGACCCTGCCGAACGACCTGAACGCGCTTCTGGTGAACCTGACCGGAGCGGAGAAGGAGCCGCCGTCCGGCGCGAAGGATATCGTGATGACCGCGGTCCAGCAGACCGGCGGCGCGATCCTCGCGATCCTGATCGGCGACGACGAGAACATCCCGGATATCGGAGCGCTCACCATGACCCCGATCAGGCGGCTGGTGAACCGGATCAATATCATGGTCTATCTGTTCCGCTTCCGCCGCATGATCATGCGGATCATCCGTGACGTCGTGACCACGGCGATCGTGGATAACAGCGTAACGTCGGCAGTGCGCACCGCGCTGCGGGAGGCGCGCAGGCTGGGAGTCCGCGGGGTCGGCGAGAGCTGGATGAAGATGTACGCCGAGAACGATCTCCGCGCGCTCCGTCCGTTCCTGTGGAGCACCGAGGAGATGCGGAATATCGGAGAAGGCTGGAAGCCGATCGAGGAAGTGCGCGCGGCGGAGGCCGCACGTGCCACGGCGGAGGCCGCACGTGCCGCGGCGGAGGCGGCCCGGGAGGCGGAGGCGGTCGAGACGGCTGTCTGGGAAGCGGAAACGGCCGTCACGGCTGTCTGTACGACCGCGAAAACGCCTGTCGATACGACCGCCGGCACAGCCGCGGAAGAGTCCTGAAAACACTTTTTTACAGATGATACGCGTCTTCGCGCAGCTGCTTCAGCACAGGCAGCTGCGCTTTTACTTTCTCTGTGACTTCCGTGTCGAGCTCCGCATAGACGATGCATTCGTCCGTGCCGGCGTCCGCGAGTACGCGGCCCCACGGATCGACGGCGATCGAGTGTGAATGGCAGACGTAGGGGGCGGAGTCGTTCCGGGTCTGGGCGCAGCCCAGCAGGTAGCACTGACAGTCGATCGCGCGCGAACGGAACAGGACTTCCCAGTGCGCGGCGCCGGTCTTCGCGGTGAAGCAGGCCGGAACGGCGATGATGCCGCAGCCCGCCTTCTGCATGAGGCGGAACATCTCGAAAAAGCGGAGATCGTAGCAGACCGCCACGCCGACGCGGCCGAACGGCGTGTCGAACATCGTGATGCTGTCCCCCGCGGCCAGGGTGTCGGACTCCCGCATCGAGACGCCGCCCGCGACGTCCACGTCGAACATGTGGATCTTCCGGTGGCGGCAGACCTCGCGCCCGTTGGGTCCGTAGACGAAAGCGGTGTTGTAGATCTTCTCCGTGCCGTCCTCCTCCCGTACCAGCTCCGGAACGGTTCCGGCGACCAGCCAGACGCCGGCTTTCGCGGCGGCGGCCGACATGCGCCGGCACATCTCTCCGTCGTCGGGCTGAGCGTACTCCGGGAATTTCTTCGTGCTGTAGGGGCAGCAGAACATCTCGGGCAGCAGGATCAGCTGCGCGCCGTCTGCGGCCGCTTCGGCGATGAAGCCTTCGGCGGCCGTGAGGGCATTATCGACGCCTTTCCGGAAGGCGAGCTGGATGAGGGCGCATTTGACTTTCATAGCATCTCCTTATTCGAAAAACTGATGACTCTTTTCGGAGATCTGATAACGATTCTCGAAATTTTTCAATGAGGGTGGGCTTTCTTACATTGTAAAAGCCCGACAAAGACCTATACTGTTTATAGAATAATAGGACAATGCGTGCATTGCCCGCGGTTTCTATCTGCACTTTACCTGATGAACGGGAAGAAAGCAAAAGTTATATCAGAAGATCGATACCCGGAACTGATATATGGAAGGGAGGAAACATATCATGAGAGGAGTTGACATGATCAGCCCCGTCACCGAGCGGATCGCTGAGATCAAAAAGCGTTTTAAGGCCGTCGAGTATCACGATATGTGGCTGGACGCGGAGCGCACGAAGATCATCACCGAGTCGTACCGGAAGTATGAGGCGGACTACCCGCTGATGAAGCGCGCGAAGTTCTTCCGCGATCTGTGCGAGCAGATGACCGTCCGCGTCGAGGACACCGAGCTGATCGTCGCGAACCAGGGACGCACCTACCGTGCGATCACGCCTTATGTGGAGTGGTTCGCGGGCGTGCTGTTCGACACGATGAACGCGGATGATGAGACCTTCCGCATCACCTACCAGACCGACGGCTGCCGGAACATGTGCACCGACGAGGACCGTCAGATCTTCCGTGAGGCGGCGGAGTTCTGGAAGGGCCGCAGCTCGGCCGAGAAGATCTCGGCCTGCGTTCCCGACGAGTGCTGGGACCTGCATAAGTCCGGCGCGCTCGACTACGGTCTGAACCGCGGCGGCGGAAACCTGATCGGCGTGCGCTGCCAGGGCCATTTCTGCGCGAATTATAACAAGGTCGTCCACGTCGGCATGAAGGCGATCAAGGAAGAGGCCGAGCAGAAGATGAAGGAGATGGCCGGTCACATGCAGGGCATGGACGGCGAGAAGTACATCTTCTATAAGTCGGTCTCGATCGTCTGCGAGGGCATGATCACACTCGCGAAGCGCTACGGCGAAGAGTGCGCGCGCATGGCGAAGGAAGACCGCTTCGACGCGAAGCGGAAGGCCGAGCTGGAGCAGATGGCCGACATGTTCGGACACATCATCGAGTATCCCTGCCGGAACTTCTGGGAGGCCATGCAGGCGATCAACTTCTATATGCTGTGCCTGTGCCTGGACGGCCAGAACCACGGCGTGACCTTCGGCCGCATCGATCAGTACGCGGGCCACTTCCTCGAGGCCGACCTCGCTTCCGGCGCGATCACCGAGGAGTTCGCACAGGAGATCGTCGACAGCTTCATCCTTAAGGCCGCCGAGTATACGCGCGGTGAGGCGTGCCAGCCGCCGGACGTCATCGAGATGCCGGACGGCACCGTGAAGTACGAACATCACGACATGACCGTGGAGAGCGGCCAGCACTTCTCGGTGGGCGGCGTGGACAAGGAGGGGAATGACGCTTCGAACGCCCTGTCCTACATGCTGATCCAGACCTACGCACGCCTGTATCTGTACAGCCCGTCGCTGTCGCTGCGTATTCACCAGGGCACTCCGGACGACCTCTGGTCGCTCGCGATCGCGTCTTCGTCCCGTGCCGGCGGCATGCCGACGTTCGAGAACGACGACATCATCATCCCGGTCCTGCTGAAGAAGGGCTACACGCTGGAGGACGCGCGCGACTACTGCCTGATCGGCTGCGTCGAGCCCGCCGGCACCGGAAACGAGTGGCCGTGCTGCGGTGCGTCCGGAGCGGAGAGCTTCTGGAACTACGGCCAGGCGGTCGCCATCTCGCTGAATAACGGCATCAACCCGCTGAACGGCTACCAGGGCGGCCCCGCGACCGGATACCTGTACGAGTTCGAGAACATGGAGCAGGTGAAGGAAGCCGTGAAGAAGACCGCGGAGTTCTACCTGAACTGGCACGTGTCGCTGGCGAACATCGCCGAGATCGCGTACCGCCAGACCATCCCCTGCCCGCTCGCTTCCGCGACCACGGACGGCTGCATGGAGTCCGGCTACGACGTGACCTGGGGCGGCGCGAAGTATAACTCGACCGGCGTGACCTGCTGCGGCATCGGAAACGTCGCGGACTCGCTCGCCGCGATCGAGTGGTGCTGCTTCGATAAGAAGATCTGCACGACCCGCGAGCTGTACGACGCCCTGCAGGCGAACTGGGAAGGCTACGAGGAGCTGCAGCAGTACATCACGAACGTCTGCCCGCATTACGGAAATGACGACGACTACGTCGACAAGTACGCGACCTGGGGCATGCAGGTGTTCTGCGACATCATTAATAACGCACAGGGACCGCGCGGCGGCTGGAGACCCGGCACGTTCACGATGACGATGAACGTGGTCTACGGAAACCGCACCGCGGCGACGCCCGACGGACGTTTTTCCGGCGAGCCGCTGGCCGAGGCCATCAGCCCGAAGCAGGGTCTGGACAAGCACGGCCCGACCGCCTACATCAAGTCCGCCGCGAAGCTGCCGCAGATCGACATCGGAAACGGCGACCAGCTGAACATCAAGTTCTCGCCCACCGTCATGAAGAGCGAGGAAGGCGAGGCGAAGATCAAAGACCTGATCCGCGCGTACTTCGCTCTGGGCGGCATGCAGGTCCAGTTCAATGTCGTCTCCGCCGACACCCTGTACGACGCGCAGGATCACCCGGACGAGTATAAGGACCTGATCGTCCGCATCGCCGGCTTCTCGGCCGCGTTCGTCGAACTGGGCAAGAAAGTCCAGGACGACTTCATCCGGAGAACGGAGCATATGGTCTGATCTCCGTTATGTCAGAAAACCCGTTATTTGTTTTTCCCGCCGCACGCGAAACTGCGTCTCGCGTTGTGGCGGGAAAAATTTTTGTGTGCTATAGTACCATTGCTTTCATGTTTGCCTGCGCCGGGAAGGCAGGGAGCGCCGCAGCGTTCCGAACCGTCGGCGCGGAGACCGGATGATCGGATCACAGGAGCCTGAAAAAGCATGATCACAGTTAAGACCTATCGCGGACACATTCGAAATCACGAGCAGCTCTGTACCGAGCTGAATATTGACCGTACGCTCCCGCGCGCGGAGAAGGAAGAGGCCATCCTGGCCCGGGCCTACGAGACCTGGGGACATGAGATGGCCGATCACATTTACGGCATGTTCGCGTTCGCGCTGTACGACGACGAGGCGGACGAGGTCTTTGCCTTGCGCGACCAGTTCGGTACGAAGCCGTTTTATTACTATGTCACGGCGGACGGCGAACTGCTGTACGGGACCATGATCCGCGAGATCATGGATTCTCCGAAGTTCGTGAAAGAGCTGAATGAGCCGATGCTCCAGATCTACCTCTCGCTGACCTATGCCGCGGGCGAGGACACGTTCTTTAAGGGCGTGAAGAAGCTGATGCCGGGACATTATCTGGTCTGGAAGAAGGGCATTGCCGGCACCGCGGACGCCCTCACCGTCACCCGCTACTGGGCGCCGGCGTATCACCCGGATGAGACGAAGACCCTCGAAGAGTGGGCGGACGAGATCCACGAGACATTGACGAAGGTCGTCATGCCGGAAGTGAAGACCGCGGACGAGACCGCGGAGTCCTTCCTCTCGGGCGGCGTCGACTCGTCTTACGTGCTGGCGGTCTCCGACGCGCAGGCCTGCGACTCCTGCGGCTATGACGAGGAACGCTTCGACGAGTCCCGCGTGGCTGCGGTCACGGCGGAGCTTCTGGGCCGCACGCATCATGTGAAAAAGGTTAGCCCCGAGGAGTTCTTCGGCATCGTTCCGTTCGTGATGCGGAACATGGAACAGCCTCTCGGCGACGCCTCCGCGATCGTGTTCACGCTGGGGTGCCTGGCCACGGCGGAGCATACGAAGCTCTGCTACTCGGGCGAGGGCGCCGACGAGTTTTTTGGCGGCTACAACATGTACCGGAACGCCGAACGCTACGGCGAGAACCTGAAGACCTTCTACGTCGGAAACACGAACATCATGAAGGAGGACGAAAAGGAGCGCATCCTCGCGCATTACGACCCCTCGGTCCTGCCGATCGATCTGGTGAAAGACTATTATGAAGAGACCGAGGGCCTCGACCCGCTGACCCGGATGGCGGACATCGACATCCGCGTCTGGCTCGAGGGCGACATCTACCTGAACGTGGATAAGATGAGCACGGCCGCGGGCCTCGAGATCCGCATGCCGCTGACGGACCGGCGGATCTTCGACATCGCTTCGCGGCTGCCCGCGCGGTTCAAGGTCGATCCGGAACAGAACAAGGTGGCGTTCCGCACGGCCGCGGCGAAAGTCCTGCCCGACGAGATCGCCTTCCGGAAGAAGCTCGGCTTCATCGTGCCGATCCGCATCTGGATGGCAGACGAGCGGTATAACGCCGACGTGCGCGCGAAGTTCGAAAGCGCGGCGGCGGAGAAGTTCTTTAGGAAAGACGAGATCGCGAAGATCCTGGCGGATTATCTGGCGGGCGACAGCGACCTCTGGAGAAAGGTCTGGACCATCTACACCTTCCTGGTGTGGTATGACGAATATTTCGCGGAGTGACCGGCCATGCATGTGCGGACGAAAAGCGTAAAAAGCAGATACGGCTGGGTCGTGCTGGCAGTCTGTTTTCTGGCAGGCTGCACCTGCGCCGCGAACATGGCGAAAGTCACGTCGCTCGCGCCGCTGATCATGAGCATCTACGGATTCGACGCGAACGTACTGGGCTGGGTCATTGCCCTGTTCTATGTGATGGGCTTTATCCTCGCCTTCCCGACCGCGGCGATCATCGGTAAGATCGGGATCCGGAACGCGATCCTGGTCGCGGTGGGCTGCTCGGCGGTGGGCTCCCTCCTGGGGGCGCTGGCGTCCGGGAATCTCGCGCTGTTTATGGTCAGCCGGATCATCGAGGGCGCCGGCATGGGCGTCATGGGAGTCGCGGGCGCGAGTGCGATCGCGCCGTGGTTCGGCCCCGAGCGCCGTGGTCTGGCTCTGGGCATCTGGTCCATGTGGGTGGCCCTGTGCATGTGCATCTGCCCCGTGCTGTACGGATGGGTGACGGAGTCCCGCGGGCTTCCGCACACGGCCGTCTGGTGGGGCAATGTCGTGTTCGACGTGATCGTCGGCGTCGCGTTCGTCGTTCTGTACGCGGAACCGGCGGAGGCTCAGGCCGCGGGACAGTCCGCCGCCGGCCCGGGCGGCCGCAGGGCGGCGGGCGAAGGAAGCATCCGCCGCGCGTTTAAAAACAAGACGCTGTGGATGCTGGCCCTGATCTTCCTGCTGGACGAGGCCGCGTTCATGGGCGTGAACGGCTTCCTGACTACGTATCTGCAGTCGGAACTCGGGACGACGCTGGTCTTCGCGACCATGATCTCGTCCATGTTCGGCGTGGCGGGCGCGATCTTCGCGCCGGTGTCCGGCGCGGTCGCGGACTGGCTGAAGAACCGGAAGTGGCTGCTGCTCGGCGCGCTTTTCATCGGCATACTGTATACCTGCGTGGTCTTCGTGTGCCGAATCCCCGCGCTGTATTACGCGATCGCGATCCCCGCGGGCATCGTGGGCGGCGTCGTGCCGTCCTGCATCACGCAGGCCATCCCCCAGACCGTGGACCGGCCGGACGACGTTCCGGCAGCGAACGCCATGATCGGGTGCACGCAGAACGTCGGAATGTTCATCGGCTCGATCTTTATGGGCCAGGCCATCACGGCCTTCGGCTGGACGCGCGGCGCGTGGCTCGTGCTCATGCCGTGCTTCATCATCTGCGTCGTGCTCTTCCTGGCGGGCCTGCGGAAAGCGAAGTTTTAGGATAACGGCGGCATTCGGAAATGCTGATTTGGCAAATTAACAGAATTGAGGATTGATCATGGGTGGTTTCTTCGGAGTAGCATCTAAACATGATTGCGTGACGGATCTGTTTTTCGGAACGGACTATCACTCGCACCTGGGCACCAGGCGCGCGGGCATGGCGGTCTACGACCGTGAGGGCGGTTTCGACCGCGCGATCCATAACATTCAGAACTCTCCGTTCCGCACGAAGTTCGAGCGGGACGTGCTGGATCTGAAGGGCACGGTCGGAATCGGCTGCATCTCGGACTACGATCCGCAGCCGCTGCTGGTGAGTTCGCATCTGGGCGATTTCGCATTGACCGTGGTCGGAAAGATCAATAATACCGAGGAGCTCGTGCAGAACTCGTTCGACACCGGAACCACGCACTTCATGGGGACGAGCTCCGGTGTCGTAAACTCGGTCGAGCTGGTCGCCTCGCTGATCTGCGGGAAAGGGAGCTTCCCGGACGGCATCCACTACGCGCAGGAGGTCGTCGAGGGATCGATGTCCCTGCTGCTGATGACCCCGGAAGGCATCTTCGCCGCGCGCGACCGTCTGGGCCGCACCCCGGTGGTCATCGGAAAGAAGGAGGACGCATACTGTGTCGCCTTCGAGAGCTATTCGTACTTTAACCTCGGCTATGAAGACGTGCGGGAGCTCGGCCCGGGCGAGATCGTGTTCATCACGCCCGACGGCGTCGAGGATGTGAAGCCCGCCGGGAACGAGATGCGCATCTGCACGTTCCTGTGGATCTACTACGGCTATCCGACCGCCACATACGAGGGGGTCAATGTTGAGATGATGCGCTATAACTGCGGCGACGCGCTCGCGCGCAGAGACCTGGCCTCCGGTCAGGGCGTGGACGCGGACATGGTCGCGGGCGTTCCGGACTCCGGCGTTCCTCACGCGATCGGCTATTCGAACCGCTCGGGCATTCCGTTCGCCCGCCCGTTCATTAAGTACACGCCGACCTGGCCGCGTTCGTTCATGCCCACGAACCAGAGCCAGCGGAATCTGGTCGCGCGCATGAAACTGATACCCGTGAAGGAGCTGATCCACGGGAAGAGCATGGTCCTGATCGACGACTCGATCGTCCGCGGCACGCAGCTGCGCGAGACCACGGAATTCCTGTATCACAACGGCGCGAAGGAAGTCCATATCCGGCCCGCCTGCCCGCCGCTGGTGTTCCCGTGCAAGTACCTGAACTTCTCGCGCACGAACTCGGAGTTCGACCTGATCACCAGGCGGATCATCCGGGACCGTGAAGGAGAGAACGTCTCGCAGGAGACGCTCGCGAACTACGCGGATCCGGACCACACCTGCTATAAGGCGATGGTCGAGGACATCCGGAAGCAGCTGAACTTCACGACGCTGAACTTCCACCGGCTCGACGACATGGTGAACTCTGTGGGGATCGAGCCCTGCAAACTCTGCACTTATTGCTGGAACGGTAAAGAATGATGTTTACGAACGAACAGTTTACACAGGTCTGCGCCCTCGCGAAGCGCTGCGGGCAGATCATCCTGAACGCCGACGCCGACCGCGCCGGCGTTTCCGTCAAGGAAGGATCCGGGAACTTCGTCACGAAGTATGACAAGATGGTCCAGGACGTCATCCAGGAGGAACTCGCGCGGATCGCGCCGGGCTCGCACTTCATCGGCGAGGAGAGCGACGTGAACGAGCGCTGCGAGGAGGGCGTGCTCTTCATCGTGGATCCGATCGACGGCACGCATAATTTCCTGAAAGGGCTGAAGCACAGCTGCGTCTCGATCGGCGTGGCGGTGGACGGGAAGCGGTACGCGGGCGCGGTCTACGATCCGTACCGCGACGAGCTGTTTTCCGCGATGCGCGGGCAGGGCGCGTTCCTGAACGGCGCGCCGATCCGGGTGAGCGATCTGCCGCTGGAGCAGGCATTGACCTTCTTCGGGACCTGCTCGTACTATCCCGAGCTGAACGAGGCCTCCGCCGCGGCTTACCTGAAGTACCTGAAGCTGACCGCGGACCTGCGCCGGACGGGTTCGTCGACGCTCGACCTGTGCTATGTGGCCTGCGGCCGTGCGGACCTTTTCTTCGAGCTGCGGCTGTGCCCCTGGGACTACGCGGCGGCGTCCGTGATCATCGAGGAGGCCGGAGGAAAAGTCACGAACGGAGAGGGCGGAGAAGTCAGCCTGTTCGAGAAATCATCGGTCATCGGCATGAATTCCGTCATAAGACTGGAAGAGATATAGAGATTGATGTATAATAATTAACGATCCGGGCGGAGGCCCAGACTGAAGACCGGAAAAACTCAGTTGTATGAAGGAGAGAAAAATATGGCAGTTAAAGTTGGTATCAGTGGTTTCGGACGTATTTCCAGAGTGATCCTGCGGATCCTCCTGCAGCGCGAGACCGACATTGACGTAGTCGCTATTAATTACAGAAAAGCGGATCTGAAGCGCATGAAATATCAGCTCGAGTACGACAGCGTATTCGGACGTCTGTATGATCAGGTAGACATCGACGGCGACGCTCTCGTGGTCGGCGGAAAGCGCATCCCCGTCTTCACGGAAGACGATCCCGAGAAGATCGACTGGGCGTCCGTGGGCGCCGAGTACATCATCGAGGCGACCGGCAAGTACCTGACCGAGGAAGGCGCTGCGAAGCATTTCGTGGGCGGCGCGAAGAAGGTCATCCTTTCCGCCCCCGGTAAGGATGCCTCGACCCCGACGTTCGTCATGGGCGTGAACGAGAAGGATTACGATCCTTCGATGAAGATCGTTTCGAACGCGTCCTGCACGACGAACTGCCTGGCTCCGCTGACGAAGGTCCTGCTGGATAACTTCGGCATCGAGCGCGCGCTGATGACGACCGTCCACGCTTCGACCTCGAAGCAGAAGGCCGTCGACGCGAAGGACGAGAAGGACTGGCGCATCGGCCGTTCGGTGTACGGAAACATCATTCCGTCGAGCACCGGCGCGGCGAAGGCCGTCGGTAAGGTCCTGCCCGCCGTGAAGGGTAAGATGACCGGCATGAGCTTCCGTATCCCCGCGGCGGACGTCTCCGTGGTCGACCTGACCGCGCAGCTGACGAAGCCCACGACCTACGAGGAGATCTGCGAGGCCATGAAGAAGGCCAGCGAGAACGAGCTGAAGGGCATCCTGGAGTATAACACCGACGAGATCGTCTCCCAGGATATCCGCGGTGACTTCTGCACCTGCGTGTTCGACTCGAAGGCCGGCATCATGCTGGACGACACTTTCGTGAAGCTGATCGCCTGGTATGATAACGAGTGGGGCTATGCGAACCAGCTCGTCAGCATGACCGAGTACATGGGCCACAGGGATCAGGAAGCGGGTGTGTAAACCCCTGCGGAGGTCTGCGAAGACCGAAAAAAGGAACGGAGCTGCTACACTGCGGTGCGGCAGCTCTTTTTTTGAGGGCAATGCCTGCCCGCGCAAGGTTTCATTGCGGACGCGGACATTTTTTAATACACTAAAGAAGAACGATACAGAAAAAGGGCGGCAGTGATAAACGGCCCGACGGCATTGCCCTTGAGAGCATAAAAGGAGATCGAGATGAAAAACAAGTATTATCCGAATCTGGCCAGCCCCTTCCGAGTAGGGAACCTGACCTTTAAGAACCGCATTCTCGGCGCTCCCATGTCGAGTCCCGAGATGGATTCCGACAGCTGCATGCGGAAGGAAGATATCGCGTTTCATGAGAACCGCGGACGCGGCGGACTTTCGTCGGTGTGCCTGGGCCTGGGCATCGTCGATCCCGACGGCCGCACGCATACGAAGGAAGTGAAGCTCTACGACGTCATGAGCTATCCCTCGCTGAAGGAGGTCGTGAACCACCTGCACCGGCATAACTGCCTCGCCGTCATGGAGCTCGCCCACGGCGGAAAGTACGCGGGCGCGCGCAGCCACGGCGAGAACACGATCCCGGACATCTACGGCCCGAACGACGAGGTGAACCCCGAGGGCCTGCCCGTGAAGGCGATGACCGAGGAGGACATCGAGCGCATCACGGACTGCTTCGCGAACGCCGCGAAGTTCTGCAAGGACGTCGGCTTTGACATGATCCTGATCCACGGCGGCCACGGCTGGCTCCTGCATCAGTTCATGTCCCCGAGCATGAATCATCGGATCGACCGCTGGGGCGGCTCGCTTGAGAACCGCATGCGCTTCCCGCTGCTCGTGATCGAGAAGATCCGCAAGGCCTGCGGGAACTACCCGATCGAGTTCCGTATGAGCGGCGCCGAGATGATTCAGGGCGGCTACGGACTTGAGGACGGCATCGAGATGGCGAAGGCGCTCGACGGAAAGGTCGACATCCTTCACGTTTCGGCCGGCGTCCACGAGGACGACGACGTGTTCACGATCACGCATCCCTCGATGTTCCGCGACCACGGATGCAACGTCTATCTGGCCGAAGAGATCAAAAAGCACGTGAAGACCCCGGTCGCGACGCTGGGCGGTCTGAACGACCCGGACCAGATGGAGGAGATCATCGCGAGCGGGAAGGCGGACCTGATCGAGCTGGCGCGCCAGTCGATCTGCGACCCGTACTTCCCCGAGAAGGCATTTTCCGGGCATGCGGACGACATCAACCGCTGCTGCCGGTGCTACACCTGCTTCTATAACTACCTGACGAACCGCACGTTCTGCTGCGCGTTTAACCCGGTGGTGGGGAACGAGCTCGAGAGCTTCCAGGCTCCGCCCGCGACCACGCCGAAGAAGGTCATCGTGGTCGGCGGCGGCGTCGGCGGCATGGAGGCGGCGATCACGGCGGCGCAGCGCGGGCACAGCGTCAGCCTGTATGAGAAGGCGCCGGCGCTCGGCGGCGCGCTGCGCGCGGAGCAGCACATGCCGTTTAAGCAGGATATGTTCAACTTCGTAAAGGTCCTCGAGGGCCGGCTCGCACGCGAGGGCGTCGAAGTGCATCTCGGGCATGCGCTGACTGCGGAGGAGGCTGCCGCGATGGAGCCCGATGTGATAATGGTAGCAATCGGAGCGAACCAGATCATCCCGCCGATTCCCGGTATCGAGGAAGGCATGGCCAGCGGAAAGGTCGCAGGGCTGGAGGCGCTGCATCAGGATCCCCCCGCGCTGGGACAAAAGGTGGTCATCATCGGAGGCGGCCATGTCGGAGCCGAAGCGAGCATCTACCTGGACGGCCTGGGGAAGGATGTCACGATCGTCGAGATGAGGGATGACTGGGCGCCGGACGCGTACTTCATGCATAAAAACGCTATGAACATGTACATCAGGGAGAGCGGCATTAAGATCCTTACGAACACTGTGGCTAAAGCCGTGACCGATGCCGGGCTGGTTTGCGGGGGACCGGATGGCGAGATCACCCTGGAGGCCGATTCAATACTGCTCGCCGCGGGCATGAAGCCTGACCGCGAATTAGCTGACAGTTTCTACAATGCCGCGCCGCGCGTCTTCGAGATCGGCGACAGCATTAAGGCCGGCCGCGTGGTCGATGCGGTGACGCAGGGCTACTATCGCGCGCTGGATATCTGAGCGGAGGCGAATTCATCGGAATTCGCCGCAGCGATATGGCATGTGCCCGCCGCAGGCGGGGATATGTCCGGCGAAGCCGGATCGCGGCTCGGACTACCAGTCCGAGCGCGACCCTTATGGAGGCTTAAAAGCAAATGCATCGATCGAGCGGCATCATTCTTCCGGTGACGGCACTGCCGTCCGAATACGGTATCGGGGACCTCGGCGCGGGAGCGCGGAGGTTCCTGGACTTTCTGGCTGACGCGGGACAGTCCTGCTGGCAGATCCTGCCGATGGGGCAGCCTTCGGGAGGAGCTTCGCCCTACCAGACGGACTCGGCGTTCGCCTGCGATCCGGCCTGGATCGACCCCGAGGGACTGGTCGAAGCGGGGCTCATCGCGGGGGAGACCGTGGAGCAGATATTCAGGGAGATTCACGGGAAGCGGGCCGGCGCCGGCGGCAGCCGGGTCGATCATGTGAAGGCCCGTGCCGCCAAGGACGCGGTGCTGCGGTATGCGTGGACGCGCTTTCACGAAGCCGCGGATGAGGAATTCGCGGAGCTTCGCGGCGGGCTCCGCGCGTTCTGCGAGGCGAATGACCGCTGGCTCCGCGATTACTGCCTCTACCGCGCGCTGAAGAAACAGTTCGGCGGGGCGTCCTGGACCGAATGGCCCGCGGAGTACCGGAACAGCAGGGAACTGCCCGACACCGGGGAGCTTCGCGGCGAGGCGGACTATCAGGCGTTCGTCCAGTTCGTTTTCCGGACGCAGTGGGATAAACTGCGGGCATATGCGCGGGAGAAAGGAATAAAGATCATCGGGGACATCCCGATCTACGTCCCGCTGGATTCCGCGGATGTGTGGGCGCACCGGCACTGCTTCCAGCTGGACGCGGACGGCCGCCCGACGCGCGTGGCGGGCTGCCCGCCGGATTATTTTTCCGAGGAGGGACAGCTCTGGGGGAACCCGCTCTACGACTGGGATTTCATCCGCGAGACTGGTTACCGGTGGTGGATCGACCGGATCGGCTGGCTGAGCGGCCTCGTGGACGTGCTCCGGATCGATCATTTCCGGGGCTTCGCGAGCTATTACAGCATCCCGGCAGACGCGAAGACCGCGAAGGAGGGACGCTGGGAACCGGGCCCGGGCATGGACCTGATCGGCCGCCTGACTTCGTGGTTCAATGAACTGGAGATGATCGCGGAGGACCTGGGCACGCTCACGGAGGACGTGTTCCGGCTGCTGGAAGACTCGAAACTGCCGGGCATGAAAGTCCTGCAGTTCGCGTTCGATCCGAAGGCGGACAGCGCTTATCTGCCGCATAAATATGAAAAGAACTGCGTGTGCTACACCGGCACGCATGACAATGACACCCTGGCCGGCTGGCTCGCGCACGGCCCGGAGGAGGAAACCGCGTTCGCGAAGGCCTATCTCGGACTGAATGACGAGGAAGGACCGCTCTGGGGCGTGATCCGCGGCGGCATGGCCTCTGCGGCGGACCTGTTTATGATGCAGCTGCAGGACGTCCTCGGGCTGGGCAGCGAGGCGCGTATGAACGAACCGGGCACGGTGTCAGACGAGAACTGGAGCTGGCGCGTTACCGCGGAGCAGATCACGGGTTCGGGGGCGGAGGCACTGGCCGCGCGGCTCCGGGCGATGACGAAGATGTATGGGAGGTGAGGACGGTGAAAGGGCGCGGAGCGGTCCGCGGCCCGGCCTTCCGGCACGCCTTCACGGAAAGGAGATCATACGATGACGAAATATCCGCATTTGTTTGCGCCGCTGGAAGTGCGCGGACGTATTCTGAAGAACCGGATCATGTCCGCGCCGAACATGCTGTTCCAGGTCGTGGACGGACGCCCGACGGATCAGTACGTCGGATATCTGGAGCATAAGGCGAAAGGCGGCGCGGCGATCGTGAACCTCGGCGAGGTCCCGATCTGTGACGGCTCGACCCACACTCCGCCGATCAAACTGCTCGATAAGAACCTGAACATCTTCGGAGAGATGTCGGAGGCGATCCGGTCTCACGGCGCCCTCGCGAGCGCCGAACTGACGCACGGCGGCCGGAACGCGCGCACCTGGTACAATGACCGGAACCTGCTGGGACCGGTGACCGAGATCACGCAGTACGGCGACGTTCCGATGCTGATCACCCAGATGACCGAAAAGGATATGGACGACGTCGCGGAGGCGTACGCGTCGTCCGCGGAATACTGCCTGAAAGCGGGCTTCGATATGGCCCATGTGCACGCCGGCCACTCGTGGCTGTTCGCGCAGTTTTTCTCCCCGTTCATCAACACCCGCACCGATGAGTACGGCGGCAGCTTCGAGAACAGGATGCGCTTCCCGCTGATGTGCCTGAAGCGCATGCGCGAGCGCGTCGGAAACCGGATGCTGATCACGATCCGCATCAGCGGCAGCGAACGCGTCGAGGGCGGCTTCACGCCGGAAGATATCGCGGAATTCCTCAGCCGGGCGCAGGAGTATATCGATCTGGCGGAGATCACGACGGACGGCTGGATCTACAGCATGCCGAGCACCTACATGCCCTGGATGCTGAACCGGGAGTTCATTCGGCGCATCCGGGCGACCGGGAAGGTGCGCATCCCCATGTTCCTGCTGGGCTCGATCATGAGCGCGGAGATGGCGGAGGAGATCATTGCCTCGGGCGACGCGGACGGCGTGTCGCTGTCGCGCGCGCTGATCGCGGATCCCTGCATGCCGAATAAGGTGAAGGCAGGCCGCGAGGACGAGGTCATCCCGTGCCTGCGCTGCATGCGCTGCACCGACGGGGACAATGCCACGCGTTTCTTCCACTGCAGCGTGAACCCGGTGACCGCGCACGAGACGCGGATCGGGTTCCCGGAGGACGCCGGGAAAGCGAAGGACCCGAAGAAGGTCCTGGTCATAGGCGGCGGCCCGGGCGGCGTGCAGGCGGCGCTGACCGCGGCGGAGCGCGGACACGACGTGACGCTGGTCGAGCGTAAGGACCGCATCGGCGGAACGCTGCTGTACGCGGAACATGACGATCTGAAGCCCGATCTGCAGCGCTACGTGAAGTATCTGCAGAATACGGCCGCGAGCGGGAAATTCCGGGTCATGCTGAACACCGAGGCGACTCCGGAGTTCGTGGCGGAAATGGCGCCGGATCACGTCATCGTCGCGACGGGCGCGCATCAGGTGACGCCGTCGGCGATCCCCGGCATCGACCGGGCGAAAGGCGTGCTGGACGTCTATTATCATCCTGATCTCGCGGAAGGAGACGAGATCGTCATCATCGGCGGCGGCCTTTCCGGCGTTGAGACGGCGGCATGGCTCGCGGAGCAGGGAAAGCATGTGACCGTGCTCGAGGCGTTCGACTGCCTCATGGGAGTCGGGACCAGCTATAAGTGGGGCGTCATGTACGCGGTCGACAAGTACGGTGTGGAGCTGAAGGAGCACGTGACCGTAAAGGAGATCACCGGGGACGCGGTCGTGTATGAGGAAGCGGGCGAGGAGAAGTCCCTGCGCGCGGACTCCGTGTTCCACGCAGTCGGCATGAAGGCGGACCGGGAGCTCTATCTCCGGATCGCGGACAGTGCTCCGTTCGTCGACATCATCGGCGACGCGCGCATGCCTGCCCGGATCGGCGAGGCGACGGCGCAGGGGTACTTCGCGGCGCTGGACATCGGAACGTTTTGAGCATTTGGGAGCTGACCTGACGAGAAAGAGCGGATGCCGGCGGTGAATACCGCCGGCATTTTCTATGTGATTTTGTAAATATTATTTTCATTTTGTAAATCTCGAACAAATCAGCAAAGAATAATTGTTAAATTCAGATAAATTGGCTATCTTTTTCCGATATATTGCCCTACAATAATAAACAGAAAAGTGTTCCGTTCCGGCCGGGCCGGAAACCGTATATGAAAAAGGGAGGGATTCTCATGTATCAATTCAGTCCGATCACCGACAGAGTCGTCGGCTACCGCGCGAAGATCAGGGACAGGGAGCTGACCTTCGACCTGAGCCGTGCGAAGATCGTCACCGAGAGCTATAAACGCCTCGGAAACACGATTCCGATCATTAAGAAGGCATTGACCCAGCTCGATTACGCGAACCAGTGCGATCTGTATATCGGCGACGAGGAACTGATCGTCGGCTCGAAGGGCTCGCACATGTTCTCGAGCGCGCAGTACCCGGAGTGGGGCGAGTTCTCTCACAAGTCCTACTGGATCTGCGATCTCGTCGACGCGGGCGTCTGGAGCATGGAGGAGGACGGCTACTGGCATAACCCGAAGACTTCGCCCGCGCTGCAGCGCATCCACCCCGACGACGTGAAGTGGATCAAGGAAGTCGGCATTCCGTTCTGGCAGGACAAGGCCTGCGGCGACGCCGTGGCGGCCTGGCAGCCGGATTATTATGAGGAGCTGACGAGACTTCGCTGCACGAGCTACGTCCCGAAGGACACGCCCGGCTACATCGCGCCGCTGTCGCTTCCGCTGGGACACCTGGTCGCGGGTTATAAGAAGATCATTTCCGTCGGCTACAAGGCCATCCGCGACGAGGCGCAGGCATGGCTCGACGCGCACTATGACCGCCTGATGGGCGAGGACGTGCGGAAGTACACGTTCTACAAGGCCGCCGTGATCACCTGCGACGCCGCGATGGTCTTCGTGAAGCGCTACGCGGACGCTGTGCAGGAGAAGTACGAGGTCTGCACCGACGAGGCGCGGAAGGCCGAGCTGAAGGTCATGGCCGAGAACCTGTATCAGCTCGTCGAAGGTCCTGCGAAGACTTTCTGGCAGGCGCTGCAGGGCATCATGATGTACCAGCTGTTCTACACCGCCGAGACTTCGAACCCCTCGGCTGCGCTCGGACGCGTCGACCAGTATATCTATCCGTTCTACGAGAAGGAGATCGCCGCGGGCACCCTGACGAAGGAATTCGCGCAGGAGCTCATCGACATGTTCTTCCTGAAGGCGAACTGCTCCTACGGCATCGCCCCGGACGTGGTCGCGGATACCACCGGCGTGGGCAATACCTGGCAGCACACCACCTGCGGCGGCGTCGATCCCGACACCGGCGAGGACGCGACCAATGACTGCACCTACATGATCCTGGAGACCGTCGGCCGCCTCGAACTGCACGATCCCACGATCTCGCTGCGGTTTAATAAAAATTCGCCTCAGAAGCTCTGGGAGTGCGCGATCGCGACCTCGAAGCTGGTCGGCGGCCTGCCGTTGTACCAGAACGACGAGCAGATCATCCCGGGCCTGATCCGCGAGCTGGGCTTCAGCCTGCACGACGCGCGCGACTACGGCGTGATCGGCTGCCAGGAGATCGTCGGCTGCGGCACGGATTACCCGGCCCCGAACGGCTGCCCGCCTCACGGCTCGGCATTCTGGTCGATCATCTTCGACATGGCGATCAACAACGGCATCAACCCGCTGAACGGCGAGCAGTCCACCGTGCAGAACGGCTATCTGTACGAGATGGAGAACATCGAGGAAGTGAAGGACGCGTTCAAGGCGCAGGCGACACACGTCATGAACATGTTCGCATCGACGCACAACTACGCCGAGATGATCGGCGAGCACACGACGCCGCAGCCCGCGCTTTCCATCTCGATGGAAGGCTGCATGGAGAAGGGCGCCGACGTCGCGTGGGGCGGCGCGAAGTACAACTCCTACGGATGCACCGCGACGGGCCTGTCGTCCTGCGCGGACAGCATCACCGCGATCAAGTACATGTGCTTCGATAAGAAGCTGTGCACGACCCGCGAGCTCTACGATGCCACGATGGCGAACTGGGAAGGCTATGAGGATCTGCGTCAGCAGGTCATCAACGAGTGCCCGCATTTCGGAAACGGCGACAGCTACGCCGACATGGAGATGAAGTGGGTCACCGACCTGTATTACGAGATCTGCTCGACCATGTACAGCACCCGCGCGAAGGTCTATAAGGCCGGTCTGTACGGCGCCTCCGACCACGTGCGCCAGGGACGCATCACCTGGGGCACCCCGAACGGCCGGAAGATGCCCGACCCGATCGCGGACGGCTCGAGCCCGGTCCAGAGCTGCGACCACTGCGGCCCGACCGCCGTGCTCTATTCGTCGCAGATCTATGAGCAGGGCAAATTCATGGACGGCGTCGCGCTGAACATTCGCATGCATCCGTCGGTCGTGTCGAACGACGAGGGCGTCGGGAAACTGATCGACGTCACGCGGTCGTACTTCGAGAACGGCGGCATGGAAGTTCAGTATAACATCGTAGACACCGCCACGCTGCGCCGCGCGCAGGAGCACCCCGAAGATTACAAGGATCTGGTCGTGCGTATCGCCGGCTACTCCGCGTACTTCGTGGACATGGGGAAAGACCTGCAGGAAGACATCATTGCCCGTACCGAGAATCAGCTGTCATGATTACGGGAAGAGTATATGATATCCAGCCGTTTTCGGTGCACGACGGCCCCGGAGTGCGCACGACCATCTTTCTGAAGGGATGTCCGCTGCGCTGTCCCTGGTGCCACAGCCCGGAGTCGCAGGCGTTCTATAAGCAGCTGTCCTGGTTTTCCATGCGCTGCCTGGGCACGAAGGTCTGCAATGACAAGTGCCTGAAAGCCTGCGAGAAAGGCGCGATCGAATACGGGCAGACCCGCGTCGACGGGACCGCGCTCGACCTGAACCCGGGCGCCGACCCCGCGGAGTACACGCTGCAGCTCGTGCACGTAAAGCGAGACCTGTGCGATAACTGCGGGGACTGCGCGAAGGTCTGCCGGGCGAAGGCGCTCGAGCTGACCGGCACGGACTACACGGTCGACGAGCTGGTCCGGATGATGAAGAAGGATAAGCAGTTCTTCGACCGGACCGGCGGCGGAGTGACCGTGTCGGGGGGCGAGGCATTGTCCCAGCCCGAATTCACGCTGGCGCTGCTGAAAGCGCTGAAGGACCGCGGCTATCACACCGCGCTCGACACAACGGGGTTCGCGCCCTGGGCGGTCGTCGAGAGCGTGCTGCCCTACGTGGACATTTTCCTGCTGGACCTGAAGCACATGGACAGCGCGACGCACGAAGCGGTGGTGAAGGTCCCGAACGGACCGATCCTCGAGAACGCGCGGAAGATCGCGGCAGCGGGCGGGAAGTTCCAGATCCGCGTGCCGATCATTCCGGGGTTCAATGCCTCGGAGAAGAACATGCGCGAGACCGCGGAGTTCTGCGTGGAGCTCGGGGAAAGCGTTGAAGTCGTGCAGCTTTTGCCTTATCATAATCTCGGAGTGGCCAAATATGCGCGCATCGGAGATGATAAGGTCCTGCAGGCGGAACCGCCCACGGATGAGTTCATGGAGCACATGAAGGAGATCTGTGAGAGTTACGGCCTGAAAACGATCATTCACTGAGGCGTTTGCGCGATCGTCGCGAGGCGGGGGCTGTTCCCCGCCTCGTTTTTTTATCACAGGAGGAAAGTATGAAGAAAGATTGTCCTTACCCGCATCTGTTCGAGCCGATCCGGCTGGGAAACCAGCTGTACCGGAACCGCATCTTCGCGTCCCCGACGGGATATCAGAACGTGCACGGAGACGGACACGCGAATGAAGGCGCGGCGGCCTACTACGGGCGCAGGGCCCGCGGCGGCGCGGCCAGCGTGGCGACGTTCGAGTGCATCGTCGACGGCGAGTTCGGCAAGGGCGGCGAGAAGCACCTCGCGATGGACACGCCCCACGTCGATATGGATATGGCCCGCATCGCGGCGGCGATCCGCGACGGCGGCGCGGTCCCGACGATGGAGCTGCAGCACACCGGCATGTTCGCGAACCGCGATCTGGGAATGTTCGGCGCACAGGCGCGCGGCGTGGCTTACGGTCCTGTGGCCTGCGAAGTGGCGGGCCGCGAGATCCTGCCGATGGACGAGGCGTTCATCGAGCGGACGATTCAGAAGTACGTCGACGCGGCGCTCATGGCGAAGCGTGTGGGCTTCGGGGCGATCCTGATTCATGCCGGCCATGGCTGGATGCTGCACCAGTTCCTCTCGCCGATCACGAACACCCGCACGGATAAGTGGGGCGGCCCGGATATCGAGAATCGTGCCAGACTGCTGGTCTCGATCTGCGACGCGATCCACCGCGCGCTGGGCCCGGCGTTTCCGATCGAGGTCCGCATCAGCGGTTCCGAGTGCTACGACGGCGGCTATGACATCGAGAACGGCATCGCGATCTCGAAGCAGATTGAGGATCATTGCCAGCTGATCCACGTGTCGGCCGGAAACCACGAGGTCGACGAGGTCTTCACCGTCACGCATCCCTCGCTGTTCCAGCCGGACGGCGTGAACGTGAAGTACGCGGCGGAGATAAAGAAACATGTGAAGACGCCTGTGGCGGCGATCGGCGCGCTGTCCGACCCGGAGCTGATGGAAGAGATCATCGCGACCGGGCAGGCGGACGTCGTCGAGTGCGGCCGCGAGTTCATCTGCGAGCCGGATTTCCCGATCCTGTGGCGTACGGGCCGTGCGAAAGAGGCGAAGCGCTGCCTGCGTTGCCTGTCCTGCTTCTCCAGCGAGCTGACGAACGGCGAGCCTTACTGCGCGATCAACCCGCTGAGCGGCCGCGAGCTGGATTCGCTTTATGAGGCGCCTCTCGCGAAGGTGAAAAAGAAAGTTCTCGTCGCGGGCGGCGGCCCCGGCGGCATGGAAGCTGCCCTCGACTGCGCGGCGCGCGGCCACGAGGTCATCCTCTGCGAGAAGAAGGACCGCCTGGGCGGCGTGCTCCGCTGCGAAGAAAAGGTCGCGTTTAAGAAGAACCTGGACTTCTATCTGGACCAGCAGGCCGCGAAGGTGATGGCGGACCCGAACATCGACTGCCGCCTGAACACCGAGGTCACCCCGGAGCTGGCCGAGGAGATCGGCGCGGACGTGATCATCTGTGCGATCGGCGCTCAGGCCGCGAAGCCCCCGATCCCCGGCATTGACGGCGCGAACGTCATGTCCGCGCAGGACGCCTATGTCAGCGTAGAGCAGCTCGGACAGAAGGTCGTGATCCTCGGAGCGGGCCTTGTCGGCATCGAGCTGGCGCTGCACCTGATCGACTGCGGCAAGGAAGTCGAACTTGTCGAGATGACCGACCACATGGCGGACGGCGGCAACTTCCTGCACATGTCCGGCGTGCGCGTCGAGATCGCGAAGAAGAATGTACAGATCCACTACCTGACCGCGGCGAAGGAGATCCGCGCCGACGGCGTGCTCTGCGTGCACGACGGCGAGGAGGTCTTCTATGCGGGCGACAATGTCGTCTACGCGGTCGGCCAGCGCCCGAAGCAGGAGGAGGCGCTTGCGCTGAACTACTGCGCACCCGAGATCTACTATCTCGGCGACTGCGTGACCCCGAAGAACCTGACCGAGGCGACGACCGCGGGCTTCATGGCCGCGAAGAACATCGGCCGGATCTGAGCGGGCAGGAGGCATTGCACTGAGGTTTCATGACAGAAAGAAGGCGAGGATATGACGCTGAAAGAAAAGATCGACGCACTTGTGGAACTGGAGTGGGGAGGCTTTCATAACGTAAAGAACGAGGGCGGCCAGGCCAGCTGTCAGCGCGATGACGAGACATTTTACATCATGCGGTCGAGCCAGTTCTCAGTCTGGTCCGAAGAGATGATCGACAGCTACACGGATGACCTTCAGCGGGCTTTCGCGGCGGGGAGGAACCTGCCCGCGGAGAAGTACGCCTGGATGGAGGCGATCACCGCGCCGAAGAAGTTCGAGAACCTGAAAGAGCTCCTGCTGCAGCCGACGGAACTCTCGCTGCAGTTTATCGAGGAGATCACGAAGATCCAGACCGCCTGGATGGAGGAGTACGCCGCGCAGTATCCCTACGTGGCTGCGGGGAACCGCTACATCCGCCAGAAGGACGCGCCTCCCTACGCGACTTCGTTCGAGACTTACACCTGGGGCGAGCTCCACACATATTCCGAGCGCACGCTGGCGCTTTACGCGAAGCGCGTGCTGGAGTATAAGCAGGCGGGAGTGAACATGGTCACGGAGATCATGCAGGCCACGGTGAAACAGTACGGGTACGAGGACCTGGACGAGTGCGAGGCCGTGACGAAGAAACGCTACGAGTAGGCGTTATCGCGGAAGGACCGCGGCGAAGAGCTGCGGCCGGGCATGATCGGAGGATACGAAAGGGAGGCGCTGCGGAAGCGCCTCCCTTGCTTTGCCGTTTCGCAAGCCCGATGATCCCTTCGGCGGGGATGTGATAATTCCTTCGGCGGGGATGTTTTACCGCGGGAACATCGGCTGGCTCAGCCTCTCCGCCACCCGGTTCATGATATCGGGGATATCGATATGCTGCGGACAGATCGCGGCGCATGCACCGCAGCCGACGCAGCGTCTCGGATCCATGGCGGGATCGGCGTCCATGTCATAGTAAGCCATGAAATCACCGTTTTTCAGGCTGTTGTGGGCAGCGATGATCTTCGGAATCTCCAGCTGCATCGGGCAGCCTTCGGTGCAGTAGCGGCAGGCGGTGCAGGGGACCAGGTCCAGCATGGAGTCCGCGATCTCCGCGAGGAGCGCCTGCTCATCCTCGTTCGCCGGATCCGGTTCCGCGAACGTCTCGACGTTCTCGACGATCTGGTCCAGAGTCGTCATGCCCGACAGCACGACCGCCACCTCCGGGATGGCCTGCAGCCAGCGGAGCGCCCACCGCGCGGGCGAATCTCCGCCGCGCGCCGTCTGAAGCCGGGCCGCCTGTTCGTCGGGCAGGTTTGCGAGCCTTCCGCCGCGCACGCCCTCCATCACGACGATCTTCAGGCCGTGCTTCCGGATCACCTCGACCTTCGCTTTCGCGTCCTGGAGGATCCAGTCGAGATAGTTCAGCTGGATCTGCACGAAATCGAACACGCCCTCATACCGGGTCAGGAAATCGTCGATCGTCGCCGCCTCCACCGCGTGCGAACTGAAGCCGAGATGACGGATCTTCCCGAGCCGCTTCTGCTCCCGCACATAATCGATCACGCCCACCTCCGGGTCCGTGTAGAGCGGGAGAGAGTTCTCGCAGACATTGTGCAGCAGGTAAAAATCGAAATAGTCGACCCGGCACCGCGAGAGCTGGTCGCGGAAAAGCGCGTCGACGGTCGTATCCGGCCGTCCGGCCAGCGCGCTGGTAAAGCCCATCACGCCGCCGCCCTTGTGCTCCATCATGTGCCCCGGGAACTTGCTCGCCAGGCAGAAGCTGTCGCGCGGATAGTTCGACAGCGCCTCCCCGATGAACAGCTCCGACTGGCCGCCGTGATAGCGGTAAGCCGTGTCATAGTAGGTGATGCCGTGGCTCATCGCGTAATCGATGATCTCCCGGGCTTTTTCACGGTCAATGTTTTCTTCCTTCCCGTCGGTGGTGGGCAGCCGCATATTGCCCATGCCGAGCGCGGATACTTTGACGCCTGCGATCTCCTTGTAATACATAGACTCCTCCTTGGAAGGTGCGGGTTTGGGTTTTAAGAACCTTTCGTATAAAATATAGTCCGAGGACATGGATTCGCGCAAGTGCCGGTCGTTCGTATACCTTGACGGGGCGTTTCGCTTATGGGCGCCTGCAAAACAACGCCGGGAGCCCGACTTTCATGCAAGCATGAAGCCGGGCTCCCGTCATTCTTTCGCACTCAGTCCGCGGTCGCGCTCAGGCCCGAAGCCTGAGACGCGATCCTCGCTTTTGCTCGGGACATGCCCGCACCTCCGGCGCGCACATGCCATATCGCTGCGGCGTATCCCGATGGATACGCCTCCGCTTAAATAAAGTTCGGCGGCTGCTTCCTCATGATGCTCATGACCTTCTCGGCGATAATGATCCGGTACATCACATGCGGATCGTCGAACGAGATTCCGGTCAGCTCCTGGATCCGGTTAATGCGGTACTTCATCGTGTTATAGTGCAGGTGCATCTCCGCCGCGGAGTTCGTGATATCCTGGCGGTTATGGACGAACGAGAAGAGCGTCCCGGTCAGGTCGCTGCCCTTCGCGTGGTCGATCTCCTGCAGGATGCGCACGTCCTCGGGGATCAGCTCGTCGAGGCTGCAGTAATCCTGGAAGTTCAGGAACATGTGGACCAGGTTCCATTCATTGTAATCCACGATCGCGTCCTCGAGCGAGAAATACTTCTTCATCTCCAGGCAAGCCAGCGACTGCGAGTAGTACTTATACAGATCCGCGAAAGCGGAGAACTTCAGGCTGACGCCCGCGGTCATGCGGTGGCTCTTCAGCATGGACGCGAATTCCTCGAGATGCTCGGCGAGCGCGTCCTCGTTCACGATCACGATGATCATCTGGTTATAGAAGGTGACCATCGAGGTGTTGAACAGGCTCTGAAACTGGCGCTTAAAGAAGTACAGCTGATCGATCGAGGTCGTCATGCGGTCGTACTCCACGCTGATGACCTTCATGGTCTTTCCGGAGTTCAGGTGATAGAGCGCCGCGCGGTTCTCGATCGCTTCGGCGGAAGAGAGCTCCTTACTGAAGATGTTCGTCATGAAGTCCTCGATCTGGACCTTCACGTTAGGAAGGCGCGGCAGCGAGTCCACGAGCGACAGGGCCAGGAAGCCGGCCAGAATGATCAGGCACTGCTTTTCCATGGCTGTCATCGGGTGATTATACTCGAACAGCTTCAGATAACCGAGCAGCTGGCCGTCGCGCACGACGCGCACGGAGTAGATCTGCACCCCGCCGCGGTCGGTGTTCTCCAGCAGCAGAACGTCCGGAAAGTCGGGGTCTGCGTGCTGCACGGTCTCGTTTACCATATCTTTCAGGAACGACTCGGGCATGCGGCTGTTCTGCAGGCAGTAGCTGAGCGTCTCGTCGTCAATGCCGGAGTACGCCCCCGCGCTCGCGACCAGACACAGGGAAGTGTCGACCATCAGCAGCGGGTTGTTCAGAAAGCTGTAGCCGGTGTCCAGGACTTTCTGGATGTTCGAGGTGTAGCAGCAGACGTCCATCAGGCTGTAGGCGAAATTACTGATCTTCGACTGCTCGTCGAACACGACCAGGATGTCGTCCTTGATCGCCTCGGCTTCGGAAGGATCTTTCACGATGACCATGTTCAGGTTATTAACGCTGAACAGTTCGGGCGGAATCGGATGATCCGGGTCTTCCACGATCATCAGGTTCTGGTCGCTGAGGTTTTCGTAGCGGGCAATGTCTGCCGACCCCATCATGTAAAGATACTCGGATGACAGAGATTTCGGAACCGACAGATCGATGTTGATCACGACGCGGTCGGGGTTCGGCACGATCACGCGCGCGCGGTTCCCGACGGTCTTGCTGATGGTGGAAAAGTAAATGCTCATATATCGAAGGCTCCTTAAACTATGAGAATACTGAAATGTATTTTCGTAATTTTACAATAACTGAAACGGTTTTTTTTGTAAAGCAGATATAAGCAATTTTTCCTGCGGAAAGGCGGGGTTTTTTATTCATTGTCAATAAACTGAGAATCGTTATCAAAATTTAATATTTTTTCCAATGAAAAGCATGGCGCGCAGTGATAAAATGTTAGTACTCGAAATATGATCACTAAAGTGGATAATGAGTTCATGGAAAGGAGAACCCCTATGCACACTTTTGCACCCGTTTCGGACAGAATCGCGCGGATCCGCCAGAAATACCGCACGACGAAACCGAAGATCGACATTAACCGCTATCGCCTGGTCACCGAGTTCTACATGGAGAACCCGCAGCTGACCGGTATCCTGAAGCGCGCGAAGAGCATGCGTAATCTGTTCGAGAACATGCCCACGCCCGTTTTCGAGGACGAGCTGATCTCGGGTTTCCAGGGCGCGACCTACCGCTGCTGCGCGCTGTACCCGGAGACCTCGTTCGACTGGTTCATGAAGGAACTGAAGGCCGGCATCCTGCCGACCCGCGAGGTCGACCCTTACGATATCGACCCTGAGGATGAGAAGTACGTGCTCGAGACCGGCGACTGGTGGGATAAGCACTCGATGTCGAAGATGTTCGACGAGTACATCCCGCGCGGCCACAGAAAGATCTGGGGCAACGGCGTTCTGTTCTTCGGCCCTTCGGGGAACGCCTCCTCGCCTGTTGGCCACTTCTGCGGAAATTTCTGGAAGGCCGTCGACGTCGGTTTCGCCGCGATCCGCGACGAGGCTGAGGCGAAGATGAACGAGATGGAAGAGAACGGCATCTTCGGCGACAGCATTTACCGCTATCACTTCTACCGCGCGGTCTCGATCGTGTCGGACGGCATCATCCACTGGGCGGAACGCTACGGCGACGAGTGCGAGCGCCAGGCGGCCGAGTGCACGGATGAGAAGAGAAAAGCCGAGCTGCTCGAGATGGCCGACACTTTCCACTGGATCTTCAAGAACCCCTGCCGGAACTTCCACGACGCGGTGCAGGCGATCTACCTGTATCAGCTCGCGCTCTGTATGGACGGCCAGCAGCACGGCACCAGCTACGGCCGCGTGGACCAGTATCTGGGCAAGTACTATGAGAAGGACATTGCCGAGGGAAAGATCACGCAGGAGTACGCGCAGGAGCTCATGGACAGCTTCTACCTGAAGGTCGCCGAGTGCAATAAAGTCTGGTCGACCGGCGCGACGAAGTCCGGCCCCGGCTACACCTCGGGTCAGCTGATGACCATGGGCGGCGTGGATAAGGAAGGAAACGACGCGACGAACGGCGTGACCTACATGATGCTGCAGGCGTCCGGCAGACTGTATCTGCACAACCCGCCTCAGGCGCTCCGTATTCACGAGGGTACGCCCGAAGAACTGTGGGAGGCCGCGCTGGCGACGAACAAGCGCTGCGGCGGCGTGCCCAGCTTCGAGTATGACGGCGCGATCATCAAGGCGCTGATGAGCCGCGGCATTCCGCTGGAGGATGCCAGAAACTACTGCCTGATCGGCTGCGTCGAGCTGCAGGTCTGCGGCGCCGAGTGGGCGCAGCCCGGCGGCACCGGCACCGAGTCCTACGTGAACATCGTGAACGCGATGCTGCTCGCTATTAATAACGGCGTGAACCCGTTCCGCTTCCCCGGCGCACCCGAGCCGCAGCGGACCGGCCCCGCGACCGGCTACCTGTATGAGATGGAGAGCATGGACGAGGTCCTCGAGGCTGTCCAGAAGCAGCTCGACTTCTTCATGGCGTGGCAGGCGAATAACATTAACGCGTGGGAGAGCATCGCAGGTTTCCACTATCCGCTGCCTCTGCTGTCCGCGACGATCGACGGCTGCATGGAGTCCGGCAAGGACGTCATGTGGGGCGGCGCGAAGTATAACTCGACGGGCAACTCCCAGATCGGTCTGGGCAATGTCGCCGACTCGCTGAACGTCATCGACTACCTGTGCTTCCGTGAAAAGAAGTGCACCACCCGCGAGCTGTACGACGCGATCATGGCGAACTGGGAAGGCTACGAGGAGCTGCGCCAGTACATCATCGGCAAGGTGCCGCACTTCGGAAACGCGGATCCCGAGGCCGACAAGTACTGCAACTTTGCGGCGATGGGCTACCAGAGAGCCATCACCCGCTGCACGGGCCCGAGAGGGAACCACTACGCGGCCGGCTGCTACCCCGTGACGCTGAACGTCGTGTTCGGCCAGTTCACCTGGGCGACCCCGGACGGCAGAAAGACCGGCGACGCGCTGGCTGACGGCATCTCGCCCGTTCAGGGCAGAGACCAGGGCGGCCCGTTCTGCACGATCAACTCGATCCTGAACTGGGACCAGAGCACCTACGGAAACGGCACGCTGTGCAATATGAAGTTCCACCCGACGGCTCTGCAGGGACAGGACGGCTGGAAGAAGGTCAAGGACGTCATGCAGACCTACTTCGAGGGCGGCGGCATGGAGCTGCAGCTGAACATCGTTTCGTCCGATACGCTGCGTGACGCGCAGGAGCACCCGGAGAACTATCAGGATCTGGTGGTCCGCGTGGCGGGCTTCTCGGCGTACTTCGTCGAGGTGTTTAAGGAGTCTCAGGACGATCTGATCAGACGGACCGAGATGAACATGTGATTACAGTCGGACGAATAGGGATCCTGCACCGTGCTCGCACGAGTGCAGGGACCCGTATTCGGACGACGCCTCGACATGAGCATGTAATGGGGCAGGGGCCCCATGAAATGCGAATGTCGGGGCAGATCGCGAGAGCGCAGAGCGCGAAGCGATCTGCTGTAATCTCTGCGGAGCACCAATCGCCCAGCGATCCGCAGCTGTCACCCTTTAAAATTACCACCAGCATTACACATCATTGCTTAACTTAGGAGGAAACACTATGTACGAATGGAGTCCGGTGACCGATCGTATCGAGAGCATTCATAAGAAAGTGCGCGATCGTGTCATTCAGGTAGATACCGAGAGAGGCCTTCTGGCCACTGAGGCCGATAAGGCGAACCAGCACGTCATCCCGATCATCCGCCGTGCCCGCATCCTGCGGCACCAGCTGGAGAACATGACCACCCGCGTGGAAGATGACGAACTGATGGTCGGAAACACCGCCACGACGTTCTGCGGCGCGGGTCTGACCCCGGAGTGGAACGGAGCCGGCTGGGCGCTGCCCATGATCAAGGCGGGCGTCTACACCCTGAAGGATGACGGTTTCTATCACAATCCCGAAGATGAGGATCTCGACATCATCGTCGATCCCGCGGACGTTCCGAAGCTCGAGGAGATCGATGCGTGGTGGTCCCAGGGCCGCACCATCACTTCGACCGCGAACGCCTGGCAGCCGGACGGCTACGAGGAGTTCTGCGAGATGTGCGTGTCCGCGAACAAGAACGTGCATCAGCCGGTCATGATGCTGGCCGCCGGTCACATGACCCCCGGCTATCAGCGCATCCTGACCGTGGGCTATAAGGCCCTCCGCGATCAGGCGCAGACCTGGCTCGACGCCCACAGAAACAACATCATGGGCGACGACATGAGAAAGGTCCTGTTCTACACCGCGATCACCGAGGTCTGCGACGGCGCGATGTGCATGATCCACCGCTATGCCGCGAAGGCTGCCGAGAAGGCCGCGGCGTGCACGGATGCGAAGAGAAAGGCCGAGCTCGAGACCATGGCCGCGAACCTCGACTGGATCGCGGAGAACCCGGTCAAGACCTACTGGCAGGCTCTGCAGGCGGCGATCCTTTATAAGCTGATGATCAACATCGAGAATCACCCCGCGGTCTCCATGGGCCGTGTGGACCAGTACTGCTGGCCGTACCTGCAGAAGGAACTGGCTGCCGGCACGATCGATCATGAGTTCGCGCAGGAGCTGACCGACTCCTTCTTCCTGAAGCTGAACTGCTTCTACGCTCCGGGTCCGAAGGATCTGATGAAGACCACCGGCGTGGGCAACACCTATCAGCACACCACGATCGGCGGCGTCGATCCGGAGACCGGTCTGGACGCGACCAATGACATCACCTACATGATCCTGCAGTCGCTGGCGCGCCTGTCGCTGCATGATCCGACCATCTCGTTCCGCGTCAATAAGGACACCCCTGACGATCTGTGGGAAATGGCCCTTCAGGCGAACGTGATCGTCGGCGGCCTGCCGCTGATCCAGAACGACGAAGTGATCATCCCGAACTGCCAGAAGCATCTGGGCTTCTCGCTGTATGACGCGAGAAACTATGCGATCATCGGCTGCCAGGAGATCACCGGCTCGGGCTGCGACTATTCGCAGGCGAACGGCATTGCCCCGCCTTACGCTTCAATCCACTACTCGGCGACGCTGGTCACCGCGCTGAACGACGGCCTGAACCCGTTCACCGGGAAGCAGTGCTCGATCCACACCGGATATCTGTATGAGATGCAGAACATCGAGGAGGTGAAGAAGGCCTGGGCGACGCTGGCCGAGTACTTCATGAAGTGTCAGGTCTCCATCGGCAACTACGCCGAGTACCTGGCCGAGACCTGGGCGCCCATCCCCTGCATGTCGCTGTCCGTCGAGGGCTGCATGGAGCAGGGCCTGGACTGCACCTGGGGCGGCGCGAAGTACACCTCCGCGGGCGGCACCGGCACCGGTCTTGCGACCGTGGCGGACTCGCTGTCCACGATCGAGTACATGTGCTTCGATAAGAAGCTTTGCACGACCAGAGAACTGTATGACGCCTACATGGCGAACTGGGAGGGCTACGAGGAGCTGCGCCAGCAGATCATCGCCGAGGTCCCTCACTTCGGAAACCAGGATCCGTACGCGGACCGCTTCATGACCTACGTGATCGACACGTACTTCGACACCTGCGAGGCCTGCAGCGGCAGACATTTCAGCCACTTTAAGGCGGGTCTGTACGGCGCTTCCGACCACGTCAACCAGGGCTACACCGCCTGGGCGACCCCGGACGGCAGAAAGACCGGCGAGCCGATCGCGGACGCGACGAGCCCGGCGCAGGGACGCGACAAGAACGGCCCGACCGCGGTGCTGAATTCGGCGAACTGCTACGATCAGGGCAAGTTCCTGGACGGCGTGTCGCTGAACATCCGGATCCATCCGACGGCTCTGCAGGGCGCGGGCGGCATCGAGAAGCTGCGCGATATGACGAAGGCGTATCTGGCGAGCGGCGGCGTCGAGGCACAGTACAATATCGTGTCGACGGAGACGCTGCGGAAGGCTCAGGATACACCGGATGAGTACCGGAACCTGGTGGTGCGTATCGCGGGTTACTCGGCATACTTCGTGGAGCTGTCGAAGGACCAGCAGAACGATGTTATTGCGAGGACCGAAAACACAGCGATTTAAGCGGACTGAGCGCAAAACGAATGACAGGGCCCCTTGCGTGCTTGCACGTAAAGGGGCCCTTGACGTTCGTTTTGTGTGAAGGCGCAAACGTGGCGAGCGGACCCGAAGGGTCTGCGAGACAGCGTTTGCGCGCTCAGTCCGCGACCGACTGCGAGATAAGCGGTCTCTTATCGCGCGGCGTGCAGCGAGCGGACCCGAAGGGTCTGCGAGACAGCGTTTGCGCGCTCAGTCCGCGACCGACTGCGCGATGACCGGTCTCTTATCGCCCATCTCCGCCCCATTTACAAAAACATTGTCTTAGAAATCCGAAAACACACGCAAATCTTGTAAAAATCAAACAAATACCGCTTGTGCTGCCCCCTGCCCAAATCTATAATAATTAAAGAACAGAACTATCATTGCCCTCGAATGATCAGTGTCCTGAACAGGGCGTTTTTTCTGCGTCCGTACGGATTTTAAAACTGGAAAGGAGAGAAAACCATGTATGAGCTTTCACCCGTAACCGACCGGATCATGCGTATCCGTCAGCGTTACCGCACGACGAAGCCTAAGATCGACATTAACCGCTACCGTCTGGTGACGGACTTCTATCAGCAGCACCCGCAGATCACCGGCATTCTGAAGCGCGCGAAGAACCTGCGCAACCTCTTCGAGAACATGCCGACCCCCGTCTTTGAGGACGAGCTGATCGCCGGCTTCCAGGGCACGACCTACCGCTGCTGCGCGCTGTATCCCGAGCAGTCCTTCCGCTGGTTCATGGAAGAGCTGCGCGCCGGCGTTATTCCGACCCGCGGCATGGACCCTTACGACCTGGACGAGGAGGATGCGAAGTACCTCGACGAGACCGGCGACTACTGGGTCAACAACTGCGTCAGCGCTCTCTATGACGAATATATTCCGCGGACCTACCGCGACAAGATCGGAAACAACTGGGCCCTGAGCTTCCACGCGACGGATAACGTCCAGTCGCCCGTGGGCCATTTCGCCGCGAACTTCTGGAAGGCCGTAGACCGCGGTTTCTGGTCCATTAAGGAAGAGGCCGAGACGAAGATGGCGCGCATCGAGGAAGACGGCATCAATGACTTCGACGCCTATAAGTATAACTTCTACCGCGCGGTCTCCATCGTCTCCGAAGGCATCTGCATCTGGGCCGACCGCTACGGCGACGAGTGCGACCGCCAGGCCGCCGAGTGCCAGGATCCCGTCCGGAAGGCCGAGCTCGAAGAGATGGCCGACACCTTCCACTGGATCTTTAAGAACCCCTGCCGCAACTTCCACGATGCGGTCCAGGCGGTCTACCTGTACCAGCTCGCGATGTGCCTGGACGGCCAGCAGCACGGCATCAGTTTCGGCCGTGTGGACCAGTACATCGGCAAGTACGCGGAGAAGGACATTGCCGAAGGAAAGAAGACCCGCGCGCAGTGTCAGGAGATCATGGACAGCTTCTACCTGAAGGTCGCCGAGTGCAATAAGATCTGGTCCGAGCGCGCGACCGCCTCGAACCCCGGCTACACCTCCGGTCAGCTGATGACGCTGGGCGGCGTGGATAAGAAGGGCAATGACGCGACGAACGTCGCCACCTACATGATGCTCGAGTCCGCCAGCCGTCTGCTGCTGCACACGCCTCCGCAGGCGCTGCGTATCCACGACGGCACCCCGGACGATCTGTGGGAGCTGGCATTGCTCGCATCGAAGCGCGCCGGCGGCGTGCCCAGTTACGAGTATGACGGCGTGATCATCCCCGCGATGCTGCGCCGCGGCGTATCCCTCGAGGATGCGCGCAACTACTGCCTGATCGGCTGCGTCGAGCTGCAGGTCACCGGCGCCGAGTGGGCGCAGCCCGGCGGCACCGGCACGGAGTCCTACTATAACATCGTGGTCGCGATGCTGCAGGGCCTGAACAACGGCATCAACACCTACGCGTTCCCTCCGGGATCTCCGCCTCCGACCCAGACCGGCCCCGCGACCGGCTACCTCTACGAGATGGAGAGCATGGACGAGGTCCTCGAGGCTGTCCGGAAGGCCATCATGTTCTGGGGCAAGTGGCAGTGCGGCCTGATCAACATGTGGGAGACCGTCGCGGCCTACCACACTCCGCTGCCTATGGCTTCCGCCACGTTCGACGGCTGCATGGAGTCCGGCAAGGACGTCATGTGGGGCGGCGCGAAGTATAACTCCTGCGGCAACTCCTGCATCGGTCTGGGCAATGTCGCGGACTCGCTGAACATCATTGACCAGCTGTGCTTCAAGGAGAAGTACTGCACGACCCGCGAGCTGTACGACGCTCTGGTAAGCAACTGGGAGGGCCATGAAGAGCTTCGCCAGTACATCGTCGGAAAGGCCGGCCATTACGGAAATGCGAACGACGAGTACGATAAGTACCTGGCCTTCGCGGCGGACGTTTACGCCGACAGCATCAATGTCATGCGGAACGCCCGCGGCTGCCACTTCGAGCCCGGCTGCTACCCTGTGACGCTGAACGTCGTGTTCGGTAAGTTCACCGGCG
The DNA here is from genome assembly GCA_017513125.1 of Lachnospiraceae bacterium. Taxonomy (GTDB): domain Bacteria; phylum Bacillota; class Clostridia; order Lachnospirales; family Lachnospiraceae; genus RGIG5636. Next base: position 109,224 of record JAFWDI010000002.1, on the reverse strand, counting down.
CGACCCCGGACGGCAGAAAGGCCGGAGACTCCCTGGCGGACGGCATCTCGCCGGTCCAGGGCATGGACAAGAACGGCCCGGTCGCGACGATCAACTCGCTGCTGAAGTTCGACCAGACCCGCTACGGAAACGGTACGCTGTGCAATATGAAGTTCCACCCGACCGTGCTGCAGGGCGAGGACGGATTTAAGAAGCTGCGCGCGGTCATGCAGTCCTATTTCGAGGGCGGCGGCATGGAGCTGCAGCTGAATATCGTTTCGTCCGATACGCTGCGGGACGCGCAGGCGCATCCGGAGAATTATCAGGATCTGGTCGTGCGTGTGGCGGGCTTCTCGGCGTATTTCGTCGAGGTGTTTAAGGATAGTCAGGATGACCTGATCAGACGGACTGAGATGAGTGTATAAACGGTCTGTAACGCGTATAAGCGGCACCGACAGAATCATCAGGGAGAGCCGAACGCTGGCGTTTGGGCTCTCCCTGTGATTCTGTCCGGCAGAAAGTGCGTGCGCTTTCTGCCGCCGCTTATACGCGAAGTTGAAGGCGTCACCTCATCGAGCGGCCGCGAAGCGGCTGCGAGATGATCAGACAGATCGCCCCTCGGCATTGCCCTTTGTCAAATAACGTAATTTCCCACATCCTCATTGGCTTCTTTTACGTTTACATTTGCCGGCCGGCGCATTAGAATACACTTAGGTAACTGTGCTCCCGAAATGCGAAGATCGTTCGAGCGGGAGCTCATTGATAAAGAACAGGAAAGACGGAGAGGAAATCATAATGGCCGAAGAAAAAGTTTTAACAGGACGACTGTATGACATTCAGGGCTTTTCCGTACAGGACGGCCCCGGTGTCCGCACCACGGCATTCCTGAAGGGCTGCCCCCTGCGCTGCCCCTGGTGCCACAGCCCCGAGTCTCAGGCGTTCTATAAGCAGCTGAGCTGGATGTCCATGCGCTGCCAGGGCGTCGACGCCTGCGATAACCGCTGCATCAAGGCCTGCCCGAAGGAGGCCATCGAGCTCGGACAGACCAGAAAAGATCCGCTGACCGGCGACGAGATCCAGATGATCCACGTAAAGCGCGACGTCTGCGACAACTGCGGAAAGTGCGAGGAAGTCTGCTATCCGAACGCTCTGTACATCACCGGTAAGGATTACACCGTGGATGAGCTGGTCGCGAGACTGCTGCAGGACAGACGCTTCTACGAGAAGTCCGGCGGCGGCGTCACGATCTCCGGCGGCGAGTGCCTGTGCCAGCCCGAGTTCACGACCGCTGTGTTTAAGCGCCTGAAGGAAGAGGGCATCCACACCGCGTGCGACACCACCGGTTTCGTGCAGTGGGAGATCCTCGAGAAGACCCTGCCTTACGTGGACCTGTATCTGTATGACCTGAAGCATATGGATAGCGAGAAGCATAAAGCAGTCGTGGGCGTCCCGAACGACCTGATCCTCGAGAACGCGAAGAAGCTCGCGGCGGCCGGCGGAAAGATGCAGATCCGCATCCCCACCATCCCGATGTTTAATAACGACGAGGATAACATCAGAAAGACCGCGCAGTTCATCGCGGATCTGGGCGACGCTGTGGAGATCACGCAGCTGCTGCCTTATCATAACCTCGGCGTTATGAAGTACCTGCGCATCAGCGACGAGCCCGTGGCCGAGGCGACTCCGCCTACCGAGGAGTTCATGCAGGGACTGAAGAAGATCATGGAAGAGTACGGCATCAAGGTCACGATCCACTGACGCACGAACACATCATCTGTACCGAATACTGCGAGCCTTTGTGCTTGCAGTATTCTTTTTCGGATCATGGAGGACACACACATGAGCAAGATCTTAGTCATCGGCGGCACCTATTTCACCGGAAGAGTCTTCACGATCGTCGCCGCGCGCGAGGGACATGAGCTGACGCTGGTGAACCGCGGCCGCTATTCGATGGCGCGGCCCGGTGTGACGGAATACCGCGCCGACCGGAATGACGCGGCTGCCGTGGCCGCCCTGCCGCTTGCGGACGAGCACTACGATGCGGTCGTGGATTTCTGCGCGTATGACGTGAAGGGCGCGAAGACGGTCATCGAGAATCTGCCCTGCAGATACGACCGCTATATCGTCCTGACGACCGCCGACGTCTGCGAGCGCACCGGCGGCGTCCGGAACGAGGAGACTCCGCTGCTGAACACCGAGGGCATCGGCGCCGTGGACCAGTATCTGTATAATAAAACGCTGCTGGAGAAGTTCGTCTACACGCTTCCGGAGAAGTACGGAATCGATTACACGATCCTGCGCCCCGCGTTCATTTACGGTCCGTATAACTACGCGCCGAGAGAGAACTTTTACTTCGAAAAGATCTATAAGAACCAGCCGCTGCCGATGCCCACGGACGCGGTCGGCCGGTTCCAGATGGTCTACGTGAAAGACGTCGCGCTGGCGATCCTCGCGTGTGTCGCGCAGCCGGACCACTGCCGGAACGCGATCTATAACCTTGCCGCGCCGGACGTGCTGGATTACGGAAAGTTCTTCGGCGTTCTCACCCGCATCACGGACCGCCCGTTCGAGGTGCAGCCCGTCACGGTGCAGCAGGTGCTGGACGGCCGGATCGCGGTCCCGTTCCCGCTGTATCATGAGGAGGACGAGGTGTTCGACGGCACGAAGATCGTGCGCGAGCTCGGCTTCGAGTACACCGATCTGGACGCGAACATGAAGAACACGTTTACCGGCCTGAAACCGGTGTACGACCCGGAGGGATGAGGCCCGGTTTGTTTGGAATTTTGAGCAAGTGTGAACGGGATTTTTTACAATGTTTATACATTTTCCGGGGCAATGTGTTATAATCTTATCGAATTATGGGCGAGGAGCGTTGAAAGGGACGTTTTTCGGTCATAGTTAAAGTAGCTTTATATTCCCAATTATTTTAACTATAAAGAATGGAGGTAGATGATAATGGGAAATTACCTTGGCGTGTTTGATACCGCCGAAGAAGCCGTCCAGGCTGCTGCTGCTGCACAGAAGGATCTGATCAGGAACTACACGACTGACCAGAGACAGGCCATGATCGACATGATCCGTGCTGAGCTGGGCCCGATGATTCCCGAGTTCGCGCAGATGGAGTTCGATGAGACCGGTTACGGCCGCGTTGAGGATAAGATCCAGAAGGATACCGGCGCGATCCTGCTTTCCCCGGGTACCGAGGCTGTTCCCACGAACGTGTATGCTTCCTCCTCCGGACTGACGATGGAATACTGGGCACCGTTCGGCGTCATCGGCGCTGTTACGCCCGTGACGAACCCCTTCGCGACCATCATCGCGAACACCATCGTGATGGTCGCCGGCGGAAACTCGGTCGTGTTTAACGCCCACCCCGCCGCGAAGCTTTGCTCCGTCACCGCCTGCGATCTGGTCAATAAGGCTATCGTGAAGGCCGGCGGTCCCTGCAACCTGGCCACGATGCCCGCTGAGCCCACCATGGAGACCCTGGATGTCATCATGGCTGCTCCCGAGGTCACTCTGCTGGTCGGTACCGGCGGACCCGGCATGGTCAAGACCCTGATGTCCTCCGGTAAGAAGGTCGTCGCTGCCGGCCCCGGCAACCCTCCTTCGATCATCGACAGCACCGCTGATGTTAAGAAGGCTGCGGCGGCCATCACCGCTTCCGCGACGTTCGATAACAACCTGCTCTGCATCGCCGAGAAGGAGATCTTCTGCCTGGCGGACGTGTATGACGAGTTCATCGCTGAGCTTGAGGCTGTCGGAAACTATCACATGACCAGAGAAGAGGCCATGAAGGTCACCGAGGTCGGTATCGTCGAGACCCCGAACGGCGGACATGCCACGAACAAGAAGTTCGTCGGTAAGCACGCGAAGGTCATCCTGGCTGCGGCCGGCATCGATGTCGGTGATGCGGATCCCAGAATGGCGTTCTTCGACGCTGAGTTCGACGATCTGTATGTCCAGGTCGAGCAGCTTCAGCCGATCATCCCTGTCGTGAAGGTCGCGACCTTCGATGAGGCCGTTGAGAAGGCGTATGCTGCCGAGCATCATAACCGCCACTCCTCCTCCATCTGGACGAAGGATCCTTATCACGTCACCCAGTTCGGTAAGCTGATCGAGACCACGGTCTACGTTCAGAACGGCGGCACCATGGCGGCGTTCGGTATCGGCGGTTCCGGTTCGAACTCCCCGACCATCGCTACGCCTACCGGCGAGGGCGTGACCGGCCCGAGATCCTTCTGCCGTATCAGAAGATTCGCTATGGCGGACGGCCTGAACTACGTGGTGTAATTCACAAAAGCAGGAGTGCTGCGTGAGGGCGTTATGCCCGGGCGCAGGCTCGAAAAAGGACAATCTGCCGCGGTACGCCGCGGCAGTTGTCATGAAGAAAACCGTTTGAGCCGTCCGGCGCATCCGTCCGGCATGCGCAGCGGCTGTGACAGAAAGGAACGTAACTATCATGGGTTTCAAGAATTTTGCAGAGCTGATCGAGACCGTTAAGGGTCTTCCCACGAAGCCGAGCGTAGCGGTCGTCATGGCGCAGGATGAGCACACCCTGCAGGCGATCAGCCGTGCTGTGAACGAAGGCCTCATCGAGGCTTATCTGATCGGCGATGTCCCCGCCATCGAGAGCATCCTGGCTGAGCTCGGCGAGGATAAGGCGAAGTACACGATCATCCAGCAGGATACCGTCGAGGACGCGATGGCGTGCGCGGCGCAGCTGGTGCATGAAGGCAAGTGCGGCGCCCTGATGAAGGGTAAGCTCGAGACCGGCCAGATCATCAAGGGCGTCCTGAATAAGGACAATGACCTGCGCGGTTCGGGCCTGATCTCCCTGATGGGTCTGTTCGAGAGCCCCGTCTATCATAAGCTGTTCGGCGTGACCGACGTGGCGATCAACGTCTATCCCGACCTTGAGGGTAAGAAGGGCCTGATCAACAACGCCGTCGACGCGCTGCATAAGCTCGGCGTCGAGTGCCCGAAGGTCGCTGTCATGGCGGCTGTCGAGAAGGTGAACCCGAAGATGAAGGAGGCCGTCGAGGCCGGCGAGCTGAAGGAGATGAACCAGCGCGGCGAGATCACCGGCTGCATCGTCGAAGGCCCGATCTCCCTCGACCTGGCGATGGTTCCCGAGTCCGCGAAGATCAAGGGCTATGAGAGCCCCGTGGCCGGCGACGCCGACCTGCTGGTCGCTCCCGACCTGGTCTCCGGAAACCTGTTCGTGAAGGGCCTGACCGAGCTCGGCGGCTGCGAGACCGGCGGCATGGTCCTCGGCGCGAAGGTCCCGATCATCCTCGTGTCCCGCGCTGCGAAGGCTTCGGATAAGTTCAATTCCATCGCTCTGTGCGCGTACGCGGGCAGAAAGTAAAGCTCATCCGCCTGAGGTCTCAGGCGCCTGTGAGCCCGGTGAAATGAAAAAGCGGTGCGGCCTTTCATGGCCGCGCCGCTTTCTTTATGCGTTCCGCCGTCTTATATATTCCGACTTACTTATATATACTTCTTCAGCGTCAGGACATTCTGCCCGTCGCGGTACTCGTAGATCACGTCGTCCATGAACTGTTTCGTCATAAAGATGCCCAGCCCGCCGATCTTCCGGTCGCTCGCCGGCAGCGACAGGTCCGGGTCTTCCTTCGCCAGCGGATCGTAAGGCACGCCGCGGTCCAGGAACGTCACGGTCACCACGGCCGGGTCTTCGGAGACTTCGACCCGCACCCTGGCACGGCCCGGGCCGGGGTGATAGGCATAGAGCGCGATATTCACGAAGATCTCCTCCACCGCCACGCTGATCTCCGTCTTTGTCTTCAGCGAACAGCCGGCTGCCTGAAGGTGATCTTCCACAAAGTCCTGGACTATGTGAAGATTTTCGAGGACCGCCTCGATATCCAGTTCGATATTTCGATGAGTCATGTCCGTCTGTTTCTCCATACCTGATATCTCCGCTTCGGGTGAGCGGCCCGTTATAAGGCGGTCCGTTCGAATTTGAGCGCGGTCTGGATCCCGGCTCCCACGTCCAGAAGATTATGGAAGCTGTACCACGGTGCCTCGCGCTCCACCAGAGCGGTCATCTCGGGGCAGACCTCGCGCCCGAGGATGTACTTCGTGATACGTACGCTGTCCCGCACATTTTTCGTGAGGTACAGGTGGTTCACCAGCGTGAACTGATCCAGCAGCAGGAACACGCCCTGCTGGAACTTCATGCGGTCGTTCGTGGCGATATCGATCACCCTGGCGTTCGGAGACACGTACTCGATATCCTTCGGGATATCGGAGCCTTTTCCGTAATTACAGACGCGCACGTGATAGTCGTTCAGCCAGCACTCGGCGGTCACGCGGTCCGTGGTGTAATTCTCCTCGTCCGAGATCTCCACGACGTAGAGGACGCCCTCGTCTTCGAACGAGCGCTTCGCTTTCAGGCCGAACGAGAGCGCCACGAACAGGGATTTCGAGAAATCGATGAACGGCGACCAGTTCAGGTAATGCTGGGAGAACGCGCACAGGTCATACATGCAGTATTTGCGCGCCTGGCCGAAGGTCGAAGTGTACAGTTCGAAATAGAACGGAGTCTCCCGGTAATGCTTCAGGATGTATTCCGCGTCGATGTCCGCGTAGCTGCTCTCGCCGATCAATGCCTCCCTGTCCCGGAACATCGTCGGCAGGAGAGGCCTCTTCAGACTGGAGATCCGCTCGCCCCGATAGAAGCGCTTTACGGACCGGTCTTCCGCCGGCTCCAGCAGCTTCTCGCGGAACTGCTCCATCGTATCGATATGGACCTCGCCGACGCTGTAGTCGAAGTCCATCTCGTCGACAATGTCATCCAGCCGGTCCAGTTTTGATAAGATATCGTCCATCGTCAGTCTCCCTTTTCCGCTTCATCCGCCTTCCGTTCGATATGTCCGACGCAGAGCGTGGTCCGGCCGCACTCGTCGACTTCTTCCCTGTTCAGGTACTCGTTGTCCGGGAACGATCTCGAGAAACTCAAATAACCGATCGTACTGATGATGATGCCGAACACAATCAGCAAAAGTACGATCGCTCCGATGACATGGACCGACATTCTGGTTCGAACCAAGTGCTTTTTCATACCGGTCTACTCCTGAACCGTGAACCGGGCACTGTTCCGTTACTCGATAGTCAGAATGTCCGTGAAGGACGTGATCTCGAAAACGTCCATGATGGGGTCGCCCACATGAATCAGCTTCATCTCTCCCTGAACGTTCATGTGTTTCTGTGCGGTGAGCAGGACACGGAGCCCGGCGGAGGAGATGTACTCCAGTCCTTCGAGGTCGAAAGTCAGTGAAGTCAGGCCGGGAAGGATCTCTTCGAGGACCTTTTCCACGTCGGGCGACGAGATCGCGTCCAGCTGGCCCTGCAGGGCAATTACGGCAGTTCCGTTTTCCAGAGTATGTTCGATATTCAACATGATCAATAACCTCGGGGTGCGGATTTGAAAGATTTGAAAAATAACAGATAAATTATATCCAAAGAAGCATATTCATTTCAAGCATTTGCAATCCCGGCCGGTTATCATGTAAAGTAAATCATGTAAAAAACGGTTCCGAAGGGGGCATGATCATGGATATTCAGGCAGTATTAAACGAGTATGACGGTTTCTACGCGCGCAATAACCCCGAGGGCGCCTACGCCTTCATCTGCGGGAAGATCGCGGAGGCGCGGGAGGCCGGCGCATGGCAGCACGAGCTGACCATGCTGAACGAGGTCATCGGCTACAGCAGAAAGCATCTGATGACTGAGGAAGGGAACGCTTACATTGCCCGCGCGGACGAGATCATCGCGGCGCACGGCATGGAGAGCGACGTTGCGGCGGCCACGACCTGGCTGAACTCCGCGACCTGCCAGCGCGCGTTCGGGAACCCGGAACGGTCGCTCGTGTATTTCGCGAAGACCGAGGAGGTCTACCGGCAGAAGATGGAGCCGTTCGATTACCGGTACGCGAGCCTGTATAATAACATGGCGCTCGTCTATTCCGACATCGGCGACTACGCGCGGGCCGAGGAGCTCTCGCAGAAGGCGGTCGGGATCCTGCTGACCGATCCGGACAGCGCGGCGGAGCTCGCGGCGACGTACGTTTCGCTGGCGGTCAATGCCGCGAAGCGCGCGAAAGCGGCTGCCGCGGAGAGCATGGCTGCGGACGCGGAGGCGGGCGGCCCGGCGGACGGTCCGGCGAAAGCCGTGTTCGACTATACGGCGGTCCCCGAGGTGCGGGAGTACGTGTCGAAGGCGACGGCATTGCTCGACCCGGAGGGAGAGTATCCCGACCAGTACTACGCTTATATGGCCATGGTGAACTCGAATTCCCTGAAGCAGCTGGGCTTCGCGGCGGAAGCGCAGCGGCTGACTGCGCGGGCGCAGGACTTTTACGCGAAGCTGAGAAAGTGACACGCAGGCCGGAGCGGCGGTCCGGGCGGCGGAAGGAAACGGAGGACGGAAGATGAACGGACTTCAGATATCGGAACAGTTTTTTAAGGAGTGCGGGCTCCCGGCGTTTCAGGCGTCCGCGCCGGAGATGATGCCGGAGCTGACCTTCGGACTCGCGGGCCAGGGCTCGGAATGCTTCGGGTTCGACGACGAGGTCTCGCGCGACCACGACTGGGGCGCGGGCTTCTGCGTCTGGGTCCCGACGGAGCGTTTTCGGGATTGGGCCCCGAAGCTGCAGGCGATCTATGACAGCCTGCCTTCGACTTACGCCGGCTTTCCGGTGAAGGGCCGCGCGGTCAGCGGCGAGCAGCGCATCGGCGTGCAGGACGGAGACATGTTCTTCTACCAGTTCATCGGAAACCGCGGCGTTCCCGCGGAGCCGTTCGGCTGGCTGCGCACGGGCGAGGAAGCCTACGCGGTCGCGACGAACGGAAAGCTGTTTTACGCGGGCGGCGAGCCGGCAGACGACAGCGCGGCGCCCGACGCTGCGGCCGCGTTCTGGACCGGCGGCGCTGCGGCCCCCGCGAAGACGAAGTTCGCGCGCGATTACACCGAGCTGAAGAAAGGTTATCCGGAGGACATCCGCGTGAAGAAGATCGCCGCGCGGGCGGTGAAGATGGCGCAGTCCGGTCAGTATAATTACGTCCGCTGCATGGGCCGCGGAAACCGGGTCGCGGCGTTTCAGGCGATGGCGGAGTTCGTGAAGGAGACCTGCTCGATGATCCACCTGCTGAACCACGCGTACTGCCCGTTCTATAAATGGATGTGGCGCAGCACGAAGGATCAGCCGGTCCTCGGAGCGGGGACTGCGGCGGCGCTCGAGGCGCTGACCGCGGATCCGTACGCGGCGGGAGCGAAAGATATGATCGAGGAAATCTGCATCGTCGTGAAAAAGGAGCTGCAGCGGCAGGGCCTGACGGATATCGACGAGGATTTCCTGGAGCCGCACGGGGCGAGGATCATGGCGAGGATAAAGGATCCGCAGGTGGCGGGGCTGCCGATCTCGTACGGCTGACGAGCGCAGTTCCGAGCGCTGCTTTTTTCCGAAAGACACGGCCGGCGGAAGACGTCTCCGCACTCCCTGTGCTTCATAACTTTACACATACGAAAAGCGGACGGCACCGATCCAATTCGCCGGGAAATCTCCGATGGATTTCCGGCTCAGTGGATCTGAAATGATGATTTGGAGATCATCATTTCTCCGTCCGCTTTTGCATGTGTATCAGTCAGAAGCACATGGTCGTGCTCCGAATGTCTCACGCCGACCGTGTCATTCCGGAAGCGAAGCAGATGTCTGGAACAAACGGTACGTCATCATTCGTATGAGAGCGGCGGCTGCGCCATTTTAAAGAGCTTATTTTCGGCATGTCTGAGGGCAGCGGAAACATCGAGCCTCGACCATGAAGATCGATCCGAACACATAGAAAAACAGAGGGAGGAATGTTTGCTTCCGAGCAAATCCATTCCGGCACAACTGAGGCGGGAAGACCCTTCCGAGTCTCCCCGCCGAATTTGTGCTGTGCCCTCTGTTTTTCTAAAGTGTGAGGATCAGATCTTCAGGAAGAGGTGAGCGTTTCCGCTCCCTCAGATATGACTGGAATTACTTGTCCCATTCAAACCCGTCCCAGATCTTCTTTCCGGTATAGACCTTCAGCTCCTCCTGGCCGGTCATGACGCGGATCGCGCCCGCAGCCATGGCCTCCATCTCGAACTCGCCCGGATACGCGACCACGGGGGCGATCCAGGAGCAGGTCTTCGTGATGTGCGCCACGAGATCGTCGTCGTGGACCATGCCGCCGCCGAGCAGGATCGCGTCGACCTTGCCTTCCAGAGCGGTGGACATCGCGCCGATGCACTTCTCGATCTGATAGATCATGGTATCCCAGACCATCGCAGCTTCCTTATCACCGTCGGCCGCGCGCTTGCGAAGCTCGATGGCGTCGGAGATGCCGCAGTGGTTCACGAAACCGCCGGTCTTCGTGGAGAGCTTCTTCAGGTCGTCTACGGTGTGGTCCTTCAGGTACTCCACGACATTGCCCAGCGAAAGGCTGCCGGCACGGGTCGGAGCCATCGGGCCCTCGCCGCCGACGATGTCATAGCCGTCGATCATCTTTCCGGCGCGGTGTGCGGAGATGGAGATGCCGCCGCCGATGTGGCAGACGACGAAGTTGCACTCGCTGTACTTCTTACCCAGGGAAGCCGCATGTCTGGTCGCGGTCTCCTTCAGGTTCAGGGCGTGCAGGTGGATGATGCGGTACAGGCCCTTCACGCCGGTCATGCGGGCCAGGTCCTGAAGCTCGTCGGTATCCGGCGGGTTCACGACGTAGGCGGGCTTTCCGTACTGCTCAGCGAACTGATGCGCGATCTGCGGTCCGAGCTGTGCCGGATGCTGCGTGCCGTTCGCGCCTCTCTGCGCGTGGTCGAGCACCAGGTCGGTCACCTCGTACACGCCGCCGTCGCAGGAGATGAGTCCGCCGCCGCGGCCGACGAACGCGTCCACACCGTCGAGGGTGTAGCCGGCCTCGTCCAGAGCGGCCTGGATGGTCTCGAGACGGTAAGGCATCTGATCGCTGATGGTCGCGAACTCATCCAGCTTCGCTGCCTCGTGTGCCACGGTCTTCGAGAACAGGGTCTTCTCATCCTCGATCAGGGCGACCTTCGTGGACGTCGAGCCGGGATTGATGGCAAAAATTTTCATAGCGCTATCGTTCCTTTCTTGTTGCTGTTGACGGTCCGCTGATCAGACGGCCCGTCAAGTCTTTAACCTATATAATTATAGGCATTCGGGGCTTTCAGGACAATGAAAACTCTATAAAAAGACGGCCCGAAGGCCGTCATTTTTGCATTTATGGAGAATCAACGCCGGACAGCTTACTTCAGAAAGCCGTTCACGATCTGCTCCTCAGCTTCCTCCTCGGTCAGCCCCAGAGTCATCAGCTTAATGATCTGTTCGCCGGCGATCTTTCCGATCGCGGCTTCGTGGATCAGACTCGCGTCGATGCAGTTCGCCTCGAGCGAAGGAATCGCGTTCACGCGGCCGTCCTCCATCAGGATCGCGTCGCACTCGGTGTGTCCGTAGCATTCATTATTCCCGTGGATATGGGAGTTGAATACCTGATACGACGTACCCTTCGCGACCGAGCGGGAGACCACGTCGGCGGTCGAGCCGGCGCCGTCCAGATCGACCTGGAAATTCGTCTCGGCGGTCTGGTCGCCGTCGGTCATGATCTTCTCTTTAATGATCAGAGTCGCGCCGTCGCCCAGCTTCGCGGAGGTGTCGCGCACGGTCGAGCTCACGCCGCGGATCTGCGTCGTCTCCATCTCCATGTAGCCGCCCTCGTCGATCTCGACGATCGTGACCGGGTTCAGGATCCGGTCGCCCGAGCCCGCGCCCTCGGCGTAGTGCTTCTCGACGTAGCGGACCTTCGCGTCCTTCCCGATGTGGAACGAGTGGATGCCGTCGTGCTGCATCGGTTCCTCGCCCATGCAGCTGATGCCGCAGCCCGCCACGATCGTGACGTCCGCGCCTTCGCCGACGAAAAAGTCGTTATACACCATGTCCTTCAGCCCGGCCTGCGCCAGGATGACCGGGATGTGCACGCCCTCGTTCTTCGTGCCGGGAGCAATGATAATGTCGATGCCCGGCTTATCTTTCTTCGTGACAATGTCGATGTTCGCCGTGGTCTGGCGCTCGACGCTGACACCGTCCGCACGCAGGTTGAACGCGCCCACGGGCCGCTCGTGCAGATCGGCGATCTGTTCGAGCATGTGCTGCTGTAATGCCTTATCCATTTTTTCTTCTCCTTTGGGTCGCGCTCAGGCCTGAAGCCTGAGGCGCGATCCCGCTTTGCGGGACATGTCCCCGCCTGCGGCGGGCACATGCCATATCGCTGCGGCGAATTCCGATGAATTCGCCTCCGCTCAAGGGGCCAGTTTTTCCATGATCACGCTGCATGCCGCCTCGCTGTCCAGCAGAGTCGGCAGGATCTCGTCGCGCGTACCCTGATTCGCCACTTCGCCGTTCGCGAGGACGATGATCCGGTCCGCGATATTCAGGATCCGCTCCTGGTGGGAAATGATGATGATCGAGCCGTGCGTCTTCTCCTGCATGTTCTCGAACACGCGGATCAGGTTGTTAAAGCTCCACAGGTCGATGCCGGCTTCGGGCTCGTCGAAGATCGACAGCTTCGTGCCGCGCGCGATGATCATCGCGATCTCGATGCGCTTCAGCTCGCCGCCCGACAGCGACGCGTTCACCTCGCGGTTCACGTAGTCGCGGGCACACAGGCCCACGTCGGACAGGAAAGTGCAGGCCTCGCTCAGCGAAAGATCGGTCCCGTGCGCGAGCTTGATCAGGTCGAACACGGTCAGGCCCTTAAACCGCACCGGCTGCTGGAACGCGAAGCTGATGCCCGCCTGCGCGCGCTCGGTGATCGTCATGTCGGTGATGTCCGTGCCGTCGAAAATGATGCGGCCGGAGGTCGGCTTAATCACGCCGGCGATGACTTTCGCCAGCGTGGACTTTCCGCCGCCGTTCGGGCCGGTGATGGCCACGAAGCCGTCCTCGATGGTCAGGTCGATGTGCTTCAGGATCTCTTTATCCTTCGCATCTTCCTCGACCTGGAAGTTGATGTCTTTCAGTTCTAACATGTTATCTCCTGTATGATGGGCAGGGCCGCGGCGAACGCCATAAACCCTACATTTTAGTATGTTATATCATGCCAGATTTTATAGGGTTTTTCAATGCTTTCCGCCCCGGCATTGAGAAAAAACCACAGATGTGTTAAAAAGGCATTGTTATGGAAGAGAAAAAGGACATCTTTGACCGCATCATGGCATTGCCCGGCCTTCGGCTGTTCGAACCGTTCTATAAAAAATACAAGGAGATTCTGCTCTACCTGTTCTTCGGGGCGCTGACTACTGTCGTCAGCATCGGCAGCTACGCCGCGCTGAACGTGGGTCTGGGGATGAACGAGCTCATCGCAAACGTGATCTCATGGATCCTCGCAGTGACCTTCGCGTTTGTCACGAACCGCATCTGGGTCTTTGATGCGCGGACCGAGGGCGCGGGCGCGCTCCTTTCGCAGATGGCGAAGTTTTTCGGCGGGCGTGTGTTCACGCTTATCGTCGAGGAGGCCATCCTGTTCGTGTTCATCACGAAGATGGGCTTTAACAGTGTGCTGATCAAGGTCATTGCTCAGGTCGTGATCGTGGTTCTGAACTACCTGATCAGTAAGCTGCTGGTGTTCCGGAAAGGGAGGTAATTATGAGTATTCGTATCGGTATCATTGGCTACGGAAACCTGGGCAGGGGCGTTGAGATCGCGGTCGGCGCCGCACCGGACATGGAGCTTGCGGCGGTGTTCACGCGGCGTGATCCCGCGTCGCTCACGATCGCGACGGAAGGCGTGCCGGTCGTCGCCGCGGCGGAGGCCGAGGCCTGGAAAGACCGCATCGACGTGATGATCGTCTGCGGCGGCAGCGCGACGGATCTGCCGGTGCAGACTCCGCAGTACGCGCAGTGGTTCAACGTCGTCGACAGCTTCGACACGCACGCGCGCATTCCGGAACATTTCGCGAACGTGGACGCGGCGGCGAAGGCCTCCGGGAAGATCGGCGTGATCTCGTGCGGCTGGGATCCGGGCATGTTCTCGCTGGCGCGGGCGTATGCGAACGCGATCCTGCCCGACGGCAAGGACTACACGTTCTGGGGCAAGGGCGTCTCGCAGGGGCACTCCGACGCGATCCGCCGGGTGCCGGGCGTGAAGGACGCGCGCCAGTACACGATTCCGGTCGAGAGCGCGCTCGAGGCGGTGCGCGCGGGCGAGGATCCGGAGCTGACCACGCGCCAGAAGCACACCAGAGAGTGCTTCGTCGTGCTCGAGGAGGACGCCGACGCGGCGGCCGTGGAGCGCGAGATCAAGGAGATGCCGAACTATTTCGCGGACTATGACACGACCGTGCACTTCATCTCCGAGGAGGAGCTGCAGCGCGACCACGCGGAGCTGCCGCACGGAGGCATCGTGTTCCGCACCGGTGCGACCGGGCGCGCGAAGGAGCATAAGCACCTCATCGAGTATAAGCTCACGCTGGACTCGAACCCCGAATTCACGACCAGCGTGCTGGCCGCGTGCGCGCGGGCGGCGTATCGCATGAACGCCGAGGGGCAGTGCGGCTGCCGGACCATGCTGGATATCCCGCCGGCATATCTGTCGGAGAAGAGCGGGGAGGAGCTGAGGGCGCATCTGCTGTAAGCAGGTGTGGTCGGAAGATAAGATCGTGCAGATCAGTCCGGGGCCGTGCCGAGACATGGTCCCGGGCTTTTTCTGTCCGACATGATGCCTGCCGTCGTCCGAAGCGCTATAATAAGCATGTATTTTTCACAGGGAGGTTTTCTATGAAAACGATCCACCTCGCAGGCGGCTGCTTCTGGGGCCTGCAGCAGTTTCTGGACCAGTTCGACGGCGTGCTCGCGACCGAGACCGGCTACGCGAACGGCCCGGACCGCGCGCCCACGTATGAGGAAGTCTGCGCCGACAGCGGCCACGCGGAGACCGTGCGCGTCGAGTACGACGAGAGCCGGATCGGTCTCGCGGAGCTGCTCGGGCGCTACTTCATGGTCATTGACCCGTTCTCGATGAACCGCCAGGGCGGCGACGCCGGGATCCAGTACCGCACCGGGATCTACTACACCGACGAGGCGGACCTGCCCGTGATCCGGGAGGCCTGCGCGCGCGTGGAGCGGGAGGCCGGCAGCGAGGCGCTTAAAGTCGATGCGGATGTCGGCGCGGAGCGGGGCGGCGCGGCCGGAGAGCCCGCACGCCCGCTCGCGGTCGAGATCTGTCCTCTCGTGAATTTCTTCCCCGCCGAGGAGTACCACCAGAAGTATCTGGAGAAGCATCCGGGCGGGTATTGCCACATTCCCGCGCGGTTCATGCATCTGGAGGGCTGAGGGCCGGCCGGATGCGCCCGGACGCCGGTATGGCACTGCACGGTTTTCTTGACGAAAATCATCAGAAGACTATAATTCTAAAGAATCCGCTTCCGCGCCCCGCGCCGGCATGGCCCGCCCCGCGCGGAAGACGAAAACTGCCTGCGAAGGAGAAGACCATGGCACAGACATTTACCGGATCGCGCGAATATGTCGCCTCCGAGGAACTGATGAACGCGGTGAACATCGCGATGGCGCTGGAGAAGCCCCTGCTGATAAAGGGCGAGCCCGGCACCGGAAAGACCATGCTCGCCGAGGCCGTCGCGAAGTCGCTCGATAAGGAGCTTCTGATCTGGAGCATTAAGTCCACGACGAAAGCCGCCGAGGGCCTCTACACCTACGACACGATCCAGCGCCTGTACGACTCGCAGTTCGGTGAGGAGGGCGTCGAGGACATCGGCCACTACATCCGCCTCGGAAAGATGGGAGAGGCGTTCGCGTCGGAGAAGCAGGTGGTCCTGCTGATCGACGAGATCGACAAGGCCGACCTGGAGTTCCCGAACGACCTGCTCTGGGAGCTGGATAAGATGGAGTTCTACATCCGCGAGACGAAGGAGACGGTCACCGCGAAGCAGCGGCCGATCGTGATCATCACCTCGAACGCCGAGAAGGAGCTGCCGGACGCGTTCCTGCGCCGGTGCATCTTCCACTACATCGAGTTCCCGGGTCCCGAGCTGATGGAGGAGATCGTGCGCACGCACTTCGATGAGCTCGACGACCATCTGCTGAAGGAGGCCATGGACGCGTTTTACATGATCCGCGGCCTGAAGCTGATCCGGAAAAAGCCCTCGACCTCGGAGCTGATCGACTGGCTGCGCGCGCTGATGATCGGCGGGATCGACCCCGACCGCATCGCCGCGGAGATTCCGTTCGCGGGCGTACTGCTGAAGAAGGACGAGGATCTGGAGGAGCTTAAGAAGAAGCTGCAGTAACAGCGGGTCATGCCGCGGCCGGCGCGAACCGGCTGGGCGGTCACGGCCCGGAGGCGCGATATGTTTACATCGTTCTTTTATCTGCTCCGCGCGCGCGGATTTGACGTGTCGATGACGGAGTGGATCACATTGATGGAGGGTCTGGACAAGGGGCTGGCGCACGCGAGCCTCACGGACTTCTTTCACCTCGCGCGGGCGGTCCTCGTGAAGAGCGAGACCGACTACGCGAAGTTCGACCGCGTCTTCCTCGAGTATTTCCGCGAGATCGCGAACGACCCTTCCGAGATCCCCGACGAGTTCATGTCCTGGCTCGAAAATGACGAGGACCTCGACGAGGATCTGCGCATCGCGCTCGAACACGATATCCTGTTCACGCCGGAGCGCGAGCGGCAGGACCGCGAGAAGATCATACAGGATATGATGGAGCGGCTGCGCGAACAGAAGGAGCGCCACGACGGCGGAAGCAAGTTCATCGGTACGAAAGGCCGTACCGCGTTCGGAAACGCGGGAAAGAACGCCGGCGGCGTCCGGATCAACGGCCATATCGGCCGCCGATCCGCGTTCGAGGTCATCAGCGACGAGAAGTACGAGGATTTCCGGACGGATAAGGCGCTGCAGACCCGGCAGTTCGAGGTGGCGTTCCGGCGGCTGAGGTCATTGTCCGCGAACCTCGACGTCGAGAAGACCGAACTCGACATTGACGGTACGGTCGACAGCACATGCAATAACGGCGGCATGCTGAAGCTCGAGTTTCAGAAGCCCCGTAAGAACCAGCTGAAGCTGCTCGTGATGATCGACAGCGGCGGCAGCATGACGCCCTACCGGAGCCTGTGCGCGAACCTGTTCCAGGCGCTGAACCGGGCGAACCACTTCAAGGACCTGAAATTCTACTACTTCCATAACTGTGTCTACGAGAAAGTGTATAACACTCCTGAGTGCGACTGGCACGACGTGACCAGGACCGACTGGATCATGCATAATTACGGCCGGGATTACCGGCTGATCCTCGTCGGGGACGCGCGCATGAGTATGGACGAGCTCGTGCGGTTCGAGGAGTTTCATCATGTGCAGGATAAGGCGAACACGCTGACCGGGATCGAGATGCTGAGGATCCTGCGGAAGCACTACGACCACTCGGTGTGGTTCAATCCGCGCCGAAACAGCATGATGGTGCAGCGCATCGGCGCACGGAACTCCGAGGCCGTGATCGCGGAGGTGTTTCCGATGTACTACCTGTCGGTGCAGGGGCTGGCGGACGGCATCCGGCAGCTGCTGGTGAACAGATAAAAACAGGCCGTTACGGCCCGTGAGATCATAAACGATGCGGGAAAGAAAACCGCCCTCAGTTGGATTTCAGGTAACGATACACGGTGGGCTCTGAGATCGACAGCTGACGGGCGATCTCTTTTACCGCACCTTTCATTTTCAGAACACCCTGCTCGTTCAGCTTATTCACGATGCGGATGCGGTCTTCCATGCTCATGAATTTGGGAGTCACGCCTGCCTCCTCGATGGAGTTGCTGATCAGATCATGCAGTATCGCGTCGACGGGTGCGCCCAGAGTTTCCCGGATCTCGGACCTGGGCTGCTGGATGTTGTACTGATTTTTCATGTGATGGATCGCGCTTTCGAGTTCCTGGATCGCGCTGAGATCCCTGTTTACACAGAGAAGACCGATCAGCCGGTCTCCGTTCTTAATAAAGAAAGTGCTGGACACAAAGTCCTTACCCTTGCTTACGCCGGAGTAATTGGCCACGAAGTCCTGTCCCTTATACTTTTCGGTGTTGATGATGTCTCTGGCCAGATCTGTCAGGGGACTTCCTATGTGACGTCCGGAATTGAACCCGTTCTCGATCGCAATGACGGACGCCTCCGGATTTGAAATGTCATGCAGCACGACCTCGCAGGCGTTCCCGCACAGCTGTGCCGCAAACGGAACAAAGCTCTTATACATGTTTAAGATATCCGCGTCTTTCATTCTCATACACCTCATTTGATCTGCAGACAAACTATCTTCATATTATAGGAAATATCACTTCTGTCAAATCTTCGGCGGATTTTCGGGCCGGCGCGGGCCGGGAGATCTGCCGGAGCGGCTATCGGACGGGCGCGCGTGATAAAAAATATATTAGAGTGATAATAAAACTTGCACGCGAAAAAGGCGCATTGTATATTTATAAAAAACAGACAACCTGTAATTACCATTTGGAAAATATTACGATCAAACGCTCAAAGGAGACAGGACAAATGCTGGAAGAAATCAAAACCGCGTCTGCACCCGCTGCCATCGGACCGTATTCTCAGGCGGTCAGAACCGGCGGCATGATCTTCGTGTCGGGGCAGCTGCCGATCGATCCGGCCACGGGCATTTTTGCCGGAGAAGATATCGAGAGCCAGACCAGGCAGTCCATCGAGAATATCCAGTCCGTTCTGGCAGAAGCGGGACTGACGCTGGACCATGTCGTGAAGACGACGGTCTATCTTCGTGATATGAATGATTTTGCGGCTATGAACGATGTTTACAGCCGCTTTTTTACAGGTATCTGCCCTGCGCGTGTTGCGGTGGAAGTGTCGGCGCTGCCTAAGGGAGCGGCTGTAGAGATCGACGCTATCGCGGCGGTCTGAATGAATTGAGGAGCGGGCTTCTATGAAATACGATTTTGATGAAGTGATCGACCGGCATAATACTTTCAGCATGAAATGGGACTGCCGCGAGATCCACGTGATCCTGGGCATCACGCCCCGTTTCGACGAAGATACGATTCCGATCCATACCGCTGATATGGACTTCCGCTGCTGCGAACCTATTCAGAGGGCGCTGCGTGCGGTGACCGATCATAACATCTACGGTTACACCGGTGTGTTTCCGGGCGGGTACGGACAGACGTATTACGACGCGGTCATCGGCTGGTTTAAGAGACGTCACGACTGGGATATTAAGGCGGAAGAGATCGTTTATGCGAACGGCACCATGGAAGCCATCCGATCCTGTATCGAGGCATTCACCGAGCCGGGCGACGGCATTATGATCACACGCCCCGTGTATACGCCCTTCACCGGCACGATCTTAAAGACGCGCCGCGAGGTCGTGAACAGTCCGCTCGTGGACCGTGAGGGAAACGGCTTTTACGAAGTCGATTACGAAGATTTTGAGGCGAAGGCGGCGCTTCCCTCCACGAAGATGTTCCTGCTGTGCAGCCCGCAGAACCCTACGGGCCGCATCTTTACGGACGAAGAGCTGCTGAAGATGGCGGAGATCTGCCGCCGGCACGATGTACTGATCGTCGCGGACGAGATCCACGGGGATCTGATCCGCCGCGGAAACGTGTTTCATCCGATCGCAAAGGTGGCGGGCCCCGAAGGCATCATCACCTGCACGGCACTGAATAAAACGTTTAACATCGCCGGCCTTCAGGCCACGAATATCGTGATACAGGATCCCGCGCTGCTGGACACATACCGGAAAAACGCGAATTTCGTTCTCCCGAACCCCTTCACCGCAGCTGCGACGGTCGCGGCATATAACGAAGGTGAGGAGTGGCTGGAGCAGCTGATCGACTATCTCGACGACAATATCGACTTTGTCATCGACTTTTTCCGTGAACACATGCCTAAAGTGAAGATCCGCCGGCCCGAGGGCACGTATATCCTGTGGATGGATTTCCGGGATTACGGCCTTACCGGTGACGAGATTCGCGAGCGTATCTACGAGAAGGCAAATGTCATGCTCGAAAGCGGACCGCAGTTCGATCCGGAGCGCGGTGAGGGCTTCGAACGCATGTGCGTGCCGACCCGCCGTTCTCTGCTGAAGGAAGCGCTGGAGCGCATCGCGGCGCAGTTCCCGGAGGGATAAGCGGCTCGGACGGCAGTATTACACCGGTGAACTGATCCGGACATATCGGTCCGGAGAAGGAGAGATATATGGCCAAGTATATCCTGAAACGAATCGGAATGGCAGTCCTGACGCTGCTGGTCATCATTATCATCCTGTTTCTGCTGTTGAAACTGATGCCCGGCTCGCCGTTTAACAACGAGCGTCTGACCGATGCCCAGCGGGAAGTCCTGGAAGAAAAATACGGACTGGATAAGCCGCTTCCGGTTCAGATCGTGATCTATATCAAAAATATCCTGACAGGAGACTTCGGAGTCTCGTACTCCGTCCAGACGAACTATCCGGTCAGCAAGCTCATCGTGGGTAAACTCCTGATATCTTTCCGACTAGGATTCTTTGCGGCGGTGGCGGGCATACTGATAGGAGTCGTGCTCGGCATCATATCGGCGATCTTCCATAACGGGGCACTCGACACATTTACGACGGTGATCGCCATGCTGGGCACGAGTATACCGGCGCAGGTGCTGGCCTTGTTTTTGCTGTTCGTATTTGCGTTTAAGCTGCGGTGGGCCCCGCTGACATACAGTGCCGGTTCGCCGGTGCTGTCGATGCTTCTGCCCAGCATTGCCCTGGCGCTGAGCCCGATGGGCATCTCCGCGCGCTTCACGCGGAACGAGATGCTGGAAGTCATGAGCAGTGAGTACATCACACTGGCCGAGACGAAGGGCGTTCCCCGGATCAAGATCATCTTCGTTCACACGCTGAAAAACGCCCTGGTCCCGCTGATCACGACCATGGCGCCCATGGTCGTGGCGCTGATGACCGGTTCGACAGTGCTGGAAAATATTTTCGGCATTCCCGGCATCGGCCGCCTGTTCATCGAGGCCATCCAGTCGAACGATTATAACGTGGTCCTTGCACTGGCGTTCATCTTCAGTTTGATGTTCATCATCATCACGCTGATCGTCGATATCCTTTACGGCATCATCGATCCGCGCATCAGTCTGTCGGGAGGTGCCAGAAAATGAGTGAGATCAGAAACGGCATCGATCCCGGCATGAACCCCGAGGCGGCTGCGGCTGCCGTGAGAAAAGAGGAGATCGAGCGGAAAGAGGCGAACATTAAGCAGAAGCTGCGCTTCGCGGTCTTTCCCGAAGAGCGGCTGATGGAATCCTATCTCGGGAAGCCCCGCTGGCAGGAGACCTTCGCCATTTTCGCGAAGAACAAGGGCGCTCTGGTCAGTCTGATCATCGTGATCGCACTGCTCCTGATCGCGATCCTCGGTCCCATTCTGTCGCAGTACACCTACGACGGCATCAACATGGCCGCGCAGAATCTCCCGCCGCGCATCCCGGGGCTGGAGCGGCTCGGCATCGCCAACGGCATGTTCCACGGACAGAACATGTATGAAGTCAAAGGCGTTCTGGAAGAATACCACTGGTTCGGAACGGATAACCTGGGCCGCGACCTGTTCGTGCGCATCTGCCACGGCACCCGGATCTCGCTGTTTATCGGCGCGATCAGTGCACTGCTGAATATGGTCATCGGCGTGGTCTTCGGCCTGGTCTCCGGATATTACGGCGGGAAGCTGGACATGTTCATGCAGCGTATTATCGAGGTCATTCACGGTATTCCGAGTCTGGTCATCGTCTCGCTGCTGGTCATCGTGCTGAAGCCGGGCATCTCGTCCATCATCATCGCCATGGCGATCTCGCAGTGGACGGGCACCGCGCGCCTGGCCCGCGCGAACACGCTGCGCCTCAAGGAGATGGAGTATGTGATGGCGTCGCGGACGCTCGGCGTGAGTACGCCCCGGATCATGTTCGGGTCGATCTTCCCGAACCAGCTTTCGTCCATCATCATCATGACGATGCTGTCCGTTCCCGGAGCGGTGTTTATGGAAGCGTACCTGTCCTTTATCGGACTGGGTATTCCGAACCCGCAGGCGTCGCTGGGATCTCTGATCAATGACGGTTTCCAGAACATGCTTCTGTATCCGTCACAGATGCTGATTCCCGCCGTGATCTTCGCGATCCTGATGCTGGCGCTGAACCTGATCGGCGACGGACTCAGAGACGCGCTCGATCCGACGCAGAAGCACGTCTAAGGAGGAGCCGGATATGGAAAACGAATATGTCATTCAAAACGGCGAACCGATCCTGGAGATAAAAGACCTCTCGGTCTCCTTTGACACCACCCGCGGCAGGCTGAACGCGATCCGCGGCGTGAACCTGACGCTGCATAAAGGCGAGACCGTTGCGATCGTCGGCGAGTCCGGCAGCGGCAAGTCCGTGACCGTGAAAAACGTCATGGGAATCGCCAGCAGCAACCAGGTGGTCAACAGCGGCGAGATTCTCTACACCTATGTGGACAACGGCGAAAAAAAGACCGTCGATCTTCTGAAATACACGAAGAAAAAACTGATCCGTGAGATCAACGGAAAGCACATCGCCATGGTCTTTCAGGACCCGATGACCGCACTGAACCCGCTGTTCACGATCGGATATCAGCTCTCCGAAGGGCTGATGCTGCATAAAAAAATGAGTAAGAAGGAGGCGTGGGCCCGCTCGGCGGAACTGCTTGAGGAAGTGGGCATCACCGACCCCGAACTGTGCCTGAAGCGCTACCCTCACCAGCTCTCAGGCGGCATGCGTCAGAGAGTGGTCATTGCGATCGCGGTCAGCTGCGACCCGGACATTCTGATCTGCGACGAGCCGACGACCGCGCTGGACGTGACGATTCAGGCGAAGATCCTCGAACTGATTCAGGAGATGCAGCGGAAGAAGAACATCTCGGTCATCTATATTACACACGATCTTGGCGTCGTGGCGAAGGTGGCGGATTTTGTCTGCGTTATGTACGCGGGCAAGATCGTCGAGCGGGGCACTGCACAGGAGATCTATTTCAATGCACGCCACCCCTACACATGGGGACTTCTTCTGAGCATGCCGGACCTGAGCACGAAGGACGACAGACTCTACACGATCCCCGGATCGCCGCCGAACCTGCTGCACGAAGTGAAGGGCGATGCGTTCGCCGCGCGCAATGCCTACGCGCTGGAGATCGATTTCGAGGAAGAACCGCCGATGTTTCGGCTTTCCGACACGCATGAGGTCGCCTCGTGGCTGGAGCATCCGGACGCCCCGAAGGTAGATGTGCCCGAAGAACTGCAGCGCCGGCTCGAGCATATGCGGTCGAAGTCCCGGGCTCCGGAAGGAGGGAATGCGGATGAGTGATCAGGATTACATTCTGCAGGTAAAAGACCTGAAGCAGTATTTCTATCCGGACCGGAAGCATGTCGTGAAGGCGGTGGACGGCGTCTCGTTCAATGTCAGGCGCGGCACCACGTTCGGCCTCGTGGGAGAGTCCGGCAGCGGAAAGTCCACGATCGGAAAGGATCTGATCCGGCTGAACGACCCGACTTCCGGCAGCATCCTGTTTAACGGCGAAGAGATCGCCGGTAAGATGAGGCGCGAGCGGATCAAAAACCTGACATCGAAGATGCAGATGATCTTCCAGGACCCCATGGCGAGTCTGAACCCGAAGAAAAAGGTCATCGACATCGTTGCGGAAGGGCTCGACGCGAACCATTTGTATTCTTCGCGCGAGGAGCGCACGGAGAAGGTCTGCCGGATGCTGGAGACCGTCGGTCTGTCCAGGGAGTTCGCGAACCGCTATCCGCACATGTTTTCGGGAGGACAGCGGCAGCGCATCGGCATTGCCCGGGCCATCATCATGGATCCGGATCTGATCATTGCCGACGAATGCATTTCCGCGCTGGACGTCTCCATCCAGGCTCAGGTCGTGAACCTGATGAAGGATCTGCAGGACGCTCGGAAGCTGACCTATGTGTTTATCGCTCATGACCTGTCCATGGTCAAGTACATCTCCGATTACATCGGGGTGCTTCATCTGGGACATATGGTCGAGATGGGGACAAAGGATGACATCTTCGATCATCCGATCCATCCCTACACGAAGAGTCTGCTGTCCGCGATCCCGGAGCCGAACCCCGAGACCGAGCGTGTGAGGAAGGTGCAGGGGTATGACTACTTTACTTCCGGCATCGATTATGATCAGGGAACGGAGCATTTCCTGAACGAAACGCACTCGGTGCTCTGCACGGATGAGGAATTCGCGCGCTGGACCATATAAATCATAGGCATAAGCCTTTGGTATATTCATTCTTATAAGGAGGGACCTAATATGAAGAAACTTGCAAAAGCACTCTGTCTCGTGCTGAGCGTCGTTATGATCGTCTCCATGCTGGCTGCCTGCGGCGGCGGGTCGGGTGACGGCGGCGCGGCGGACAGCGGAAGCGCGGAAGCCGACGTGCCCGATGGCGGAAGCGACAGCGGCGCACCGGCTGCGGGCGAGAGAGTTCACCTGAACCTGGTCATGACCGGCGGTCTGGACAATGTGGATCCTGCGTACAACTACTCCATGGATTCCATGCAGATCATCTCCCTGACCGATCAGGGACTTATGACCTTTGACAATGAAGGCCATGTTACCGAGGGACTGGCGGAGAGCTATGAGGTCAGCGAAGACGGAAAGACCTATACGTTCCACATCCGCGACGCAGTGTGGTCGAACGGCGATCCCGTTACGGCGAACGACTTCCTGTATTCCTGGAGACGTCTGACCGATCCGGCGACCGGTTCCGCCTACTCCTTCATGCTGTACGTCCTGGGCGTGAATAACGCGCTGGACTGCGCACTGGGCAATCTGCCTGTTGAGGAACTGGGCATCAGCGCTCCCGATGATCACACTTTCGTGGTCGAGATCGACGGTGCGCGCCCCTATTTCCTGTATCTGACCGCTATGGCGAGCTATTTCATGGCTGTGAATCAGGAGTACTGCGAGGCGAACGGTGACGAATTCGGAATGGATATCGATCACTATCTGGCCTGCGGCCCTTACATGATCTCCGACTGGGAGCCGGGTGCCAACAGTGTTACCCTCGTGGCGAACCCCACGTACTATGCCGCTGACGAAGTCACCTGCGAAGAGCTTACGTTCAATGTCGTGACGGATGCCTCTGCTCAGATCATGGGCTGGGATCGCGGAGACTATGACTACATCGGCCTCTCCGGCGACTATGTCCAGATGTATGCGGACGATCCGGCTCTGACCATCAGTGATATGGCGGCCATGTATTTCCTCAGCTTCAACATCGGTGATGAGAGTCTCCAGAACGAGAATCTGAGAATGGCCCTGTCGCTGGCGATCGACAAAGAGACCATCGTCAACAGCCTGCTGAACAACGGTTCGCTCGTTGCGGACTATATCATTCCCGACACCTTTGCCGTGGATGAGAACGGCGTGGACTACCGTGACCGTATCGGCAACCCGATCTACAACCACTGCGATAAGGAGCAGGCCGCCGAGCTGTTCGCGACCGCTCTGACCGAGCTGGGCGTTTCCGATCTGACCCTGGAGCTGTTGTACGACAACAGCACGATCACCGATGAACTGGCAGCGTTCCTGAAGTCCGAGTGGGAGACCACGCTGCCCGGGCTGACCATCAACCTCAGAGCGACGACCTACAACGGACGTCTGGAGGATATGGGCGCGCACAACTACCAGATCGGCTTCACCCGCTGGTATGCGGATTATCAGGATGCTCTGACCTACCTGGATATGTGGATCTCCACTTCCCAGATGAACTACGGCCAGTACAACAACCCTGATTACGACGCGCTGTACTATCAGGTCACCGGCGAGCTGGCGCTTGACACCGAGGGCCGCGAGGCTGCGATGACCGAGATGGAAGCCATGATTCTGGGCGATGCGGCGATCTGCCCGATCTACCAGCTGGCCTCCTGCTCGCTGGCCAACACGGATTATCACTGGGTGAAGAACGTCGCGGGCGTGGTGCAGTACCAGTTCGTGGACTGGGCCAACTGAGCCGGCGTCAGATCCTGAGACTGCAGGGATGACGGAAGATCCCGGGTCTGAAAAGGAATGTGCGGGGGATCGTCGTTTTCGGCGGTCCCCCGTGATATAATGGCGGAGCTGTTCCGGAGCTTGCCTGTGCATTTTCCGGAAGACGGAACAGGAAAAGAAACGCGGAGGAAAGACATGAAGATCATCGATCTGCACTGTGATACATTGCTGTGGTCGGTCATGAAGCCGGAGGATCCGCTCGAGGATCCCGAACGCCAGATCACGGTGGAAAAACTGATCCGGGGAGGCGCGCTGGCACAGTGTTTCGCGCTGTTTGTTCCCACGGACGGGCAGGGGAGCATGGCGGAGCAGGAAGAGAAGTGTTACGGTTTTTTCCGGAAGCTCGCGGAGAATTTCGAAGAGGCGATGAGAAAACATGCGGATGTTCTTCTGCAGGCGCGGAATGCGGCGGAGATTCGCCGGAACGCGGCGGCGGGGAAGATCTCGGCGGTCCTGACGCTGGAAGACGGAACGTTCGTCGCGGGGCAGATGTCGCGGATCGAAGAGGCCGCATCGCTGGGCGCCCGGGCGCTGGCACTCACATGGAACACAGAGAACTGCTTCGGCTGTCCGAACAGCGACGACCGCGAGGCGCATCTGCTGCCTCTGAAGCCCTTCGGGCGCGAAGCGGTGGAGTACATGAATGATCTGGGGATGATCGCGGACGTCTCGCACCTGAACGAAGGAGGCTTCTGGGATGTGGCGAAGATCAGCCGGAAGCCGTTCGTCGCGACGCACTCATGTGCGAACGAGCTCGTGAAGCATAAGAGAAACCTCACCGATGATCAGATCCGTGCGGTCGCGGAGTCCGGCGGTGTGATCGGAATCAATTTTTACCCGCCGTTCGTCTCTCCGGACAGGGAGAACACTACGATCGATACGGTGGTGCGGCAGGCGCGGTATCTGGTCAATGTCGGCGGCGAGGACGCGGTGGCGCTGGGCTCCGATTTCGACGGCATGGCGGAGGGAACGCTGGACTTCGGCGGCTTTTCGGATTATGCCGGGTACCCCGCGATCGCGGAAGCGCTGTCCGATGCGCTGGGTTCGCGTTCGGCGGAGAAGATCTGCAGTCTGAACGCGCTGCGCGTGCTGGAGTGAGCGGGCGGATCGGTGCAGACCGGAACCGGAGAAATGATCCGGAAGCCTTTCTGTATGGAGGCAGGAAAAAGCGAGGGCGCGGCGTGATCGCCGTGCCCTCGCTTCATATCGAATTAAAACGCTTCAGCCTTCCTTAAGCGGCTCGAAATGATCTTTTCCCATGCCGCAGAGCTCGCACTTGAAATCATCGGGGAGATCCTCCCACTTCTTTCCCTGCTCCTCTTCGTCGTAGATCCAGCCGCAGACCTTGCATACGTACTTCATGGCGATCACCCGAAGTAACGATCCAGCAGGCCCTTCAGAGCCTTCCCGTGTCGAGCCTCGTCGCGGGCCATCTCGTGGACGGTGTGGATTAATGAGCGTGCCTGGAAGTGTTATGAAATCAAGGGAAAACGATCGAATAAAGTCTCGATTATGTCCAAATAAAGGGCAAGATCGGGGCTGGAGAATCGATGAATGACGCTTTTTGTCCGGTTTTTTGAGTTTTTTTCGATGGATAAGGATGGTCGGTGACGATGAGCGATGCAGGGATAAAGCGGCTGGAAGACGGGACTTATGAGATCCGGTTTTCGGGAATCGGAGCAGATGGGAAGCGCCACGAGTACAGACGACGACGTGATGATGCAGGGCGGCCACTCTCCACGATTACGGCAGCCAGGAAGGAACGGGAGCGACAGATTAAGAAGGGGCAGGCCGGCCGGATCGTGAGCCGCCACCGGGACGGGGTCGAAGAGCGCCACGCGACCGTCGGAGAGGTATGGCAGGCCTATCAGGAGACCGGGACAGCGGACAGAGCGGAGAGTACGCTCCGGAGGCAACGAACGATTTACAGACACCATATAGAGGATCGATGGAGAGATGTGGATGTGCGGGATCTCCGGACCGCAGAAATCAGCGATGACCTGGCCAGGCTCTACTATGATGAGGGCTACTCTTATTCATATGTAGAAGGAATCCTGAAGGAATGGTACCTCATCCTGGGTCAGGCGCAGGGGCGAGGGTATCTCTCCGCCGGCGAACATGCCACCCTCTGTGTGAATAAATTAACAAAGATACGGATGCCGAAGCGACGGGCAGACGACGGGGACGAAATCATGACCTACACACGGGAACAGTTGGACGCGATCGGAGAGATGCTGCAGGGCACGAATGCCGAGACTACCTATATGCTCGCCAGGTACGCAGGGCTCCGGATCGGTGAGATCTACGGGCTGCAGTGGGGCGATGTTGATTCGGAGGGCGGGATATTGCATATCCGGCGTCAGATGACCTACAACAACGACGGACTCATCGCACTGAAAGCACCGAAGACGTCAGCGGGCGTCCGGGACATCGTGATGCCTCAGATCTTGACCGACTATCTCACGGAATCCAAATCAATCTGGGAAAGCGGCGCGGATCGTTACCAGAACCAGCGGCGGCAGCGGCGCAGAGAGATCTGGGATGATGTCCAGAAAGAGTGGGTCGGATCTATAGGGATGGTCGGGCAGACGATGGAGGGAGAACTGCTGACAACGAACTCCCTGAAGTACTGGGCGCGGGAATGCCAGAGGCGGCTCGGATTCCCGTTGCGCATCCACTGGATACGTCACACCTATGCGTCAAGTCTCGCAGCCGCTGGAATGCCGGAGCATATCCTGTGCAGGCAGATGGGGCACGCGAGGATCCAGGTCACGCACCGCTATTATGCAGCGATGAGCGATCGGGCAGTAGAGGTCGCGCGGGGCTATCTGCAGGAACTTTGATTAAGAATTACATAAAATTAATAATATTCATGCCGTATAAACAAAGAGAGACAGGAGAAGAGAGGAGTCTCTTCTTTTTTTATTGAAACATCTTCGATCCATTTGCCAGCAAACAAAGCAGATGCGGCCTTCCTTTGGGCTTTTTTGACCATTCAGGTACTACAGATTACCATCTGCATTGAGAATAATATCATGGCGCACCCACACGCGCCGGACACACCATCACACAGGCTTCATCAACCAGCACCAAATCAGCGCAAGAAACGTTTATCCGCTATTTCTGATTCGGACCACGCAGTCGTCATATTCCAGAAGGAAAACAATTCAGACCACCCCGAGCACACGCCCGGGACGAAAGGAATGCCATGTTACCTTCTGGGATTTTACAATTCTACAGAGACATCCTGCCCGCGGAAAAAGCAGGCGAGAGGTTCTTCCACTTCGCCCTCACAGGCGAGACCTACATCGACCGCCGCGGTATCGAGCGAGACGAGGTCGACCACGATTCCCACGACACGATCGAGGGACTGGCCGAGCGCATCGCCGAACTGGACGCGATGGGGATGAAGAAAGTCTGCTTTTCACTCATCCGCTTCCGCCAGCCAGGCCCGCGCGCCACGTATCGACGCCGCAAGCAATTCGCGTCCGCGGCATCGAGCGTATGGGTAGACATCGACGGTCTGACTGAGGATGTCGCCGCGATGACCGATGCTCAGCGCGCTGGCTATGTCGCGGCACGCTACCACCTGACCCCCGATTATATAGTTATGAGCGGCCACGGCCTGCATCTGTACTGGTCAATCGACGAGGTGGATCTTACCGATCCCGAGCAGCAGGAGACCTGGTCGCGCTATATGAGAGCCCTCCTGGTCCACACCCACGGAGACCCAAAAGCGCAACTGCTGACTCAGGTGCTCCGTGCTCCCGGCACTCATAATCGAAAAAATGGCGGCAATATCCCGACGCGCCTCATCGACCAGCACGACGGCACGCACGACATCCACCGACTGGACTGGCTCCTGGATCTCTATCCTGAACCGACCATCCAGCAGTATCAGGAAGAATCCAGAGCCGCTTCCTCCGCCAAGCGCGCAGCGAAGCGGGATGCGAAAGCGAAAAACCCCATCTCGAAAAACGAAGAGAAGCACCCCGATCCGGTGATGGAGATCGCTTATATGGGGCACATTGAGCCGAGATATCGGATGCTGTGCCGCTGGCACGATCTGCACAACTATTACGCCCGCCGACAGGGCCAGATCGTGGGTTTCCGGTCGCTGTGGACGGCGATGCTTGCGACAACCTGGTGGGCGATGGGGATGTCCAGGAACGACGCGATCCGCCACATCCTGACTTATTTTCCGCCGGAGCATCCTTTCTCACGCGAGGCCCTTGCTAAGGTCTCTCAGATCTACGACACCTGGACGGGCAGGGCGCCCGAGTATAACCCCGGCTGGACCACGGATGAGATGGCGAAGGAACTTTGCTTCAATGCCGCGGACTACCAGGACGCCTGCTGCCTGTATGGCGATGAGGCCCGCAAGGCACGCAAACGCTACCGTGAGGCGTGCTACCGTGCTGAGGCCGGAGCGATGAGCAGGGAGGATCGGTCACTGAGAGCGATCTGGATAGAGTTGGATGTGCGGGCTGCCATTGACAGCCGCGGGAAACTGCCGAGCAGGGCAGCACAAGAGATCGCGGATCGTTACGGCGTTTCGTCCGCAACGGTCCGGAAGATTCGGTCTCGGATCGGCGAAATCGAAGAAGACAGTACGCTGGTTTGTTTCTGACGCGATCCATCATACTTGTACTGTGAGGGGTTTGATAAGAACGGATAAGCGGAATTCCGCGCCTCACAATGCCGATTAATATGTTGCTGCACAGAGTTCGCTTCTATAGAAGGGGGCGGACTTTGTGCATAAATATATAAACCACGCCTTCTGGTTTCTGTCTGAAATATCTGAGTTTGTGAATGGCGGGGATTAGAAGGCAAACGATCCCCGCTCATTCCTAAAAAGACAGTGCGAAGCAAGGACAAGGGCAGCGCTTGAAGATAGACAAAGTCGAGCACGACAAGGTACGACTTCCATACTGTAAAGTGAAAGACCTCGGATATCATCTGAAGGTCTTTTTTATATATTTAAAGCCCCGGCGATTAAGCCAGGGCTGGAAAGCAGAGACGTCAACAGTATGAGGAAAATAACAAAGTAAGACTATAAATGTAACTATAAGCGAACACGAATCAGAAACCATCGTAAGGAGTCCGTCTCTACCTATCCGTCACTATTCATCGATCGCGGAGGAGTCGACTGAATGCCATAAGCCGGCGCTTGTCTCCGCCGATTCTTTTCCCTTCGCGCTCCGCCGCTTCAATCGCTCCGCGTATCAGATCATCGATATCGACGACGTCTTCCTCGGCCGTGGCTTTCTTTTCCAGAGCGTGTTTGGAGAGATTGGGAAGGTCGGTCTCCAGACGTTCGAGCCGCTCGCGCAGTTCCTCGACGCTGTCGGTCGGCATCCATTCATCCGCGGCATCTAACTCGCGCAGTTTCTCTTCGATTGCCTGAGCCGCGAACCGTGACGGCGGGGCGCCGTAAGTCCTGATGAGGTCGATCGTGCCGGGCGGGAGCATTGTCGTGATGCGCTCCCTCGCTGCCTGGTATGCGTCGACCGCGCGTCTTTTCGCGGCTTTTCGTTCTTCGGGCGTCTGTGCCATGTGTATATCACCTCCGATCTGTTTCTGCCCCTATTATAATAGGTAGAAAG
The DNA here is from genome assembly GCA_017513125.1 of Lachnospiraceae bacterium. Taxonomy (GTDB): domain Bacteria; phylum Bacillota; class Clostridia; order Lachnospirales; family Lachnospiraceae; genus RGIG5636. The sequence goes on along the minus strand of JAFWDI010000002.1, from coordinate 77,497 downwards.
TGACTTGTCAATTGAATAAGTGCTAAATCTATCCGCTAAATGCAGAAACGAGGCGCTTTCTGGCATACTGTATTTAGAGACGAAAAAAGATTACTGGGCAGAATAATATGATGAACATAATAATAATATCTTGATAAGTAACTTGATAATTGCACTGTTACTTATAGGTCACACGCACCGGCGGCGTTACAGCCGGAGAACGGAGAACATTATGCAAGATACTAAAACCATCACCATCACCCTGAACCTCGAGCAGATCGGCATCCTGACCGACGCACTCACTCACTACTCTGACGGACTGTGGCACAGCCGCAAAGAGACTGAACTCACGATCCGCAAAGCCGCGAGAGCGCAAGAGGCCGGTTCTGACGCTTGCTGGAGCGAGGGCTCCCTCATCATGTTTAAGGCGTTGGATGACCACTGCGCGAGAGTAGATCTCCTGCGCAGCCAGATCGAGATGCTGGCAGACCTGACAGAGCACGATTTGGCGCAGGAAGGGAAATGCTATGAGGTATATCGCCATTAACCACCACACGAAAGGAGACCATTATGAAAGCGAAAGAAAAGCAACAACTCACAGCGACGCTTAAGCGTATCAACACGCACCGCCTGCGCTACATCGCGGCCGTGCTGGATGACTGGGACCACATCCACCGCCTGAAAAAAGGCTCATGGTTCTGGCTCGATAACGGCAATGCATCGGAGCGCGCGTCTAAAGAGCGCTACTACGGACGCGACGAAGAGATCGAGATCGGTCCTTATCGGCTGACTTATTGGAGCGACGTATCCATGAGCCGCCGAAATACGTACTGGTCCGACGCGCTGGAGATGCCGTCGCATCCGGACATCAACGTGACTTTCGGGGATATCGCTTACATCCTGGAGACGATCGGAGAGATCCGTAAGGCTCGTGCCGCTGCAAAGGCGAGAAAGGAGGCGTCATGATACTCACAAACACTACCTACACCGTCACACTGACACAGAGCGAAGTTGACCTCGTGTCCGAGGCGCTCGCATATGCAGTACAAAAGGTCGCGCAGGCAGTAGAGGCCGGAGATCTCGGAGATCCCTGGATTAAGAGGCATCACAGTCAACTCCGCGACATCAGAGCCCTCCGCGACGCATACGGATCCATCATCGACCGTCGCTGGTGCGGCAAAGATGCCTAACACACACACGAAAGGAGACCATCAATCATGACCATCACAACGCAGAGAGAAATCACTTTGAAGCCCGTCGTTATCGCTTGGTCCGAGGACCAGCACGAAGCAGCCCTCGGCGCAGCGCTGGATCTGGCGCATCGGACGAAGTGCCAGGTCACAGCCACCCCGAGATTCGGCCCGATCTGCCACGAGATGTTCGAGCCCGAGATTGACCGCAACGACTACGACATCACAGTCCAGTCCGTGTCCGATCTGGAGACCGCCCTCCACGTGCTCTGCACGGACAACGCGGTGATGCGTATAAAGATCGACGGCGTGCCCGTGGGCGAGCGTTAAGAAATCAGAGCCCTGCCAGAACGCTGCAAGCGTCGGTCGTGCAACTCGGTCACAGGGCATCTGGGAATTAATACTCCCAGTACTCCTTTCAACCCCCGCCGGGGATCCGTATGGATCGGACGGTTCGACCCCGTCCCGGGGGTAGCGCGGACAAGAATCCGCAGTCATATATTAAGGCCTCCTTCTTTTGCATTTCCCCGGGTCGGGCCGCGCCGACGGGCGTGCGAGGTTCGACTCCTCGCAAGGGGAACCACACGAAAAAGGGAGACGAAGGGAGACAGTATGATAATCAAAGACTTACCCATCCGCATTAGTTATATATGGAGACACCGCGATGACGGCGATTTCGCCGGAGTCTGCTACATAGTGGAATCGGCTGAGCACGGCGATCGCATCACTAACTCGGCGCGGCTATTCGGACAGATCCCTTTCCCTATTCCTGAGCATCTGCGCTTAATCGGAGACTTCGACCGTGGCGAGGATGAGAAAGGTTATTTCCTCGATATCCTCGATATCCGGCCCGACGTGGATGAGACCGCGGACGCTTGGTATAGACTGCTGATCTTCCCGGGCATCGGCGACGCAAAACTGAAGAAGATCCGGGAAAAAGCAGTAGAGGCCGGCATCACAGATTTCGTTTCCTTCCTCAACTGGTCTGGCCGTGACGATCTCATTCTGAAGAGCATCCCTGCCAACCGGCGCGAGGGGGTGGACCCCTCCAGGTATATGGAAGAGATCCGTCATGAACTGCCCCGTATCGTATCAGTCTACGAGGCGAGCCGCTGGCTCATTGCGCGTCGGGCGGCTGTCCCAGTCCCGAAACTGGAAGAACTGCGCGAACAGTATATCACCGAGTGCGAGCGCTACAGCCAATCCTTCAAGGACTGGATCGCGGAGAACCCCTTCCGCCTTTGCCGCATCGGCTTTTCCGCGCGACGCGCCGAAGATCTTACTATCTCAGAAAACCTTCCTATTACAACCGCAGATCCCGAAAGATCGAGAGCATATCTAAGAGTTGCCCTGGGCCAGATCCACGGTGACGGCCACACGGCTTTCGCCATCTCCACCCTCCAGGCGGCGTTACAGCGCGCCATCAGACGCAGCACGATCGCACCTCCCGAGGGAGAACACATCGGCGCTCCGGCTGGGATCGGTGCCGTCTCGGCGCTTAGACACAGCGGCGCTGGCGGGGAACTGTTCGGTCGCTGGATCGATGAGGATGGCGTGGAGATTTGTATGCAGTCCAAACGTGACGCAGACATCGCACGGGGAATCGCTTCGAGACTTCGTGGGATGAATTTGGATAGGCGGGCGTATGACGTCGACCAGATGGCCGTGATGCTGGCCGAAGATCGCGACATCGTGCTCACTGATGAGCAGCGCGAGGCAGCGGATGGCGTGATGGACAGCGGCGTCCACATTATCACCGGCGGTCCGGGCACCGGCAAGACGACAATGGTCAAGGCCATCATCGCGCGGCTGGAGACCGCTGGGATCTCGTATAAACTCACCGCGCCTACCGGAAAGGCCGCGGAGCGACTGGCAGCGGCAACAGATCGCGAGGCGACCACCATTCATTCACTGATTGGCAAGGAGCCCGGCGAGGCTGTCTGCAAGCACAACGCTGAAGACCCGATCGCGGCGGAATACTACATCGTGGACGAAGCATCGATGTTGGATGAGGAGCTGCTCTGTGACCTGCTCGGCGCTACGCCGGAAACGGCCGGCCTGCTCCTGGTAGGCGATGCGGACCAGTTACCTTCGGTCGGACCCGGAAACGTGCTCCGGGATCTGCTCTCGTGTGACTGGATTCCGGCCTACAGACTGGGGCGCGTGTTCAGACAGGACGATGACATCCTGGCTGAGGACATTGCACGGATCCGCGCGGGCCGCACAGATCTTATCCACGGCGACGACACGCCCGTGCATATCATCAGTCATGAGTACGCGGGAGACGTGATGGCGGACGCTGTCAGGATCGCCTCAGACTGCAGACAGGCAGGTCAGACGATGGTGCTGTCGCCGGTTCGGAATAAACGCTTCGAAGTCTCTGTCCCGGGTCTCAATATACAGATCCAGGCGCAGACTAACCCTGTGCGCGGAGACTTCGTCGAGCATCACGGCTATCGATTCCACGCGGGCGATCCGGTCGTCTTCCTGATTAACAAGAAGACAAGCGACGGGAATTATTACAACGGCGATGTCGGAATCATCCAGGACGTTAATGCGGGCGCCAAGATGGTCAGAGTGCTGATGCGTGACAAGGTCTACCGGCTCCAAGGGCCCGCCATCGGAGACATCGACCTGGCTTACGCCACGACGATCCACAAGTCACAGGGATCCGAGGCTGACACCGTGGTCGTGGTTCTGCCGACCGACCTGGGTCATATGATGACCCGCGAACTGTTATACGTCGCCGTGACGCGGGCGAAGAGGCAGGTTTACATCATCCAGCAAACGCCGGACTGGCATCTCGAAGACCAGCGAACCCCTGTCGAGGTATCGATCGAGACGCCCGGCAAGACGCGCTATACAGTCCTGCGAGATCTGCTCGCGGGCCGGCAGATGCACTTCGAGCGGATTTTGTCCCAGATCGACCCGATTCCGCTTCCGCTCACGGTCTCCAAGGTCGCAGCGAATCAGGTGCAGGAGATGCTGAAGAAACTGTCCTGGGTGCTGGCACGCACGCCGCGGGACAAGACCACAGAGCGCCTGGTCGCGGCCATCCTGAGACAGAAACTATATACGATCGAAGATGATGTCAGAGAGCAGATCGCAGCCTGGTCTTGGTATATGAGCACGCTGACCGGGGCTGAAATCGGCCGCACATCCGAAGAAATCAAAATATACCAAGGAGTTCTTGGTATTGTCACAACGACAAAACAAGATACGCTGGCGCTTGTATAATCGGTCGGTTTTTCTGCCCCGTTACGTATCCGCTAAAATCATGCTCTCGAAAAAAAAGATATGGTTGTTGTATCACCAATACTACTTTTAGGAGGTAAAACATGAGCAAGCGTAGAACAAATATGGGCATGGTTGTTATCGGTGCAGTGACCGTAACTGGTCTCGCAGTTGGAGCATCTTCCGCTACGGCTTTTGCCGCAGAAGCAGAGATACCTGTGCAAGGCACAACTCGAGTTGAGACGACTACGTCACAGATTAACGATGCAAGCTTAGAAGCCGAGGCTTTTCCGGAGAATGTAGATGACGTCGACGTTCCCACCGCAGAGTCCAATGTTGCCGCCGCGGAGTCGGAGGCTGCTCAGGCCGACGGGGACCTGAGACTGGCAGAAGGCCTGAGAGACGGAACGGTGGACATTGCCGGCGTGGATCTCTATCAGGATGAACAGGCGGCCGGAGAAGCCGTGGAGTACGCTTCTGCTTTGGTCGAGAACGCTGTGGCGGACACTGACCGGGCCGAACAGGACCTGGCAGATGCAGAGGCTGAGGCTGCCGCTGCGGAGGACGCGAGGGAGGCTGCAGCTGTGACATTGGTCGACAGTGAGGAGTCCCTGGCTGCTGCGGAGCAGGAGCGCACCGAGGCGGAGGCGTTCCTGCAGAATGCGATGTCGGCATACGAGCAGGCCACCGCGGACGCGGCTGAGGCCGCCGGAACGGCTTCGGATGCCGAGGAAGCCGCGGCGCAGGCCGAAAGTGATCTGGCCGACGCTGAGCGCAACAGCGCATCTGCGGATGCCGCCGTCGAGGAAGCGGAGAGCGCGCTCGAAGAGATCCTGCAGAATGCGGATGCCGCCGCTGCCGCAAGAGTAGCGGAGATCGAAGATGCGGAAGATGCAGTCGCTGTGGCGGAGAATGCAGCAGAGGAGGCTCAGACGGCGCTGGAAGCCGTGGACGAACAGTATCGGCAGGGTACTTTGGGTCTCATCGACTGGATGCTCTCCGGAGACGGTTTGTCGAAAGTCCAGATCCAGGATCTGCAGCGCGCCAGACAGGTTCTGCTGGATGCCGTGGAAGAGGATTTCTCGCAGTGGGCTGGAGGGACCAACACCGGTCTGCCCGAGGAACGTGGCGGCAAAGTCGTAGTGATCGGCGACGAGCGCGATGCCACGAATCTGGAGAACCTGCTGCGGTCCATCGCTATCATGAGGCGGATCAATGAGCTCCGCGCTACCGATGACAACTACACCGGTGACCTCCAGCGGAGCGACTCGTACACGAACTTCTTCTTCATGGCTACGGCCGAAGCCGGTGCCATGCGCGGAGCCGGTCTGAGACGCCATTCGTCGCTCACCGTGTCCTGCGAGGACCTGGCGTTCGGATATTCAGATCCGACCGTCGGATGGTACACCAGGGAGAAGGCGATCTTTGACCGCATCCGTGATGAGCTCGGGATCACGCAGGTCACGAGCACGGAGGACCTCAGGGCGATCAAAAAGGCGGCAGCTGAGCAGGACGTTGTGATCGGTCATTATACAAATCTGATGTGGGCGGCGGATCAGGTCATGGGCGTCGGTTATACAGATTACTCGGCGACATCCTGCTATAACGCCGCAAATGCGTCGACCTATGCGAACGACAAGTACAACCGAGGCCAGCATATGTACACGATCGACGAGTTCGAGGCGCTGGTCATGGAGTACTACCGCACAGTGGATAAAACTGCCTGTCAGGAGGCAGCGGACCACGCTGAGGCGGAGCGCGCAGCAGCGGCAGAGAGGCTTCAGACGCTTCTGAATGAGCCGGGAGCAACGGCCGATGAACTCGTTCAGAGCGCGAGGGACGATCTGGCTGCGAGACAGGCGGAAGCCGAGCGTGCGGTGCTCGATCTGGCAAATGCCGGTCAGGCAGTGGCGGAGGCATCCAATCGTCTGGAGGCCGCGAAAGCAGCGGCAGCGGCGGCGGACCGCATGCTGGCTGAGGCACAGGCGGCCCTGGACGAAGCCGGGGAAAACAGCCGGAACGCAGATATGTCCTTCGACTATTCGCGGGCGGAGCGTGACGCGGCGAGACAGGCTCTCGAGAATGCGACTGAGGCTGCGGAGAATGCGCAGGCGTTGAAACAGGAGGCTCTGGAACGCCTGATGGCCGCGCGGGAAGCCGAGGGTGCGGCGAGAGCAGCTCTGGATACCGCTGAAGACGCGTATGCGGCGGCTGCAGAGAAACTGGCCGAGTTCACCTCGGAGGACGCCGTTCAGACTATGTCTGCACGCAAGACCGCTGCGGACCAGGCTTTGGAGGCCGCGAAAGAACGGCTGGCGGAGGCGAACCGGATCCTGGCTGAGGCCCGTGCCCGTGCGGAGGCGAACGTATGCGAGGGTGAACAGGGAGGCAATACCTGCCAGCCCCAGACAGGTGACCAGGGCGGCAGGTCTTTCGGGCATATCACGGAGGTCGAGTTTGCCTTAGCCAATAGTGCATTGGCCCGAGCCGAAAAGCATCTCGGCACCATTCTGGAGGACCCATTCAGCACCCTTGAGGATACCGCGGAAGCGCAAGCAGAGTACATCGCGGCGTACGCGGACGCATTGATCGCTCATGATCAGGTTGAACAGGCTGACAAGACTGAGTCCGACGCCCGAAATTGTACCAGAACCGGTGGATTGGACGGGTGGGTCAGGCCCGGCGCCCAGATTGATCAGCCCAGCTTGAGTGATTGGAGTGATACCCTCGGCGACGAGAACGATCACGTCGAACGTGAACTGGGACTGGATCCGGACGAGGAGCATTCCCCGGACACGAACGCCCAGATGTCGGGAGAAGATGCATCCCGCGGCGGATCGCGTGTTCCGATTCTACTGGCAACACTTTTGGGTGGAGGCACGGCAACAGGAACGATGGCTATGGGAGAGTATCGCAGGCGTAAGAATAAGTAGTGATTGAAAAACAATTGAGCATAAAAAAACCTCGCTTAGGCGAGGTTTTTTTTGGTACATAATGGTTGTGCAATGGCAAAGCATCTGTACCAAGGAGGAAAGAGAAAGGAGACTAAAGGGGTCAACAATTAACCTATAATCGTCAACCATCACATGGAGAACTAAGGTTCTTGTACACAGATGAATGCAAAGATGTGCCTTGAAAGGAGCAGGTTGTTGTGGGTCCTGCCTTAACACATGTGAAAATGTGGAAAGATCATGATTGGGTGAAAATTACTGCGAAACAGGCAGCTGCACTTCATCCTGGCGGGACTGTGTCTGCGTCAAGCGGGCTATTCATGTGTGATCTGTGCGGACAGTATGTGACATTAACTCATGGCGAGAAAGTAGTCTCGTATTTTAAGCACAGTAATGAATGAACAACAGAGGTATGAAAATTAGGATTTCAGAGGATATGCGAGCACACGTTGCCATATCGGGTGAGATTCCGGGCGATACTGAAACATGCATGACCCACATCATGCATATTACGGATACTGATCCAGTGAACCGAACAACAAACCGACAAAGAGAGAAGGCCAATAATGGTGCAACAGATGTGTCTATTCATCTGAACCCCAGAGAGGCAGAGGTCTTTCTGGCTTTACTGAAAGCATTGAAAACACAAGCGATTCGTGCTGACGAGGCAGCTGTTGCAGTCGCGAACTATGCTCTTGAGCATTTGTCCGTTCCTCACGGAATGAACCCACAAAAGGCTCTCCAGGAGGTGATGGATTATATCACGAGCCACCGTATTGGTGAGACGACGGCTCGCTATGTTGACCTAAAAATGAGGGGGTGTGCGTATGGAAACGACAGGAGCGCCAACTGATCTGATAGCTACGGTTGCAGATTGCCGCCATGCCGGGGATCTGTATCTCTCCGTCATCCGTCTGATGCATGACATCGAGGAACGGGGAAAGCTACTGCCCGACGGTACACGGGGCGTTGCCTTTCTTGGCTGGCTTCGCCGCTTAGAACCACAGTATGGAGATGCATTCGTAGAGAGCCGGGATCGCGGCGAGGTAGTAGTCAGGAGATACATTGCAGCGAAACTGAATATATCAGAAACGGAAGTAGATGAAGGTCTGGCGCGCATGACGCTTCTACAGATGTGCTCTTCCGGCGTTATACCTGGTGATGAAGGGGATGATTGTTAATAGAGAGGGATATTTTTAAAAATATCCCCATTTAGAGAATTAGGGATGAAAACGGGATGAATATATCCCGTTTTTGCCCGTTTTAGGGGTGTTTTACCGGCAAAAAATATCCTGAACCGATATTTTGCGCCTTGATAAATATCCGGAGGCCCCCTTTTCCTCCCTTCCGAGAGGATACCCTCCCGCACATCCAAAAAATATCCCTCAGCCGCTCATCCCGCTATATCCTTATCATTCTAACAAGAAAAGAGACCGGGAGAGATATTCGGATGGGCGGGAACGGTAGTCACCTTACTGAAAAATAGTCACCTTACTGAAACAATAGTCACAGTACTGATACAGGGAATAGTCACCTTACTGAGACAATGTCTCAGAATACAGACTATATAGTCACAATAGTGAGACAATGGTCAGAAAGGCGACTATATAGCCACTATGTTGACTATTTTGAGATCGATGCGGATGTTCGGGCGATAGGGCCCGCGAAGCGGGCGGACAGCACGAAGAAGAACGCCGCGCAGCGGCAACCTTTTGCGATCTACGCCGATCGAGCGCGACGGGAGATTATGACCCGAAGGGACGGTTAGCGATGCCAAACAAAATGTCCAATTCGTATGTCCACTTTCAGACCCCGAAAACACCCCGGAACGGAGGGAGTGACGCTATATGTCCAATTTTCTTCTCGATTTTTTCCAACAAAAAGGGACCGCCGAAGCGATCCCCTGTGTTACAATATAGCCGGAATCTCGGGGAATGTCACTTACCCAAAGTATCTCTCGAGTAAGCCTTTCAATGCTTTCCCGTGTCGAGCCTCGTCGCGTGCCATCTCATGCACGGTGTCGTGAATCGCGTCCAGGTTCAGGGCCTTCGCGCGCTTCGCCAGGTCGGTCTTTCCGTCGGTCGCACCGAACTCGGCGTCGACGCGCATCTCAAGGTTCTTCTTCGTGCTGTCGGTCACGACCTCGCCCAGCAGCTCCGCGAACTTCGCGGCATGCTCGGCCTCTTCGTACGCGGCCTTCTCCCAGTACAGACCGATCTCCGGATAACCCTCTCTGTGAGCGACTCTCGCCATGGCCAGATACATACCGACCTCGGAGCACTCGCCCTGGAAGTTCGCGCGCAGATCCGCGATGATGTCTTCGGGAGCGCCCTGCGCCACGCCGACCACGTGCTCGGCGGCCCAGACCTGCTCACCGGCCTGCTCTTTAAACTTATCGGCAGGAGCCTTGCAGACGGGGCAGAACTCGGGGGCGGCGTCGCCCTCGTAAACGTAACCGCATACAGTACAAACAAACTTCTTCATAAAACTGATCTCCTTTGTGTGTGATGTGTTCCGGCAATGCCGGAGCCTGTGGTTTCCTTAATATCTTTATCAGTCAATGCCTCGCCGCCGGGACCTTTCGGACGCCGCGCGGCAGGAACATTAATTCCCCTCCGCACTCTCCGCGGCGCACGCGGGGCACTTCCCGTAAAAATAAATATCATAGTCCGTGATCTCACCCGCGAACCCGGCCGAGAATTTCTCGGCAGCCTCCTCGAGGATCGAGGGGAAGTCGCGGATCTGCTGGCACGCGGCGCACACGAAATGCGCGTGAGGCCTCGTGATCGCGTCGAAGTGGTCCGTCCCGTTCGTGTCGGTCAGGCGCTTCGCCTCGCCCAGCTCCACGAGCAGCGACAGGTTCCGGTAGACGGTTCCGAGGCTGATCTTCGGATATTCTTCCTTTACGGCCAGATAGATGTCGTTCGCTGTAGGGTGAGTGTCCGTCGCCGCGAGGCACGACTTAATGTATTCCCGCTGGCGGCTGTATTTGAGTGTCCGCATCAGATACTCTCCTGATAATAAGAATTATTACTGAATTTGAGACCATCATAGTATGTAACATGTTCCCTGTCAAGGGAAAAGCCTACCGCTTTCGTATAAAAATAAGGACAATGTCGGCGCCCCGCCGCGGTTGTCATCGCCCTCGTTCAATGTTATGATTTCGGGGAACGTCAGACGGAGGAATACATCGCTATGATGACATTGGACGATTTTAAAGATGCGCGCAGGACGCTCGACGGCGTACTGCACCCCACGCACTTGGTGTACAGCCCGCATTTTTCGAAGATGCACGACTGCCGGGTCTACCTGAAGCCCGAGAACATGCAGGTGACGGGCGCGTATAAGATCCGCGGCGCGTATTATAAGTGCAGTAAGCTCACGGATGAGGAGCGTTCACGCGGGCTCGTGACTGCTTCGGCCGGAAACCACGCGCAGGGCGTGGCCTACGCGGCGCGCGAGTCGGGCGTGAAGGCGACGATCGTCATGCCGACGACGACTCCGCTCGTGAAGGTAAATAACACGAAGGACCTCGGAGCGAACGTGGTCCTGACCGGCGGGGATTTCGACGAGGCCGCGGCGGTGGCCGCGCGCCTGTCCGCCGAGGAAGGGCTGACCTATGTGCATCCGTTCGACGACCTGACGATCGCGACGGGCCAGGGCACGATCGCCTATGAGATCTTTCAGGATCTGCCGGACGTGGACATGATCCTGGTCCCGATCGGCGGCGGCGGCCTGGCGGCGGGCGTCGCGACGCTCGCGAAGCTGCTGAACCCCGGCGTGAAGGTCATCGGCGTGGAACCCGTCGGCGCCGCGTCCATGAAGGCGAGCGTGGAGGCGGGGCATGTCGTGACATTGCCCGTCACACAGACGATCGCCGACGGCGTCGCGGTGAAGACCCCGGGCGAGAAGGTCTTCCCCTACGTGCGGCAGAACGTCGACGAGATCGTCACGATCGAGGACGACGAGCTCGTCGAGGCGTTCCTCGATATGATGGAACGGCATAAGATGATCGTCGAGAACGCGGGACTGCTAACGGTCGCGGCGCTCGCGCATCTGGACGTGAAGGGAAAGAACGTCGTGCCGCTGCTTTCCGGCGGAAACATGGACGTGATCACGGTCTCGTCGCTCGTGCAGCACGGCCTGATCGGGCGCGGGCGCATCTTCACGTTTTCGGTGCAGCTGCCCGACCGTCCGGGCGAGCTGCTGAAGGTCGCGGAACTGATCGCGAGAGAACAGGGCAATGTCATCCGCCTGGAGCATAACCAGTTCGTGAATATTAACCGGCACGCCGGCGTGGAGCTGAAGGTCACACTGGAGGCGTTCGGAAAAGATCATAAGAAGGAGATCCTCGACGCGATGACCGCGGCGGGGTATGACGTGAAGGAAGTTTCGACGTCGAATGTTTATTGACCGGCGGACCCGGACGGGAGCCGGTATAAGGTATACAGTACACAGTATGCGGCATACGAAAAGGAGTTATTATGAGTTGTACATTTAATCAGCTTTGCCCGGTCCTGTTCGGCGCGGGTGCAGCGGCGGAGACCGGCCGCGTGGCGAAGGAGCAGGGCATCACGAGAGCCCTGATCATGGCTGACCCGAAGGTCGTGGAGCTCGGCCTCACGAAGAAGATCGAGGCGTCGCTCGACGAGGCGGGGATCCCTTACGTGATCTACGACGGGATCGAGACGGACGCGCCCGACTACACCGTGGTCGCGGCAGGGAAGATGGGCGAGGAGTTCGGCGCCGACGGCATCATCGGCATCGGCGGCGGCAGCACGCTGGACGCGGCGAAGGCGGCTTCGGTCCTGAACGGCAGCGACATCGGACGCGACGAGCTGCTGGCACCGATCCCGCAGTTCCGCCCGCAGGTGAAGAACATCATGATTCCGACGACTTCGGGCACCGGTTCCGAAAACACGGCCGTGGCCGTCGTGACGAACACCGAGACGCATTATAAGACGGGTGTGTTCGCGCTTTCGCACTACGCGATCGTCGATCCGGAGATGACTTACACGGTGCCGCGGGACGCGACATTGTACACGGGCATCGACGCGATGAGCCACGCGAACGAGGCGCTGTGCTCGGCCATGAACCCGAACCCGAACACGGACATCCTCGCTTACGACGTGTTCGACCGCGTGTTCCACTGGCTGCCGGTCGCGGCGGACGATCCGGAAAACGCCGAGGCGCGTGAAAACCTCGCGATCGCGAGCAATGCCGGCGGCCGCGCCTTTGCCGACGCTCCCGTGCATCTGGGCCATGCTATGGCACACGCGATGGGCGCGAACTATCACATTCCGCACGGCTACGGCTGCGCCTGGGTGACGCCGGTCATCATCGAGTACATGGCGGACGCCTGCCCGAAGAAGTATCTGAAGGTCGCGAAGCTGATCGACTGCGAGCTGTCCACGGACGATCCCGCGGTGTTCCCTCACGAGATCGCGGAGTATCTGCGCGCGGCGTTTAAGAAGTGGGGCCTGCCCACGCCGAAGGACCTCGGCTTTAAGCGCGAGGACTTCCTGAACTGCACCGAGTATACGAAGAACGAGATCATGTCCACGTTCGGCCTGAAGAAGCCGACCGAGGATGAGATCCGTGAGCTTCTGGGGAAGGTTTACGATACTTACTGCTGAACCGGACCGGAGATGACGTACGCGGGCGCCGGCGGTTCGGCCGGCGCCCGATCATGAGAGACGTATGATCGAGATCAAAGTCGACAATCTGGTAAAGGAATTCGAAGTCGGGGAACCTGTCCTCGACGGCTTTTCCATGCAGGTCGATTCCGGGGAGCACATCGGTCTCCTGGGCGCGAACGGCGCCGGGAAGACCACGCTCTTTAAGATCATCACGGGCGAGCTCGACTATGACGAGGGGGCGGTGTTTATCGCCCCGGACCGGCATGTGGGCGTGCTCTCGCAGATCCCGGTCTATCCAGAGGAGTACACGGTCCTGGACGTGCTCGACACCGCGTTCGACCAGCTGAAAGCTCTGGAGGCGGAGCTCGAGGAGCTTCACCGGAAGATGGCGGAGCAGGGAGAGGCCGGCGGCCCGGCGGACGGGGGCATTGACCGGAAGCTCGCGGACCGCTACATGCGCGTACAGGCGGCGTTCGAGAACGGCGGCGGGTATACGCGCGAGATCACGCTGAATAAGGTCTGCGCGGGCCTCGGCATCGAGGAAGACCTGCGCCGGCGGAAGTTCGCGGCGCTCTCGGGCGGCGAGAAGACCCGGATCAACATGGCCCGCCTGATCCTGGAGGATAATGACATCCTCCTGCTCGACGAGCCGACGAACCATCTGGATCTGAACGCGATCATCTGGCTCGAGGATTTCCTCGCGCACTATAAGGGGACGGTCATTGCCATCTCACACGACCGCTGGTTCCTGGACCACGTCGTCGCGCGGATCGTCGAGATCCTCGACGGGCGCGCCGAGCATTACGCCGGAAACTATTCGTTTTACGTGCAGGAGAAACAGCACCGCTACGAGGAGCGCCTGAAACAGTACGAAAAGGAACAGGCGAAGATCGAGCAGCTGCAGGGCGCCGCGGCGCAGATGCGCGTGTGGGCGTTCATGGGAAACGATAAGCAGTATAAGCGCGCGAAGAACATGGAGCGGCGCATCGAGCGGCTGCGGAAGACCGAGCGCCCGAAGACGCAGAAACGGATGACCGCGCGGTTTTCGGAGGAGGAGTTTAAGGGCAATGAAGTCCTGACCGTAAAGGAGCTCACGAAGTCCTACGGCGGGCGGCAGCTGTTCTCGATTCCGGAGCTCGAGGTGAAGGGCGGCGAGCGGATCGCGCTGCTGGGCGATAACGGCACGGGAAAGTCGACCCTGCTGAAGATCCTGATGAAGGAGGAACGGGCGGACAGCGGAAAGTTCCGCTTCGGACCGACCGTGAAAGCGGCGTACCTGCCGCAGATCGTGACGTTCGCGAACCCGGAGAGGAACCTGGTCGATACGCTGATCTACGAGACCGACTGCAGCGCTCAGGAGGCGCGGAATCGCCTGGCGACGTTCCGCTTCCGCGGGGACGACGTGTTTAAGACCGTCGACTCGCTGTCGGGCGGCGAGAAGAGCCGGCTGAAGCTGTGCATGCTGATGGACGAGAGCATTAACCTGCTGATTCTCGACGAGCCGACGAACCACCTGGACATCGATTCGCGCGAGTGGATCGAGGAGGCGATCGCGGATTATGCCGGGAACCTGCTGTTCGTGTCGCACGACCGGTATTTCATCCATAAGTTCTGCCAGCGCGTCTGGTACATGAGCGAGGACGGACTGTTCGATTTCAAGGGCGATTACGACGCGTTCGCGGCCTGGGAAGAACAGCAGAAGCGCTTCGCGGAGTCCGCGCGGGCCATGGAAGAGCAGGCGCGGAAGGAAGCGCGCGCGGCGGAAAAAGCCGAGGCGAAGGCGGCCCGGCAGGCCGCGGCCGGCGCCGGCGGCGCGGATGGCCGCAGGAGGCGCGGCGGCACGAAGGAGCTCGAGAAAAAGCTGCGCGCGAACGAGCGCGAGATCGAGAAGGCCGAGACGCGGCTTGCGGAGATCGACGAGGAAACTGCGGCGGCGGACGGGTCGGATTATCAGGCGCTGCAGACATTGTTCGAAGAAAAGACCGCGCTCGAGGCGCGGCTGGAAACTCTGATGGAAGAGTGGGAGGAGATCTCCGAGGAGCTCGAGGAGCTGAAGTAGAGACTGCTTCGAAACGAAATGAAAACGCCCCGCATCCGCGGGGCGCTTTTTTATTTGTTCCAGTCGGTGCTGTCGGTGTCGAAAAACCCGCCGTCGTCCATCGCGGCGATCCGGGCCATGTCCTCCGCGTCCAGCTCGAAATCGAACACCTGCGCGTTCGAGACGATGCGCTCCGGGGTCTGTGACTTCGGGAGCGGGACCACACCCGTCTGCAGGCACCAGCGGATGCAGACCTGCGCGGGAGTCTTTCCGTGCTTTTCGGCAATGCCGGCCAGCACCGGATCCTCAAGCAGCCGCCCCATGCCGAGCGGCGACCAGCCCTCGACCGCGATCCCGTGTTCCCGGCACCAGTCGACGACCGGCGTCTGCATCATCCCGGGGTGATACTGGATCTGGTCGACCATCGGAGCGACTTCGGTCTCCAGCAGCGGCTCGATGTGCTTCGGCAGGAAATTCGAAACGCCGATGGCGCGCACGCGGCCGGCCCGATAGAGATCGGTCAGGGCGCGCCAGGTGTCGGCATTGATCTCGCGCCAGTTCTCATAATGCCGCGCGATCGCGGGCCAGTGGATCAGGTACAGATCCAGGTATTCCAGCCCCAGCGCGGCGGCGGTCCGCTCGAACGCGGCGATCGTCGTGTCATAGCCGCGCTCGGTGTTCCAGACTTTTCCGGTCACGAAGAGGTCTTCGCGGGTCATGTTCCCCTCGGCCAGCGCCGCGCGGATCCCGTCGCCGACCGCAGCCTCGTTTTCATAGATAAATCCGGTGTCGATCAGCCGGTAGCCTGCGTCGACCGCGGCTTTCACGGCGGCCGCGGTGGGCGCGCCGTTCGGGATCAGGAACGTGCCGAAACCCACGCAGGGGATGCCGCAGCCGTTGGAGAGTGTGCGGGTGTCGGACAGTTTCGTCATGTTCATGGTTCGGATCCTTTCATTCGGAAAAACTGCTTTCGTGACAGCGTTCGCGTCACAGGATGCCCAGCCCGAGCCGTATCAGGAAGAAGACCAGCAGATGGGCGGGATAGATGATGTAGAAGAACCATTTTCCGGCGAACGCGGACAGAGGGCCGGGCTCTGCACCGGCGGCAGAGGGGGCCGCTGGCTTCGGGGCCTTCGCGACTCCCAGTGTCCCGTCATACAGCCCGATCAGCGGTATGAACGCGAACATGCCCAGCTGCCACAGCTCGGCATACCAGGGAGAGCCTTTCGAAGCGAGGAAGCCGATATTCAGCACGACCAGAATCGCGGCGACGATCGCGAAGCTCCGCAGCTGCTTCCGCCGGTCCGCCCGGAAAATGTGGAAACACAGCACGAACAGCGGACAGAAAACGCCCCAATCGCAGGGAATGCTGGCCAGTACCAGCAGGATGATCAGCACCCACCGCAGCGGACTGAATCGGAAATGCTCGTAAGCCAGCAGTACTAAGAAAGAGATCAGCAGGGTGGCGAGCATATTGATGTCCGGGATGAGATACATCGAGAGCACAGACGCGCCGCTGATCCCTGCTTCGAGGATCGCGGCTCCGTGATGCGCCAAAGCGTAAGGTGCCTGCGAGATCACTGCGAACGCGAGCAGCCGCAGCACATACTTCCGATACGAGGAAGTCTTCTGAAACCCTTCCGCGAGGAAAAAACACATGAACGGCGCGGTCAGCCGGCCGAAGACGCGGCAGATCACATAGAGTGCGGTCATTCCGGCAATGCCTCCTCCGGCAATGCCGGCCGCGGCCCCCGTTCCCGGAGCATATGCGCTCAGCAAAAACACTCCGATGTGATCGACGATCATCGCGAGGACGGCCAGATATTTGAGTTGTGTGCGGTTCATGGAATGTTTCATGGCGATCTCTGGCGGTATCCGCCCTGCGGCCTTTCGTCTGTGCGGCGTTACAGTCCGATATCCTCGTCGATGAAGATCACTTCAGCCTTTTCCATCCACGTGATCTTTCCGCAGAGCATGAGGAAAGCGCGGCACATGCGCTGAGGGTCGCGGCAGTCATGGCAGTTTCCGTCCTTCTGGCAGGGAAGCGCATCCGTGAAACGCGAGATGTTCGCGGGCGAGATGCTCCGCGCCCGCTCGACCGCGCTCGCGATGTCCGGGCAGATCTTCTTTACCGAGCACGGCAGGTACAGCCGCTTTCCTTCGATCATGGTCGTCATCGCGCTGACGCGGTTCGCGCGCCCGTCGATGAAGATCATCTCGCCGGTCTCGGCGACCGCGTTCGGCGAGCACAGATAGACCATCGCCTCGCGCGCGCGGCGGTAGACGTCCTCGTCGAAGCCGTCCTTCCAGTGCCACGTCACTTCATTCGTCTCCTTCAGCCGCTCGTAGACGCCCATGCGGTCCACGGTCTGGCTCCCGCCGATGCCGACGGTCGTGCCGGTGATCTCGGACACCAGATAGTCGGCAGCCTCCGCAGCGGTCGCGAAATGCTTTACTTCAGCCCCGAAGAGCTCGAGGTTACGGATCGTTTTTTCGAGATTCATGAGGTACCTCCCTTACGGAATACAATATTTTACAGCCCCATATCCAACCGGAACCGCCGGTTTAGTCCGCATGCGACCGCGAACGCGGCGGCTTCCGTGATCGGAAGCGCGAACCAGATCAGGGTCTGACTGTGCGTGATCACGGAGATCAGCGAGAAGCTCGAGATCAGGAAGACGCACTGGCGCATGATATTGATCACCAGGGCGTAGCGGCTGTGGTCGAGCGCCTGCATGCCGCTGGCCAGGATCATGGACGCCGCGCCGAACGGCAGCGACAGCACGCACGCGCGGATGCAGACCATGCCGATCGCGCGCATCTGCTCGCCCGCCGAGAACAGGGTCAGGACAGTACCCGGGATCAGCTCGAAGATCACGGTCAGGATGCACATCAGGATGACGATGCCGAGGACCGAGAGCATGATGGTCCGCCGCACGCGGTCCGGCTTCTTCGCGCCCCAGTTATAGGAGATGATCGGAACCATGCCGTTATTCAGTCCGAAGCAGGGCATGTAGCAGAAGTTCTGCAGCTTCAGCCAGACGCCGAACACCGCGGTCGCGGTGGTCGAGTAGGCGAGCAGGATCTGGTTAATGAAGAAGCTCGAGACGGACGACAGTCCGATCGTGACGATGGAAGGAAGGCCCACGCGCAGGATGGAGAGCGCCGACCGCACGCGGAACGCGATGCGCAGGATGTCGGGGCGGACAGCCTCGTTAAAGCGGAGATTCAGACCCAGCGCCACGAACACCGCGAAGATCTGTCCGCCGACCGTGGCCCAGGCCGCGCCCGCGACGCCCAGCTCCGGGAACGGGCCGAGGCCGAAGATCAGGAGCGGGTCGAAGACCAGGTTAAAGATCGCGCCCGACAGCATGGCGAGCATGGACAGCGTGGCGCGCCCGGCGGAGACCAGAAGGCGCTCGTAGTATTTGCCGAAGATGGCGCCGCACGAGAGCACCCAGTTGATCCGAAGGTAGACGGTCCCCATCTCCGCGATCTCGCCGACGTCCGTCTGGCGGTGGAAGATCGGGCCCGAAGCGAAAATGCCCAGCACGATGAACAGCAGAGAGAACAGGATACACATCGCGGTCATGGTCCGGATCGCGTCGGAGGCCTGCTTCCGGTCGCCGGCGCCCATGCAGCGGGCCCAGACCGCGGACACGCCGATCGAGGCGCCCACGGAGATCGCGGTGACGACCTGCTGCATCGGGAATGCGAGCGAAACGGAGGTCAGCGCGTGCTCGGAGATGCGCGCGACGAACATCGAATCGACGATGTTGTACATGGCCTGGATGAAGAAGGAGACCATCATCGGCAGGCTCATTTTTAACAGGACCTTATGGACCGGCTCGTTCGCCAGCATGGTCATGCGTGCGTTCTTATCCAAAACGATACTCCAGGGTGGTCAATGATACTTCCGGAAGACCAGGCTCGAATTCTGCCCGCCGAAGCCCAGCGCGTTCGTCATCGCGGCTGTGATCTCCGCGCGGCGGGGGCCGCCCATGACCAGGTCGAGGTCGTACGCGGGGGTCTCCAGGCTGATCGTCGCGGGCAGCAGGCCGGTTTGCAACGCCTGGATGCAGGCGATGGCTTCGGTGATGCCGCCGGCGCCCATCAGGTGTCCGGTCGAGGCTTTCGTGGAACTGACCGCGGGGCCTTTCGCGCCGCCGTCCATTCCGAACACCTCGCGGATCACGAGCGCTTCCGCCGCGTCCCCGGACTTCGTGCCGGTGCCGTGGGCGTTCAGATAGCCGATCTCCGACGGGTCCGCACCCGCCTTTTCGAGCGCGAGGCGCAGGCAGCGGATGGCGCCTTCGCCTTCGGGGTGCGGTGCGGTGACGTGCCAGGCGTCCGATGTGGCCGCCCAGCCCGCGAGCTCCGCGTAGATCTGTGCGCCGCGGGCTTTCGCGTGCGATTCGGTTTCGAGCACGAGCGCGCCTCCGCCCTCGCCCATCACGAAGCCGGAGTGGTCCTCGTCGAAGGGGCGGCAGGCTTTTTCGGGCTCGTCATTCCGCTTCGAGAGCGCCTGGGCGCTGGCGAGCGAGTAGAAGACGATGGGGGTCAATGTCGATTCCGACCCCAGCGTGAGCACCGCATCGGCCTCGCCGGTCTCCAGAAGCAGCGCGGCATAGCGGATCGCGTCGCCGCCTGAGGCACAGGCGGTCGAGATCGTGACCGAGGGTCCGCGGATCCCGTAGGGGATCGCGATCTGCGCGGCGGCCATATTCCCGATCACGCGAGGCACGAAGCGCGGGCCGACCGCCTTCTTCTCCGCCAGCGTGAATGTCTCCTGGGTCTCGCAGATGGTCGTGATGCCGGCCATCGAGTTTCCGAGCGTGATACCCATGCGCTCGGGTGCGCAGGGAAGCGCGGGAGCTTCATCCGTTCCGGCATCCGGTGAGGCGCCGGCAGGTTCCGCGCAGCCTTTCATGCACATCGCGAGCGCCTCCTCGGCCGCCAGATAGGCATACTGCGTGAACGGGTCGGTGTGTTTGAACAGCTTTTTCGGGAAGGCCTCCTGCACGCGCGCGTAGTCGACCTCGCCGGCGATCTGCACCGGGCAGTCCGACGCGTCGAACCGCGTGATCTTCCGGATCCCGCAGACGCCTTCGATCAGGCCGTTCCAGTATTCATCCAATCCGATGCCGACGGGCGTCACTGCGCCCATGCCGGTGACTACGATCTTTTCACGCATGGCTGATCCTTTCTGAAATGAGGTTTACTTATCCCGCAGCCGTCCCGCCGCCATATCTTCCGCCGCCATGCGCTTCGCCTCGCGGTGAAGCTTCTTTCCGGTCGCGTTCAGCGGGATCTCGTCCACGAAACGGTACCAGCGCGGGGCCTTGTAATCCGAGAGCATCG
The DNA here is from genome assembly GCA_017513125.1 of Lachnospiraceae bacterium. Classification (GTDB taxonomy): domain Bacteria; phylum Bacillota; class Clostridia; order Lachnospirales; family Lachnospiraceae; genus RGIG5636. The sequence goes on along the minus strand of JAFWDI010000002.1, from coordinate 57,105 downwards.
GCTCTTTCCGGCAGAACGCGTTCAGTTCCTTCACGGTCAGCGACGGATCCGCCGGCACCACGTAGGCTACGATCTCCTGACCGCGGAGCCGGTCGGGCACCGAAGTCACGATGCAGTCCGCGACCTTTCCGAAGCGCGTGAGCGCCTCCTCGATCTGCGCGGGGTAGACGTTCTCCGCGGAGACGATGATCATGTCGTCCTTCCGGCCGCGGATCGTCACATAGGAGCGCTCGTCCCAGACCGCGAGGTCGCCGGTGTACATCCAGCCGTTCGAGAATTTCTCAGCGGCGCTCTCCGGGTCATCGTAATAGCTGTAAGTGGACTTCGCGGGGGCGCGGATAATGACTTCGCCGACCGTGACGCCGTCCTTCGGGACGAGATCCTCCGGGTCCGTGAAGCGGTTCCCGCCTTCGTTCTCCCCGTCCGCGCCTTCTTCTGTGATCCGCACTACGCGGACTTCGTCGTCAAGCGCGCTCGAGCCTACCGATCCCGCCGCGTCGGGCAGGTCGAACGGCCGCAGGAACGAGTTGCAGAGCGTCTCGGTCGTGCCGTAGCCGTTAAAAATGTTCGGGGTGAGCGCCATCATGTAGCGGATGCAGGCTTCCTTTTCGAGCGGGGCGCCCATCGTGATCAGACCCTTCAGACCCGAGAGGTCCGCGTGCGCCCGCTCCTGCGCCCGGGTCAGCAGCTCGAGCGTCGAGGGCGCGCCGATCAGGAAAGTCACCCCGTGTTTTTCGACCCACTTCAATGCCTGCTTCGGATTGAACGTGCGGGCGATCACCAGCCCGCACCCCGCGTAGAACACCGGGCAGGGGCCGCCGCAGTGACAGCCGCCCCGGTGGAACCAGGGCGTCATATTCAGGCAGACGTCGTTCGGGTTCAGCGGGTAGTTGATGATCGCGTCGTGCGCCGAGAGGACTTCGTTGATGTCATTGATCGGAACGCTCTTCGGGAGAGCGGTCGTCCCGCTCGTGCACAGGCGCAGCACTTCGTCGTAGATGTGCGGCTGAAAATCCGTCTCCGGATCGGTCTCGGGACGGTTCAGGACGTAGTTGTAATAGGAGATGTGCCCCGCCGGGACCTTCCGCGCGATCAGGTTATCCGCCATGACGCAGCGCACGGGCTTGTGTCCGGAGGCATTCACCGCCTCCTCGACCGTATCGGCGCAGACTGCCGCGTAGATCAGGACCTTCGGGCGGTTATGCTCGATCAGCAGGGCGAGCTCGCCGGAAGCCAGGTTAAAGTTCACGGGGTTCAGGATCGCGCCGATCTTCCGGGGCCCGATATAGCTGAAGCAGAACTCGGGGCAGTTCGTGAGGACGGCCATGACCACGTCGTTTTTACCCACGCCGTCGGAGGCCAGCGCGTGCGCCAGCCGGTTCGCCTCGGCGTTCAGCTCCGAGTAGTTCCAGATGCGGACGGTGGCGGGGTCGTTGACCGCGATGCGCCGCGGGAACCGCCGCACGTTCCGCAGGAAGCCGTTCAGCCAGGTGTACCCGTGCTCGAACGTCTCCCGGAACATGGTGTCGTCGTATGTCCTCTCGTAATTCTTCATAGGCCGATCCTCGTCAGATGTAAAACAGGCATGCTTTCCCTCTTTAGTATATACGAAAAACCGCGAAAACCTGTCAATGAACTTTACTGTTTCCAAAAATCGCGCAGATATGATAATATGCAAGAAATATCAGTGCACCGCCCGGAAACCCGGGCAGGCCGCCCGCGCGGCCGTGAAAAGGAGTGTGATTCGTTCCGTCATGGACAGTGCTTGTATAGGCATGATCGCTGCCATCGTACTGCTGATGGCTGCTTCGGCATTTTTCTCGGCGACAGAGACCGCCTATTCCTCCCTGAACCGCATCCGGCTGAAGAACCGGGCGGAGGCGGAAGAGCGGCATGCCGCTCTCGCGCTTAAGATCGCAAACGATTACGAGCGCCTGCTTTCCTCAGTACTCATCGGGAATAACATCGTGAACATCGCGGCGGCCTCGGTCGGCACGGTGCTTTTTACGCGTATCCTTCTGTCGCGCGGGGAAGTCTACGGCCCCACGGTCTCGACGATCGTGCTGACGCTCGCGATCCTGTTCTTCAGCGAGGTCGGTCCGAAGAAGCTGGCGAAGGACCGCCCGGAAGATTTCGCGATTCGCGTGGCGCCGCCCATCAGCGTGCTGATGAAGATCTTTACGCCGCTGAACTTCGTCCTGATGAAGTGGCAGGGACTGGTCGGCAAGGTCTTCCACACCGGAGAAGAGGAGGGCATCACCGAAGAAGAACTGATCACGATGGTCTCCGAGGCGGAGAACGAAGGCGGACTCGACGAGGACGAGAGCGAGCTGATCCGCGCGGCGATCGAGTTCAATGACCAGACCGTCGACATGATCCTTACTCCTCGCGTGGACGTCGAGGCGGTGCCCGACGACGTCTCCGAGGACGAGCTGGCGCGGCTTTTCATCGAGACCGGCTATTCGCGGCTGCCCGTGTATCACGGCACGATCGACAATATCATCGGTGTGATCCACGAGAAGGATTTCTACTACCGGCGCTATAAGGGAAGACCCTACGACGTGGACAAGATGACCTCCCCTGTGGTCTACACCACGGTCTCGACCGAGATCTCCGAACTGCTGCACACCCTGCAGCGCGGGAAGAACCACCTGGCTGTGGTCGTGGACGAGTACGGCGGGACCGAGGGCATCGTGACACTGGAGGACATCCTCGAGGAACTGGTCGGAGAGATCTGGGACGAGCATGACGAGGTCGTGGAGATGTTCCGGAAGCAGTCCGACGGCAGCTACCTGATCGACTGCACCGCGGACCTTGACGACATGTTCGAGCTGTTCGGGATCCGGGAGGACGAGGAGAGCGACTCCGCGACGGTCTCCGGCTGGGTCATGGAGCAGATGGGCCGCCTGCCGATGGCGGGAGATACTTTTATCTTCGAGGATCTTAAGGTCACGGTCGTGAAGACTTCGGGGCGCAGGCCTGCGCTGATCCGCGTGGTGGTGCGGAGCGAGGACCCGGAGATCTGACCGGATCCGCGGGGCTTTGCGGGGATCGGACGCCGCGGCCGGGACGCCGTGGAGGACGCCTCATACAAAAAAGAGCATTGAATTATCGGGGCGTCTTCTATATAATGCCTAAATGTGTTTTGTAAGAAAGCCGGAACATGTCCGGTGTTTGTCAGGAGAGAAAGATGAAAGCATTCAGACGTGTTATACGGATCATCGGATTCGTCGTTCTGGCGATCACGTTTGTGATCTGCATTACAGGTTTTGTTAATCTGATGCGCGGCTTCTCGCCGGTCCAGGTCCAGACGGATGCGCTGGAGCCTGAGTACACGAGAGGCATGATCGTGACGATCGATGAGGTGAAGCCGGAAGAGGTCTCCCCCGGGGATATCGTGGCTTACCACAACTCCCGCACCTCGATCACGGACTACCTCGCGCGGGTCATCTCGGTCGATCCCGATGCGCCCGACCCTACAGCCGGCTACGGCGGCATTCTTTCCCTGGGAAGAAGTGTCGTGGGTACCGCAATCCTGGACATCGACGGTGAGCAGACTGAGGTCGGCTTCAGCCTGATCTCGGGAAAGGTCGTGGGGATCCAGACCGGCATCTGGGCGTTCTTCGGCTGGATGGGCTTTAAGCGCTGGACCATCCTGGTCGGCTTCATCATCGCGGTGCTCTGCATCATCGGCAGCTTCGAGCCGGACGGCAGAGACTACCTGAGGAGAAAGGCCGAGAAGGAGATGCGCAGGCAGGAGGAGAACCGGAACCGGAATCGGAACGGAAGAAGATAACAGCAGTTCGGAGGGCGGCGGAGGCCGCCCTCTTTTTTAGCGCATAAGCGCGAAGCTGTCTGAGCTTATCAAACAAACGACCATGGATCACGACAGACTGACGGAAAAACGAATTGACGACCTGACCGCGCGCTGCCTCGCGCGGGAGATTCCGCTGCACACGGATCTGCTCGGGCTGACCGGACAGGATATCTTTACGCGAAAGACCGGGCGGCTGCCTGGGATCTGCGCGTTTCTGTGGGGCGGTTTCGAGGGAGCGGAGCGGAAGGCCGGGTTTCTGGTGCCGGAGCGGTTCTGCGAGGAAGAAGGACTGGCTTTCGCCCGGGAGACCGTCACTGCGCTGCGGGCGGAGCTGCCCCGGGTCGGGACCGGCGAGACGCTTTCGCACCGCGACTGGCTGGGCTCGGTCATGAACCTCGGGATCGACCGCGGAAAGGTCGGCGACATCCTGCCCGATGAGGGCGGCGCCTGGATACTCTGTCTGGAGGAGATGGCGGATTACCTGTCGGAGAACCTGTGCAGGGTGAGGCATTCTTCGGTGCGTACCGGGCGGGGGATATTGCCCGAAAGCATCACGGACCCCGCGGGCGAAGTCCTGGAGTTTTCGGTCGCCTCACCGCGGATCGACAGTGTGGCCGCGGGGGCGTTCCGGCTCTCGAGAGCGAAGGCCGCGGCGCTGATCGCGGCGGAGCAGGTCCTGATCAACGGCAAGATCGCCGGCTCTGCCTCGGCGGAACTGAAGGACGGCGATGTGATCACGGTGCGGCACTTCGGGCGGGCGGTGTTCCGCGGTTGTTCGGGAAAGAGCAAAAAAGGCCGCCTGTTCGTGGCGGCGGAGGTGTTCCGGTGAGGCCGGCGGCGGTATGCCGCAGGTGCCGGGGCGCATACATCGACCGCATGTCCCGGGGTGCGCGGGAACGCTCACCGCTCCCTGAAAACATTATCGGTGTACGTTTTCAAAGGTGCCTGCGGCATGGAAAAGGCGTTCTGCGCTCTTTGCGCGGCACAGACATCACAATAAAAAGACAGCGGGCACGGCTCGAATTCACGGGGAGATGCCGATGCGTCTCCTCGTTCAGTCTCGCCGGAATCGTGAAGCGGATATCACGATCCCTCCCGCTGCTTATTTATTGTTCTGCCTTCCGCGCATGGTCGCGCCTCAAGCCTTTCCCCTTACCGCAGGCCGCTCGAAAACGTCAGCCTGTTTATCTCCTCAGGGAGCGGTGAACGTTCACCGGCTCCCGGGGAATGCCCGGCTTGCGGCAGATGCCCCGCCGCGCTCCGGATGCCGTCCTCAGAACTTCGCGAGCACCGTCAGCGCCTTATCGGGCACCAGAACCTCATAATGCTCGTCGATAAAATCTCCCGTCGCGTACGTAAACGTTTCGCTCGTTCCGTACTCCGAAAGGATGTTGCATACGCGGTTATACTCGTCGGTGTCGTGCCAGGACGGTTCGATATGCAGGCAGAAGCCCCGGTGATCGGGCAGCTTATACAGCGTGTTCTTCCCGTAGTAGGTCCCGTCGAGCGCGCGCGCGGCTTCGCTCACGTCCTCGAGCGAGTCGAACAGGAAGAAGCGCGACGAACGGTTCTGATCCGACACGTCGTTCACCTGGGTCAATGTCGGGGTCCTGTGCAGCAGCCCCGCCAGCACGCCCGCGGTGTTAACGCGCGGGGTAAACTTCGAGAAGCGCGCGTCGAGCTCCTCGGGATTATCCACTTTCGTGATCGTCAGCACCAGTCCGTCGGCGCCGGGGACGGCCTCGACGAACAGCGGGACGCCCGCCTGGTTAAACCCGAAGGTGCGCTCCGCCTCCTCCATCATATCCCGGAACAGCGCGCGCGTGTCGTCCGTGCCGTAGGCGAGATCCGAGATCTTCACGTTCCTCAGTTCCAGATCTTCATGTGTCAGGGTGCAGCGTACCTGGTCTTCATTAATGCGCTCGATCTTCATGATGCTCTCCTTTCCGGCGGACGCCTGTCTTTCGTATCTGTAAGTATAATTCAGGATCGCGGAACAGTAAAGTGTCTGCGGCGGCCGGGCGCCCGTGCGCCGGCCCGGACGGGCCCGGGCGGACACCGGACTTTCGCTAACAGCGCGTTTTTTTCGCTGTTAGCGTATTTTTTTGACGCGGGCGGAAAAACCGGCCGCAAATGCTTGCGCGGCAGCCCCTTCGAGCCTATGATAATGCCACCTTGCAAGAGTTTATGTAATTCGAAAGGAGGTGACTGACCCGCTGCCTTAACCGCATGTGAGAAACGCGCCGCCCGCTCCGGGCGGATCATATATCACGCTCCTCCGGGAGGAAAGTTCCGGGACGGGCCGCGTATCCGCCGCAGAGCGGAACATGCGGAAAACACAGGGAAAGACAGGATATCAGGATAAATAAAACTGCCCCGGGGCAGCCCCGCGCGGAGACGGCGGCGGGGCTGCTCCTAATGTTTTTTCACAAGCCGGCGCACAGGTGCTATAATACTAATTTGGATAATCATGTGATATCGGCGCAAAAGCGCCTGATCAGGCCTGTCGGGCGCCGGGCGCCCGGGCCGGACTAGTGAGGAGAAAACATTGAGAGCAGAAAGAAGAGGACCTTCAGGTTACGAGTATTCCAGAAGCAGGAATCCGCGGCGCAGAAGGAGAGGCTTTCCGAAAGCGCTGATTCTCCTGATCGTGGTCGTCGTGATCGCGGCGGTCGGAGGCGTTCTGGCATACAGACACTTCGGCTACACGAAGGAGCGGATGGATCTGAACGAGTATCTGGGCATTGAAGACGGCGGCATGGCGGTCTTTGTGGATAATGTGCAGATCACGGACCTTGAGGCGCCTCCCGCGGTGAGAAGCGGCGGGAACGTCTACATTGACCTGGATTTCGCCGAGCAGTATCTGCCGAACCGCTTTTATTACAATTCCGACGGCACTCTCCGCTATATGTACCCGGAGGAGATCATCCGGATTGCGGAGGGCGAGACCGGCTGGACCGTCGGCGGCGAGCGCACGGAGCTCTACATCCCATGCTTTATCGTGCAGGACGGCAGGGTCTATGTGTCCGCAGAGATGATGCAGACGTTCGACGATATCGACGTCACGGATTACGCGGAGCCGGATCGGGTGTTTATCGAGATCCTGGACGGCGATGAGATCAGGACGGCGACCGCCAGACGCGGCACTCAGATCCGCTACCGCGGCGGCCCGAAGAGCCCGATCCTCGCGGACGTGCCCTCGGGTACCGAGGTGCGCGTGCTCTCGACCGTCGACGACTGGGTGCAGGTCAGCTGGGGCGGCGTCGTGGGATATGTGCCCGCGAAGCATCTGGGGGAGATCACGGCACAGATCCCCTCGGTCGTGAGCAGGGTGCCGGAGTTCCCGGGCGTTCAGCTCGGCCATGACGTCCTGCTGATGTTCCAGCAGGTCTACACAGAAGGAAATAACGCGAACCTCGAGATGATCGCGGAGTCCGCGCCCGGCATGAACGTGATCGCGCCGACCTGGTATTCGCTGACGGACGCGTCGGGCGGGTTTTCCTCGTTCTCGGATCCGGAGTACGTGCGGCGCGCGCATGCGCTGGGCATCGACGTCTGGGGCGTGGTCGACGACATTAACGGAGATATCAGCTATGAGGATCTCGCCGCGGTCCTGGGCAATGCCTCGGTCCGCGAAAGCTTGGTCCGCTCGCTGGTGACCGAAGCCCTGAACACGGGTCTCGACGGTCTGAACCTGGATATCGAGCATGCCGTGCACGCGGGCGTGGAGCGCGAGTTCACCGCGTTCATGCGCGAACTTTCGGTCGAATGCCGGAAGAACGGGCTGGTGCTGTCGGTGGACAACTACATCGTCCGCGGCGGCCAGCCGCACGACCTGGTCGAGGAAGACCTGATCTGCGACTACCTCGTTATGATGAGCTACGACGAGTACTGGAACGACGCCTCCGGCGCGGGCCCGACGGCTTCGGTCGACTGGTTCGCATCGGGCGTGTATGACACGGTCATGCGGGGCGTCCGCCCGGAGAAGATCGTGAACGGCATTGCCGCATACACGAAAGTCTGGTCCGTGACCCCGGCGGGCGCCGAGGACGGAACGATCGGCTTCCGCTCGGCCTCGATGGGAGAGGCGGTCGCGGAGCTGTCGGCACATCAGGCGGCGGTCGCGCAGGACGGCGTGAGCGGCATCATGTACGGCACATACGACGCGGACGGATCGACGTATCAGATCTGGTACGACGACGCATCGACGATCCGGGCGAAGCTGGATGCGATCTCGCAGTATGACATTGCCGGCTACGCGGTGTGGAGCGCCAGATGGTGGGTCGACTGGAATGACGCGGAAGTCTGGAACGTGCTGAGAGATTCGCTGGAGCTGGGCTGACGCCGCGGCGGATGAGGAGACGGACAATGATCTTTGACACACACATCCACTGGGACGACGAGCGGTTCGACGAGGACCGGGACGCGCTGATCGCGGGGCTGCCCGCAGCCGGGATCGGCTGCACGGTGAACGCCGGCTGCAGCGTGGCCTCGACGGAAGCGGGGGTGGCGCTCGCGGCGCGGTATCCGCATGTTTTCATGCTGGCGGGCATCCACCCGCACGACGCGGCCGGGACGACGGACGCGGACCTGACCCGGATCGAGGAGCTCGCGCACGCGGAGAAGTGCGTCGGCGTCGGCGAGATCGGGCTGGACCGGCATTGGCCGGACGCGGATAAAGAAGCGCAGGAGCGGGTGTTCCTCGCGCAGCTGGATATCGCGAAGCGGCTGAAGATGCCGGTCGCGATCCATTCCCGCGACGCCTCCGAGGACACGCTCCGCATCATGCAGACGGAGGGCCGCGATCTGGGCGGCGTGATACATTGCTATTCATATTCGAAGGAGACCGCCGAGAAGTACCTGGAGATGGGATACTTTCTCGGGATCGGCGGTGTGATCACCTATAAGAACGGACGGAAGCTGGCCGAGGTCGTCGAGTACGCGCCGATCGAACAGCTGGTGCTGGAGACGGACGCGCCCTACCTCTCGCCGGAGCCGTTCCGCGGAAAGCGGAATTCGTCCTATCAGCTGCCGCTCGTGGTGAAGAAGATCGCGGAGATCAAGGGCCTGACGGAGCGCGAGGTCGAGGATATCACCTGGGCGAACGCGTGCCGGATGTACCGGCTCAGCGAAGACGCATCCTGCGTGATGCGCGGGGACCGAACGAAATGAACGAAAACACGGAAAGACAGACGCTCGCCCGCGCGACCGCGGAAGTGCTGAAAAAATATGACCTGTCCCTGAAGAAGGGCTTCGGCCAGAACTTCCTGATCAATGCCGCGGTCCTCGAAAGCATCGTCGAGGGCGCGGGGGTCACGAAGGACGACGCGGTCCTGGAGATCGGCCCCGGCATCGGGACGCTGACGATGTACCTGGCCCGCGCGGCCGGGTCCGTTACGGCGGTCGAGATCGATAAGAGACTGATTCCGATCCTGCGCGATACGCTGATGGGCGCGGACAACGTCCGCGTGATTCAGAACGACATCCTGAAGCTGGACATCGCCGCGCTCGCGGAAGAGATGAACGGCGGACGTCCGTTCAAGGTCGTCGCGAACCTCCCCTACTACATCACCACGCCGATCATTATGGAGCTTCTCGAGGGCGGCGCGCCCATCGAGAGCATCACGGTCATGGTGCAGCAGGAGGTCGCGGACCGCATGCAGGCCGCGCCGGGAACGAAGGATTACGGCGCGCTGACGCTGGCGGTGCAGTACTACACGACAGCGCATGTGATCACCGAAGTCCCGCCCGAAAGCTTCATTCCGCCGCCGAAGGTGACTTCCGCGGTGATCCGCCTCGACAGGCACGCGGAGCCTCCGGTCGCCGTGCGCGACCCGAAGCTCATGTTCCGCCTGATCAGAGCCGCATTTAATCAGCGAAGGAAAACACTCGTGAACGCGCTCGCGAACGCTCCGGATACCGGCCTGGATAAAGCAGAGGCCGCACGGATCCTGGAGGCCGCGGGACTCGACCCGAAGGTCCGGGGAGAAAAGCTGGGGCTGGCGGAGTTCGCCGCTCTGGCTGACGCGATCATGCAGAAAGAGGACCTATGAAGATCTATATCGAAGATGAGTTGGACCCGGCGAAGATCGCCGCGTGCGGACAGACGTTCCGCGCGGTCCGGACGGAGCCGGGGCTGTGGCGTTTCGTGACAGGGAAGAACGTGCTGTATCTGAGGGAGACCGGGCCACGGGAGTTCGATGTTTCCTGCGACGAGGAGACCTGGACCCGCGTCTGGACACCGTACTTTGACCTGGGGCGGAACTACGCGGATATGCGCGAGCGCATCCGACGGGACAATGTCTACACCGAGACCGTCTGCGAAGCCGGCCGCGGCATCCGCATCCTGCGGCAGGATCCCTGGGAGACGCTCGTGACGTTTATCATTTCCCAGCGGCGGAGCATCCCCGCGATCCGCACCTGCGTGGAAAAACTCTGCGCGCGGTTCGGAGAGGAGATCCGCACGGAGCGGGAGACGCTGCATCTGTTTCCGGCGGCGGAGACATTGCTCGAGGCGGCCCCGGAAGAACTGGCGGCCTGCGGCCTCGGCTACCGGCTGCCCTACGTGCGCGACGCGGCGGAACGCGCGGCGTCGGGGGCGGCGGATCTGGAGGCATACGGGGCATTGTCCGACGAGGAGCTGCTCTGCGAGCTGATGCAGGTGAAGGGAGTGGGCGTGAAAGTCGCGGGATGCGTCGCACTGTTCGGCTACGGCCGTATGGCCTGCGCTCCCGTGGACGTGTGGATCGCCCGCGCGATCGACGAGTATTTCGGCGGACAGGATCCGTTCGAGAGCCAGGGAGAGCTGGCGGGACTGCTGCAGCAGTACATGTTTTATTACGCGCAGCAGAGAAAGAAAGCATAAGGCCCGCGGGGCCGGGGAAGGCACGGAAAATGACGAAGACCGCGTCCGGATTTGTGATCGAAGAAGAGCTGAAGAAACTCCCGATGACCCCGGGGGTCTATCTGATGCGCGACGCGGACGATCAGGTCATCTACGTCGGGAAGGCCGTAAAGCTCCGGAACCGGGTGCGCTCGTATTTCCGCGACAGCGTGAAGAAGTCGCCGAAGATCGAGCGGATGGTCTCACTGATCGATCATTTCGAGTACATCGTCTGCGACAGCGAGATGGAAGCGCTGGTCCTGGAGTGCAACCTCATAAAGGAGTACGCGCCGAAATATAACACGATGCTCAAGGATGACAAGGCCTACCCCTACATCCGCGTGACGCTGGAGGAGGAGTATCCGCGCCTGATCTACGCGCATCAGATGCGGCGGGACCGGTCCCGGTATTTCGGACCGTACACGAACGCGGGCGCCGTGCATAAGACGCTGGAGCTGCTGCACAGCCTCTTCCGGATCCGCACCTGCAGGCGGGTGCTTCCGCGCGACATCGGAAAGGAGCGCCCCTGCCTGAACTATCACATCCACCGCTGCGCCGCGCCCTGCCAGGGATATATCTCGAAGGAGGAGTATGCCGAGCAGGTGAAGAAAGCCGTCGAGTTCCTCGAGGGAAAGTACGGCGGCGTGCTCGAGACGCTGCAGAATCAGATGACCGCGGCGGCGGAGGCGCTCGAGTTCGAGGAAGCGCAGCGCCTGAAGGAGCAGCTGTTCGCGGTGCGCGCGCTTGAGGAGAAGCAGCGGGTCACCGAAACCGGCGGTGAAGACCGGGATATCGTGGCCGCGGCCTCGGAGGGCAATGACGCGGTCGTCCAGATCTTCTTCATCCGCGAGGGCCGCATGATCGGGCGGGATCATTTCCACCTGTCCGTCAGCGGTTTTGACTCCCGCGCGGAGCTGCTCGGGGATTTCGTGAAGCAGTTCTATGCCGGGACCCCGTTCATTCCGCGGGAGATCTTCCTGCAGGAGGAGATTCCGGACGCGGAGCTGGTCACGGAGTGGCTGAGCCGGGTGCGGGGCGCGAAGTGCACGCTGCTCACCCCGAAGCGCGGAGAGAAGGCCGGGCTGCTGAAGCTGGCCGAGGAGAACGCGCGGACGGTCCTTGAGAAGGACCGCGACAAGATCCTCCGGGAAGAACGCCGCACGGCCGGAGCGGCCGCGCAGGTCGCGGAGTGGCTCGGGCTTCCCGCGGCGGACCGGATGGAGGCTTACGACATTTCGAACACGCAGGGGACCGGCTCGGTCGGCTCCATGGTCGTGTATGAGAAAGGACGGCCGAAGCGCTCGGATTACCGGAAGTTCCGGATCCGGACCGTGCAGGGGCCGGATGATTACGCCTCGATGAAGGAGGTCCTGACCAGGCGCTTCGAGCGGGGTATCGCGGAGCGGGACGCGCAGGACGAGCGCAATGCCCGCCGCGCGGAAGAAGGACGCGGGCCGTTCATCGCGAACGGCGGGTTCTCGCGCTTCCCGGACCTGATCCTGATGGACGGCGGGCGCGGCCAGGTGAACATCGCGGAGAGCGTGCTCGAGGAGCTCGGGCTGCCGATCCCGGTGGCGGGCATGGTGAAGGACGATCATCACCGGACCCGCGGACTGTATTTCCGGAACGTGGAGATCCCGATCGACACGCACTCGGAGGGCTTCCGCCTGATCACGCGGATCCAGGACGAGGCGCACCGCTTCGCGATCGAGTATCACCGCAGCATTCGCGGAAAGACGCAGCTGCACTCGGTCCTGGACGACATCCCTGGGATCGGGCCGGCGAGGCGGAAGGCGCTGATGCGCGCGTTCGGGGACATTGAGAAGATACGCGCCGCGGGCAGGGACGAGCTGGCTGCGGCAGACGGCATCACGGAAGCCGTGGCGGAGAACATTTACCGGTATTTTCACGCGGACCGGCCGGAGCGGGCGGAGGAGACGGCGGACCCTGCCGCACCCGCGCCCGAAAAGCAGCCGGAGGAGGATTGACAGATGGAAAAAGTGACGCTGAAAGACTTTATCAAGCGCTGGGACCTCGAATACCTGACCCCGGGCCTGGATCCCATGGAGTTCGAGATCACGGTCCCGGAGGTGAACCGCCCGGCACTGCAGCTGGCGGGCTTCTATGAGTATTTCGACCATACGCGCGTCCAGATCATGGGAAACGGCGAGTATTACTATCTCGCGCAGTTCACCGAGCAGGCGGTGCTCGAGCGGTACGAGGGACTGTTCCGCGCCGCGAAAGGAAGCATGCCGGTCATCGTGTTCTGCCGGGGCCTGCGCCCCGCGGACGAGGTCTGCCGTCTCGCGGAACAGTACCGGATCCCGCTGGTCATGACCGGCCGCAAGACCGGTGAGTTCAGCTCCGAACTGATCCTTTGGCTGAAGAAGCGGCTCGCACCCACGATCCGCACCCACGGCGTGCTCGTGGACGTGTTCGGCATCGGCGTGATGATCACGGGCGACTCCGGCATCGGGAAGAGCGAAGCCGCGCTGGAACTGGTGAAGCGCGGACACCGGCTGGTCGCCGACGACGCGGTCGATATCCGAAAGATCAGTGACGAGCGCCTCGTGGGCAGTTCGCCCGCGATGATCAAGGATCTGCTGGAGCTGCGGGGCATCGGGATCATTGACGTGAAGATGATGTACGGTATCGGCGCGGTGAGCGATTCCGCCGATATCGACATGGTCATCCACCTCGAAGAGTGGGATAAAAGCAAGGAGTACGAGCGCTTCGGCTCCGCGACGAAGACCATCGAGTTTCTGGGGAACCGTGTCGAGCGCTACGACATGCCGCTGCGGCCGGGACGGAACCTGGCGATCATCGTGGAGACCGCGGCGATGAACCACCGCATGAAGAAGATGGGATACGACGCGGGCGGCGACCTGATCGACCGGATCAGCGCGCAGTTCGAGAAGAATGAGTGAGATCGCGCGGGCGGGCCGCGCAGGAGAGTGACATGAGCGATCTGAAGACGTTATCCGAAAAACTGAAGGCCGTCCTCGGCGAGGGGCGCGTGCGCGAGAACGAGCCCATGTCGGCGCACACGACGTTCCGCGCGGGCGGACCGGCGGACCTGTACGCGGCGCCGGAGGACGAACGCGGAGCGTGCCGGGCGGTGCGGATCTGCCGGGAGGAAGGCGTCGAGCCGTTCATCCTCGGAAACGGTTCGAACCTCCTGGTGAGTGACGCGGGATATCGCGGCGTCGTGCTGGACCTGAGCGGCCTGACCGACTGCGCGCAGGTCTTCGACAGCGAGGGATGTTCGAATGTGCAGCGGGCACTGAGGCAGGTCTGCATCGAGGCCGGCGCGGGCGTAAAGCTGTCCGCACTCGCGCGCTTCGCGCTGGAAAAAGGCGCCGCGGGGCTGGAGTTCGCGGCCGGGATCCCCGGGACCGTGGGCGGGGCCGCCGTCATGAACGCGGGAGCTTACGGCGGCGAGATGAAGGACGTGCTTCGCACGGTGACGGTCCTCACGCCCGAAGGCTCGATTCAGAACCTGTTCAATGCCGACCTCGACCTGGGTTACCGCCACAGCTGCATCCCGGAGAAGGGCTATATCGTGCTCGCCGCGGAATTCGTACTGCAGAAGGGCGATCCGGAAAAGATCCGTGCGCTGATGGACGATCTCGCGGTCAAACGCCGGGAGAAGCAGCCGCTCGAGTTTCCGAGCGCGGGCAGCACGTTTAAGCGTCCGGAGGGGTATTTCGCCGGAAAGCTGATCCAGGACGCGGGGCTCTCGGGGTACCGGATCGGCGGGGCGTGCGTGTCGCCGAAGCACTGCGGTTTCGTGGTCAATGATCAGGGAGGCACGGCCTCCGACATCTACCGGGTGATCTGTGACGTGCAGGAGAAGGTTTTCGAGGTCCACGGGGTAAAATTGACAATGGAAGTGAAGCTGCTGGGCGATTTTTCGTGACTTTTCGGAATAGTATTCGCGCAGGGGCTGTACTATATTTGACTTGAGAAAGCCGCTCGGCGGCCGGACCGTGAGGGGGATGGCGGATGTCCTTTTCTTCCCGAGTAAAAGAAGAATTATCCGGAAAGACGGACGGCGCGAGACATTGCCGGATCGCTGAGATCACGGCGATCCTCGCTCTGGCGGGGCAGGTATGCGCCCGCGAGGACGGCCGGTTCGAGATCTATGTCTGTACGGATAACCGCTGGCTCGCGAAGGCGTTTTTCTATCTGGTCCGGCGCTGCTTTTCGGTCGCCTGCGAGATTCGGATGCAGAGCGTGCGGGCGCGTGAGAGCGGAAACCGCACGAGCTGGATCCTGGCAGTGCGCGAGCCGGAAGCCGCTCTGCGGATCCTTCAGGCGGCGAAGTTCGCCCAGATCGAGCAGGACTGGGACGAGGACGCGGAGCAGGAAGGCCTGACCGCTGACCCGGTGCTGGTGCGGAACCCCTGCTGCAAACGCGCGTTCCTGCGGGGCGCGTTCCTCGCGGCGGGCTCGGTCAGCGATCCGTCGGCCGCGAAGTCCTACCACCTGGAGATCGTCTGCCAGGAGCCGGTCATGGCGGAGTTTCTCGCCGACCTGTTTACGGAGTTCGGGATCCCGGCGAAGACCACGGAGCGGCGGAACTACACGGTCGTATACCTGAAGGACGGAGACGATATCAGCGGCGCGCTGGGCGTCATGGACGCTCCGGTCGCGATGATGGAACTGGAGAACGCGCGGATCGAACGCGAGTTCCGGGCGAAAGTGAACCGCGAAGTGAACTGCGAGGCGGCGAACATCGGGAAGACCGTGACCGCCGCGGAGAAGCAGATCCGGGACATCCTTTATATCGACGAGACGGTGGGACTGAAGTCATTGCCCGGCGGACTGGAGCAGATGGCCCGGCTGCGCCTGGAGTATCCGGACCTGCCGCTTCAGGAGCTCGGAGCGAAGGCGGAACCGCCCGTCGGAAAGTCGGGTGTAAATCACAGACTGCGCAGGCTGGCCGAACTGGCAGAGAAACTGCGCAGCGGAGAAGGCGGCTGAGTTCTTCCGTGGCCGCGAAAAGAAACGGAGAACAGACCATGATCGAGAAAACTCTGAAGATCACCGAAGGCATGAAGAAATTCGAGGACAGCCCGCTCGCGCTGGCCGTTCAGAAGGCCGGAGAGTTCGAGAGCACGATCTACATCTCGAACGGAAACATGCGCGCGAACGCGAAGAGCCTGATGGGCATGCTGACCATGCAGCTCGATCCGGCCCGGCCGGTCGTGATCACCGCGGAAGGGGCCGACGAGGCCGCTGCCTGCGAGGCGATGGAGGAGTATATCCGCAGCCAGATGTGAGCTGCGCGCGAAAACGACGGAACAGACCTGCCGCGCCCTGTCCGGGGCCGCGGCGGGCCTTTTTTTATGCGAATCGCAATTACGTCCGTGTCCGGCCCTTCTGACCATGCGCTCCGGGCCGGGATGTGGTATGATATCGGGGAGATCGGCCGGCCGGGAGGATCGGCCGCCCCGGAGGGATTCACATGGCATTTACCCACCTTCATGTGCATACGGAATACAGCCTGCTGGACGGCTCCTGTAAGATCGGGGAGCTCGTCGCCCGCGCGAAAGAGCTCGGGATGGACAGCCTGGCGATCACCGACCACGGCGTGATGTACGGCGTGATCGATTTTTACCGTGCGGCGAAGGCGGCCGGGATCCGTCCGATCATCGGCTGCGAGATCTACGTCGCGCCGGGTTCACGCTTCGACCGCGACGCCCATCCCTCCGAGGACCGCTACTATCACATGGTCCTGCTCGCGGAGAACGAGACCGGCTACCGGAACCTCGTTAAGATCGTCTCGCGCGGCTTCACCGAGGGCTTTTACTACCGCCCGCGCGTGGACCTGGAGGTGCTCGAGGAGTTCAGCGGGGGGATCATTGCCCTGTCGGCCTGCCTGGCCGGCGAGATCCCCGTGCTCATCCGCCGCGGCGACTACGACGCTGCCTGCGAGGCGGCACTGCGGTACCAGCGGATCTTCGGGAAGGGAAACTTTTTCCTGGAGCTGCAGGATCACGGGATTCCCGAACAGCAGCAGGTCAATGCCGCACTGGTCCGCATGAGCGACGATCTCGGGATCGAACTGGTCGCGACGAACGACATCCATTACATCACGGAGGACGACGCGGTCCCGCACGACATTCTGCTGTGCATCCAGACCGGAAAGAAGGTCGCCGATGAGGACCGCATGCGTTACGACGGCGGCCAGTACTACTGCAAGTCCGAGGAGGAGATGCGGCGGCTCTTCCCCTACGCGCCGCAGGCGATCGAGAACACACATAAGATCGCGGAGCGCTGCGAGGTGGACTTCGTGTTCCATGAGACGAAGCTGCCGCAGTACGACGTGCCGGACGGGCTGAGCGCCTGGGAGTATCTGAACCTGCTCTGCGTGAACGGCCTGGCCGCGCGCTATCCGAAGGCGTTTCCGGGAGGGCCGGACGAGGTGCGCGCCGCTCTGGACCGGGCGGCCGGGGCCCGCGCCGCGGAGGAGGCGACCGCGGAAGGTCTGGCCGAGCGCCTGAAGTTCGAACTGACGACGATCCGCACGATGGGCTACGTGGATTACTTCCTGATCGTGTGGGATTTTATCAATTACGCGCGCGGGCAGAGCATCGCCGTCGGACCGGGCAGAGGCTCGGCAGCAGGCAGCCTGGTCTCGTATGCGCTCGGGATCACGAGCATCGACCCGATCCGCTATCAGCTGCTGTTCGAGCGCTTCCTGAACCCGGAGCGCGTGTCCATGCCCGATATCGACGTGGACTTCTGCTACGAAAGGCGGCAGGAGGTCATCGACTATGTCGTGCGGAAGTACGGGAAGGCGCGCGTGGCGCAGATCATCACGTTTAATACCATGGCGGCGCGCGCGGTCATCCGCGACGTGGGCCGCGTGCTCGACCTGCCTTATAATTTCTGCGACATGGTCGCGAAGTCGATTCCGAACGAGCTCGGCATCACGATCTCGAAAGCGCTCGAGATGAATCCCGAGCTGAAGAGCCTGTATGAAGAGAGCGAGCAGGCGCAGCACCTGATCGACCTGGCGCTGCGGCTCGAGGGACTGCCCCGGAACAGCTCGGTCCACGCGGCGGGCGTCGTGATCGGCCCGAAGCCGATCGACGAGTTCGTGCCGCTGGCCCGCGCGCAGGACGGCTCCGTCACGACCCAGTTTACGATGACGACGATCGAGGAACTGGGGCTGCTGAAGATGGATTTCCTGGGCTTGAGGACATTGACCGTGATCCGCGACGCTGTGGCGATGGCGAACCGCTCCCGCGCGGAGCGCAGGCAGCCTCCACTGGACATCTCGGCGATCCCCGCGGACGACCGGGCGGTCTACGACATGATCTCGGCCGGCCGCACGGACGGTGTGTTTCAGCTCGAGTCCGCCGGCATGACGAGCTTCATGAAAGAGCTCAAGCCGACCTGCCTCGAGGATCTGATCGCCGGCATCTCGCTCTACCGTCCGGGCCCGATGGATTTCATCCCGCAGTACATTAAGGGAAAGAACGACCCCGCGAACATCACCTATCTGACGCCGGAACTCGAGCCGATCCTGAAGGCCACCTACGGCTGCATCGTTTATCAGGAGCAGGTCATGCAGATCGTGCGCGACCTCGGCGGCTACACGCTGGGCCGCTCGGATCTCGTGCGCCGCGCCATGAGTAAGAAGAAAAAGGCGGTCATGGAGGAGGAGCGTCGGAACTTCGTGTACGGAAATGCCGAGCAGGGCATTTCCGGCTGCGTCGCGAAGGGAATCGACGAGGACGCCGCGAACCGGATCTACGACGCGATGATGGACTTCGCGAGCTATGCGTTTAATAAATCCCACGCCGCTGCCTACGCGGTCGTTGCTTACCAGACTGCCTGGCTGAAGTGTCATTACCCGGTCGAATTCATGGCCGCGCTGATGACCTCGGTCATGTCGAATAACGGAAAGCTCATGAGCTATTTCGTCGCCTGCCGGAACATGGGCATCGACATTCTGCCTCCGGATATAAATGAAGGCTATTCGGCTTTCTCGGTCTCGAACGGCGCGATCCGCTACGGGCTGGCCGCCGCGCGAAGCATCGGAAAGAGCGTGGTCGACGCGGTCGTCGCGGAGCGTGAAAAAGCCGGCCCCTACGAGAACCTGAAGGATTTCATCTACCGCCTTTCGAGTAAGGAGATCAACCGCCGCACGCTCGAGAGCTTCATCAAGTCCGGCGCGATGGACTGCCTGCCCGGCACCCGGAAACAGAAGCTCACGGTCGCGGACGACCTGATCGCGCAGAAGGCGAACGACCAGAAAAAGAACATCACGGGTCAGATGTCGCTCTTCGAGATGATGAGCGGCCCGGGCGGAGACGGCGCGCTGTCGGGCGGCGTCGACATGCCCGACGTCGGCGAGTTCCCGAACGAGGAGCTTCTGGCCTTTGAGAAGGAAGTCGTCGGGATGTACCTGAGCGGACATCCCCTGAACGAATATGAGGACGTGTGGCGCCGCACGGTCTCGCACGCATCGCCGGATTTCGTCGTGGACGACGAGACCGGGCGGGCGGGAGCCGCGGACGGAGACCGCGTCACGGTCGGCGGCATGATCACCGGCCTGACGAAGAAGACCACGAAGACGAACCAGCTCATGGCGTTCCTGACGCTCGAGGACCTCTACGGGAGCGTCGAGATCCTCGTGTTCCCGCGCGACTACGAGAAGTACCGCGATCTGCTGAAGGAAGACGCGAAGGTCTTCGTGCGCGGGCGCGCGTCGATCAGCGACGTACAGGCCGGGAAGGTCATCCTGGAGTCGGCGCGTGAGATGCGCGCGGACCGGCCCGGCCCGGCCGCCGGACATCCTGAAAACGGCCGCCCGCAGGGAACTCCGGACCGCGGGCCGGCGCCTGCGCAGACCGGGCCTGCGGCGGATGAACTCTGGCTGCAGTTCCCCGACAAGGCCGCTTTCTTCGGCGCGCAGGATGCGGTCCTCGCGATCCTTGCGGACGCGCACGGCGCGGGTCCGGAAGAAGCCGCGGCGAGCCCGGTGCACATCTATCTGAGAGAAGATCGGGCGATGAAGACATTGCCGGATCGGGTGCTTTTAAGCCCTGAGCTGACGGAACGGCTCGCGGCAGAACTCGGAAGCGGGAACGTCCGCGTGACGAAGGCGAAGAGATCATGACATTTACCGCGTTTGTGTTCTGGGGCGTCATGCTGCCGGTCCTTCTGCTGCTGTACCACGTCTGCGCGCGCAGGGCGTGGGCGCAAAACCTCGTGCTGATCGCGGCGGCGTGCGTGTTCTACGGTTCGCTGGATCCGAAGTTTCTGCCGCTTCTCGGCGTCTGCATCCTGCTTACCTGGGCGGGCGGGGGCCTGACCGCGCACTGCGGGTCGATCGGCCGCCCCCGCGCCGCGAAGGCGTGCTTCGTGACCGCGCTCGTCCTGAACATCGGCATCCTGGCCGTCTTTAAATACACCCCGTTCATCCTGCAGAACCTGAACCTGATACTGGCACCCTCCGGGCGCACGGTCACGCTTTCCGCCTGGCTGCTGCCTGTCGGACTGTCGTTCTATATCTTCCAGAGCAGCAGCTATTTGATCGACGTGTACCGCGGAGACGTCTCCGCGGAGAAAAACATCCTCACCTACGCTGCGTTCGTCTCGTTCTTTCCGAGCATCGTTTCCGGCCCCATCCTGAAAAGCAGGGACATGCTGCCGGCGTTCCGTGAGCGCCGCACGCTTTCGTACGACGTTTTCCGCCGCGCGCTGGTGCGCTTTCTGTACGGCGCCTTCCTGAAGATGATCGTCGCGGACCGGCTGGCGCTTTTCGTCAATGCCGTTTATGCCGACGTCCGCGGCTTCGCCGGGCCGGCCGCCGTCCTCGCCGCGTTCGCCTATACTCTTCAGATCTATACGGACTTCTCGGGCTACAGCCACATGAGCATCGCCGTCGCGGCCGTGCTGGGCTTCCGCGTCCGCGAAAACTTCCGGCAGCCGTATCTGGCCGATTCGATCGCGGACTTCTGGCGCCGCTGGCACATCAGTCTGACGGACTGGTTCCGTGATTATCTCTACATCCCGCTGGGCGGGAACCGGAAGGGCACAGCCCGGAAGTATCTGAATACCGCGCTGGTCTTTATCGTCAGCGGCCTCTGGCACGGAGCGGCCTGGACGTTCGTCGTCTGGGGAGCGCTCCATGCCGCGTTTCAGATCGCCGAGGCGGTCACGCGGCCGGTCAGGGAGAGGATCTGCGCGGCCCTGCATGTCCATGCCGGCACCGCCGGGCGGAAGGCTCTGCGCCGCGTCGTCGTTTTCGTTCTGGTGACGGCTGCCTGGGTCCTGTTCCGCTCGCCGGATCTTCGGACAGCGGGCGCGCTGTTCGCGCAGATGTTCCGCGGCTGGAGCGTCTCCGCGATCGCGGCCGTGTTCTCCGGGCAGGCCGGACTGGCGCCGTACGAGTGGGTCGTGTGCGCGGCCGGTATCGTCCTGATGATCGTTATCTCTGTTCGCAGGGAGCGCGGGACGCTCGGTACGGAACTGTTTCTGCGGCAGCGCTTCCCCGTGCGAGCGGCGGCTGTTCTGGCCGTGTTCGGCGTGCTCCTGGTGTGGGGCGTCTACGGGCCGGCGTTTGCGGCGTCGAGCTTTATCTATGCGGGGTTCTGAGAAGGAAGTCGGGGTGGCACGATGAAGAAAAAACTGCGGATCTTCCTGAGAGTCGTGATCGTGATCGCCGCCGCCGCGCTGCTGGCGGGGCTTCTTAACGCTGTCCTGATCATTAAGCGGACGGACGGTATCACGTCGATGCAGAATTTCTACCGTCAGGAAGAGGATACCGTGGACGTGCTCATCCTGGGGAGCAGCCACGCGGGCATGAACTTCGACGCGGCCGCGCTCTGGGACGGTTACGGGATCTCGTCCTACGCCCTCTGGGGCAGCGTGCAGCCGTTCTGGAACAGCTATTATTTCCTGAGGGAAGCGCTGGAATACCAGACCCCGGACGTGGTCGTGCTCGACGTGTATGCCGCGACCTTCGGGTTCGAGTATTCGGACGAAGCCAGGCAGGTCACGAACGTCGGGGGCATGCGCCCCTCGCTGAACCGGGTCCGGGCGGTCATGGCCTCCGCGCCGCGGGACCGCTGGGTCGGGCTGTTCCTGGGACTTCCCATGTATCACAGCCGCTGGAGCGAGCTCGGGTCTGACGATTTCATGCATTTTCCCTGGAGCGGCGGGCTCGGGGAGGATAAGGGAACGAGCGTCCGCGCCGGGACCGGAAACGCGGAGCTCCCGGACGTCGGCGGCATAGACGCCGTCGCTCCGCTGATGCCGAAGGAAGAAGATTATCTGCGGAGGATCATCGGGCTGTGCGCCGAGCGGGGCATTGCGCTGGAGCTCGTGACGACGCCGACCGTGACCCGCGCGGATGAGCAGCCGTTTTATAACCGCGTACAGCAGATCGCGGACGAGTGCGGGATCCCCTACCACAATATGAACCTGATGGACGGGGAGACCGGCGTCACGCCCGGCGATGTCTGGACGGACGACGCCCACCTGAACACGGAGGGGGCGTGGAAGGTCTCGGAGTGGCTCGGCGCGTATCTGGCGGACCGCTACGGCCTGCCGGACCACCGCGGCGATCCCGCGTTCGCGGGCTGGGAGACCTTCGCGCGGGAGGCGGAGGAGCTTTATGAAGGGATGATTCGCGGGAATCATTGAAAACCAAAAGAATCTGAAGTAAAATATATCCTGTTTTTTCAATGATCTTTCAGGCATTGCGCCGACGAAGGAAAGGAGGTGAGATCATGGCGGACGAAAAGACCTACACGATGTCGGTCGACGACGATGAACTGAATATCTCCGTGTCGACGGACCCGGTCGTTTCCGGCGAGCCCGAAGAGCTCTTCGAAAAACTGATCGCGCAGATAAAGACCTACCATCCCTCCGACGATCTCACCCAGATCCGGAAGGCGTACGAGCTCGCGGCCGAAGCGCATAAGGACCAGCGCCGCCGCTCGGGCGAGCCCTACATCATCCATCCGCTCTGCGTGGCGCTCATCCTGGCCCACCTCGAGATGGATAAGGAGACGATCATTGCCGCGATCCTGCACGATATCGTCGAGGATACCGAGATCACGCTCGAGGACGTGACCGCGCAGTTCGGCGCGGAGGTCGCTCTGCTGGTCGACGGCGTCACGAAGCTGACTCAGCTGTCCTGGAACGCCGATAAGGTCGAGATCCAGGCGGAGAACCTGCGCCACATGCTGCTCGCGATGGCGAAGGATATCCGGGTGATCCTGATCAAACTCGCCGACCGCCTTCATAACATGCGCACGCTCGAGTACATGAGCACGGCGAAGCAGACCGAGAAGGCCCGCGAGACGCTGGAGATCTACTCCCCGCTCGCTTCCAGGCTCGGTATTTCGAAGATCAAGATCGAACTGGACGACCTCTCGCTGAAGTATCTGGAACCGGACGCGTATAACGACCTGGTCCAGACGCTGGCTTCCACGCAGGAGCAGCGCGACGCGTTCATCGAGCAGATCATTTCGGAGATGCGCGAGGGACTGGAGCGCGCCGGCATCCAGATGCAGATCTACGGGCGCGTGAAGCACCTGTTTTCGATCTATAAGAAGATGCGGAATAAAGCGAAGTCGCTCGACCAGATCTACGATCTGTTCGCGGTCCGCATCATTGTCGAAGATCTGAAGGACTGCTATGCGTCGCTCGGCGTGATCCACGAGATGTACACGCCGATCCCGGGCCGGTTTAAGGACTACATCGCGATGCCGAAGCCGAACATGTACCAGTCGCTGCACACGACGCTGATCTCGAGCCAGGGCATTCCGTTCGAAGTCCAGATCCGCACGTACGCGATGCACCGCACCGCTGAGTACGGTATCGCGGCGCACTGGAAGTATAAGGAGTCCGGCAGCGGAAAGTCCGCGAGCGAGAGCGAGCTGGAGAAGATGAACTGGCTGCGCGAGCTGCTCGAGTGGCAGAACGACATGGCGGATAACCGCGAGTTCCTCACTTCGGTGAAGGACGAGTTCAACCTCTTCTCCGACAGCGTGTACTGCTTCACGCCCGAGGGCGACGTGAAGTCATTGCCCGCGGGGTCGACCCCGATCGACTTCGCGTACAGCATCCACTCCGCGGTCGGTAATAAGATGGTGGGCGCCCGGGTAAATAACCAGCTCGTCCCCATCGACTATAAGCTGCAGAACGGCGACCGTGTCTCGATCATCACGTCCCAGAACTCCACGGGTCCGTCCCGCGACTGGCTGAAGATCGTGAAGAGTTCGCGTGCGCGGAATAAGATAAACGCCTGGTTTAAGTCCCAGTTTAAGGAAGAGAACATCCTAAAGGGAAAGGACGCCGTCGACCGCTACTGCAAGGCCCACGGAACGTCCTTCTCCGAGCTGAACCGGCCGGAGTATCTGGAGGTCGTGCTCAGGAAGTACGGTTTCAATGACTGGGATTCGCTCCTCGCCGCGATCGGCCACGGCGGCCTGACCGAAAAGCAGGTCGTGAACCGCCTGATGGACGAGAAGCGCCGCCGCGAGGCGAAGAACGTGACGGACGCCGACGTCCTCACGGCGCTCGAGGAGAAGGGCGAGCGTCCCGCCCGGAAGGAAGGCGGAAAGGGCGGCATCATCGTGCGCGGCGTGGACGATCTGGCCGTGCGCTTCTCGAAGTGCTGCAACCCGCTTCCCGGCGACGAGATCGTGGGCTTCGTGACCCGCGGACGCGGATTGTCGATCCACCGCTCCGACTGCATCAACATCATGAATCTGCCCGAGTACGAGCGCGACCGCCTGATCGAGGCGGAGTGGATGGCGCCCGCGGACGGCGGAAAAGACAGGAAACAGAAGTACGGCGCGGAGATCCAGGTCTACGCGCATAACAGAAAAGGCCTGGTGCTGGACATCTCGAAGGTGTTCACCGGACATGATATCGATATGACTTCGATGAATGTGCGGACGAATAAAAAGGGCCGTGCGACGCTCTCGATCGCGTTCGACGTGTCAGGCACGGACGAGCTGAACCACATCATCGAGCAGATCCGCCAGATCGACAGTGTGCTCGATATCGAGAGAGCTACGGGTTGACCGCAGCTCTTTTTCATAACAGGGCTGATACAGATGGGCATGGACGAAAAGATCATCGCAGCCGCCGACCGGGGGTGCTTTTTCGAATACGGCTTTCTCGATGTGGCGGGCATTAAGTTCTATCCGCAGGTCGTTCAGATCTGTAAGGAGACCTGCCGGCACTATGACGCCTCGTGGGCCTGCCCGCCCGCCATCGGCACCTACGAGGAGTGCCTGGCGCGGGCGCTCGCCTATGACCGGATGTTCCTGTTTTCGAAACTGTATGAGATGGAGGACGCGTTCGACTATACCGCGATCGAGGAGGGCCTGGCGGATTTCCGGGAGGAGATCACAGGCCTGAACGCACGCCTGAAGGAGTTCCTGCCGGACTTTCTGCTGCTCTCCGCGGAGGGCTGCTCCCGCTGCGGGAAGTGCACGTATCCCGACGAGCCGTGCCGGCACCCGGACGAGATGTTTCACTCGCTGGAGGGTTACGGGTTCAATGTCAACCAGCTCGCCAACCTGGCCGGGATGAGTTATAACAACGGCTACGGGGTGATCGCGTTTTTCGGGGGGATATTGTACCGGGCGGATGCGTGAACGGAGACATACATTGCTTTTACTGATATGAAACCGATCGTTTTGAAACTTATCGAACCCCGCATGACGCTCGACGACAGCCGGAAGCGCTTCGGAAACCGTATGCTGGTCGGGCTGATCGTTCCGATCATCGTGGAACAGTTTCTCCTGCTTCTGGTGGGCATGGCGGACACCCTGATGATCAGCTACGCCGGCGAGGCGGCGGTCTCCGGCGTGTCGCTGGTGAACCAGCTGAACATGCTTTTCATCATGATCTTCAGCGCGGTCGCGGCCGGCGGATCGGTGGTCGCGAGCCAGTACGCGGGCTGCCGCGACGAGAAGAACGGCCGGCTGGCGTCGGGCCAGCTGGTCATGATCAGCGCGCTGGCGGGGATCCTGATCACGGCGTTCATCCTGATCCTGGGGCATCCTGTGTTTTCGCTGCTGTTCGGGAATGTCGAGGCGGATGTGTTCGAGGAGGGCATGCTGTATCTGCGGCTGTCGGCATACTCCTATATTGCCCTCGCGGTGTATAACGCCGCTGCGGGACTCTTCCGCGCCATGGGCCGCACCCGCGAGATCATGTACGTGTCGATCATCATGAACGTGATCAATGTCGCGGGCAATGCCATCGGCGTCTTCGGCCTGCATGCCGGCGTCCGCGGCGTGGCGTATCCGTCGCTGATCTCGCGCGTGTTCGCGGCGGTGGTCATGATGTGGCTGCTGTGCACGCGGGGCGGGATGATGACGGCGGCCGCACGGAATATCTTCACCTGGAACGGGACCATGATCCGGCGGATCCTGCATATCGCGGTGCCGAACGGCCTGGAGAACGGGCTGTTCCAGCTCGCGAAGGTGGCGCTGACTTCCATTATCGCGCTGTTCGGGACCATACAGATCGCAGCATACGGCGTGGCGCAGAGCTTCTGGGGAATGGGGGCGCTGTTTTCGATCGCCATGGGGCCGGCCTTCATCACGGTGATCGGCCAGAGCATGGGCGCCGGAGACAAGGACGCGGCGGAGTACTATTCGCGCAAGCTCCTCCGGATGACCTATCTGGGAGGCGTGGTCTGGAACCTGGCGTACCTCGTGCTCTCGCCGCTGTTTCTGAAATTATATGATCTGAGTACGGAGACCGTGCGGCTGGTCCTGATCATGATCGTCCTGCACTGCATATTCAATGCCATGCTGGCGCCGCCTGCCTTTCCGCTTTCGAGCGGGCTTCGCGCTGCCGGCGACGTGCGCTATACGATGGTCGCGTCGATCGTCGCGACGGTCGTGTGCCGCGTGGCGTTTTCCGTGCTGTTCGGCATCTTTATGCACATGGGCGTGGTCGGCATCACACTGGCCATGGTCGTGGACTGGGCCGTGAAGACCATGCTGATCCTGGTCCGCTGGAAGAGCGGAAAGTGGAAGGAGTACCGGGTCATCTGAAACTCCACCGCCCGCTCGAACCGCAGGGCAGGTACAGGCCGGCCGGCTCCGCGTCGGCCCCGGCATCGCTGTCCGGCCCTGCGCCCACCGGAAGTCCGATCTCATCCGCCTCCGTGACGCCTCCGCGTCCGGGGGCGATCACTTTTTTCAGAAGGTAATCGAGCACGCCCGGCGCGAAACCGGTCGTGTAGGAATTGATCAGGAAAAACGTGCCGTCTTCGCGGAAGATCTTCTCACAGGCGCACACGAGGTCGTAGAGCGTGTCTTCGAGCTTCCAGACCTCACCGCCGGGCCCGCGGCCGTAGGAGGGCGGGTCCATGATAATGCCGTCGTAGCGGTTTCCGCGGCGCTCCTCGCGCGCGACGAATTTCATGCAGTCGTCGACGAGCCAGCGGATGGGCGCGTCGGCCAGACCCGAAGCGGCCGCGTTCTCGCGCGCCCAGGTGACCATGCCCTTCGCGGCGTCGACGTGCGTGACCGCGGCGCCGGCCTTCGCGGCGGCCAGAGTCGCCCCGCCGGTGTAGGCGAAGAGGTTCAGAACTTTCAGCTGCCGTCCTTCCGCGGCCGAACGCGCGCGGATCAGCCCCGAAAACCAGTCCCAGTTGACTGCCTGCTCTGGAAAGAGGCCGGTGTGTTTAAAGCGGAAGGGCTTGAGACGGAAGGTGAGAGGAGCGTCCGCGTTCGATGCGCTGCCGCCGGATGAGCCGGCATCGTCCGGCGAGCCGCCCGCCAGCGGATAACACACCTCCCAGGTCTCGGGCAGATCGAAGAAATCCCAGTTGCCCCCGCCCTTCGAACTGCGGTGGTAATGCGCGTTCACGCGCTTCCAGTCCGCGCCCTTCGGCGTGTTCCAGATCACCTGGGGATCCGGGCGGATCAGCCGGTAAGGCCCCCACTGCTCGAGTTTTTCACCGCCGGAGGCGTCCAGCACCCGGTAATCGGTCCATCTGTCAGCGACCCACATGGTCCGCTCCTTTCGTCATGGCCCGCAGGCTGCGGCGCTCTCCGGCGCCGGCCTGCCTCACAGAAATCTCTTAAAGAAATCGCACTCGTCGCGGTTGCACTTTACCGAGGCTTCCTTATTTATGTTCAGGTGGAAGACGTGTCCGAGCCGCACAGAGCCCTGCGAGTAAAAATGAAATTCGAACGGCAGGTTCTTTTTCGCGAGCGCCGCCTGCATCACATACTGGTGAGGCAGCAGGAAGTCGCCGGTGCCGCTCATCAGGAAACACGGCGGGAAGCGCTTCGTCACGTGCTCGGTCACGCAGACCTTCAGCAGGTTCCCGTCGGTCGCACCGCCGGGCAGGTAGGCGTCCATGATGTCATAGGCCGTGTCCTTCGGGTCGCGGTCCTCGGGCCGGATGTCGATCGCGCCGCAGTTCAGCGCGACCGCGGTCAGTGCCAGCCCCTCCGGCGGGCGGAATGAAAACTGCCCGGCGTACTGCCCGTTCGTGAGGAAGCAGGTGTACAGCGCCAGAAGGTGCGCGCCGGCGGAGTCGCCGACCGCGAAGATGTGCTCCGTATCCAGACCGTACTCGTCCGCGTGGGCAAGGATCCAGCCGAAAGCCAGGTTCAGATCTTCGAGCGGCACGGGGAACTGCGCTTCCGGCGCGAGATGGTAGTTCACCGCGATGACCGCGAAACCTTCGCGGGAGAGGAAATTGCAGTAAGGACGGTACCCGGCCTTATCGCCCAGGATCCAGCCCCCGCCGTGCACGCTCACGATCACGGGGAGCTTCCTGTCCTCCGCCGCGGCGGGGCGGAACAGGTCCAGCGAGCGGAAACGGTGTTCGCCGGCCGGCTCGCCGCCGCTGCCGAAGAACAGATCTTCCGTGCGGACGATGTCCGCGGGGTCGGTGTCCTGAGGGCCGTGCGGCTCGATGAGACTGTCGGCTTTCATCATCATTTCGCGCAGCTTCAAAACTTTTTCATATGCTTCGGTCATGGTGTTCTCCTTCCTGACGATATCGTTCCCGAAAGGCCCTGACGGTCAAAGTCAAAGACAAAAAGTACAGGCGGGGCCCTGCGGCCTCCGCCTGTATCATAATCAAATACGGTCCGGAATTCAATGCGCCTCTCACCGCTTCGCCGCCAGCGCCGCGGCCACGAACCCGCGGAACAGCGGGTGCGGGCGGTTCGGACGCGACTTGAATTCGGGGTGCGCCTGCGTGGCGACGAAGAACGGATGGTCCGGCAGCTCGATCATCTCGACGATGTATCCGTCAGGGCTCTGCCCGGAGAGGACCATCCCGGCCGCGGTGAGGTCGGCGCGATAGTCATTGTTCACCTCATACCGGTGGCGGTGGCGCTCGGAGATCCGCTCCGCACCGTAAAGCCCGCGCGCCTTTGTCCCGGGCGACAGCACGCAGGGGTATGCGCCCAGCCGCAGGGTGCCGCCGAGGTCGGTCACGCCTTCCTGGTCCGGCAGCAGGGCAATGACGGGGTGCGGAGACGCCGGATCCAGCTCCGTGCTGTCCGCGTCCGCCCAGCCGATCACGTTCCGGGCGAACTCGATGATCGCGCACTGCATGCCCAGGCACAGCCCGAGGAACGGCACGCGGTGCTCGCGCGCGTAGCGGACCGCCTCGATCTTTCCGGGAATGCCGCGGCTCCCGAAGCCGCCCGGAACCAGGATGCCGTCCGACCCGCCAAGCAGCTCCTCCGCGGTTTCGGGAGTCACGGCCTCCGCGTCGACCCAGTTGATCTTTACGCGGGTCCGGTTCGCTGCGCCCCCGTGCTTCAGCGCTTCCGCGACGCTCAGGTAGGCGTCGTGCAGGGCGATGTATTTTCCGACGAGCGAGATCGTGACCTCATGCTCCGGGCAGAGCATGTTCGCCAGCATCTGCTCCCAGTCGGCCAGGTCCGGTTCGGGGCAGGGCAGCCCCAGCTCGGAGAGCACGACCTCCGCGAAGTTTTCCCGCTCGAGCACGATCGGGAGCTCATAGAGCGTTCCGACGTCGAGGTTTTCGATGACGTGGCTGACCGGGATGTTGCAGAACAGCGAGATCTTCTGTTTCAGGCCGTCGTCGAGCGGAAAGTCGGAACGGCAGACGATCACGTTCGGCTGCAGACCCATGCCCTGCAGCGTCTTCACGCTCATCTGCGTGGGCTTCGTCTTCATCTCGCCGGAGGCTTTCAGGTAGGGGATCAGTGTCACGTGGATCAGGCAGACATTGCCCGGCCCCTGTTCGCGCTGGAACTGGCGGATCGCCTCGATGAAGGGCTGGCCCTCGATATCGCCGACCGTCCCGCCGACCTCGATGATCGCGATCTCGGTATCGCCCGCACCGGCGCCCGCGTTTCCGGGAGCGGCCCCCGCGTCCTCCGCGCGGTGGAAGCGGCGTTTGATCTCGTTCGTGATGTGAGGGATCACCTGGACGGTCCCGCCGCCGAAATCCCCGTGCCGCTCGGCCTGCAGCACGGTCCAGTAGACTTTGCCGGTCGTGACGTTCGAGTTCGCGTTCAGGCTCTCGTCGATGAAGCGCTCATAGTGCCCCAGATCGAGGTCGGTCTCGGTCCCGTCGTCGGTCACGTAGACTTCGCCGTGCTGGATGGGGTTCATGGTTCCGGGATCCATGTTCAGGTAAGGATCGAACTTCTGCATCGTGACCCGATAGCCGCGGGCCTTCAGCAGGCGGCCGAGCGAGGCAGCCGTGATGCCTTTGCCGAGTCCGGAGACGACGCCGCCTGTGACGAATACATATTTGACAGCCATGTTTCCCTCCTTGTTCCGTGCCGCCGGACGGGCAATGCCTGCTTCCCGCACCGACACCATATAAACAAAAACATATAAGTATTATAACTTTGTGCCGCGCGATAATCCAACAGCTGTCTGCGGTCATGCAAAAAGTCAAATAACTGCGGATCCGTCTTATAACTTGATTTATCGGGGCATTGACATTAGAATGGTGATTAACTATCGAAAAAATTAAAAGGGCTGAGAAGGACCATTTATGGATAAGAACGATCTTAGAAATCAAAACGATCCCGGCGGCGGAGACGGCGGCGGGAAAAAAGATAACCGGAGCGGACCCCGCATTGCGCTGTTTCTCATCGTAACGCTGATCTGCATCTTCGTCCTGACCGCGATCTCGAACCTCATGCGCTCGAGCACCACGCAGGAGATCTCGTTTAACGAATTCCTCGCGATGGTCGAGAAGGGCGAGGTCACCGAGGTGCATCTGAGCGACACGACGATCGAGATATCCTCGGAGGAGAAGGACACGAGCCCGCTGAGCCTCTACGGCCTCGGAAACGGCATGACCACGGTCACGCGCTACACCGGACATGTGGACTACCCGGAACTCGTGCAGCTCCTGCTGGATGCGGACGTCCAGATCTATCAGGACATTCCGAACGCGGCGAGCATGCTGATCAGCATCCTGGTCTCCTACGTGCTGCCCATCGCGATCGTCTGGATCTTCTTCATGTTCATCATGCGCCGGAACGGCGGCGGCATCATGGGCGTCGGAAAGTCGAACGCGAAGATGTACGTCCAGAAGGAGACCGGCGTGACGTTCCGCGACGTGGCGGGCCAGGAGGAGGCGAAGGAGTCTCTGGTCGAGATCGTCGACTTCCTGCATGATCCGGAGAAATACACGCGCATCGGCGCGAAGCTCCCGAAGGGCGCGCTGCTGGTGGGCCCTCCCGGAACCGGTAAGACCCTGCTCGCGCGGGCGGTCGCCGGCGAGGCGAAGGTGCCTTTCTTCTCGCTGTCGGGCTCGTCGTTCGTCGAGATGTTCGTCGGCGTCGGCGCGTCGCGCGTCCGCGACCTGTTTAAGCAGGCGCAGCAGCAGGCTCCCTGCATCGTTTTCATCGACGAGATCGACGCGATCGGAAAGAGCCGCGACACGCGCTTCGGGGGCAATGACGAGCGCGAGCAGACCCTGAACCAGCTCCTCGCGGAGATGGACGGCTTCGATTCTTCGAAGGGCGTGGTCATCCTCGCCGCGACGAACCGTCCGGAGGTGCTGGACAAGGCATTGCTGCGGCCGGGCAGACTCGACCGCCGCATCATCGTGGATAAGCCCGACCTGAAGGGCCGCATCGATACCCTGAAGGTGCATGCGAAGGGCGTGAAGATGGACGAGACCGTCGACTTCGAGACCATCGCGCTCGCGACTTCGGGCGCCGTGGGTTCGGATCTCGCGAATATCGTAAACGAGGCGGCGATCACGGCTGTAAAGAAAAAGCGCGACTTCGTGACGCAGGAGGATATGTTCGAGGCGGTCGAACTCGTGCTCGTGGGTAAGGAAAAGAAAGACCGCATCATGAGTGAGAAGGAGCGCAGCATCGTGTCCTACCACGAGGTGGGCCACGCGCTGGTCTCCGCGCTGCAGAAGGAGACCGAGCCGGTCCAGAAGATCACGATCGTGCCCCGGACCATGGGTGCGCTGGGCTACGTCATGAACGTCCCCGAGGAGGAGAAGTACCTGAACTCCGAGGAGGAGCTGCGCGCGATGATCGTCGAGTACATGGGCGGGCGCGCGGCCGAGGAGGTCGTGTTCTCGAGCGTCACGACGGGCGCGGCGAACGATATCGAGCGCGCCACGAAGCTCGCCCGGTCGATGGTCACGCAGTACGGCATGAGCGAGGAGTTCGGCCTGATGAGCCTTGAGAGCGTCGAGAGCGTCTACCTCGACGGAAAGGCCGTGACGAACTGCGCCGACGAGACCGCGGCGATGATCGACGAGGTCGTGAAGCGCATGCTGAAGGACGCCTATGAGAAGGCGAAAGAGATCCTTTCCGGGAACCGTGAGGAACTCGACGAGATCGCGGCATTCCTTATTAAGAAGGAGAGCATCACCGGCGAGGAGTTTATGCGGATCCTGAACGACATCCGTGTGCGGAAGGGCCTGGAGCCGATCGGAAAGAAGAAGGACTCCGTCCCGGCGGAACGGAAGGAAGACGCCCCGGCGGAGCCGAAGGAAACGTTATGATCGACCTGCGGAGACAGCTTCGGGACTATGCCGGCGAGGGCTGGTATCCGTTCCATATGCCCGGGCATAAGCGCGCCGCGGACTCCCCCGCGGGACCGGACGCGGCGATCGACATCACCGAGATCGACGGGTTCGACGACCTGCATCATCCTGCAGGTATTCTGGATGAGATGCAGAAGGACGCGGCACGGCTGATCGGAAGCGGAACGTGCCGGTTCCTCGTGAACGGAAGCACCGCGGGCATCCTGGCGGCGGTCCGGGCGGCTGTTCCGAAAGGGAGCGCGGTCCTGGTCGACCGCAGGTGCCATCTCAGCGTGTATCACGCATTGATCCTGGGGGAACTCGTCCCGCACTATCTGTATCCGGCGACAGACCCGGAGACCGGAATCGCGTCCGCACCGACTGCGGCGGACGTCCGGAACGCTCTGGAGGCCGCTCCGGAGCTCCGCGCGGTCATCATCACTTCGCCGTCCTACGAAGGAGTCGCGGCGGACGTCCGCGGGATCGCGGAGGCCGCACACGCGCACGGAGCCTGCCTGATCGTCGACGAGGCGCACGGAGCGCATCTGCCGTTTATGGACATGTTCCCGGAGAGCGCGGTCCGTGCGGGAGCCGACTTGGTCGTGCAGAGCCTGCATAAGACGATGCCGGCATTGACCCAGTGCGCGCTGCTGCATAACTGTTCGGACCGCGTCCCGCAGGAGCGGATCGACGCGGCGCTCGACATCTTTCAGACCAGCAGTCCGTCGTATGTCCTGATGGCTTCCATCGGGAACGCGCTGCGCTGGGCGGAAGAGGAGCCGGAGCGGTTCACAGCCTACGGAGAGCGGATCTGCCGGCTGCGCGGGAAACTTGCGAAGCTGGAGCGGATCGGTCTGTTCGGCGGGGCGGGACCGGCGGTTGAGGCGTCTGCGTACGATCCCGGAAAGATCGTTCTTTATGACCGGGGAGGCGCGTGGGACGGCCGCGCGCTGTACGGGCGCCTGCGAGAAGAGTACCGGCTGCAGCCGGAGATGGCCGCGGGAAGGTACGTCGTGCTGATGACGTCGCCGGCGGACACGGACGAGGGGTTCAAGAGACTGCTCGCGGCGGCCTGCGAGATCGACCGGGAGCTGTGTGAGAGTCCCGGTGTGCCGGCGGATGCCGGGAGCGGGAGCGGGAACGCGCCGGCGGAAGGCGCGGCGGTCCGTCCGGGGCACAGTCCGGAGAGGGTCCTGACGCCCGCGGAGGCGGAGGACCACGAGAAGGAAACGGTCCCCGTCGAAAAGGCGGAAGGCAGGATCTGCGGAGATCTCATTTACTGTTACCCGCCGGGGATCCCTTTGCTGGTCCCGGGCGAACGGATCGGCGCGGAGGAAGCCCGCGCGCTGGCGGCGGAAGCCGCGGAGCTTCGCGGAGTCCGCGAAGGAAAGGTCAGAGTCATCCATGGGTAAGATCTTCGTCATCATGGGAAAGAGCGCGAGCGGAAAGGACAGCGTCTACCGCCGCCTCAGCACGGACGCGTCGCTGGGGCTGGCCACCGTCGTGCCTTACACGACCAGGCCCATGCGGGCCGGCGAGACCGAGGGGGTCGAGTATCATTTCGTGACGCCCGGGGCGCTGGAGGAGATGCGCGCCGCCGGAAAGGTGATCGAGTGCCGCGTCTATCAGACCGTGCAGGGACCCTGGGCCTATTTCACGCCGGATGACGGCCAGATCGAT
This sequence comes from Lachnospiraceae bacterium, assembly GCA_017513125.1. Classification (GTDB taxonomy): domain Bacteria; phylum Bacillota; class Clostridia; order Lachnospirales; family Lachnospiraceae; genus RGIG5636. The sequence continues at coordinate 22,713 of JAFWDI010000002.1, read as the reverse complement.
CCGGAGAGCGGGAGCTGCCTGCTGATCGGGACGCTCGAGTCTTATCAGCAGCTCCGCGCGTATTTCGGCGCGGATACGGTCGTGCCGGTCTATCTGACGGTGAACGACGGTGAGCGGCTGCTGCGCTCGATCGGACGCGAGATGGAGCAGAAGTCCCCGAACCTGAAGGAAGTCTGCCGGCGGTTTCTGGCGGACGAGGAGGATTTCTCCGAGGAGAAGCTGCGCGAAGCGGGCGTGGAGCTCCGGTTCGAGAACGACGATCTGGAAGAGTGCATTGAACGCGTGCGCGCGTTCATTCTGGAAGCGTCCGCGTGAGGGCGGGCCGTGTCACGGACACGGATTCGTGGTATACTTCATACTGAGGGAGACTGTGAGGTGCATATGATGAGTTTCGCATCCGTTTCTGGTCATGAAGATATCAAACTGAGGCTGCAGGAGAACCTCTCCTCCGGCCGTATCGGACACGCTTATATTTTCGAAGGGGAGGACGCCACCGGACGCGACGCCCTCGTGGAGGCATTTGCCGCGGCGCTCCTGTGCGAGAAGGGCGGGAAGGAAGCCTGCGGGAACTGCCGCACCTGTGTGCAGGTCGCGGGCGGGAACTGCCTGGATCTGATCTATGTCACGGAAGACCCCGAGAAGAAGAAAAAGACCGGGATCATCGGCGTGAAGGAAGTTCGCGTGACGCTCGTGGATCAGGCGTCGGTCCGGCCTTTCGCCGCGCGGTATAAAGTCTTCCTCATGAAGGACGCCCAGAACATGACGACCGAGGCGCAGAACGCGCTGCTGAAAACGCTCGAGGAGCCGCCGGAATACGTGATCATCATTCTGGTCTGCGACGACGCGGATCACCTGCTTCCGACGGTCCGCTCCCGTGCGGAGATCGTCGAAGTCGGCGCGCTGTCCGAAGCCGCGATCCGTAAAGCGCTGGTCCGCGAGGGACTGGCGGATCCGGAGAAGGCCGCGATGTGCGCGGCGCTGGCCGCCGGAGATCTCGGAGCCGCCGAAGCGCTGGCGTCGTCGGAGAACTTCGACCGACTGAATCATGAAGTGTGTTCCGCGCTGCGGAACATGGAGCAGATGAGCATCCGTCGCGTGCACGACCTGCTCTTCCTGCTGAAAGACCATAAGGAAAATGCCGACCTCATCCTGCGCATCATGCGGGTGTGGTACCGGGACGTTCTGCTGTTTAAGGCGACACGGGATGTCAGAAGCATCTCGCTGGCGGACGAGTACCGCCACATCAGCCGCTGCGCGGCGGAGAACGACTACCTGAAGCTGGAGAAGGCGATTCAGGACGTCGAGAAGGCGCAGACCCGCCTGAACGCGAACGTGAATAATGAACTGACCATGGAGCTGCTGCTCCTGAGTCTGAAGGAGAATATCAAGTGAAAAGAGTCGTAGGAGTCAGATTTCGCGGCTGCGGGAAGACCCGGTATTTCGATCCGGGCGATCTGGACATCCGCCTGGACGACGGCGTGATCGCCGAGACGGAGAAAGGTCTGGAGTTCGGGACGGTGGTATTGCCGAAGTCGAACCTTCCGGACGAACTGGTGCCGGAAGAGCTGAAGCCCCTGGTGCGGAAGGCTGACGAAGAAGATATCGAACGCTACGCCGAACTGTGCGCGAAAGAGCGCGAGTCGCGCGCCATCTTCGTGGAGAAGGTGAGAGAGCATGAACTGGACATGAAGCTGGTCGACGTCGAATGCAGTTTCGACGGGAATCGGATCATCTTTTATTTCTCGGCGGAAGGGCGCGTGGATTTCCGCGAGCTGGTCAAGGACCTGGCGGGCGAACTCCATATGCGCATCGAGCTGCGCCAGATCGGCGTGCGCGACGAGACCAGGATGCTGGGCGGTATGGGCACCTGCGGGCGTCCGCTCTGCTGCAGCCTGTACCTGAAGGAATTCGCCCCCGTCACGATCAAGATGGCGAAGTCTCAGAACCTTTCGCTGAATCCCACGAAGATCTCGGGATGCTGCGGGAGACTCATGTGCTGCCTGCGAAACGAAGCCGAGGTCTATGATGAACTCAGCAAAAACCTGCCGAAGCGCGGCACCGTCGTCACCACGTTCGACGGCTTCGTCGGCGTGACCGTCGATTCGAATATCCTGCAGCAGACGGTCCGCGTTCTGGTCGATCTGGACCATGACGAAAAGGAAATGCGCGAGTACGCGATCGAACAGCTGAAGTTCACTCCCGGCATTAAGCGTCCGGTGCGGAAGGCTGACCAGCGGCCGGTCGCCCGGTCCGTCGTGGCGCAGGCCGCTAAGGCCGAGGCCAGAAAGCAGGCGGTCCGCGAGGCGGAAGAGCGTGCGGAGGCGGCAGCGGACGGCGCGGGAGAGACCGCGGAAGACAGCCGGCCTGCCGAGGACCCGGGCAATGCCGGTACGGAAGGCCGCGAGGGCGGCAGACGCAGGCGTTCGAGAAGGCGCCGGGAGCGTTCCGGGGAGAGCGCCGCACAGAACACCGCGGCCCCCGCTTCCGAGCGGAACGAAAACAGAAACGAAAGCGCGCGCACACGCGGCGGCGCCGCGCAGGAGCGTGCGAATGACGGCGGAGTGGAAGGCGGGGAGCAGAGATCCCGCCGGAGCCGGAGCCGCAGGAACCGTTCCACGAACGGGAACGCGGAGCAGGGCGGCGCGAACGCGAACGCCCGCGAGAACCGCAGCGAGAACCGCCGGGAAGGCTCCGAGTCCGGCAGTGAGACCCGCGGCGAGCGGAAACCCGGCGCGGAGCAGGAGAACCGCCCGCGCAGAAGACGCCGCAGAAGACCTTCTTCCGACGGCAGCGGAAACAACGGCAGGAACGAGGGCCGCGCGGACCGGCAGGGCCCTGCCGGCGGTGCGTCATGAGCGGGACGCTTTACATCTGCGCCACACCGATCGGAAACCTCGACGATATCACTCTGCGCGTTCTGAAAACGCTGGAAGCGGTCGACCTGATCGCGGCGGAGGACACGCGGCACACCCGCGGCCTGCTGACGCATTTCGACATCCACACCCCGCTGACGAGCTACCATGAGCATAACCGCTACGAGAAGGCGGAGGAGCTGATCGCGAAGCTTGAGGAGGGCAGCGACATTGCCCTCGTGACCGACGCGGGCACGCCCGGGATCTCGGATCCGGGCGAGGTCCTGATCGCGGAATGCGTCGCGCGCGGCATCCCGGTGACATCGCTGCCGGGCGCCACGGCGGTGATCACCGCGCTGACGCTGTCCGGCATGGAGATCCGCAGATTCGCGTTCGAAGCGTTTCTCCCGACGAAAAAGAAAGAACGCGAGGCGGTCCTCGCGGAGCTGGCCGGGGAGACCCGGACCGTCGTGATCTACGAGGCTCCCCACAGGATCGCGAAGACGCTCGCGGAGCTCTCCGCAGCCCTGGGCGCGGACCGCAGGCTGGCGCTGTGCCGCGAGCTCACGAAGATCCACGAGACCGTATTTCGCGGCACTCTCGGCGAGGCGGCCGGGCTGTTCGCGGACGGCGGTGTGAAAGGCGAGATCGTTCTGGTCATCGCTCCCGGCGATCCGGCGGCACGCGAGGAAGAGCGGAAGGCGCGCTGGGAGGAGCTCTCGATCGAAGAACATCTCCGAACCTATCTCGCGCAGGGCATGGACCGGAAAGAGGCCATGCGCGCGGTCGCCAAAGACCGCGGAATATCGAAGCGCGAAGTCTATCAGGCGACTCTGTAAAAAGTTTTATATTGTTTTCAGAAAAAAACACTTTCCTAGTTGTTAAAAATTTGATATAGTCTTTACGTTAGTCTTAGTCAAAAATTTCACAATCACAAGCACAATCACACACGATTATTCGCACAATTACGCACAAACAACTTAAGGAGGAAGTATCAAATGTCTAAGAAAGTAGTTATTGCCAGTGCAGTCCGTACCCCCATCGGATCCTTCGGCGGATCCCTGAAGGATGTCTCCGCTGCGAAGCTGGGCTCCATCGCGATCAAGGGTGCGATCGAGGCTGCCGGCATTAAGCCTGAGGACGTCGAGCACGTCTACATGGGATGCGTTATCCAGGCCGGTCTGGGCCAGAACGTGGCTCGCCAGGCTTCCCTGGGCGCGGGCATTCCCGTGGAAGTTCCCGCCGTCACCGTGAACGTGGTCTGCGGTTCCGGTCTGAACTGCGTGAACATGGCTGCTCAGATGATCATGGCCGGCGACGCCGACATCGTCGTGGCGGGCGGCACCGAGAACATGGATCAGGCTCCTTTCGCTATGATGAACGGCCGTTACGGCTACAGAATGGGCGCTCCGATGGGTAAGTCCACGCTGGTCGACACCATGGTGAACGACGCGCTGTGGGATGTGTATAATAACTATCACATGGGCATCACCGCCGAGAACGTGGCGGAGCAGTGGGGCCTGACCCGCGAGCAGCTCGACGAGTTCGCGGCCGCTTCCCAGCAGAAGGCCTGCGCGGCGATCGAGAACGGTACGTTTAAGGACGAGATCGTTCCCGTCGAAGTGAAGAAGAAGAAAGAGACCGTTCTCTTCGATACCGACGAAGGTCCTCGCCCCGGCACCACCGCCGAGGGTATCGCGAAGCTTCGCCCCGCTTTCAAGCCGGACGGCATCGTGACCGCGGGCAATGCCTCTTCGATCAATGACGGCGCGGCGGCCCTGGTCGTGATGAGCGCCGATAAGGCTGCCGAGCTCGGCATCGAGCCGATGGCGACGTTCGTCGCCGGCGCCCTGGGCGGCGTGGATCCCTCCATCATGGGCGTCGGCCCTGTGGCGGCTGTCCGCAAAGTCATGGCGAAGACCGGCCTGACCGTGGCCGATATGGACCTGATCGAGGCGAACGAGGCGTTCGCGGCGCAGTCGCTGGCCGTGGCGCACGACCTGGAGTTCGATATGTCGAAGGTGAATGTGAACGGCGGCGCGATCGCGCTGGGTCACCCCGTCGGAGCTTCGGGCGCCCGCATCCTGGTCACCCTGCTTCACGAGATGAAGAGACGCGATGCGAAGAAGGGTCTGGCGACCCTCTGCATCGGCGGCGGCATGGGCTGCGCGACGATCGTTGAGCGCGACTAATTAACTCTTTTACGGACATGATGAGAAGCGGTCCTTTCCGGAGGGCTGCTTCTCAAGTCCGCTTATCAGAAGCACAGATCAGGAGCGAACAGAATGGAATTTGTAAAGTATACGACGGAAGGTATGGTCGGCATCGTGACGATCGACCGCCCGAAGGCGCTGAACGCGCTGAACAGCCAGGTGCTCACCGAGATCGAGCAGACCTTTGATGCGATCGACCAGGAAGCGATCCGCTGCGTCATCGTGACCGGCGGCGGCGAGAAGTCGTTCGTGGCGGGCGCGGACATTGCCGAGATGAGCTCCCAGACGAAGGAAGAGGGCGAGGCCTTCGGTAAGAAGGGAAATGACATCTTCCTTAAGATCGAGAGTTTCCCCCTGCCCGTGATCGCGGCCGTGAACGGCTTTGCTCTGGGCGGCGGCTGCGAGCTGTCGATGGCGTGCGATATCCGCATCTGCTCGGAGAACGCGATGTTCGGACAGCCCGAGGTGGGCCTGGGCATTACTCCCGGCTTCGGCGGCACGCAGAGACTGTCCCGCATCGTCGGCATGGGCATGGCGAAGCAGCTGATCTTCAGCGCCCGGAACATCAAGGCCGACGAGGCTTTCCGCATCGGTCTCGTGAACGCGGTCTATCCCGCGGAGGAGCTGATGCCGCAGGCCATGAAGCTCGCGAACACGATCGCGGCGAACGCGCCCATCGCGGTGCGCGCCTGCAAGAGAGCCATGAACGAGGGCATCTCGGTCGACATCGCGCAGGCGGTGGCCATCGAGGCGAAGTGCTTCGGCGACTGCTTCCAGACGCACGACCAGATCGAAGGCATGAGCGCTTTCCTCGAGAAGAGAAAAGAGAAGAACTTTATTAATAAGTAAAATTGCCCTCGAAACGCAAATAGTTAAGACTTTTTTCACAAATACACACATCATCTTATGAGATAATGGCGAATAGTTTCGGCTGTCGCTGATCAGAAAGGAGAAATCAAATGAAAGTAGCTGTTTTTGGCGCCGGCACCATGGGAAGAGGTATCGCACAGGTCTTCGCGACGCACGGCGATCAGACTTATATGTATGCGACCAGCGTGGCTTCCGCTCAGAGACACAGAAGCGAGATCGAGAAGAGCCTCGCGAAGAGAGTCGAGAAGGGTAAGCTGGACCAGGCTGAGATGGACCGCATCATGGGGAACCTGTTCTGCGAAGAGATCGAGGCTGCGGCTGACGCCGACCTGATCCTTGAGACCGTGAAGGAAGATATGGCCACGAAGCGCGAGACTCTCGAGAAGCTCGATGAGATCTGCAAGCCCGAGACCATTTTCGCTTCGAACACCTCCGCCTTCTCGATCACCGAGATCGGCGCGGGCCTGAAGCACCCGATGATCGGCATGCACTTCTTCAACCCGGCTCCCGTGATGAAGCTGGTCGAGGTCACCGCCGGCCTGAACACTCCGCCGGAACTCGTGCAGCAGATCAAGGATCTGTCCGTCGAGCTCGGCAAGACCCCCGTTGAGGTGAAGGAAGCCGCCGGTTTCGTCGTGAACCGCATCCTGATCCCGATGATCAACGAAGCAGCTCAGATCTACGCTGACGGCGTCGCGACCGTCGAGGACATCGACACCGCGATGAAGCTGGGCGCGAACCACCCGATGGGCCCGCTGGCTCTCGGCGACCTGGTCGGCCTGGACGTCTGCCTGACCATCATGGAGACCCTGTACTACGAGTTCGGCGACACGAAGTATCGTCCGGCCCCCATCCTCAGAAAGATGGTCCGCGGCGGTCACCTCGGCATCAAGTCCGGCAAGGGCTTCTACGATTACAGCAAGTAATTCGGTTTCATTTCGCATACATGACGCGGACAGGCGCTTTATCTTGTCCGCGTCAAAATGCGGTTTATTAGAGAAAGAAATATGGAGGAATAAACAGCATGGATTTCAGTTTGGATAAGAAGCATCTTCTTGCGCGTGAACTGTTCAAAGAGTTCGCTGAGAAAGAAGTGGCTCCGATCGCTCAGGAAGTTGACGAGACTGAAGCGTTTCCGGTAGAGACCTGCGCGAAGATGGCGAAGGCCGGTTTCTTCGGTATCCCGATCCCGAAGGAGTACGGCGGCCAGGGATGCGACATCCTGACCTACGCGATGTGCGTGGAAGAGCTGGCGAAGGCCTGCGGCACCACCGCGGTCATCATTTCCGCTCACACCTCGCTCTGCATGGATCCGATCATGACTTTCGGTACCGAAGAGCAGAAGCAGAAGTATATCCCGGATCTGGCCAGCGGCCGTAAGATCGGCGCGTTCGGCCTGACCGAGCCCGGCGCCGGCACCGACGCACAGGGACAGACCACGAAGGCGGTCTTCGACGAGGCCACGAACGAGTGGATCCTGAACGGCTCCAAGTGCTTCATCACGAACGGTAAGTATGCCGACGTGTACATCATCATCGCCGTGACCGGAAAGGTCGAGAAGAAGGGTAAGATCCGCAAGGAGATCTCCGCCTTCATCGTCGAGAAGGGCACCCCGGGCTTCGAATTCGGTACGAAGGAGAAGAAGATGGGTATCCGCGGTTCGGCGACCTACGAGCTGGTCTTCACCGACTGCCGCATCCCGAAGGAGAACCTTCTGGGCCAGCAGGGCAAGGGCTTCAACATCGCCATGCACACCCTGGACGGCGGCCGTATCGGTATCGCGTCGCAGGCGCTCGGCCTGGCCGAGGGCGCTCTGGACAAGACCGTCGCGTACGTGAAGGAGAGAAAGCAGTTCGGACGCTCCCTGAGCCAGTTCCAGAACACGCAGTTCCAGCTGGCCGACATGGCTACGAAGTGCCAGGCCGCGCAGATGCTCGTCTATAAGGCGGCTGTCGCGAAGGACACTCAGCCGAACTACGGCGTCGAGGCTGCCATGGCGAAGCTGTACGCTGCCGAGACCGCGATGGAAGTGACCACCAAGGCTGTTCAGCTGCACGGCGGTTACGGTTACATGAGAGATTATGACGTGGAGCGTATGATGCGTGACGCTAAGATCACTGAGATCTACGAGGGTACCTCCGAGGTCCAGCGCATGGTCATCTCTGCCAATCTGTTAAAGTAAGGAGGATCCATCCGTGAAGATTATCGTTTGCATTAAGCAGGTACCTGACACCAAGGGCGGCGTGAGATTTAACGAGGACGGCACCCTGAACAGAGGCGCGATGCTCGCCATCATGAACCCGGATGATAAGGCCGGCCTGGAGGCTGCCCTTCAGCTGAAGGATAAGTACGGCGCGGAAGTCACCGTTCTGACCATGGGTCTGCCGAAGGCGGATGACGTCCTTCGCGAGGCTCTGGCCATGGGCGCTGACCATGCCATCCTGGTCACCGACAGAGTGCTCGGCGGCGCCGACACCTGGGCGACGTCCACCACGATCGCGGGCGCGATCCGGAATCTGGATTACGATCTGATCATCACCGGCCGTCAGGCCATCGACGGTGATACCGCTCAGGTCGGTCCGCAGATCTCCGAGCACCTCGATCTCCCGGTCATCTCCTATACGCAGAGCATTGAGATCGACGGCGAGTATGTCATCGTTAAGAGAATGTATGATGACAGATATCACATGGTCAAGGCGAAGATGCCCTGCCTGCTGACCGCTCTGGCGGAGCTGGCCGAGCCGCGCTACATGACCCCCGGCGGAATCTGGGATGCCTACGACACCGAAGTCACCGTGTGGGGCAGAGCCGATCTGAAGGATGTCAGCGATGACAACCTCGGCATGAAGGGTTCGCCCACGAAGATCGCGAAGGCTTCCGATAAAGTCCGCAAGGGCCAGGGTGAGCAGGTGATCCTCGACACGCAGGAGTCCGTCGAGTACCTCATGGGCAAGCTCGATGAGAAGCACATCATCTAAGAATCGAGTTTATAGAAGGATATAGGTGAACGAATAATGGCTTTAGAAGAATACAAGGGCGTATATATTTACGCACAGCAGGTTGATAACAAAGTCAATAACATCGCGTTTGAGCTGATCGGCGAGGCGAAGAAGCTGGCCGCCGACCTGGGCACCGAGGTTACCGCTGTCCTCATCGGTTCCGACATGATGCCGCTGACGAAGGATCTGGCCGAAGCCGGCGCTGACAAGATCATCGTCGTGGACGATCCCGAGCTGAAAGAGTACCGCACCGAGCCCTACACGCACGCTCTGGCGTCCGTGATCAATGAGTTCAAGCCCGACATCATGCTGGTCGGCGCGACCGCGATCGGCCGCGATCTGGGCCCGAGAGTTTCCTGCCGCGTGAAGACCGGTCTGACCGCAGACTGCACGCAGCTGGATATCGGTGATTTCCCGCTGAAGCCGATCCCGAACCAGGAGCAGCTTCATAACCAGCTGCTGATGACCCGTCCCGCTTTCGGCGGAAACACAATCGCTACCATCGCGTGCCCTTACAACAGACCGCAGATGGCGACCGTCCGTCCCGGCGTGATGCAGGCTCTGCCCCGCGAGGCCGGCAGGACCGCCGAGATCATCGAGTTCAACCCCGGCTTCACTCCGGACCACAAGTACGTCGAGATCCTCGAGGTCGTTAAGAACACGGGCAATGTCGTGGACATTCAGGATGCGAAGATCCTGGTCTCCGGCGGCCGCGGCGTGGGTTCCCCCGAGAACTTCGCCATCCTGGACGATCTGGCTGACGCCATCGGCGGCGTCGTTTCCTGCTCGCGTGCAGTCGTGGACGCCGGCTGGAAGCCGAAGGATCTGCAGGTCGGACAGACCGGTAAGACCGTCCGCCCGAACCTCTACATGGCGATCGGTATCTCGGGCGCTATCCAGCACCTGGCCGGTATGGAAGAGTCGGATCTGATCATCGCGATCAATAAGGACGAGTCCGCTCCGATCTTCGAAGTGGCCGACTACGGCGTCGTGGGCGACCTGAATAAGATCGTTCCCGAGCTGACGAAGGCGATCCGCGCGTTCAAGGCGAAGAAGGCTGACTGATTTGGCTAAGACGCCCGGTAACGTCCGGACATTTGAATGACAGGAGGACCTCTGCTCCCGGCAGGGGTCCTCTTTGAGCGCTTCGGGCACCCGGAGCGATCCGAACAAGAAATGCTTTTATTTCGCGGCGGTTTCGATTATAATATGCGCGAATTGCGTATTTTTCCAAAGAAACCAGACCACTGCGGCAGCCGGATCGGTCCGGCGCCGCCCGATGAGGTAAGATGAACATGACTCAGCATAACCCGTACAAGACCAGAGAGGGCGGCGCGACCGTCACGGTTTTTGTACCGTATGACTGCCGTAATAACTGCCCCTTCTGCGTGAATAAGGCAGAGTATGCAGATATGACCGGTTTCAGTCTGGAGAAGATCTGCGAGAGTATCGTCCGCATGGATCGGATCACGCCTTACTGTGACTTCGTTTTCACGGGCGGCGAGCCGATGGCGAACCTGGATTCCCTGCAGATCATGCTGGATAAGGTCCCGAACACGCACCGGGTATTTATTAACACAACACTTCCGGCCTTTTCCGACCAGCCCGCGGAGGATATCCTGCATTTCTGCGAGCGAAATAAGGATAAGATCACCTGCGTGAACATTTCCCGCCACATGCAGCACTATGTGGAGGAGTCGAAAGACGAGCTGATCGCCCGCCTGCCTGTCCGGCATCGGATCAACTGCGTGCTTTATCAGCGGTATCCGGCCGAGCAGCTTCCCGCGTTCGTGGAGCGCTGGAAGGGAAAGGGCGTTTCGGTCCAGTTCCGCTACGACTATACCGACACGACGCCGGAGAATCTCTACCGCACGGAAGACGACGTGATCCTTCACGATCTGAAGCGTTATTTCACTTATAAGGGGCTGGACGGCTGCCGCATGCGGAACGGCTACCACTTCGAGTATAACGGGATCGAGATCACCTATCACCGGACGCTTCCATACTCCACGATCGTCGAGACCGGCGAGGACGGGGTGACGTACGATATTCTTTACGACATCATCATTAAGCAGAACGGCGACATCCATTCCGACTGGACCGGGGTTCCGCTGGATGTGGAGGCCTATGAGAAGGTCGTGTTCGAACCGGACGATCAGGTATGGATCGAGGTAGTGGAGTGACCGGAGACGGTTTTGACGAGACAGACGAGATGTAAATAATGAGCGGGCAGATGCTTCGGCATCCGCCCGCTTTTTTACTGAAAAAGCTGTTCCTCCAGCCGCCGCAGCAGGATCTCGCCCACGGTCACGATATCCTCGATGGTCAGATAGTGCCCTGCGCTGCGGTCCAGAAACAGCCGCCCGCTCGCCGGGAAATCCTCGTCCGCCAGCCAGACGTGCAGGTACACCGGAAATCGGGGGAACACAGGGATGACGAAACAGAGGTCGCCCTTGCCGGCGGTCTCTGTGCCGCCCAGGGAGGCGGCGGCGCGACGGATCTCCTCAGGCCCGCGGCCGCGCAGGATGCGTTCGAAGGTCCGGGCTGCCGTGAACTCGAACTTTCCGCCGCGGATCATACCGTCGGGGGCGTCGCGGAAGGACATCAGGGCCGGAACCGTGTCCGGGGCCGCCGCCGACAGCAGCGGCGTGCCGTCCGCCAGATCCAGGTAGTGCAGCAGGACCAGCGCATGCCAGTTTTCCGGTGCGGGGATCAGGCGGCAGGAGGGCCATTCCACGGAGACGGCGCCGTTCAGGAAAGGAACGCGCAGCACAGAGTTTTCCGCGTCCCAGATCACATCCGCCTTCCGGGCAATGTCCTCCGGCGCATGTTTTCTCAGACGCTCCGCTGCCGCCTCGAACATGAGGCCGTATGCGTGATCGGAATGGGGTCGTTCTCTCGTTTCCATGCAGTCACCATAGCACAGGCGGGACGTAAAGTCATGAAAAACAGAAGCCGGGGAGAAGGAACACGGATGTTCCTTCTCCCCGGGCAATAATACGTGACGTGCGCGTCAGTTCTGAGAACTTCCCGGTGCTCCGGCAGGCGGATCGCCCGAAGGCGGTTCGCCGGGTGTCGCCCCGTCAGGCAGTTCCGGAGGCGCCCCGTCCGGCCGCTCGCCGGGCATTCCGTCACCGGGCATACCCATACCGGTATCGGATCCTCCGCCGTCGCTCACGGTCATCTCGACCGCCTCTCCCTCGGACGCGGTACCCTCGGTGTAAGCTTCACCGTTCACATAGAGAGTATGACCGTTCAGGTCGATCGCGTCCGCGTCACAGGTCAGTGCGGTGATATAACTGTCGCCGGTCAGCGTCCAGGTCGAGCCGCTCCCGATCTCGACGTAGACCTCGCCTGCGGTTCCGTCGGCATTGATCGCGCCGGTGTAGTTCGATCCTTCGGTCAGGTACAGGTTCAGCGCGGAGACCTCGTCGACGATCATGTCGCCGTCGATCGTCTGGTCCGACGCGGTCAATGTCACCTGCCCGCCGTTCGAGCCTTCATTGCCCCAGCCGGCCGCGGCCGCCCGAAGGAAGATGCCCTCCGGGTCCTGGTTCGAGATCCCGACATTCGTCAGATCGATCGTCGTGGTGGTATTCGTGATAAAGAACACGTCGCCGGTCACGTTCGTGAGGCTGCCGTCCGTCATCGCGAAGCTCGAGAGTCCCTCGGAAGCGTCGCCGGACATGCTCTGGTAGATCATGATCGCCTGATGCCAGTCGGAGTGGTCACCGTTCTTCGTGGTGTTGTTCGCGACCAGGGTCACGTCGTTCAATGTCACGGAGTTCGCGCCCTCTACGACCACGCCCTGCGAAGCGGTCGACTCCAGATACGCGCCGTTCACGGTGATGTCCGCGGTCGAGTAGATCACGGGCGATCCGACGCCGCTCGTTGTGTAATGACCGCCGGTCACGTTCACGTCGCCGCCGCCCCGGTCGGAGCGGATCGCCGCGGAGGAGTTCCCGGAGGTGGTCACGGTGACGTTCTCCGCGTTCATGGTGCCGCCGCCGGTGGTCATGAGGCCGCCGGAGCAGTTGCCCGAGGTCTCGATGTAACTGTCGGAAATGTTCACGGTCGTGCCCTCGCCGTACGAGAACACCGCGTTCGCGTGCGTGCCGTCGGTCGAGATGACCATCTCACTCAGGTCCAGCGTCGCGCCGTTCGATGCGAAGACCGCGGCATTGTCGCCGTAGAAGTCCGCTTCGTCGCCCGCGTCGGAGTCTCCGGTCTTAATGACCTGTGTGTTTGAATAAGACGTGTTTTCACCGTCCGCCGTGATCGCGTGCTCGCTGTCGGCGTTATTCTCGACGGTTTCGTTTACGGTGATGTCCTCCGCCGTCAATGCCGACGCCGCGCCCGCCGCAGCCGGAGCCGCATTTACATCGGAACCGGAAGAGCCGGCGGTTTCGGTGATCGCGCCGGAGGTTCCCGCGGAAGTGCCGCCGGATCCGTTGTCCGTGCCGGCAGAGGTATTGCCCGTACCGCAGCCCGCCAGAGCCGCGATCATCACGGCGGCGAGGATGCAGGGGAGGGCGGCTTTTTTGATCATATTTTTCATGAGATTTCTCCTTAATATCATTTTTAAAATAACATGTTTTCCGATGGCCGTTTCGGCCCTGACATTCTGAATGATAGAGGAGTTCTGTGTTCGAACTGTGAAAAACCTTTGAAAGATCTGTGGATAACAGCCCGGAAGGTATAAGTAATCGAAAATTGACAGGTCCCGCGTTCTTCCATAATGTAAATACGGAATATATCATCGCATCCGCGCCGGGAATGCGGCGCGCCTCAGGGAGGTTTGAATATGTGCGGTATCGTCGGATACACGGGAAATGAAGCTGCCGCGCCCATCCTGCTGGACGGGCTCTCGAAACTCGAATATCGGGGATATGACTCCGCGGGGATCGCGGTCTTCGATCCGGAAAGCCGGGAGACCGCGGTCGTGCGCGCGCCCGGGCGGCTGCTGAACCTGGTGCAGAAGACCGACGGCGGCGCGGCGGTGCCCGGAAACTGCGGCATCGGCCACACGCGCTGGGCGACCCACGGCGAGCCCACCGAGGCGAACGCGCATCCGCATCATTCGGCGGGGGATCTGGTCATCGGCGCGCATAACGGCATCATTGAGAACTATCAGGAGCTGAAGCAGAAGCTGCTTCGCCACGACTACACGTTCTATTCGGACACCGACACCGAAGTCGCGGTGAACCTCGTGGATTATTACTATAAAAAGTACAATATCGGCCCGATCGACGCCATCGCGAAAGCCATGGTCCGCATTCGCGGGACCTACGCGCTGGCGCTGATGTTCCGGGACTACCCCGGCGAGATCTGGGTCGCCAGAAAGGACAGCCCGCTGATCATCGGCCTGACGGACGACGCGGCGCTGCTGGCTTCCGATGTGCCCGCGATCCTGAAGTACACGCGGACCGTGTACTACATCGATAACCTGGAGATGGCGCGCCTCACGCCCGGGCACGTGACGTTCTACGACCTGAACGGCGACGCGGTGGAAAAGGAATCCACCGAGATCACCTGGGACGCCGAGGCCGCGGAAAAGGGCGGCTACGAGCACTTCATGCTGAAGGAGATCCATGAGCAGCCGAAGGCCGTGCGCGATACGCTGGGGTGCTATATCCATGACAATGTCATCGACTTGTCGGCCACTGGCCTCACGGAAGAGTTCATGCGCTCGCTCGAACGGCTCTACATCATCGGCTGCGGCTCCGCGTACCACGTGGGCGCGGCCGGGAAATACATCATCGAGGACCTCGCGGACATCCCGGTCGAGACCGATCTGGCCTCGGAGTTCCGATACCGGAACCCGCGGTTCGCAAAGAATTCGCTGATGATCGTGATCTCGCAGTCCGGCGAGACTGCCGACACGCTGGCCGCGCTGCGGATGGCGAAGGAGCGCGGAGTGCCCGTGCTGGCGGTCGTGAACGTGGTGGGATCGAGCATTGCCCGCGAGTGCGATTACTGCATGTACACGTACGCGGGACCGGAGATCGCGGTCGCGACGACGAAGGCCTACAGCGCGCAGCTCGTGAGCATCTACATGCTCGCGGTGCGGCTGGGGCGGCTGCGCGGCGTGCTCGATGAGGAGACTTACGCGGCCGACATTGCCGAGATGACCGCGCTGCCGGATAAGATGGAGCGCGTGCTCGAGGATAAGGAACGGATCCAGTGGTTCGCATCGAAGTTCGCGAACGCGCACGATATCTTTTTCGTGGGGCGCGGCGCGGACTACGCGATCAGCCTCGAGGGCAGCCTGAAGATGAAGGAGATCAGCTACATCCATTCCGAGGCGTACGCGGCGGGCGAGCTGAAGCACGGGACCATCAGCCTGGTCGAGGACGGGACGCTGGTGATCGGCGTGCTGACGCAGAAGGACCTGCTCGAGAAGACCGTGAGCAATATGACCGAGTGCCGGGCGCGCGGCGCGTACCTGATGGGGCTGACCAGCTACGGGAATTATTTCGTGGAGGACTCGGACGATTTTACGATCTACGTGCCGAAAGCGGAAGAGCATTTCATCGGGAGCCTGGCGATCATACCGCTGCAGCTGCTCGGGTATTATACCGGCGTGGCGCGCGGCGTGGACGTGGATAAGCCGAGGAATCTGGCGAAGAGCGTTACTGTTGAGTAGCATCAGATGCAGGAGAACGCAAAACAATTAACGACACAGAAAAGGGAGGCCCTCGGGCCTCCCTGATCGTTTGAAAGAATCATTATGAAACAAACCAACCAACCTTCTACTGCTGTTCCTGACACTGATATCATACCAGATATGCGTGCAGATACCATTAAACGCGTGTGAAAAAGAGTGAAGCGCGGGTGAAAGAAAAATAAAGGAGATATAAAACCGGGAGGCCGCAGGTACATGTTCCCCGCTTGACAACCCCCGCTCTCCGCGATATAAAATCAGCTCGACAGCGCAATGCATATGCCGGCATGGCCCGGACACACTTTCGGGGGGGGAGGTGACGCATATGGCCCGACAGCCCGTAACCTACGACAAAATGTCTAAGAAGCAGCGAAAAGAGTACGACCGCCTGAAACGGCGTGACTGGGGCGGCGTGAAGCCCGCGACGGTCACGTTCCGCGACGGACGCGGTTATGACAGAAAGAAGATGAAGAGGGAGCTGGCCCGGGAAAGAGACGGGCAGGCTCCTTTTTCATTGCGCGTTTTTCGCGCCGCGGACCGAAACCGGGCGCATCCGGCATCTTCCCGCCCCGGAGCATTGTCAGCCGTCCCCTGAGATGGTATAAAAAAGGCAGTGACACTTTTTGCGCACCTTCCGGGACCGGGCGATCCCCGGCCGCCGGCATTATAAAAAACTGAAAGGGAGTATCATTATGAGCGTTCTGAAATTTCCGCATCTTTTCGAGCCGCTGATCATCCGGAACACGGTCTTTAAGAACCGCATCTTCGCGTCGCCGCAGGGCTCGTCCTACCTGGACGTGGACCAGCTGCCCACGCCGGAGATCACGGTCTACTACGAGCGGAAGGCCATCGGCGGCGCCGCCACGACCTGCATGGGCGTGCGCAGCGTGGACTACGTATCGGGCGTCAACTTTGGCGATAATAAGATCGACACGATGAACCACCGCGGCATCTCGTGGTTTAAGTATTATACGAACGCGATCAGCCGCCACGGCGCGGTCCCGTCGATCGAGCTCCAGCACAGCGGCGCGTTTTCGGAGCAGTCCGCGTTGGAAGGACACCCGATCTACGGACCGGTGGAGTGCGAGATCAACGGTTTCCACGTCCTGCCGATGAACGAAGAGCAGATCGAAGGCGTGATTCGCGCCTTCATCGAGTCCGCGAAGTGGGCGCAGCGCTGCGGCTTCGGCATGGTCACGGTCCACGGCGGCCACGGCTGGCTGCTGAACGAGTTCATGAACCCGAAGTTTAACACCCGCACGGACCAGTGGGGCGGCACCCCCGAGAACCGCGCGCGCATCGTCCGCGCGATCTGCGACGGCATTCATAGGGAGGCGCCCGGCCTGGTCATCGACCTGCGGATCTCCGGCGCCGAGGGCGTGGAGTCCGGCTACGGCATCGAGACCGGCATCGAGATCGCGAAGTCGGTCGACGGCTATCCCGACATCATCCACGTCTCGGTCGGACACGCGACGTTCGACGAGGCGTTCACCGTGACGCACCCGAGCATGTTCCTCGAGGACGGCGTGAACGTGAAGTACGCCGCGGCGATCAAACCGCATATCAAGCACAGTAAGGTCGCGACCGTCGGCGCGCTTTCCGATCCGGAGATGATGGAGGAGATCATCGCGAGCGGTAAGGCGGACATCGTGAATGTCGCCCGCGGACTGGTCGCGGACCCCGACCTTCCTCTGAAGGCGCGCACCGGACACGAAGACGACATCGATCACTGCCTGCGCTGCAGCCACTGCTTCTCGCAGGTCATGACGACGGGACAGTTCTCCTGCGCGATCAATCCCGAGATCGGCCGCGAGCGCGAGTACACCACGGAGCCGCTGAAGGTCGTGAAGCCGAAAGACGTGCTGGTCCTGGGCGGCGGCATCGCCGGCATGCAGGCAGCCATCACGGCCGCGAAGCGCGGGCATACCGTGACCCTGGTCGAGAAGAGCGACCGTCTGGGCGGCATCCTGCTGTGCGAGAAGGACGTGCCGTTTAAGATCCATCTGCACGAGTACATCCAGAACCAGATCCGCCGCGTGGGCGAGAACGGCATTAAGGTCATGCTGAACACCGAGCTGACGCCGGAGCAGGCCGAGGCCATGAAACCCGACGTGATCATCGCGGCGATCGGCGCGGATCCGATCGTGCCGCCGATCCCCGGTGTGGACGGGGCCAATGTCCTGCAGGCGCAGTACGTCTACACGCATCCGGACGACATCACCGGAAAGACCGTGATCCTGGGCGGCGGCCTGGTCGGCATCGAGCTGGGCATCTTCCTGAAGAACATGGGCAAGGACGTCAAGATCGTCGAGATGGCGGATAAGCTGAACTGCGGCGGGAACATGGTCCATGAGATGGGCGTGAACGTCGAGATCGCCCGCATCGGTCTGGAGACGCACACTTCGACGAGGGCGCTGAAGATCGAGGCGGACGGCGTGACTTGCGCGGGGCCCGACGGCGAAGTGTTCTTCCCTGCTGATCACGTGGTCCTGGCCGCGGGCATGCGGGGCCGCCAGGCGCAGGCCGCCGCGTTCGCGCAGAGTGCGCCGATCTTCTATCAGGTGGGCGACTGCCTGGCCGCGAAGAACATTTACGAGGCGAACCGTCTCGGCTTTAACGCGGCGTGGGAGCTGGGAACGCGCTGGTAAAAACGCGGACATCGTAACAGACTGAGACCCGCCCGGTTTCGACCGGGCGGGTCTTTTTTCGCGTTTCGGGTCTTTTTTCAGAACAGTTCGGGATGCGCCTCCCTGAACCGGTCCAGCAGATCCAGAAACCAGCCGACCGTGGGGTTATCCGAATTCATCCGCCAGGCTACGCCCATATTCATGTGAGACAGCCTTCCGGGAAGCGGGATGTACATCAGGGAATCCGAGAGCATCTGGTGACCCTTTCGAGGAAGGATCGTAATGCCGAGTCCGGCTTCCACTTCGAACAGGACTTCGTCCAGCGAATGGCAGAAGCGCGTGCGCAGCGGCTGAAAATCGATGGAACGGCAGAGCTGCATGATCTGTTTATACATGAGCGGAGCGGCGTCCGGATCCATCATCAGGAACTGCTCGGAGGCGAGTTTGTTATAATCGATGGAAGTCGGGTTCACCCAGGGATGTTCGGCGGAACAGATCAGATACAGACGGTCCGAGATCAGGTCTTTCTGTGCATAATCGGCGTGATGTGCCAGGTCCCGGGACAGCGAGAAGAAGATATCATGCTCCTTGGTATTCATGGCGTCATCGATCTCATGGGCGACCATGCGGTTCAGTTTCAGGCGGACCTGCGGATACTGCTTTATCATCCTGTTGCAGACCTTGGGGAGAAACTCCTGCGAGGGAGCCAGCAGATAGCAGATCGAAAGCGACAGCTCATGTTCCGTGTCGGCGAGCGACACGCGCTCCCGGGAACTTTCCATGATATCCAGAATGCGTTTGGCGTCTTCTAGGAACAGCTCGCCGCTGCGGGAAAGCTGAATCTTTCGGGTGCTGCGTGTAAAAAGGCGGACACCCAGCTCTTTTTCGAGCATGGAGATCTGATGGCTGACCGCGGGCTGCGATACGTACAGTTCTTTCGCGGCCGCGGAAAAATTCAGGTGTTTGGCTGTGATCAGGAAGATCTGGAGCTGGTCGGATGTCATGGCGGTGAAGTCCTCCTTTCTGACTTCTTTCTAAGAAGAATAATATCACACATATATAAAAATATTTTTTTAATGCGAGAAGTTTTTTGAATTTTACGGAATATTTTATAAACAATATAATATAACTGTAAATTTGACCTGATGCGCGGACTGAGGCGCACGAATATATAAAACGCACATTAAAAATCCGATATGAATGTATTGCCCGAAAGGAGATTCTATATGGAAGAGAAGAAAAAGATCATCGGTCTCGTGGCGGGAAGACATAACGGAAACAGTGAGATCCTGGTCAAAGAAGCTCTGATGGCCTGTGAAGAGGCAGGAATGGACTGCAGACTGATCAATCTGTTTGATTACGAGATCCTGCCCTGCACCGGCTGTGAGGGATGCACCATGCAGATGGGCGACGTCGCCAGAGGCATCCTGCCCGAGTATAAGGGCTGCGTGCTGAAGGACAAGGATGACATGGATAAGATCATTAATGCCATCCAGACCAGCGACGGCCTGGTCATCGGCGTTCCGACCTATGATCTGGCGCCCAGCGCCCTGTATCTGAAGTACGCGCACCGCGCGCTGGCTTATGAGGTCTCGTTCCGTCTGGAGATCGGCCATCTGAAGAAAGACCCGAACCTGGTAGCGGGCCTGATCGCGGTCGGCGGGTCCCGTCACGACTGGCAGACCATGGCGCTCGAGGTGCTCGGGGCCAGCATGTTCACGCAGTCCATCCAGGTCGTGGACCAGATGATGGCTGTCGGAAACGGCCGTCCCGGAAACGTCCTGCTGCACGACGACCAGATCGCGAAAGCGCGTGAGATCGGCCAGCATGTCGCTCAGGCTGTCAACACCCCCGTGGGTGAGCGCACCTGGCTCGGAGATCCGGACGCGGGCGTGTGCCCGAACTGCCATTCGTCTCTGATCTTCCCCGGTGAAGTCCACTGGGACGGAAGACAGTATCCGTTCGAATGCGCGGTCTGCGGCTGCGGCGGAGACCTGATCATCGACGAGAATAAGAAGCCGAAGTTCATCATCGACCCCGAGACCGGACGCGACTGCGATCGCAACGTCAACGAGGCGCGCGCGTACCACCTGCAGGAGATCCTGCATGCCCGCATCGAATACATGCAGAAGCAGGATTCCGTGAAAGATAAATATCAGATGTATAAGGATAAGAAGTTCCCTGCCATCTGAGTTATTGTTACCGAAACGAATAAACTGAGACACGAAAAAAAGGAGTTACATCATGAAATTTGAACATCTGCTCAGCCCGATGAAAGTCGGAAACAGAGTTTATAAGAACCGTATCGTGAGCGCCCCCATGGCGTTCAGCCTGATCGCCCAGGACCCCATGGCGGCGGAGATCGCCTACCGGAAGCTGGAAGGTCCCGCCCGCGGCGGAAACGCCTGCGTGATTCTCGGCGAGACCGACGTGAACTTCCACGACTGCGACCGTATCCCGGGCTTCCGGAAGTTCGACTTTGCGAAGCCGGAAGAAGACATGGATACGTTCAATGCCGTGAAGACGTATGCGGACCGTATTAAGGCGCATGACTGCATTGCCCTGGCGGAGCTGGTGCACTGCGGCCGTGAGAAGGTCCCGTTCTCTCCGGACCAGGAGGTCCTCGGCCCCTGCGCGACCACGAACTATGCCGGCTTCACCGCCCGCCCGATGACGAAGGACGACATGGACCGTATCGCGAACGACTTCGCGGTCGCGGCGACCTACATGCAGAAGTGCGGCTTTGACGGCGTGCTGATCCACGGCGGCCACGGCTTCCTCTTCACGCAGTTCCTTTCCCCGCTGATCAACCAGCGGACGGATGAGTACGGCGGATCCCTGGAGAACCGCGCGAAGTTCCCCATCCAGATCATCAAGGCCATCCGCGAGGCGGTCGGCCCCGATTTCCTGATCGAGCTTCGTATCGACGGTACGGATTACCAGCCGGGCGGCATCACCCCGGAGGAGACCGGACAGTTTATCCAGATGGTCGAGCAGTACATCACTTCGGTGCATGTCACCTGCGGCATCTACGAAGAGTCCGTCAAGTCCGGCACCGAGTCCAGCATGTTCCACGACCACGGTCTGAACATCTGGGCGGCTGCCATCGTTAAGCAGTATACGTCCCTGCCGGTCGGCGCTGTCGGCGGAATCAACTCCCCGGAGATGGTCGACCAGGCCATCGCGGACGGAAAGATCGACTTCGCGATCTTCGGACGCCAGATGCTCGCGGATCCGTGCTTCGCGCAGAAGTGCATCGACGGTAAGGAAGACCTGATCCGCCGCTGCCTGCGCTGCTATAAGTGCTTCCCGGGTTCCCCGGAAGAGGGCTACGACGACCTTCCGTTCACCAGTGAAGAGCTGGCGCGCTACGTGGGCGGCTGCACCATCAACCCGACGGCGCATCTGCCTTTCGACCCGGATCAGCTTCAGCCCGCGGAAAAAGGCCCGAAGAAGGTCCTGATCGTCGGCGGCGGCCCCGCCGGCCTCCAGGCGGCCATCACGGCTTACCAGCGCGGCCATAAGGTGGTCCTCGCGGAGAAGTCGGACAAGCTCGGCGGCCTGCTGTATTTCACGGACATCGACATTGACAAGCCCGATCTGCGGAACTTTAAGAACCTGCTGATCCATGAGCTGGAGACCACGACGGACGTCGAGGTGCGCCTGAACACGGAAGTGACGCCGGAATTCATCCGCGAGATGGCTCCGGACGCGGTCCTGCTGGCCACCGGTTCCCTGCCGACGCATCCTCCGATTCCGGGTATCGAGAACGCGCATCAGGCCATGGGAGTCTATAACGGCAGCTGCAAGCCGGGTAAGAAGATCGTCATGATCGGCGGCGGCCTGGTCGGAAGCGAGACCGGACTGTACCTGCAGAAGATCGGCCATGAGGTGACCGTGGTCGAGATGCTGGACCGCATCGCGAACGAGTCCTTCGGTATGTATCGTGAAGCGCTGATCTGGGAGATGGAGAAGTGCGGCGTCGGCATGATGCCGAAGACCCGCTGCCTGGAGATCGCGGAGCACAGCGTGAAGGTCGAGAATGCGGACGGCGTTCAGGAACTGGAAGCCGACACCGTGCTCTACGCGCTCGGACTGAAGAGCGTGGACTGCTCGGCACTGAAGGAAGCGGCGGAAGCCATCGGCGCGCAGGTCTATGTGATCGGCGACGCCATCCATCCCGGCAAGGTCGACCAGTCCACCAGAACGGGCTACATTGCGGCGCTGAAGATCGGCGCGTCCGACGAGTCCATCGCGTTCATTCAGGAGTAAGGCTTTTTCATTCAAACTTCGGCATGCGGAGGGCATGCATTTTGTAAATAATTTGCGCTATCATAAATCAAGTGTTTGAAAGGAGATCATTATGCAACGCAAAAGAGTTGGCTACGGCGTTCGCGGATGGGTCCTGATCATCTGGATCGCCACGGCGTTCCTGTCCTACATGGTCATCGGAAACTACCCGCTGAACATCCTGTCGGATCTGTACGG
>JAFWDI010000023.1 GCA_017513125.1 Lachnospiraceae bacterium | reverse complement strand
GGTCGGATATATTCCGGAAAAGGACAATATCATCTTCGCGCGCCTGATGGACGCCGGGAAGGCGCTCTGCGCGAAGATCACGAAGATCGAAAAGAGAGGGTCATTCACCCAGATCTCGATCGGGATCTGGCTGGTGGATTTCTGAGATGGCGAAGAAGGAAAAAGAGACGAAAACGAATGCCATGCGCATCCTCGAGCGGCTGGACATACCGTTCACGCTGCATGAATATGAGGTGAGTGAAACAGGCGGCGCCGCCGGATTCACGAACGGCGCGGACGTCGCCGCGAAGCAGGGGCTTCCGCCCGAGCAGGTCTTTAAGACCCTGGTCACGGTCGGAGCGGACGGCGGCCACTACGTGTTCGTAATTCCGGTCGGGGAAGAACTGGACCTGAAGAAGTGCGCGAAGTCGGTCGGCGTGAAGAACGTGCAGATGCTCCCGATGAAGGAGCTCTTCGACCTGACCGGCTACGTGCGCGGCGGGTGCACCGCGATCGGCATGAAGAAGCAGTTTCCGACGCGCATCGACGAGACCGCGCAGCTGTTTGAGACGATCCACGTCAGCGGCGGGCGCATCGGGAGCGGGATCGAGCTCGCGCCCGGGGACTTTCTCGCCGCGGCGGAGGCGGAATACGCGGACCTGGTGAAGGATTGAAGACCGGCAGCTTTCCGATTTAAGAATTTTGATGGTGTTCGGAAGCCTCCAGCATTTTACAGCAAAAACCGAGATAATACATATTGTTTGTATCGCGCAGATCCAGACCCAGCTGTTCTTCGATGAAGGCAAGGCGGTTGGTCAGGGTATTTCTGTGTATGTACAGATCGCGAACGGTATTCCCCAGATGCCCCATATTGTTTAAGTATGTGGAAAGGGTCTTATAATACGTGGTCCCCTTGCCTTTGTCCAGTTCGATCAACTCATAGAGCGGAGGATAGATCCAGGCAGAATAATCAAACTGTTTGCGAAATGCTCTGGCAATACATTCATAGGCACAATCCCTGAAACTGACGAACTTTCCGTTTTTTGCGAGAGCGGAGTCGACTGCAAACTGAGTCTGCTGATAAAAAGAAGACAGGCGGTTTAAACCCCTGAAGGGCAGGCTGACGCCGCAGCACAGTTCGTAATTCTGTAAAAAACGCTTCAGGTATTTTGTGACCGCAGATTGCGTAGAAGCGCTTTTATTCACAATGATGATGATCTCGGTCTCCAGCTTCAGAAACAGAGAGTTCTTTATTTGTACGCGGAGATGATTATAGATCCAGTTAAAAAGGACATCATCCATGGTGGTGTTTGATCTGCTCATCAAAAAAACGATCAGCTCATCATCGTCTGCCCACCCGGTTTGAGAATACAGATTCGAGAACACGGCGTCATCGATCTGAGCCCCGTGAATCAGATCGACAAGAAACGGGAAGGATGCCTCCGGTCCGTTTTGAGCGTTGTTGGAATAGGCGAGAAGGCTTTCATAGATGCGTCCGAGATACTCTACGAGCTGCAAAAACCCTTTGGGGATGTTCTTCTCCTTGAAAAAAATGATCAGATGTCCCCATGGTTTTTTTTCAAATCTGCATGTTCTGCGGACAATGAAATGATAATGCACATCCCAGGCCGGAAGGGAGGGCGTGATATCGATCTCCGTACTGGTAAGATCATCTACCGGAGATGCGGCCGTCTGGTGCCTGGCACGGTCTATGGCGGTCATCGGGATCGTATGGATTCTTTTTATCGTGTCCCATTCCTTAAAGACGTCGTCGCTGCTGTATTCCTGGGTTATGGCGTAAAGCTGCATGTCGTTGCGGCCGAAATACATCGGCTGCTGAATGAGTTCATTTCCGATATTCAGAATCTCCTGGAACGGCTCCTCCGAGCAGAATACGGCTTTTTTCAGCCGGGAGCTCCACGCATTGTATTTTTCAAAGATACGGATAACGGAATTACAGATCTCGTGAAAGCCGCCTTCAACGAAGAGCATATCCTGCCTGTTGATAAGCACCACACGGTCATCGTTTTTATCCAGATCCGACGCCGGGCAGATCGATACCGTATCGCTGACCGGATCCTGATCGGGTTGATGGATCCGAATCCTTCTTATTACGCAGCTTCCCACCTCGATATGACTTTCACAGGAGTAGGCGTTCAGTTCCTTCTCCAGCATCCACATACTCAGCAGCATGGCAAAACTCCTGACTGACTAAATTTTATTCGTCAAGCTCTGTCAAAGGGTAGACCCGCAGAAGCCGAATCAATTTCTTGGAAATGGGGTTGCGCGACTCTTTCAGATATCGTTTCACATGGTTGTTATAAATGATTCGATAGGAAGAAAACTCATCCCATGCGGAGACGAGCTGCTCTTTCTCCGCCGACTTCACGGAATCTTCCTGCAGATCAAATGTATAGTAAACGACCTTTTGATGAATGGCGTTCAAAAGCGGAGCGTTTCGCGGGGTGTTTTTTTTGATGCTCTGAAACTCGGTGATCATAGAAGAAAAATCTTCATCACCGGCCGCGCTCCCGTTTTGATTTAAAAGGACGTCTTTGGCGAGTTCGATCCAGTTATTGACAGCCGGTCTCATGCGGTTCCAGGTTATTTCTGCCATCGAATGGGGTTTATCCATCCTGTAGAAGATATAGCCCACCATAATAAAATAGAGGATCACGACGATCGCGATGCAGCAAAGTATTTTTATAACGATTACGGGCATACAGACTCCTTTGCGTTTCCTGCAGGCACGCAAAATAAGTAAATATCCGGAACAGATGAAGCCGGCTCAACGCTATCTACCTTATATCATTTTGTTTTTGGTTAGACAATCATAATAATCATCGCGGAAAAAGAATAATTATTGTAGAACGACAACAATTCGGCTTCAGGGCATTGTGCAAAAAGTGCAGACGCGACGCAAAAAAGGGGCAATGGGTGTGCGACCTTTATATTGTTTTCCGACAAAAAACAAAGACAATTAATAATAGAAGGAGTTTCTGAAGACGTGATCAGGAACCGTATCATCAGAAAAGCAGTTGTTTTGGTGTCTTAATAAACCTAGAAAGGAGATCTGTATGTACGAAAAACTGGTATTCCCGTTACCGCAGGAGATTAATGAGATCGTAGAAGAAGGCGGCGATGAGGATTATATCGTTAATCCTCAGGCATACTTCAGAGGTGCTTCGGAGATCCCCGGATCGAAATTCAATGTGGGATTTCAGGTTTTTAAGAAGCCGTTCTTCCTGGACAGAAACCCGCATTTCCATGATGCCGATGAGTATCTGATCTTTATGGGCGGAACCTTCCCGAACCTGTTTGACTGGGACGCCGAGATCGAGCTGACCATTGGTGAGATCGGAGTGAATGAAGAGCGCTTTAAGATCACGCAGCCTACGATCATTCGGATCCCTGCAGGGACCTGGCACTGCCCGCTGAATTTCAGGGTCATTAATAAGCCTGTTTTCTTCCAGGCCGCACTGGGTGAAGAGGTGTTCGGCGCGAACTTCATAACGCCGACCGGCGAAGTGAAGAAGATGCGCTATAACGGCCCGGGCCAGTGCAAATATGATCCGAACAAGAAGTGCGATACGTGCGGAAAGTGCTTCACCGAAGACTGGCGCGTCGAAGCGAAATAGGGACAGGATTTGCGGATCGTTAAGGGATGTTCAGGAGATGAGTTCGTCTCTTGATCAAGTGATTTGTTAGCAAAAAGGAGAGATCACTATGTTCGAAAATCTTGTTTTCCCGTTTCCGGAGGTCAATGATGAAAAATCTGATTTTACCATTAACCCCCATCCGTATTTCAGAGGGGCTCCGGATGTAGAAGGTTCGAAGTTTACCGCCATTTACGAGACGATTACCAAGCCGGTGTTTGCGGAAAGGAGCCCCCGTTTTCATAACGGAGACCTGTATCTGATCTTCCTGGCGGGCAATTTCCCGCATGTGTTTGACTGGGACGCGGAGATCGATCTGTCGATCGGCCTCTATGGAGAGGATGAGGAGAGGTATACCATTACGCAGCCTACCATCATCCGCATTCCCGCCGGCGTGTGGTATTGCCCGATGAACTTCCGGGTCGTGAATAAACCGGTCATGGTCGAGGCGTTCCTGATGGATGAAGAATTTGTCGGATACTTTAACTCCCCGACCGCTCAGAAACTGAAAATGCGCTACATTGAGCCCGGCAGATGGGAGATGCTGTAATAATTTTCCGCTTCCGCCGGATGTCGGCAGGCATCAAATGAGCGCTGTGATTCATTTAAGAAAGAGTTAACGGTATGTACGAGAATCTGGTATTTAATTTTCCCCAGGTGGTTGATGAGAAAACAGATTTCACGATCAGCCCTCATCCTCTTTTCAGAGGAGCGGCGGATGTTGAAGGATCAGAGTTCACAGCCATCTATGAAACGATTACGAAACCTGTATTTTTGGAGCGGTCAGCCCGCTTCCATGACGGAGATCTGTACCTGATCTTCCTGGCGGGCAATTTCCCGCATGTGTTTGACTGGGACGCAGAGATCGATCTGACGATCGGCAACTATGGCGTTGACGAAGAAAAATTCACGATCACGCAGCCGACCATTATCCGCATCCCTGCCGGTGTATGGTATTGCCCGCTGAATTTCAGAGTGGTCAATAAGCCGGTCATGGTCGAGGCGTTTCTGATGCAGCCGGAGTTTACCGCGAATTACTATTCTCTGTCGAGAATGCATAAGATGCGCTATATCGAGCCGGGCAAGTGGGAAGAGATCACCGAGTGAACAAGTTATAAGGAGAACGGTTATGCCCTATATTAAACTTACCACTACGAAAAAGCTGACCTTTGAACAAAAGCAGGCACTGTCGGAAGGCCTGACCGAAGCGGTCAAAGTCATCCCGAACAAAGTGGTCATCTTCTTGTTTGTCGAAGACGGGAAGACTGTTTTCGTTGCGAACAAGGAACAGGAAGACATCGTTTTCCTGGAGTTCGACCTCACAGGACATTTCGACATCGAAACAAAACGAGCGTTTTCAGCGGCGGCATGTCCGGTCATAACCCGGATCATCGGAACGCCTCCGGAAGGTATTTCCATGAGAATAACCGAACACAGCTGCTGGGGCAACTTCGGTGATTTTGTGGAGTGTCAGGATAACGGCCTGCCTGTAGGTGTGGACAGTTTATAACATTCATTTTCAGAAGCCTCTAAAACTATGTTTTTAGAGGCTTCTGAGGTATCTTGTTTTGCTCGGCTGATTAGGGAATTTGGATTGAGATTGAGTAGGTGTCGCAATGCTAAAATATATAGGAAAACGTTTACTCATGATGATACCGACACTGATCGGTATAACCATTGTCGTTCAGCTGCTGCTCTATATTGTTCCGGGCGATCCGGTCGTTATTATGCTGGGCTCAAGAGCAACTCCTGAATTGGTCGAAGAAACCAGAGAAGAGTTGGGATTGAACGACCCGGTTTATGTCCAGTATTTTCGATATGTAGGCAAAGTACTGCACGGAGATTTCGGATCATCGCTTATCACAAAGCGGCCCGTGACAGATGAGATAGTTCAGAGATTTCCTTACACGTTGTTTCTTGTAACTCTTGTTATGGCCCTGGCCGTCGTGCTGGGGGTACCACTAGGAGTTTTTGCGGCCATTCATCACAATACGTGGAAAGATAATATTGCCATGTTTTTCGCCTTGTTCTGCGTGGCAATGCCCAGCTTTTGGTTTGCGCTGCTCCTGGTGCAGTTCTTCGGTGTAAATCTGCGGGTACTCCCTCTTGACGGAGTCAGCAGTTGGAAAAGCTGGGTGATGCCTGTCGTTTCGCTGGCGCTCTGTAATGTTGCGCTGATCGCGAGACAGACACGGTCGAATGTTCTGGAGACCATTCGACAGGACTATATTACGACGGCAAGGGCGAAAGGCTGTTCGGAGGGAAAGGTGATCTATTATCACTGCCTTAAGAACGCGCTGATTCCTGTTATTACAGTTGTCGGCGGCGTGTTCGGCGTTCTCCTGGGCGGCGTTCTGGTTACGGAAGTGATTTTCTCCATCCCCGGAATGGGACAGTATACGCTAACGGCATTGATGAGCCGGGATTATCCGGTGATCCAGAGCAGTGTGCTGATCTTGTCCACTGTTTTTTCCATCGTGATCCTGATCGTCGATATCGTGTATGCGCTTATCGATCCCAGAATTAGATCGCAGTTTACCGGAGGAAAAGCGAAAAAATCGAAACAAGCCGCTCTGCCTGTTTCTGAGCCGGAAAGCTCAGAGGCCACAGAGTAAGGAATCGATCTGTCATCCTTCCGGTCTTGAACAGACATTTTGCAGAATGAAGAGTATGCGAAGAAAGGGGATGTAAGAGTGAAAGACAAAGAAGTAAAACCTCAAAAGCGCAGGTCAAGGCTCTTCGAAATCTGGCGGCGTTTAAAGAAAAATAAACTGGCTGTAGCGGGATTGATCTTCCTTCTCGTCGTTGTTGCAGTGGCGATTCTTGCGCCGATCATCGCACCTTATTCGCCGCTTCAGCAGGATCCGAGCAATGCATTTGCGCCTTCTTCTTTGGCCCATTTGCTGGGCACGGATAAACTGGGACGGGATATCCTGAGCAGACTGATTTTCGGAGCACGACAGTCGCTGCTTTTAGGCGTTGTTTCCATTGCGATCGCGGCGGCGATCGGCATTATTATCGGTGTTATCGCCGGTTTCTATGGCGGCTGGCTCGATATTCTGCTGATGAGAATTCTCGATATCTATCAGTCGGTACCGATGTTCCTGCTGTGTGTCACTCTGGCTGCGATTCTTGGCGCCAGTTTAACAAATGCGATCATAGCGATAGGAATAAGTAACGTTCCGGTCTATGCAAGAATCACTCGGGCTACGGTCCTGACCGTACGCCAGAGTGAGTATGTCGAAGCTGCCCGGGCGATCGATGCCAGTACAAGGAGAACCATCTTTGTACATATTCTGCCGAACTGCCTGGCACCGATCATCGTTGAGGTGACCATGGGAATTGCTTCCGCTGTTCTGGCCGGAGCGGCCCTGAGCTTCATCGGTCTCGGCGTACAGCCGCCTACACCCGAGTGGGGAGCCATGGTCTCAGAAGGGCGGAATTTCATGAGGCAGCATCCTACCATAGCGCTTTACCCCGGCCTTTGTATTATGGCCACGGTGCTTTCCTTCAATCTCCTGGGAGATGGGCTTCGGGATGCCCTGGACCCGCGTCTTAAGAACTGATAGGGAGAAAAGGGATGAGTGATAAACTGCTTGAGATCAAAAACCTGGTGGTTGAGTATCATACGGATGACAATATCATTCATGCGGTCAATAATGTCAGCCTGTCGTTGGACAAAGGAGAGACCCTGGGCCTCGTGGGCGAGACGGGTGCCGGAAAAACTACGATTGCAAAAAGTATCCTTCGTATTCTTCCTGCGATCCAGGGAAAGATCCCTTCCGGAGAGATCCTGTTTGACGGGGACAGCATCCTGGACCTGAGCGAAAAGCAGATGCGTAAGATCCGCGGCAATAAGATCGCCATGATATTTCAGGATCCGATGACGGCACTGAACCCGATAGAAACGGTGGGATATCAGATCGCCGAAGCCATCAAGATTCATGAGAAGCTGTCGCGCAAGGAAGCGGAACAGCGAGCCTGCGATATGCTGGAACTGGTCGGTATTCCCATGGGCAGATACGGAGAGTATCCCCATGAATTTTCGGGCGGCATGAAGCAGCGCGTCGTTATTGCAATGGCCCTGGCGTGTAATCCTGCATTGCTGCTCGCGGATGAGCCGACCACGGCACTCGACGTTACCATCCAGGCACAGGTCCTGGACATGATGCGGGACCTGAAGAAAAAGCTGGATACCGCGGTCATCATGATTACACATGATCTGGGAATTGTGGCGAATTTCTGTTCCTCGGCTGCTGTGGTCTATGCAGGCGAGATCATCGAACAGGGACACGTCGTAGATATTTTTGACCATCCTACACACCCCTATACGCTGGGCTTGTTTGGATCTCTCCCGCGGCTGGATTCCACGGAGAAACGGTTAAAGCCGATCAGTGGTCTGATGCCGGATCCGGCAGTGATCCAGAAAGGATGTCCTTTCGCGGAAAGATGTCCGAGGGTGAAAGACATCTGCAAGGAGAAAAAGCCGCCCCGCACAGAGCTGTCACCCGGACACTTCGTCAATTGCTGGTTAGTTACAGGAGAAGAATGAGATGGCCTCTTTATTAGAAGTAAAAGACTTAAAAAAGTTCTTCGAAACCAATAGCGGCACTCTTCACGCTGTAGATGGAATCACGTTTTCGTTGGATAAGAAGAAGACACTGGGCGTTGTGGGTGAATCCGGATGCGGAAAGTCTACACTGGGACGAACCATTCTGCATTTGACCAAACCGACGTCAGGAGAAGTGTTTTTTGACGGACAGGATATATCAAATCCTTCCTCGCGTGAGATCCATGTGCTTCGGCAGAAGATGCAGATGATCTTTCAGGATCCGTTTTCATCGCTGGATCCTCGAAAATCTGTTTGTGATGCCATTATGGAGCCGTTCATCATACACAGCCATATGTCGAAAGAAGAAATGTATGAAAAGACACATGAGCTGATGGACGTCGTCGGCATCGCGAAGAGATTTGAAAATTCGTATCCGCACGAACTCGACGGAGGCAGAAGACAGCGTATCGGTATAGCACGTGCGCTGGCGCTGGATCCTCAGTTTATTGTGTGTGATGAGCCGGTGTCCGCTCTGGATGTATCCATTCAGGCGCAGATCATTAACCTTATGCTGGATCTGCAGGAGCAGAGAGGATTGTCGTATTTGTTCATAACGCATGATCTTTCCGTCGTGAAGTATATCTCGGACGACATCATGGTTATGTATCTCGGGCAGATGGTTGAAAAAGCTCCGGCGGAAGAACTGTTTGCCAATACGCGGCATCCTTATTCGAAAGCATTGCTTTCCGCTGTGCCTGTGCCGGATGTTCATAAGCAGCAAAACAGAATTGAATTGACGGGAGAACTGGTTTCCCCGATCAATCCCAAACCCGGTTGCCGTTTTATGCCGAGATGTAAATATGCAACGAAAGAGTGCATGAAACCTCAGGTATTGGAAGAGTGCAGCCCGGGGCATTTTGTTTCGTGCTGCAGATATAAGGAATTAAATATGTAAATGAAAGGAGGAGTTTTAAGATGTTTAAAAAGGTATTAAAAAGGATCCTGGCAGTTTCTGTCGCGAGCCTGCTTCTTGTGAATGCGGTCGCTTGCGGCGGAGGCGGCGGTCAGTCGGGTCCTGCAACGGATGAATCTGCCGGCGGTGGCGGCGGCGGAGGCGGCGGCGGAGCGGCTGCCGATCAGGACCGGGTGCTTCATGTAAGCGTCTATGGTGACCCCGGTTCGCTTTTGCCTACGGCATCCAACTCGATCGGCGGCTTCTTCGGCGTTATTCGATCGCTGTATGATACTCCGTGGAACATCCGCGAGGATGGATCGATGGATTATTGCCTGGTCGAGTCGATGGAAGCGGTGAGCGACGTGGAGTATACACTGCATCTTCGGGAGGGCGTCACATTCTCCAACGGCAATCCGTTTACTGCTGAAGACTTTATCTTCACCATGGAACTGGACCGTGATCACCCGCAGCATTATCTGAATGTCGCCTCGGTCGATTTTGAACAGACGAATATTGTTGATGATTACACGATCGACCTTTGGCTGACCCACTATGACGTCAGTGCATGGCCCGGAATGGCGATCATGTTCATCATGGATAAGGAGTCTTATGATGAACAGTCCCTGGCGCTGACCCCGATAGGAACAGGCGCTTATGAGCTGGTCGATTATGTGCCTAACAGCTCCGTTACGTTAAGAGCCAGAGACGGTTTCTGGGGCGATCCGGCGCATATTACGGATGTGGTATTTGACATAAAGGCAGAAGAGTCCCAGAGAGTCAATGCACTGGTGACCGGAGATACGCAGTACAGCGCGATCCCTACATCTGAGGTCGAATATATCGAATCTCTGGGCGATTACAATGTCCAGGTCGTTCCGTCGGCAGGCAACGTAAGTGCATTCTTCAACTGCTCGCCGGATGCGCCTCTCGGCTCTGTAGAGGCACGCCTGGCAGTGATGTATGCCATTAACAGAGACTCTATCGTCGAGCTTGCATATGACGGTGTTGCCGGAACGCCTAATTATCCGGCTTCGAATGCCGCTATCGGCTATCAGGGCCATGAAGATATGTTCTCCATGGAAGTTTATGATCATGGTTACGATCCCGATCTGGCTCGTGACTATGCGGAACAGTCCGGACTGGTCGGACAGACCCTTACCATCACGACGAACGGCGACCTTACTTATAACACGATTGCTGAGATCATTCAGGACAACCTCAGAGAGATCGGCGTTGAGGCGACGATCACGCAGTATGATACCGGTTCTTACACCGGAACCCTGATGGATACCAGCACGTTTGATATCGGTCTTCTGGCAGTCGGATGTCCTTCCAGAGTCTCGTTTGATATGCTCTATGGCTATCTTTCCTTCCTCGGATTAGGCTGGGAAGGTCCGGAAAGAGACCAGGTCATCTCGCTTCTTGAGGCTGCACTGGCATCTCCGGATGAAGAAGATCAGCGCGAATACTTCACACAGGCTATGGAAGTGTGGGATACGGTCCATCCCTGGTTCGCTCTGGTTGAAGGCGTGAACCCTGTCGCGGTCAGCAATGAGATCGGCGGTTATGAGTACTATCTGGATGCATGCCTGCATGTGGCAGACTGGTACTGGGTCTCGTAAGACCTCGAAAATCTGTCAAGATATGATGTTGTAGGAACAACCATTTCTCCCATACCGTGCGGTGCAGGTCTGAACTGCACGGTATGGGAGGCGAGGACATAGTTTATGAACAACAAAGAGAATTATTTGGCAGTACTCAGAGGAGAAACACCTGAACGTGTGCCGGTCCTTTTGCCGCCGGGCAGAGCTTCGGGGCCTCCGACTGTTATGATGTTTTCTCCGATTCTCTTAAGTCATCAGTATACGGATCCCGGCCCGGCAAAGGATGTGTGGGGCGTGACTTATGTTCCCGTAGAGGATGCGGGAGGCGCAAAGGTCCCCGAACCGGGAAATCATGTTATCACTGATATCACAAAGTGGAGAGATATCATTCATGCACCGGACATCTCGGGGATCGACTGGGAAGCGTTGGCGAAGAAGGATCTGGAAACCATTAATAGGGAAGAAACCGCGGTAAACTATGGTGCCATGTGCAATCCGTTCCTTACTTTGATGGCGCTGATGGGCTTCGAGGAAGGTCTTCTGGCAATGTGCGAAGAACCGGAAGAAGTTTATGCTTTGTTGGAGTATATTACCGATTTTTGCATTGAAGTCAGTGAAAAGTGTATCGATTATTATCAGCCTGATGTTTATGCCATGTGCGATGATATCGCGGCGTGGCTGAATCCTTTCATCTCTTTGAGCCTGTATCGGGAGGTGATAAAACCGCTTCATGTGAAGCTGGCGAAGCTTGCGAATGACCGGGGTATCCCGATCGATATGCACTGCTGCGGACACTGCGAGATTTTTATTGATGACTGGAGAGAATTTGGTGTTGTTTCCTGGAATCCGGCGCAGACATGCAATGATCTGAAAAAGATCAAGGAAACTTACGGGAATTCCTTAGTGATCACCGGAGGATGGGATGCGCAGGGGGAGCTTCTTGAAAGAGATGTTTCCGAAGAAGTAGTAAAGAGATCAGTATATGAAGCATTTGACAGATGTGCGCCGGGTGGCGGTTATGTTTTCAGCGGCGGCTTTTTAGGCGTTGTGGGAGATCCTGTTATAGCAAAGAAGAACCAGTGGGTTGCAGAAGCCGCAACGGAATACGCGGAAAAGTTTTATAAATAATTGAAGATGTATCCGAGAGGTAAGTGCCAGTACCTCTAATAATGCCTCTCAGATCCGGCCGCACATGAATGTGCGGCCGGATCTGATTATATATAGAATCGGCTTACGGATGCGGCTGCGGGAAACGGTTCAGAGAAGAGATTTTGGTGGTGAAGTGAAAGCCGCGCGATTATACTGAAGTCATGAGCAGATATGTATTTCGGAAACTGGCGCCGGAGGAGACCCCGGAGATGTTCCGTCTGATCATGGGGCGGGTCGCGTGGATGGACGAGGTCGGCATCCGGCAGTGGAACATCACGAAGTATGACGAGTGCTACCCGCCGGAGTATTACGCGGAGCACGCGGCGGCCGGGCGGATCTTCTGCCTGGAGGACGCGGAATTCGCCGTGGGGCGCGCAGGCCGCACGGGCGATGCAGACTGCGCAGGCAATGCAAACCGCGCTGACGGTGCAGACTGTGCGGACGGCCGCATCGTCGCCGTGGGACTCCTGCTCGAGGAGGATGAGCGCTGGCCGGATTCGTCAAGCGCGGATGCGCCTGACTCTGACGGCATGCCCGGGAAGGATGAGACCGGCAGGGGAGTTCCTGCCGCGGACGCATATTATCTGCATCATTTCGCGACCGCGGTCGGCGCCCCGAAGGGCGTCGGCGGGACATTTCTCGAGGAGCTGGAGCGGTATGCCGCGGAGCAGGGCAAGGCCTGGTTCCGCCTGGACTCGGCAGATGATAATGAAACTCTGGAGGCGTATTATACTTCGCGCGGCTACGAGCCGGCGGGGACCTGCGTGGACGGACTGTATACCGGCATATTGAGGCAGAAGAAGCTGAGGTGAGGCGCACGGGCGGCGGGCGTGCTGAGCAGACGTCCGCGGCCGGCATTGCGCTCCGCAGGATCGGAGGTATCGGCAATGGAAGTGATCCGTATCAATGAAAACACCTGGCGCTTCGAGGAAGAGGGCGTGCGCTTCTTCCTGCTGGCGGGAAGCCTGAAGGCGCTGATGATCGACAGCGGCATGATGACGCCGAACGCGCGCGAACTGGCCGAGGGAGTGCTCGCGGAGTATGCCGCGGAGACCGGCGGGGAGGCATTGCCCCTGGAACTGCTGAACACGCACGCGGACCCCGACCACCTGTCGGGCAATGCCGCCTTCGCGCAGTTCTACATGCACCCGGCGGAGTGCTACAACTTCTATAAGAGCGGCCGGCCGGGCCATGTGCCGTTCTCGTTCGGAAACGGCGAGATCGTCCCGGTCTGGGACGGCTGTGTGCTCGATCTGGGCGGGCGCGAGCTCGAGATCATCTCGCTGCCCGGGCATACGCCGGGGAGCATCGCGGTGCTCGACCGTGCGCTGCGCGTGCTGATCAGCGGCGACCCGATCCAGGACGGAAACATCTTCATGTTCGGGCCCATGCGCGAGATGCACGCTTACCGGATGAGCCTGAAGAAGCTCGAGAAGATCATGGAAGAGAGGGACCCTTTCGACGAGATCTGGGCGAGCCACGGATCGTTCCCGGTGAAGCCGGAGCTGGTGCAGGAACTGGACGAGGCCGCCGGCCGGGTCCTGGCGG
Source organism: Lachnospiraceae bacterium (assembly GCA_017513125.1). Lineage (GTDB taxonomy): Bacteria > Bacillota > Clostridia > Lachnospirales > Lachnospiraceae > RGIG5636. Next base: position 18,860 of record JAFWDI010000023.1, on the reverse strand, counting down.
GCGAGGTCGGGACAGAGTCGTTCGAGCTGCACGGCATGCAGGCGAAGCGTGCGGACGTGGGGTGCGCGGCGTTTCTGCTGGACTGACGGCGATCCGCAAAGGCAATGCAGTCAGGCGCAATAAGGGGGTTCGTATGATCAGGAACGAAGTATTGAGAAACATGAAGACCCGGTTCAGCTGCAGAAAGTATAAACCGGATCCTGTGGAGAAAGAAAAGCTCGAAGCCGTCCTGGACGCGGCCAGGTATGCCGCGAACGGGCATAACGCGCAGGCCTGGCATTTTACCGTCATAACCACGGAAGAAGGGAAGCGGGAGCTTCGGGATGCCGTGGGACCTGAGCCCGAGGGCTTCCGGAAGCTGGCGCCGGAGGGAGCGGTCTGGCCTTTCCCGTCGGACTTTTTCGGGGCGCCTGTCGTGATCATGATCTCTTATGACCCGAAAACGCCGTGGCCGGACGCGGGAGCTTTTCTGGCGGCGGGAAACATCATGAACGCGGCGCAGTCGCTGGGGCTTTCCTCCTGCGCGCTGACGGTCTATTCGAAGGACGTCTTCTGTACGGAGGAAACTGCCGGCAGCAGGGCGAAGTTCATTCCGGAGGGATATGAGCTTTATCTTACCCTGGTGCTGGGCTATCCGGCGGTGACGCCGGAGACGAGGCCCGCGCGCCGGGAGAATACCGAGACATGGTTGTAAAGAGAGGCCGGCCGGGTATCCGGCCGGCGCTTTTTTATTTTATGAACTGATCCAGCTTCCGCCTTCTGATCAGCGAGTACAGCAGCTGTCCGCCGATCCCCGCGCAGACGAACTCGCCGATCCCCACGGTCAATGCCAGCGTCCAGTACGGCGTGGGGATCCCGTAACCGACGCGAAGCACCCAGGGCACGATCAGCATGTTCGCGGCGATCGGGCACACTCCGGCCAGCCAGCGGTTCTTCCGGAGCAGATATGTGCCGATGGCTCCGAGCAGGGTGGCCAGCGTCCCGAACGCGACGTCCAGCGCGATTCCGCCGGCCAGAAGGTTCGACAGGAGGCAGCCGATCGCGAGACCGGGGACGGCCGCCGGCGTGAACGCGGGAAGGATGCACAGTGCTTCCGAGATTCGAAACTGGATGGCGCCGGACGACAGGCCGGCTGCCGAAGCGATGGCCGTCAGCACGACGTACAGCGCCGCGATGATCGCGGCGAACGCGATCCGGCGGGTTTTGAGATTTCTTTCATCCATGGGCAGTCTTCCGTAAGTGAACGCGCAGCGGCATAAAACCGGGCCTGATCAAACACCGTTTGCGCAGGGCAAACGGTCAATTCAAATGTAATCACATCCTTATTCTCTTACAAGTGGTTTTCTTCCTGAAAGAAAAAACAGACCCGCCCGAACACCTCACAGGAGCAGAGCGGACAGCAGCCACAGAACGAGTGTGCGCGGCGGAGCGGGCTGATTTTTCACCGGAAAAGCGATATAATAAACGGCGGAGGGAATGCATATGGCAGTGGTAAACATTGAATTCCTGAGCCGTGAGCCCATCGAGAATGTGGTCACGGAACTGAAGTTTCAGATCGATAAGACGGTCTGCCTGGGCGACGCCGAGACCGTCGCGGCCGAGCGTGACCGCACGGAGACGTTCCTCACCCGGTATTGCGGCGTTCGCGAAGTCGAATTCCGGACGGTGGCCACAGGAGATCTTCCGGCGGTCGTGCGCGAACTGCGCGGTGTGCTGGCGGCGGAGCGGGCGGCCGGTCATCAGGTCACGGTCGACATCACCGGCGGCGGGAGTCTGCCGCTCGTGGCCTGCGGGATCCTCGCCCGGGAGTTCGCGGTCTCGCTTCATCTGTTCGACGTGGAGACCGGCGCGATGACCGAGATCGAGGGCAATGTCTTCGCCGGAGCCCCGGAAACTCACGCCGCCCCGGAGCCCGGGTCTGATCCGGAAGCTCACGCCGCTCCGTTCACGCTGACCGCCGGCGGCACTCCGAGAAATGTCCCGGTCGATCTCGACATGCTGATCCGCATGCACGGCGGGCGCATCGTGGACAGGATGCATAAGCGGTCGAAAGACATTGACCTCTCTGCCGAACGAGCCGATATCGAGGCGCTCTGGAGCGTCAGTAAGGAGCATCTGGAGTCCTGGAACAGCTTCGCGGTGTACCTGCAGGGCTTTCCGCCCGACGGCCTGCGCGTGGTGATCCCGCCCGAGGCTTCCCGCGCGAAACTCGCGAACCTGAAGAAGCTCGACGGGAAGCGCGAGATCGACATCATGCTGAACTGCTGTGCGGACGTCGGCGTGATCGAAGATCTCGTGATCGAAACGGGCGGAGCGACTTCGTTCCGCTATCGCGACGCGACCGCGAAGAACTGGCTGTGGGAAGCGGGCTGCATCCTCGAACTGCATACCTATGTGGGCGAGGCGGAGGACAGCGACGACTGTCTCGTCGGGGCGCATCTGGATTGGGACGGCGTCCTGCACAGCGGCAGGAGCGAGGACGTATTGAACGAGATCGACGTGCTCGTGCTGCGCGGCCTGGTGCCGACGTTCATCTCCTGCAAGAGCGGTTCCGTCGACAAGGACGCGCTCTATGAGCTCCGCACCGTGACCGAACGCTTCGGCGGAAAGTATGCCAAGATGGTGCTCGCGGCCCCGAAGGGCGTATCGCGCGCGGACCGCATGCGCGCGGAGGAGATGGGCATCGAAGTGCGCGTGGAGCCCCGCGAGCCGAAGATCTGACCGCGCCGCTTCTGGCGGCCCGGACGGGAGCGGGAGACGATATGACTTTTGACCTGACGGCCTGGCGGGACCGGTATCCCGCACTGAAGAAAAATCTCACCGACGTGATCCTGGAGTCCCAGATCAAGCTCGGTTTTGCGGAGATCCCCATAGGTTTTTATTATCCGCTCGAGTCGCTGGAACGGCTCCTGGGGATGGAGCGGACGTTCGCGCCGGACCCGCTCTTCGATCGGTCCAGACTGGCGCGCATGCAGGCCGTGCTGGAGGATTTCGCGGCGCTGAACGCGGACGCGTTCGGGGCACTGGAGGTCTCGCACGACGGCGGGCGCTTCTGCCTGCGGGTCCCCGGGGAGGGCGCGAGGATCATCCATGAGACCGTCCCGGAGCCGGCGTTTCTCACCGAGCTCATCCGGACGGTCGGCGGGCATCCGCAGAAGCGGGAGGAGATCACGGAGCTGTTCCGCCGGCATGCCTCCGCGCCGGAGCGGGTCGTGTGCCGGGAGATCGGGGGCGAGTTCGACCTGCTGCTGTATTTCGCGGACGGGGTGCCGGACGATTACCGGTACTGCGTGAAGTTCGAAGGAGAGGACGCGCACGGACTGCATGTGATCTATCATCGGTTTACGCCGGAGGATTATGAGGCGCTCGGAATCGAGGGCAATACCGGTGCCGCGGACCCTGCTGCCGCCCCCGCGGCGGTCATCTGCTTCGGGGACTCGAACACCTACGGCTATGACGGCGGCCAAAGCGCGGAATGGCGCTACGGTCCGGACGTGCGCTGGGTGTCGCTGCTCGCGCGGCGGACCGGGATCCGCTTCCGGAACCTGGGCAGGAACGGCAGGGAGGTGCCGGCGAGCGACACGGAGATGCCCGGGCTGATCGAGACCATCGAGGAGGAGGCCGCGGCATTGACCGCTGACGGCGCAGGCAGTCCGGAAGAAACGGTCCAGGTCTGGATCATGCTCGGCACGAACGACATCCTGAACGGCGGGGCTTCGGCGGCCCGGACCGCGGAGAAGACCGCGCATATGCTGGACCTGCTGCTGATGCGGCCTGAGGTCCGTGACGGCCGGGCGGAGCTCGTCCTGATCGCTCCGGTGCGGGCGGTCCGCGGCTCATGGGCCGACCGCGATGAAGTGGTGACGGAGACCGCGAAGCTGGGCGGACTGTACCGGGAACTGGCCGCGGAGAGAGGCCTTCGGTTTTTCGACGCCGGGGCATTGCCCGTCGGGCTGCTGCCTGACGGAGTACATCTGAGTGCTGAGGGGCACGGGACATTGGCCGGGGCGCTGGCAGAGGCGCTTTTGGGCGCTTGACATAGGACAAAGAAAACCGTTCCCGATGTTACAAAAAGGAGAACACATGAAGACGTTAAGCGATCACACGATCGAGACCCCCATGGGCTTTATACCGAAAGGCCTTTCCACGGACGAACCGGCTCCGGTGCCGGAACTGCCCGAGGATTTCGAGGAGTTCGACAACTTCCGCGACATGATGCTGCTGTATTCCTGTGCGATCCGCGAGGTGAACACGAAGCTGGAGAACCTCGACGCAGAGCTGGAGATGACCGGAGAGCGGAACCCGATCCAGTACATCACGCATCGCGTGAAGACGCCGGCCAGCATCATGAAAAAGATGAAGCGGAAGGGCATCCCGCTGACGTTCCAGAACGTCTGGGAGAACCTGAACGACGTGGCGGGCGTGCGCGTGGTCTGTTCGTATCTGGAGGACATCTACGAGCTCGCGGACGTGCTGCTGAAGCAGGACGACATTCGCCTGATCCGGATGAACGACTACATTAAGAACCCGAAGCCGAGCGGCTACCGCAGCCTGCATCTGGTCATCGAGACTCCGGTCTTTCTGTCCGAACAGAAGCACATGGTCCGCGTCGAGATCCAGATCCGCACGATCGCGATGGACTTCTGGGCGAGCCTCGAGCATCAGCTGCGGTATAAGACCGATATCGAGATTCCCGAGTCGATCCGGCGCGACCTGAACGATATTGCGGACGACATGTTCTCGACGGACCTGAAGATGAGCCAGATCAACCGCCGCATCCAGCGCATCTCGCGCGTAAAGCACGAGGCGCAGGAGCTCGCCAGAAAGGCGCAGGAGGCAGAGAAGAGCGGCGGGTGAGGCGGCAGGGACGGGCGTCGGAACCGACGGGGAAATCTGATATTAACATCGCCCGAAATCTCTGATATGATGAACGAGGACCCGGCCGCAGTCTCCGGCGCGGATACGGCGGAAGGCGGGAGGGTCCGACAGATAGGGAAACGAATCATTTTCATAAATGAAGGAGGTAATACTATGAGTAAGATTGGTGAATTCCTCGCAGGCGCAGGTACTTTCTATCTGGCGACCGCCGACGGCGATCAGCCGAAGATCCGTCCTCTGGGCATGTTCCTGGACGGCGACGACTATGTCCGTTTCGGCATCGGCACCTTTAAGGACTGCTGGAAGCAGCTTGAGGCGAACCCGAAGGTCGAGATCGTAGCCTGCCAGGGCGCTCACTGGCTGCGCTACACCGGCAAGGCCGTGATCGACACCGACCCGAAGTATGTCGAGGAAGCTCTGGAGAAGAACCCCGGCCTGAAGAACATCTATAATGAGCAGACGGGTAATGTCATGGGTATTTTCCACCTCGAAGACGCCACCGCGTATGACATCAACCTGATGCCTGCGATGGGCTGCGAGGATCTGCTGGCGTGATCGGCTGACCGCAGAAGGAAAGAGATAAGGGGGCGTCGCGAGCGGTGCCCCCTTTTCGTACGGCCGGAAGGCCGGAAAGAGTTGCTGATATGGATCCTGTAATGATCTTAGTGACTGTGGCGTTGGCGGTCGTCTGGGTCGTCATACTGATCGTGATGCTGCGCGGGCCGCGCCGTGGGCCAAAGCCGGGCGAGGAGACCGGGAAACAGAAGAGCCCCGCTGTTTTGTGGACCGAAGAGGAGATTCGCGCCGCGAAGGAGGGACGGGAGCCGCAGACGGAGGGCGCGGAGACGCTGCCCGATTTTCGGCATGCGACGACGAACGGCCCGGCAGGGCTGTTTGCGGTTGCGATCCCGCTGGTCCGGCGGACGCTCGCGGACGGCACGGAGGAGCTGCGGGTCGTCTTTGAGAAGCGCGCGGAGGATCTGGACCGCCAGCCGGGGGAGATCTGCCTGCCCGGAGGCGCCGCGGAAGAAGGCGAGACGGCCGCGCAGACCGTTGTCCGTGAAATGTCGGAAGAGCTTCTGATCCGCCCTGAGCAGGTGACGCTGCTGGCGCGGATGAAGACCATGCGGGCGGCCTACGGGAACGACATCGCGGTGTTTCTGTGCGAGCTTGCGGATTACGAAGGGACCTGGTCGGAGGCTGAGGTCGCCTGTACGTTCGAAGTGCCCCTGCGGTTCTTCCTGGAGACGGAGCCGGACGAGTACGAGAACCGCCTGAGCATCGAGCTCGCGGAAGATTTTCCCGTGGATAAGATTCCGGGCGGCGTAAATTACCCGTGGCGCATGCGGAAGGACCGCGTGGTGTTTTATTACTATGAGGATTGGGTCATATGGGGGTTGACCGGGAAGATCATGAAAGACGCGGCATACGTTCTGCGGGAAGTGCCGGAGGCCGCCTGCCTTATCGCTCGCTGAACGCGGCGCTCAGGGAGCGCTTCGGGGGTAAGGTCTATAAGCTCGGCCTGGACATCGGCTGCACCTGCCCGAACCGCGACGGTACATGCGGGACCGGCGGCTGCATCTTCTGTGCGGGCGGCGGAACCGAGTTCGCGGAGCGGGGCCTGCCGGCTCCCGGAGGCGTCCCGGTCCCGTTCCGGGATCATGCTTCGGAACCGGAGGCGCGGATCGGCATCGACGCGATGATCGACGCCGCGAAGGCGCGTGTGGAGAAAAAGATGCCGGCGCGTGACCGCGGCGAAGACGGAAGCGCAGAGCCCGGCCGGGGCCGCTACGTCGCCTATTTCCAGTCATATACGAACACATACGGAGACATCGCCCGGATCGGGGAGTGCTTTCGGCGGGCCGCCGCCCGTCCGGATATCTGCGCCCTTGCGGTCGCGACGCGGCCGGACTGTCTCGGCCCGGAGTGGATCGAACTGCTTTCGGAGCTGGACCGCGTGAAGCCGGTATGGGTCGAGCTCGGGCTGCAGACGATTCATGAGCGCACGGCACGGCTGATCCGGCGCGGATATGACCTGCCGGTCTTCGAGGACGCTTTCCGCCGCCTGAAAGAGGCCGGCCTTGAGGTCGTCGTCCATGTGATTCTGGGGCTTCCGGGAGAGGATGAGGAAGACATGCGCGCGACCGTCGGATATCTCGCGGGTCTCGGGCGCGGCGCGGGCGGAGCAGGCATTGACGGGATCAAGCTCCAGCTGCTCCACGTGCTCGCGGGCACGGAGCTCGCGCGGATGTACGCGGAGGATCCCGGCGTCATCCGGGGCTTCACACCGGATGAGTACGCGGACCTGGTCATTGACCTCGTGGAAATGCTCCCGCCGGAGGTCGTCATCCACCGTCTGACCGGCGACGGCGCGAAGAAACTGCTGATCGCGCCGCAGTGGAGCGCAAATAAAAAGGCGGTATTGAACCGCCTTTCCGAACGTTTTCGTGAGCGCGGCGCGTATCAGGGCCGCCTCTTCCCCGGGGATTGATCCCCGGGCTTTTTTTATTCCGGATCGGAACCGCCGTCCGCATCCGGGACCGTGCCGGCAGCTTCCGCAACGATCTCTGCGGCCGCCTCGGCCTCTTCCGCCGCGTTCCGGGCCTCTTCCGCCGCGTTCTTCGCCTCTTCTGCGGCAGTTTCGGCCTCTTCCGCCGCTTCCGCGGCTTCCGCTTTCTCACGCGCGATCCGCTGCTCTTTCCGCTTCGCGAGCTTCGGATAAATGTAGTCTCTGTACAGGAAATCCAGAATGGCGCCGATCGGGATCGCGAGGAACACGCCGACGACGCCGATCATCCGTCCCCAGACGATCAGCATGATCAGGACCCACAGGCCGCTCACGTGAAGCGTGTTGCCGTAGAGCTTCGGCTTTACGATATAGCCGTCGGCGAACTGCAGCAGCACGGTAAAGATCAGGAAGATCAGAGCGTGAAGCGGGTTTACCAGCAGCAGAATCAGCGCGCCCACGGCGGCGCCGACGATCGGACCGAAGGTCGGGAACAGGTTCGTCACGCCCACGACCATGGATACGATCACGATGTAGCTCATGCCGAAGATCCGCATCAGCAGTGCGTTCAGCAGGCCGACGAGCAGAGCCTCGATAAAGTCGACGATGATGAACCGCCGGATGATCTGATTACAGCGATTCCAGAACTGGCGGATGGCGTCGTGGTTCTCGTCTTTCGTGAGAACTTTTACGAAGCGTTTGATCCAGCCGATGACACGGACCTTGTCCGCAAGGACGTAGACCGCGATCACGAAGCTGATCAGCAGATAAAACAGCGTCTGGCCGGCGCCGGTCAGGGCGCTGAAAAGCTCTCCCTGGTGTTCGGTGATGTAGGTTACGATGCGCTGGCCGAAATTCGTTACAAGCTCGTCGATCTCGGTGAAGTCGATGTTCAGGTTCGGGATGCGGCTGCGGATCGCGATGCCGAATCTGGTCAGGGCGTCCATATAGTTTCCGAGGTTCGCGATAAAGCCCCGGATACTGTCGATCAGCTGCGGGATCAGGAAGACCATCAGGATCGCGAACAGCGCCAGGACCACGATAATGGTCAATGCCACGGACAGCAGCCAGGCGACGTTCCTGCGCCGGAGCCGTTTAAAGATCGTGCGGTCGAAGCCTCCGGCGATCGGGTTCAGGACGTAAGCGATGCAGAAACCCAGAATGATCGGGGCGAACAGGTTCCACAGCCAGGCGATCGCGCGGCCCACGTCTCCCAGATGCGAAAGAAACACGAACAAAACCACGCCGATGCAGATCGCGACCGTCAGCGAGAGCCAGTTCCGTCTGAGATTTTTTTGAAACCACTTTTTCATGGGAGTCTCTTTTATGCTGCGGCTTTACGCCGGTTTCTCCTGTTACGTCGAGATTAACATAGCATGCCTTGCGGCAGACGGGCAATAAAAAAGAAAGCCCAGGAAAAATCCTAAGCTTTCGGAAACATTTGACAGTATCTGCCGATCCGGGCCTTTCGGGCCGCTCCCGTCAGTCGACTGCCGCCGCTTTTCGCGCGGCCTCTACATTGAATATCTTCTTTCTCATGATCATGAAGGTGATGAACGCCACCGCCGCCGCGCCGACGTCTCCGGCCGGCATCGCGGCCAGCAGACCGTTCAGCCCGAAGAACAGCGGCAGGATGATCACGCACGGAATCAGGATCAGGACCTGCCGGCACAGAGAGACGACCAGTGCCTGGACGGGCCGGCCGATGGCCTGGAAGAAGATGCTGATGCACGCGCTCGTGGGCATCAGGAAGATCAGAGCTGTAGCGATGCGGAAGCAGAGGACTGCGAACTGGTTATACAGTTCCGACTCGCTGCCGAAGATCCCGATGATCTGCCGCGGGAACAGCTGGTATATGAAGAAAGCCGCGACCATAATGGCTGTTCCGATTCCCCAGGAAGTCAGCAGAGTCTTCCTCACGCGGTCGTGCTGGCCCGAACTATAGTTAAACCCATAGATGGGCTGCGAACCGCCGGCGATGCCGATCGGGATGCCGCAGATCAGGTTATTGACCTTCATGACGATACCAAAGACCGCCAGCGCGATGTCCGCGCCGTAGATCGAAGCGGCGCCCCACTTCACGAGGCTGCGGTTCATCAGGACCGTGACGACGACGGAGGCACACTGGGAGATGAAGCTCGAAATGCCCAGCGTCAGGATCTTTTTATTGACCTTCCATTCGGGCTTCAGAACGTCGGCTTTCGTCAGGGTGAAAGACTTCATGCGTCTCATGCAGAATATGAAGAACGCGAAGTTCACGATCTGGCCGAGAATCGTCGCGAACGCGGCGCCTTTTACGCCCCAGCCGAACACGAAGATGAAAAGCGGGTCGAAGATGAAGTTCGTGATGCAGCCGAGGACCATGCCCAGCATCGAGATCCGGGGGCGGCCGTCGGCGCGCATCAGCGCCGCGAAGGAACCGTCGCACAGCGCGAACACGAAACCGATCACGATGATGCGGCCGTAATCCACCGCGTACGGAAGGACCGTTTCCGTTGCGCCCAGAAAACGGCAAAGCGGGGTCAGGAAGGCCGAGCATACGATGGTCAGGATCACACTTACGATAACGGACATGAGAATCGCTCCGCCGGCGCCCTTCGCCGCGCGGTCTTTGCGGCCCACGCCCAGATTCAGGGCGATGAAAGCGGCCGCGCCGTCGCCGATCAGCAGGCCGAGCGCGATCATGATGATGGTCAGGGGAACGATGATGTTCGTCGCGGCATTGCCCAGATAGCCGACGCCCCAGCCGATGAACAGCTGGTCGACAATGTTGTAAAGTGAACTGATGACGAATGCGACTACACTCGGAATCGCGAACGTGCGGATCAGCTTTCCGATCGGCTCATACCCCAGCGGGTTTTCCTTCGCAGCGGCGTTAATGGCGTTCTCGCCCATGAATGACCTCCTGTTTTTTCCTTAAAACAAAACAGCGCCAAATACTCCTGACGGCGCAATGATGTATTTTAACGGCGGCTTCCGGCAATGTCAACCGAAAAATGTCGCACGCTACAAGTTTTGTAATATCTTTGGATTTCGGGCGCCGGTTTTGCTTTCCGGGCCTAATTAAAGGGTTCGAAGACATTGACATTCCGTCCGCCGAGGGGGTATCATGCATAGGTCGGCGGAGCCTTTCCGGGCCCGCCCGAAAACAGAAGGGGAGCTGGCGGAGGCCGGCTGAGAGTAAGGACATCCCTCCTTAGACCCGTTGATCTGATCCGGATAATGCCGGCGTAGAGAGATAAGGCGCGTCATGCGCGGACGAAGTCCATCGAAGCCTCTGCCGGTATCCGGCGGAGGCTTTTTTATGAGCGTTCTGGAAATCAAAAACGTGAGCTTTTCCTACGACGGAAAGAAGCGGATCCTGGAGGACGTGAATCTCACGCTGGAGCGGGGCGAGCTCGTCAGCATCCTCGGCGCTTCGGGCGGCGGGAAGACGACGCTGTTTTCGGTCATCGCCGGGCTGAACCGCCCGCAGACAGGGCAGGTCCTGCTGAACGGCGAGGACATCACCGGGCGCCCCGGGCGCATCAGCTATATGCTCCAGAAGGATCACCTGCTTCCTTATTATACGATCGAGGACAATGTCTCGCTCCCGCTCGTCATCCGCGGCATGAAGAAGCAGGAAGCGCGGGCGCGGGCGGCGGAGCTCCTGCCTCATTTCGGTCTGGCCGGGACCGCGAAGGATTATCCCGCGCAGCTCTCGGGCGGCATGCGCCAGCGTGCGGCCCTGCTGCGGACGTATCTGTTTTCGGGGGAGGCGGCATTGCTCGACGAGCCCTTCTCGGCGCTCGATACGCTGACGAAGGCGGATATGCACCGCTGGTATCTCTCGGTGATGGAGGAGATCCGGCTTTCGACGTTTTTCATCACGCATGACATCGATGAAGCGATCCTGCTTTCGGACCGCGTATGCCTGCTGGGCGGACGTCCCGGCAGCATCCGGGCGGAGTTTAAGATCGACGAGCCCCGGCCGCGCACGGAGGATTTCGCGCTGTCGGAGCGTTTTCTGGAGTATAAGAGACAGATCTCCGCGAAGCTGAAGGAGCTGGCTGCGGAGAGACACTGACCGGGCGCCGGAGACCGGCTGCCGCGGAGGCATGGAAGGAGGAACGAAATGAATGCCAGCGTAGCGATTCAGGTGCTGCCGAAGGTCGACAGCGAGGATGAGCTGATCCGCATCGTCGACGAGGTCATCGCTTACATTAAAAGCCAGGGGCTGACCTGCTCGGTCGGGCCGTTCGAGACCACGATCGAGGGCGACTACGACCGGCTGATGGACATCGTGAAGGAGTGCCAGAAGGTGGCCGTGCGCGCGGGATGCGCGGAAGTTTCGGCTTACGTGAAGATCGTCTGGAAGCCGGACGGCGACGTGCTCTCGATCGAAAAGAAGATCACGAAGCACCACCTCGACGACGACGTGCGCGGCATCATCGGCGAAGTCGCGGCGGAAGGCGGCCGCTGATGGCGGCCCGCGGGCCGAAAAACGAATACGCGGACAGCACCGGCCGGAGCGCCCGGCCTGCCCGGAGCGTGCGTCCTGCGCGTCATGCCTGGGTGTGGCCGATCGTGACGTTGATCGCGATCATTCTGGCCTGGCAGCTCGTGAGCACGGCGGAGCTCGTGCCCTCGTTCATGCTGCCTTCGCCGGTGAAGGTGGCCGCGGCGCTGGTAAGCGAGTTTCCGCTGCTGCTGGCGCATTCGCGGGTCACGATCGTCGAGTCGGCCGCCGGCCTCGCGCTCGGCGTGCTGATCGGCTTCGGATTTGCGGTGCTGATGGACCGCTTCGACGGGGCATACCGGGCGCTGTACCCGCTGATCGTGATCTCGCAGACGATCCCGACCGTGGCGATCGCGCCTCTGCTGGTGCTGTGGTTCGGCTACGGACTGCTGCCGAAGGTCGTGCTGATCATCATCGTGACGTTCTTCCCGATGACCGTCAGCATGCTCTCGGGCTTCCGCGAGGCGGACCCGGAGACGATCGACCTGCTGCGCTCGATGGGTGCGAGCCGCGCGCAGATCTTCCGCCATGTGAAGTTCCCGGGCGCGCTCGGATCGTTCTTCTCGGCGCTGCGGATCTGCGTGTCGTACGCGGTGGTCGGCGCGGTCATCTCCGAGTGGCTCGGCGGCTTCGAAGGCCTCGGCGTCTACATGACGCGGGTAAAGAGCGCGTTCGCGTTCGATAAGATGTTCGCGGTCATCGTCGTGATCTCCGTGGTGAGCCTGATCCTGATGGGGATCGTGAGCCTGGCGGAGCGGCGGCTGATGCCCTGGACGCATATTAAAGAAAGGACTTCAGAGACATGAAAAAGACCGGAAAACTGATTCTGGCGGCCGCGCTGGCGGCCGTGACGGCGTTTTCGCTCGCGGCATGCGGCGGGAACGGTTCGGGCCATGAGGCCCCCGCGGACAGCGGTTCCGACGCGTCCGCGCAGAACGGGTCGGAGGACGCCGGCGCCGCGGAGCAGGGAGACCTCACCGAGATCACGTTCGCGCTCGACTGGACCCCGAACACGAATCACACCGGAGTCTATGCGGCCGAAGCGCTCGGCTATTTCGAGGAGGCCGGCCTGGACGTGACGATCGTGCAGCCGGCGGAAAACACCGCGGAGCTGATGGTCGGTTCGAACTCTGCGCAGTTCGGCGTGAGCTTCCAGGACACGATGATGCCGGCGGTCGTCGGGGATGAAGCGCTTCCGATCGCGGCGGTCGCGGCGGTGGTGCAGCACAACACCAGCGGCATCGTTTCGCGCGCCGGCGAGGGCATGGACCGGCCGGCGGGTCTGGAAGGGCACAGCTACGCGACCTGGGATCTCGACATCGAGAAGGCGACCCTGCGCAGGGTCATGGAGGCCGACGGCGGCGATTTCGATCAGGTACAGCTGATCCCGAGCAATGTTACGGACGAGGTCTCCGCGCTGCAGACGAACTCGGTCGACGCGATCTGGATCTTCTACGGCTGGGCGGGCGTCGCCTGCGAGCTGGCCGGGCTGGATATCGATTACTTCGCGTTCGCGGACATTGACCCCGTGTTCGACTATTACACGCCCGTGATCGTCGGAAACACCGACTGGATGGAGGAAAATCCCGATGCGGCGCGCGCGTTCGTCGAGGCGCTCTCGCGCGGCTACACCTGGGCGGCGGAAAACCCGGACGAGGCTGCGGACATCCTGCTGGCTGCGGCGCCGGAACTGGATCCGGAGCTGGTGCACGCGAGTCAGGCGTATCTGTCCGAACAGTACATCGCGGACGCTTCGCAGTGGGGCGTGATCGACCCGGCGCGCTGGAACGCGTTTTATCGGTGGATCACGGAAAACGGCCTTTCCGAGGAGCCGATCGCGGACGGCACGGGCTTTACGAACGAGTATCTGCCTGAGTGAGGAAAAGGCTGCCCGCGGCGCGGCGCGCGGGGCCTGCCATGAAAATCGGTTTGACTAATCGGGCGTGTCGGAATATTCTTAAAAAGGCGGAAGATGTAAGTTTCCCGCTGTTGAGAAGCATTCCGCGCGCCCATATTGCGCGCTGAACACAAAGCATACCAGGGAGGTAAAATTATGTCTGAATTTGGACTGCATTCTGAGATCATGTTCGGCCGCGGCACCGTGTCCCAGCTCGGCGCAAAGGCGAAGGAGTTCGGCGCGACGAAAGCGTTTCTGGCCTGCGACAGAAACCTGGGCGAGGAGACCTACGCGAAGGTGAAGGCCAGCCTGGAGGAGGCCGGCGTGGACTATGTTTTCTTTAACGAGACCGAGCGCGATGCGCCTGTCTGGCTGGTGAACAAGGTCGGCCAGATGGCGAAGGAAGCCGGCTGCGACTGCATGATCGGCATCGGCGGCGGCAGCACGATGGATATGGTCAAAGGCGCGACGATCCTTCTGAGTAATGAAGGCCCGGCCGAGAAGTACGTCCTGCCGGATCCGCCCTCGATCCCGGTCGCATACCCGGTCATCCTGATGCCGACGACCTCCGGCACCGGCGCCGAGGGCACGAAGTGCGCGATCATCGCCGTCGATCATAACGGCTGGCCGATGAAGTGGAGCGTGTTCATCGAGCTGGCGCAGACCATCATTGACCCGGATCTGACCGTGACGCTGCCTCCGTACGAGACCGGCTGCTGCGGCATGGACGCGCTGGCTCACGCGGTCGAGGGCATCACGGGCAATAACCCGAACCCGCTCGCGCACGCCTGCGGCCTGAACGCGATCCGCCTGATCAACCGCTATCTGCTTCGCGCGTATCATGACGGTTCGGACATGGAGGCGCGTGAAGGCATGGCGAAGGCCGCTTACCTGGCGGGCATCGCGTTCGACGCCCCCCTGACCCACATCGGCCACGCGACGGCGGACGGCCTGTGCACCTATCTGCACACCTCGCACGGCGAGGGCTGCGCGCTGGAGATCCCGGAGACTCTCGCGCTGGTCGGTCCGGCGGTTCCGGACAAAATGCTGGAGATCGCCGAGGCGTTCGAGTTGGATTACGATAAGAACATGAGCGGCGAAGAGCTCGGCCAGCTGGCGGCTCAGAAGTGCCGTGACATGATGGCGGAGATGGGCATTCCTTCGCTGGCGCAGATGGGCTTCTCGAGAGACCGCATGCCGCAGGTCGCGACCGAGACCCGCGACAGCCATCTGTCCGACTTCTGCCCGGTGCAGCCCGTGACGACCGAGCTGGCGGAAGACTTCTGCTATAAGGTCTATGATAACTATAAGGGATCCGATCACCCGTGGCTTGACTGCTGCACGAAGGCGCACTGAGCCGGCGGATCGGTCAGCCGAAAAGCAGTTGCAGCGGAGCTCTCCTCGGAGGGCTCCGCTTTTTAATGAGTTTTAAACAAGTGGATTTTGTTTGTAAAATACATACAAAAGGACAGCTTGTATTTGAAATATTTTACTATAAAATTATTGACGGCGGTCGGAAAAGAACATAGACTCTTTATTAATCGAAACTCAGTAATTCTGCTCTCACGGGGCAGGGAATTAGGAAAGGGGAAAAGTTTATGGAACAGACTGCTGTTGTTAAAAAGCTGAAGAACCCGCCGGTAGACTACGTGTGCTACTTCCTGTGCAAGTTCTTCTTCTCCATTCTGACTTGTACCGAGCTGTACTACTTCTCAGCATTCCTGACTGATACCGCGCTCTTCTCGCTCGGCATCATCGGTATGATTCAGATGACCACGACGATCATTGATATGATCTTCTCGTTCTTCTACGGCGCGCTGATGGAAGGTATCGGAAAGCACATGCCCTGGGGCATGACCCGCTCCTGGCTGGTCGTCGCTCCGCCCGTTGCCACGATCCTGTTCATCTTCTGCTTCGTCAGAGTGAGCGAGAACGAGCTGGCTTCCGCGATCGTCATCATCATCGCGTTCCTGGCATCGCACGTCGTCTGGTCGATCGGCGAGTGCGCGATGAACGCCCAGACCGTCAACATGACCGACGATAACGCGCAGAGAGCGCAGATGTCGATCAACCTCGGCCGCGGCACCATGGCTTCTTCGTGCGTGTTCGGCGTTATCGCCGGTTTCTTCCTGAGCACGTTTGCGTCGAGCCCCTTCAAGTACGTGTACATGATCATCGTGTTCGGCATCCTCTACTGGATCGGCTTCCTTCTGACCTTCTGGCGTTCGAAGGGCACCGAGCCGACCAGAGCCGAGTACGAAGCTCTCAGAGAGCGTGAGAAGAAAGTCGCCGAGATCTCTTCCCGTACTGCTACTCTGGGTCAGGCCTACAAGGCGGTGTTCACTTCCAAGAACGGCATCATGGTCATGATCGCCATCCTCTTCGGATACCTGTTCACCTTCCTGCAGTCCGGACTGATGTTCTACTACTTCAACTACACGATCCACGCCGGTGAGATCATGGGTACGTTCATGTCCGTCAAGGGCATCGTCGCTCTGATCGGCGGCGTCTTCTGGGTCCCGATCCTGCTGACGAAGATCTGCAAAGGCTCGAAGAAGGTCTGCTTCCTGGTCTCGAACACCATCATGTTCATCGGCCTGCTGCTGCCCTGGCTGCCGCCTTTCCGTCAGAACATGATGTTCTACCTCGTCGTGACCATGATCGTTACCCTGCTGGGCAACGGCGGAACGATGATGCAGGTTGGCCTGATGGCTGACGTCGGCGCCGAGCTGACCTATAAGCACAAGAAGAACCTTGGCGCATTCACGGTCTCCTTCATGGCTCTGCCGCTGAAGATCTCCCTGCTGATGCGTTCGGCTCTGATCACCGCCGCCATCGGCATGACCGGCTACACCGAGTGGCTCGCCGCGGGTCAGCCCGAAGCGAACGCGCAGGCTGTGTCGAACGGCTTCGCGACTTCGTTCCTGCTGTGGTCCGCAGTGATCGCCCTGATCGCCGCATTCTTCGTCCTGCTGTATAACATTCCTGAAAAGAAAGCTCAGGAGTACATCGCGGAGAACGCGAGAGAGGCCGCCGAGGAAGAGGCACGCGTGAACGCGATCCTCGCCGAGAGAGGCGAAGCGTAAAACTTACGAAACCTGGATTTAGACATTGCAGTACAGACTTAAAGATCACCAGGCTGAAACAAAAGACCCCCGTCCCTGCGGCGGGGGTCTTGGTATGTGCGGCGGCAGGCGGCCGGGTCAGTCCAGCGTTTTTTTCAGGAAGCTGACCAGCTCCCGCTCGATCTCCATAACCAGCGGGCTCTTCATGTCTGTCCGGTGCACCGCGACGATATCGCGGTAGTCGGTCTCGAAGGGGGCGGGGCAGAGGAGCAGATCCGGGTTTTCGCTTCCGTCGAACAGCGGCGTAAGACAGGCGAAGCCGACGCCGGCGGCGATGTGGATGAGCATGGTCTCCATATCCGGGACCTGGATGATCTCGTCGCGCGGGATGTAGGAGTAATCGGGTCCCGAGCCCAGATGGACGTCGTCGGGGACCGCGAGCATCGGGTGGCGCTCCAGGTCTGCTTTCGTGGGAAGCCCGTCGGGGTTCGACCGGATCTCGCGCGCCAGCGGGCTGTTCGCCCCTGTTACGACGACCAGAGGGTCGCGGCGGATCAGGGTTCCCTCGCAGGACGGCCAGGTCGGCCAGTCGGTGCAGCCGGCAATGCAGATGTCCAGCTCGCCGTCGAACAGGCGGTTCCGAAGATCCACGAAATCGTACAGTTTCACGATAAAGACGACGTCCCGGAATTTTCCCTGAAGCATATTCAGGGCAGGAACGATGATTCGGTTCCGTGAGAGGATGCGCAGGAAACCGATCGTGACCGCAGCATAGTTCAGGACTTCCGCGTCACGGACTTTCGCAATGGCATTGTCGACCGATCGGCTGATGCGGAGAAATTCATCCCTCATGATCCGGCCGGCATGGGTCAGGGAAACGTGACGGGTGGTCCGGACAAAAAGCGGGACTCCGAGCTCCTTTTCCAGTTCGGCGATCTGGTAGGTAACGGCCTGCTGGGTAATGTTCAGATGCTCTGCGGCGACGCTGAAGCTCAGGCAGGAGGCCAGTTCCAGAAAGCAAGTAATGCGTTTGTTCAGCAGCTGCATGGCAGATCTTTTCCTTTCGCACGGACAGGGGGAATAAGCTTCGGTCAGGAAACGAGAGCGCCGGCCTTAGGGAATGGTCGGATGCTGTATCCTGACACTATATATTTTAAGAAAAAACGCGCTAATAAGACATTGCAATATTTAACGACCGGATTCAAAAAAGCACACAGGGGGCCGGCCTGCGAAGTGTGCCATATTCATAAACGATTCATGCGCTGTTTAGTTTTATTTTATAATTAGAACAGATAAACTTTAGAAGGAACTTAGTGTCTGTACTTTACGATTCCCGGTTTTTGACCTGCTGAAGGGAAGGGACAGCTCGACAGAAGGCCGGTGTCCGGGAAGCGGAAAGCCCAAAACCAAACTTAAGAAAGGATAGGAATTATGGAACAGACTACTGCTATTAAGCGTCTGAAGAACCCGCCGGTAGATTATATCTGCTATTTCTGCTGCAAGTTCTTCTACTCGATCCTGACCTGTACCGAGCTGTATTACTTCTCGGCGTTCCTGACCGATACCGCCCTGTTCTCGCTGGGCATCATCGGTACCATCCAGATGACCACCACGATCATCGACTTCATCTTCTCGTTCTTCTATGGACAGATCATGGAGAGTATCGGAAAGCGCCTGCCCTGGGGCATCACCCGTTCGTGGCTGGCGATCGCTCCGCCTATCGTCACTGTCCTGTTCGCGTTCGCGTTCGTGAGAGTGTCCGAGAGCGAGGCTGTTTCCGCCGTCGTCATCATCATCGGCTTCCTGGCGTCGCACGTCCTGTGGTCGGTCGGTGAGTGCGCGATGAACGCACAGACCGTAAACATGACCGAGGACCAGAACGAGCGTGCCCAGATGTCCATCAACCTGGGCCGTGGTACGAACGGATCCTCGTGCGTGTTCGGCATCATCGCCGGCGCGTTCCTGGGCGCGTTCGCGACCAGCCCCCTGAAGTACGTCTACATGATCATCGTCTTC